>JAGXQZ010000070.1 GCA_018336015.1 Algoriphagus sp. | reverse complement strand
AAAACGTTATAGCCAATGGTAAAAAACACAGACAACATTCATAATTTGCAACTTTGATGAATAATAAACCAAAAATAAAGACAAGTTTCACTACAAGAATCAAGACAAGATTTATTAAATTGGCAAAGGAAAATTCAAGTGTAAATGAAATAGCTACAGGGGCGGCATTGGGAGCTTTTACAGGTGTTTTCCCATCATTTGGTTTTGGATTTTTAACGGTACTTCTATTACATAGGTTTTTTAAATTCAATATTTTTGCAGCAGCAACAGGTAGTTTAATTTCTAATCCTCTAACAAGTCCACTGTTTATGCTGTTAAGTTTTGAAACTGGAGAGTTGCTACTTAACACAGATGTTCGTTTTGACATGCATAATTGGTCTGCAAATTTAAAAGAAGCTGGCTATTCGATTTTTATAGGTGCAATAGCAGTAAGTAGTTTCTGTAGCTTTGCAACATATTTTATTACAAAATATATTGTAATTTATATTAGAAATAGGCAGAGCAATAGTTCTGAGAATTATTGACCAATAGGAAAAGACTAGAAAGAGTAAAACACACATTTAAAAAAAATAAAAATGAAACTACTAGTAACGACCGATTTTTCGGTAAATTCAAAAGGAGCAATTAGGTTTGCTCAAATGCTAGCAAAGCAATCAAATGAAATAGAAGCAACATTCTACCACACTGTACATTTTTTAAAGCCAACTAAATGGAGTGATATTTTCTATAAAACATTTAAACAAGAAGAAATAGAAAGACTTACTGCTGAGCTTAAAAAGTTTGTTTATTCAACAATTGGAGAAGATAAAAATAAGTTTGCCAATATTAAGTTTGTTATTGACTCTGCTATCTCAACCGAGAAAGACATTATAAGATATGCCGAAAAAAACAAAATGGATTTTATTTGTATCGCAACACAAGGTGCTGGTGTATTGAGAAAGATAATGGGTACTCATACATCCTACATTGTAAATAATTCTAAAACTCCCGTTTTGGTTATTCCTAGTCATTATCGTGCTAAAGTATTAAAAAAAGTAACTTACTTATCAGATTTTGAAAACCTAAAGAAAGAAATAGATAAGGTTTCCAAATTTTCGGGTACTGTAAAATGCGGTTTAGATGTATTGCATTACTCATCTATTATTTTTGACAAAAATAAATTTGAACGCAATAAAAGTTTATTTAGTACAGAGGAATATAAAAACATTAAACTAAACATTGTAAAAAATAATCTGGAATTATCTCTTGTAGACAGAATCTCTCAGTTTATTTCTAAATCGAAACCTGAACTTTTAATCATGTTTACAAAAAGAGAAAAGAGTTTTTTTGAGACAATTTTTCTGCCGAGTAAATCTGCTGAACTTACCTATACCACTAAAATACCAGTATTGATATATTCCAAATGAAATCGGCTAAAGGTAACTTTGTTGTAAATATTTTTCGAAAAGCAAAGATTAGCTTTTTAAAAATATACTATGCAAGAGGGAGTGCTCATGAAATTGCATTAGGAGCAGCAATTGGAGCGTTTTGGGGTGTATTCCCAACCTTTGGGTTAAGTACAGTTTTATCTCTACTATTATACAAAATCTTTCGTTTTAACATAGTAGCCGCAATATCAGGTGCATTTATTTCTAATCCTTTAACAAGTCCTTTTTTATTGATGATAAGCTATAAAGTTGGAAGCTATTTTATTAAAACTGATATTCAATTTGATTATGACAATTGGTATAAAAATTTACCCCAAATGGGATATGTTTTAATTATTGGTTCTACCATAGTTAGTTCAGTAATGGGATTATTTGTTTATTATATCACTAAATATACTGTTGAGCGCAGGCGTAACCTAAAAGCTAACAACCCAATTCAAAAGACAAAATGAATCATCACATATTATCTGTTCATGAAACCCAACAATTGCTTAACACAAGCAAAAATGGTTTGCATCAATCTGATGCCGAAGAACGGTTGCTTGAAAATGGAAGGAATGAATTAGTTGAAAAAAAGAAAAACCCTTTTTGGATTCTTATGTTAAATCAATTTAAAGATTTAATGATAGTGATTCTTCTCGTTGCAGCCGGAATATCAATCGCAATCGGAGATGTCAAGGATGCAGTACTGATAATAAGCATCGTATTAATGAATGCACTCATTGGTTTTATTCAAGAATACAAAGCTGAAAAGGCAATGGCTGCATTAAAAAAGATGTCTGCTTTAAACTCTTTGGTTCGAAGGAATGGTAAGCTTATTGAAATAGCAACATCGGAATTAGTAATTGGTGATATTGTTGTTTTAGAGACTGGCGACATTGTTCCTGCAGACATTCGACTTACTGAAACACATTCGCTTAAATTAGAAGAATCTTCTCTTACTGGCGAATCTTATGCCATAGATAAACAAACCCATCAACTCCATTTGGAAAACCTACCCATTGGCGACAGAAGTAATATGGCATTCAAAAGCACCATCGTTTCTTATGGACGAGGCGAAGGCATTGTAGTCGCAACGGGAATGAATACCGAAATAGGACGTATTGCTGCACTCTTACAGGAAAAAGAAAATCTAACTCCTCTTCAAATTAAGCTAGCAAATTTCACTAAAAGATTATCTTTAATTATATTGATTATTTGTGCTATAGTGTATGTTTTGGGTTTACTAAGAGGCGAGGATTCTATAAAGATGCTGTTCATAACAATTTCTGTAGCGGTTGCAGCAATACCCGAAGCATTACCAGCTATTATCACAATCTCATTGGCCATCGGTGCTAAACGATTGGTAAAAAAGAATGCACTCATTCGCAGACTTCCTTCGGTTGAAACTTTAGGTTCAATTACCTATATCTGTTCAGATAAAACAGGTACAATTACCCAAAATAAAATGACGGTTACTGACATCTGGCAACCAAATGAAATAGTATCCTATCAAAACTTCAAAGAAGAAGAGTTGTTATTGTTTGCAATGGAACTAAACCATGATGTTTCTGTAGATGAATTGAATAAATTTAATGGAGATCCAACAGAAATTGCTTTAGTAACATACACCCGAAAACAAAAGCACTACAACGAATCATGGCGAGAAAATAAACGAGTTAATGAATTACCCTTTGACTCTGAAAGAAAACGAATGACAACCGTTTACGAATACAATGGTAAATATATAGCTATTACAAAAGGTGCTGTAGAATCGGTATTAAAATGTTGTTCAACACAAGACGATACCGAAATTTTAAAAGTCGTTAATACATTTGCACAACAAGGTAAACGAGTTTTGTCTTACGCTTATTCAATATTGGATAAATTACCTGAAAAAAGTACCATCCAAAACACAGAACAGAATCTTAACTTCATTGGCATAGTTGCTATGATAGACCCTCCGAGAGAGGAAGCCAAACAAGCAATTGCCGATTGCCATTCAGCAGGCATTACACCAGTAATGATAACAGGTGATCATCCTATAACAGCTCACGCAATTGCATTAGAAACGGGTATTATTTACAAAAAAACAGATAAAGTAATTACGGGTGCAGTATTAGAGAGCTATTCTGATGAAGAGTTTGAAAAGGAAGTTGAATACATAAAAGTTTATGCCCGAGTATCGCCTGAGCAAAAATTAGAAATTGTAAAAATGTTACAAAAGAAAAATAATTTTGTAGCGATGACGGGAGACGGTGTAAATGATGCTCCTGCTTTGCGAAGAGCTGATATTGGTGTTGCTATGGGTATTACAGGAACTGATGTAAGCAAAGAAGCTGCCCAAATGATTTTACTGGATGATAATTTTGCTACCATCATTAAGGCAGTAAAAGAAGGTAGGAGAATTTATGATAACATCAGAAAATTTATAAAATATACACTTACGAGTAAGGGTGGTTTAATTTCTATTATCCTTTTAGCACCACTTGTCGGAATGCCTATTCCACTTATACCAATACAAATTTTATGGATTAACTTGGTAACAGATGGACTACCAGGATTAGCCTATGCAGCTGAACCTGCTGAAGAAAACATTTTACAACGACCACCTCGAAGGACAGATGAAACCATATTCACAAAGAGTTTAGGTTTCCATATTTTTTGGGTAGGTTTATTAATGGCAACCATTTGTTTATCTATACAAGCATGGGCGATTCATATTGGGAACGATAAGTGGCCAACTATGGTCTTTACAGTATTATGTATAAGCCAAATGGGGCAAGCCATGGCTATTAGAAGCGACATAAAATCACTATTTCAACAGGGAGTTTTTACCAATAAACAACTGGTTGGTGCTGTTCTACTAACCTTTGCTTTGCAAATGGCAGTAATTTATGTTCCTTTCTTACAGGACATTTTCATTACAAAATCTTTGACCGTTATTGAACTATTAATCTGTATAGGACTATCAAGTATTGTTTTCTGGATAGTAGAAGTAGAAAAATGGATTAAACGGAGAAGTCTAAACATCTCAAGGTCTAAGAAATAATCATGACACTAAAACTCAATACTGACAATGGTTTGCAAGGATGGTGGACAAGAACCACTGGCTATAACACGGGTTTGGCAAAAGTGGCGGTTCAGTGCTCCGCAGACACATTTGTGGTTAATCAAAGTTTGGTTCTCCGCATCAACATTTGTGGTGATAATCGCCACCTTCGCCAAGCCCGAAAACGTTAGGTGCAAGCGTAAGGTAAATCAGTCTAACCAATACATTTTATACATTGGACTGTTTTGACAATAAAAAATACGGACAAGCTGAACACCGTTTTAAGAAGTAGGCAAATTTAAAAATATCAAAATATGAACAAACAATTTTTATTGACAATTGTAACCGCAGGAGTATTGGCTACTTCTTGCAACCAGGTTACTGAAAAAGCCAAAGAAGAAACACAAAACGTTTTAAACCAAACGAGCAAGGAAGTTCAAAAAGTAATTGACGACCTCGGACTTGTTTACGTAGAAGAGGGAGCCCAAAACATCATCACTTACGAAGAAGTAAACGCTGCACAGCAAGCGTGGTGCGATGCTTTGGTTAAAATTGGCAAACTTAAAGAAGAAGGTGGTGACTACAAGGCATTTGCCGAACAAGTGCTTTCAGATGCCTACAATTACGACCAAGGAAAGGTATTTTTTAAACCTACCTTAGCGTTTGGCGATCAAACTTTTAGGAACGACAAAAAAGGGGCTTTGGCTTATTTTATTGGTGGCGACCCAGCCTATCCAAATGACAAAGGTTTTGCATTGACACCTTGGGTAAAAGCAAGGTACGACAATGCAGGCGAGAACAACGAAGGCATTCAAATATATGGTTCGGTAGCCATAACTATGGGAAATGTTTGGGTAACCGGCAAAGATGGAAAAGAAGTGATGGTGGATAAAACTTGGGTTTTCAGAAAAGGGAAAGACGGAAAACTAAGAATTATTGTACACAAGTCGGCATTGCCATTCACTCCAACTAAATAGTAACCTAACTTCACAAATGGCTACAGTGTGAAATACGGTAGTCATTTGTGATTTTTTTTCTATGTATGATAAAGCAATTTATAATCTCGACACTGTTGCTATTCATATTTGCAACTACCAACGTTTTCTGTCAAAACAACAGACTTAATACCAGTGAAACTATTGGTTGGTACAACTATTTCGGCACATTTAAGCTCAACGAAAAGTTCGGACTGCACACAGAATATCAATTTCGGAGAG
>JAGXQZ010000069.1 GCA_018336015.1 Algoriphagus sp. | reverse complement strand
AAACTTTTTTTCCCGCTTCAAGACCAGATTAATCTCAGGTCATATATACCCGGTATAAATCCCCAATCTCCATCCTCTCATCTTTATCCCCGATGCCGTTCGCGTCGTTTGGGAGTGCAAATATCTGCGTTTTTATGTTCTCAGCAAGTCATTTTTCTGAAAAAACCTCAAAAACAAGTTAACGCACTGATAATGATGGAAAAAAAATGCGTTCATCAAAAAATGAACTTTGGAAAAAGAAAATATCATAGATTTTTTTCAATTGATCTCCTAATTGAAGATTTCAATACCTGAATGAAGGCAAAGGAGCGTAATACCTTTTACCATTCGGTTGGTTTGAAAAAGCATATCTCAAGGAAATCTCATGGGCACCCCCAGTCCCCATTAATCCAAACTTTGAAATAGGGAAATCAAAACTATATCCCAAATCGAAACCAGACTCAAGTCCTATTCCAATGAGTGCAATCAAAGATTCATTGTTTGGTAGACTATATTTGGTAGGAAGTCCACGATACCAAATCCCTAAGACCAAAGGTTCAAAATAAAACTCAGTCCCAAAATCCAACTGGGAAAATTGCCCTTGCTCTTTGTAATTGAACCCAAATGTCAGTGAACGTTCTTGGTCAGTATTATTAAAATAATCATTGATATCACCGGGAGCTAATCCAATTCGATACCCTCCATGAATTGTTTTTTTTACAGCTAGTCGATCATCACCACCTGACAGGTAGCTAATTTCCGGCTGCACCAAATGGGAAGCAGCAACACCTAACCATAACTTTTTCCCATAATAAATCAAACCAGCATGGACATCTCCTGCTCGAATTTGACTATCTCCTTCAAATGCTTCACCTGGCAGACCTACAACTATACCTTTATTGATATCAAGCTGCGTTCCTAAAATAACACGGTCAAATAAAGCATCTCTGGATAAAAAACCACCTTGAAAGCCAGCCTGAATAAAATCATCTTCCGAAAGCTTTAACCGATAACTGTAAGTGATTCCGATTTCCATTGTACTGGTCTGGGTAAATGATTCATTAGCTCCTTGAATAATTATCCCAAATCCAGAATTTAATCGCTCTGAATAGGTATCAAAGTAGGCTGTGTAAGCTATAAAAGTCTGATCTAAGGCAGGCCATTGATTTCTAAAGTTTACCCCAACTCTATTTCTGTCAGTACTTCCTGTGGCCGCAGGATTGAGGTAAATGGGATTTGCATAATATTGGCTATATTGAATATCCTGACCAGAAACAGGTACTTTCAGGATGCTTAACAGCAAAAAAATAATAAAGCTCTTCCTCATCTTATCAGCCTAAACTTACCATTCTCATCCACCTTCTCTCCATCCGTAGCCACTCCTTTTACTCTAAAAAAGTAAACCCCTGCATCCTGAACAGTTCCATCTAGCATCCCATCCCAACCTGAGGTATTCAAGTCAGTCGTAGAGAAAATCAACTCTCCCCAAGAATTGAAAATAAAAAGTTGAAATGAGACCAAGCCTTTATATTTGGGTAAAAAGGTCTTATTATCTACTTCTCCAGGAGTAAAACCCGTGGGTATCATGAGACGATAACTTTTTGTGATTGATAATTCCTTTTCAAATGTGGATTGACAACCGTACTTGTCAGTTACTGTTAGTTTAACTTGAAAAATTCCTTTTTTTCCAAAAATGTGCTTCGGGTTTTTCTCAGTCGACTTTTGCCCATCTCCAAAATCCCAATCCCACTTCACTGCTCTTTCATCTGACAAATCTTCAAATTGAATTACATCATCCGGAAATATACCCCCTCCCGTATCATCTTTGATTCCTGTTCCTTCTACCTCAAATTCAAAATTGACATTCAACGGAATTTCTTGAATAAAAATCTCAATATCTATAGGATCAGAATAGCAAGTCAACTCTTTGGGCTTTACCTGAATCTGATAATTTCCGGATTGCTTTATGGCTTTCAATTCTTCATTAATCAAAGTCCTTCCATTACCAGAAAGTCTATAATCAAATTTTGAAAGGTCAAAACCCTCAATTAAGGAGGATAAATTAAATGTTTTACCAATTTCGCATTGAACAAGGGGCTGATCGAAATTAAGATCTGGATAATCAGGGAATTTCACTCTAACCTTATTACTAATCGCAGGACAATTCTTGCGGTTATACCCGATGATCTCATACTCTCCCTCTTCTGCTATTGCAAATTCAGACTGTGTGGCATTTGGAATAAGAACACCATCTTTCATCCATTCAAATCGTTCGTAAACTTCATTCCCTTCCCCCAGCATCTGGACTGTTTCGCCTTCACATATTTCAATTACACTCAGGGAAGCTTGTTCACCCTTTTTCAATAGTCTTATCGGCTCTGGCGATTCCTGAATTTTTAATGTCATCGCATTTCCCTTCGATGTCTTACCGTAACTGTCTGTGATCGTATAGTATACCGTAACCTCTTGATCTATATAATCTTCATTTGGGAAAAACGTGAATCCACCGGCCTGGTCACTGGCTTGAAAAATCCCCTGAGGCACGATCAATACTCTATTCTGCTCCAGACATCTTGCCTGCGAACATAAATCACCAGATTCTTCTTCGATATCTTCTAGTGATTTATAGAATTGAAGGCATCGGATGACACTATTTTCATTTGGAAGTAGGACTTCCTCATCGGTAATGAAAAATTGATTTTCCTGTCCGGCGCATGTGGCAATTTCCGAAAAATCAACCCCTTGAGGATCCTTGAGTGCATCGTCGGCAGAGACCTCTACTTTTAGATTTCTGATTTCGTGAAAATTATTAAATCCTCCTGTGGAGGCACCAAAGCCGATTTTAAGGTTCTTAGGAGCGGGAAAGTTGAAAGGTCTGTCAAAAATGGTAACCTGTCTGGGGAGATTTTCCTGCGTGGTAACCAGCATAGTAAGCGTTATAAAAAAACCATTTCCATCTGGATCAGGCTGGAGCTCTAAATTAACTCTACGGTAACCTGGCTTCATAGGATCTGTTACACGAGATGTTCCAGAACCTCCAGAGCTAATTGGAAATTGCGCACCTGGATTAAACCCATCCTTATCTGTACCCATCTCCATCGTTTTTCTTCCCACTACAAATGGGTAACCTGTAAATCCACTCCCAGGTCCTCGAAGTACTATGGAATTTGGTGCCCTTCCATTTTGATCTAAAGAAGAAAATCCCCCTACACGACCTTCGGTGGTATTTCCAAAGTTTCCAAAAACATCAAACCCAACTCCCAAATAGGCCTTGGATAGGCCGGGTTCATTTCCTCTTTGAGCATATCCTAACGAACCTCCAAATCCTCCGGGAGAAAAGCTTGGCGAATCTCCATCAAACAAAAACATGGATAGGCCATCTGCTTGAAATAGACCTATTCCTCCATAAATAAAAAATTCAAACTCCACTTTCAATCCATAGGTGGAAGGAAAAGGCACATCAATATAGACATACCCCCTTTGGTCGTTTTGGTTTGAGGTCAATCTCAGAACACCCTCTGTCAGACGAGCATCTCCTCCAAAAATCGTCTTGGCCTGTGTACCCGGAGTCTGGAAGGTTTCGCAATAAGGAAAGCCTATTTGACCAAGCGTCGGAGCTATCTCAACTAGCCAAAAAACAACCACACAAATAATCCTCAGTGCTTTCACTTTTTCCAAAATAGACTCTAATAAAAGGAGAAGGGAAATAAAAACAAAAGCTCTTGACAGTGGAATTGTCAAGAGCTTTTTTATGTCATCCTTAAATTAAATTTATCTCATAATCGTCTGAACTCTGTCCGGACCAACTGAGACTAATTTGATGGGAACTTTCAATTCTTCTTCTAGATAGGATACGTAATCTTTGAGTTCAACAGGAAACTCATCGTAAGATCTAACATTTGCCAAAGAGCAGTGCCATCCCTTCATTTTTTTGTAAACTGGTTTCACCTCCATATCCGTGATTTCAAACATTAGTTTATCAACCTTCTCTCCTGTAGGAAGCTCATAATGTGTACAAATGTTGATTTCCTCGAAAATATTTAGCACATCCGCTTTCATCATAAAAAGCTCCGTGACTCCATTGATCATGATAGAATATTTCAATGCCGGAAGATCCAACCAACCACATCTTCGAGGTCTGCCTGTCGTACTTCCAAATTCATTTCCTTCCTTTCTCATGGCTTCACCTGTAGCATCAAACAATTCTGTTGGAAATGGACCACTCCCTACTCTGGTACAATAAGCCTTGAATATCCCAAAGACCTGACCGATACGGGAAGGCGCCACTCCCAATCCTGTGCAGGCACCCGCGGTCATGGTATTGGAACTGGTAACAAATGGATAGCTACCAAAGTCAACATCCAAAAGAGACCCTTGAGCTCCTTCAGCCAAAATTCTTTTGTTGGAAGCTAAAGCCTCATTCACCACATATTCACTGTCAATGAGATTCAGTGTCTTCACAAATTCAATTGCCTCAAAGAAGCTTGCCTCCATCTCGGCCAATTGGTCCAATGGAAAATTGTAGAATGAAAGCGTAGTTTTATGCTTATCAAGAAGCAATTCATATTTTTCTCTAAAATCGGGACTGAGTATGTCTCCGATTCTTAGCGCAGACCGTCCAATTTTATCTTGGTAGGTAGGGCCAATTCCCTTCAACGTAGAGCCGATCTTTTTATCTCCTTTGGACTGTTCGTAGGCTGCATCCAGCAACTTATGAGTAGGAATGATAATAGTGGCTTTCTTGGATACCACCAGATTTTTTTGGTAGTCGATAGAAAACTTCCCTAGACCATCAATTTCCCTTTTGAGGATAATTGGATCCAGCACCACGCCATTACCGATTATATTCAGGATTTGGGAGCGGAAAATTCCAGAGGGAATCTGATGAAGCACATGCTTAATCCCATCAAATTCAAGCGTATGCCCTGCATTTGGGCCTCCTTGAAATCGGGCTACTACCTCATATTGAGGAGCAAGCACGTCTACAATTTTTCCTTTTCCTTCATCTCCCCACTGGAGACCCAGCAATACATCCATCTTCATTTGATGCGAATTCTAAGCTTATAAGAGTTTTTAAAGGCCGAAATTTGCGATAAGGGCATAGAAAACCAAGGGAAAAAACCTATTTATTATCAGTGGTCATTATAAAAGTAAAAAAGGCCCCCTTAGGAGCCTTAAATCAATTTTTGGACTTGAAATCCTCAACCGAGTCAAATACAGTGAAGATATTATTCAACTTCGTGATAATGAGTAGTTTTTTCACATGCTCTGAGGGAGAAGTCAAATAAACTTCGCCACCTACATTCCTCATTTTGGTAAGCATCGTAATCAAAAGACCAATGCCACTAGAACTGATGTAGCGTACCCCGCTCAGGTCAATGACAAAAGTTTTAGCCCCATCTTCTACCGCATCTGAGACTACCTCTACCAACTTTGGCCCTACCTCATCACCAATCAAATCCCCATGAATATGCAAATAGCTGGCTTTTTCATCTTTACTGAGTTCGTAGGTTAGTTTCATCTGTATATAATTTAATTTTTAACGGTCAGATAGCCTGTCCCGATCTTTTATCGGGAGAATGCCCTGAATAACCATTCCCCTGTGTGAGACATTTTCTCATGGGCATTTCATGCGAGTTCTTTTTTGTTTTGGCAATTTTCATTGTTGCAATGCCCATATAGGATCAAGGAATGGTGCAACACTTTGAAGTTTAAGATTTCTCCAACGGTATTTTGAATGTTTTGGATTCGTGGATCACAAAATTCCAATACTTTATTGCAATCCACACAGATCAAATGGTCGTGCTGTTTGTATCCATAAGATTTCTCAAACTGGGCCAGATTTTTACCAAACTGGTGTTTGGTAACCAAATCGCACTCTACTAAAAGGTCCAAAGTATTGTATACCGTAGCTCTGCTCACTCGGTAGTTTTTATTCTTCATACTGATGTAGAGTCCCTCCACATCAAAATGACCCGTTCTGCTGTAGATCTCCTCCAAAATTGCATATCGTTCCGGGGTTTTGCGGAGCTTTTGCGTTTCGAGGTACGCGGTGAATATTTTTTTTACTTCTTCGAAATGAGAGGTATTCAAAGACATGATTCCGGTTTTTTTCAAATATAACTTTTACAGCTTAGAAAAGATTCAAGCTCAATCAAAGCGAGAGACCTTTATGACACCTTCTACAAGTTGAAGGTTTTTTATCAAGTGATCTAAGTGCTCAGTACTATGTACGTAAAGCTTGATCGTGCCTTCGAAAACACCCGCATCAGAATCCACAGTAATCGAACGCATATTGACTTTAAGTTCATTGGAAATCACTTTGGTCACATCATTGATCAATCCAACCCGATCAGTACCTACTATTCTCAAGCCCGCCAGAAATGCGATTTCCTTTTGGCTGGTCCATCTTGCCTTGATCACTCTGTTGCCGTGATTGGAAAGTAGCTCCAAGGCGTTGGGACAGGAAGTTCGGTGGATTTTGATTCCTTCATTGATTGTTACAAATCCAAAGACATCATCGCCGGGAATTGGATTGCAGCATTTTGCCAAAATGTAATCCACCACATCCATATCCTCTCCAATCAATAGCTGATCGTGGTCAGATCCCTTGATACTTTTGATTTCTTTTGTAAAAGTGGATTCATCTTTGACCTTCCCGGTGGCTTTTGCCTTCAGTTTTTGATTTTCTTTGAAATCCTTAAAGGATTTAATTGAAGTAGGATCAATGATTCCCTTCCCGATTCTGTAATAAAACTCGTTGGCTGTCTTTAATTCAAAAAATGCTCGAAGCTGCTCCACTACTTCTGAGGTAAAATCCATCTTCATGGACTTTAGTTTTCGCTGAACAATCTCTTTCCCATCTATGATGGCAGATTTTTTCTCCTCACGAAGGGCATCTTTGATTTTTGCTTTGGCCCGTGAAGTAACCACATTGCTGAGCCAATCCTCAGTGGGTTTCTGTTTACTTGAAGTCAGAATCTCGACCTGATCCCCGTTTTTGAGTTTATGAGTGATAGGTACCAGGCGCTGATTTACTTTTGCCCCGATGCATTTGGCACCTATTTCAGTATGAATTTCAAAAGCAAAGTCCAGAGCAGAAGCTCCGTGAGGCAATACTTTTAGTTCACCTTTAGGGGTAAAGACAAATACTTCGTCGTGGAAAAAATTACCCCTGAAATCATCCATAAACTCAATAGCACTGCCATCGTTGGACTCAAGCATACTTCTAACCTGATTGATCCACTCATCTAAACCAGGACCTGATTTACCGGAGGAATCTTTGTATTTCCAATGAGCAGCATATCCTCTTTCAGCTATTTCATCCATCCTATTCGTTCGTATTTGCACCTCTACCCACTGACCGGTGTTACTCATAACCGTAGTGTGAAGTGATTCATAACCATTGGAACGAGGAGTACTTATCCAATCCCGCAATCGATCCGGATTAGGTCTGTAAAAATCCGTGACTATAGAATATACCTGCCAACAATCGGCTTTCTCTTCTTCCAACTCGGTATCCAAAATGATCCGTATTGCAAACAAGTCATAAACCTCTTCAAAAGGTATTCCCTGCTTTTTCATCTTATTATAGATCGAATAGACAGATTTAGGTCGACCCTTGATGGTAAAATGAAATTTTTGACGGATCAATTCATCCTCGATAGGTTGGATGAAGGTTTTAATGAACTTGTTACGATAGCTTTTGGACTCATTTATTTTTTTAACAATGTCTGTGTAGGTTTCTGAGTCAGTATACTTTAGGTACAAATCCTCCAATTCTGATTTAATCGCATAAAGACCTAGGCGATGCGCCAACGGCGCATACAAATACATAGTCTCTGAAGCTATTTTCAGCTGTTTATGGCGAGGCATACTACCTAGCGTCCTCATGTTGTTGAGTCGATCTGCCAGCTTGATCAGAATCACGCGGACATCATCTGACAAGGTCAGCAACATTTTACGGAAATTTTCCGCTTGCTGTGAACTGCCATATTCAAAGACACCTGAAATCTTGGTGAGCCCATCGATGATCGTCATTACCTTATGACCAAACTCACGTTCGATATCCTCCAGCTCCATATCGGTATCTTCGACCACATCATGAAGCAGAGCAGAGATGATCGAGGTTGTACCGAGACCAATTTCCTCCACACAAACCAAGGCAACCTCAAGCGGGTGATAGATGTAAGGCTCACCGGATTTTCGTCTCATGTCTTTATGAGCATCCAATGAAATATTAAAGGCCTTCTTAATCAACTTAGTATCTCCAGGCTTGAGCACAGGCTTTGCCTGCTTCAATAATTTCCGGTACCGCTTAAGAATTTCTTTTCGTTCTTCTTCTACATCCACATGGACCATGTCAGGGCAATTTTGATTCAAATTTGGGAGTGGTTTGGACTTATCACCACTTTTTTCGGAAATATTTTTTCAATGACTTGTGGAAATTTAGAATATGTCTTTACCTTTGCATCCACAATTAGAAACCGACATACTTTAAAAGTAAAGAAGTCAAATCTGGTTGGATCCATTGCGGATGTGGCGAAATTGGTAGACGCACTAGACTTAGGATCTAGCGCCGCGAGGCATGGGGGTTCGAGTCCCTCTATCCGCACAGCACAAGCCCTCAATCTCTCAACTGTTATCAAACAGGAAAGTGGTTGGGGGTTTTTAATTCAACATCTGTTTAATTCGATACACAGTGGAAATTTCATTAGACAAGCATTCAGCAAATCAGGCTTCAATTAAAATTAAACTAAATGAAGCAGATTATCAACCAAAGGTAGATGCCAAACTCAAGGATTACGCAAAGAAGGCTGTAATCAGAGGATTCCGCCCGGGTAAAGCTCCTATCTCGATGGTTAAAAACATGTATGGTTTATCCCTTTTGGTAGACGAAATCAACAGCATCCTTGGAGAATCACTGAATACTTACTTAAAGGAACAAACTTTCAAAATCTTAGGAGAACCACTTCCTGTAGAAAAAGCAGATAATTCTATTGATTGGAAAGCAGATAAGGAGTTTGAATTCGAATACAAAATAGGTTTTGTAGAAAACATTCAAATCGCTTTAGATAACACGACTGCCGCTACCAAATATAGCATCTTGGTAGATGACAAATTAGTTGACGAAACTATCGAGAACCTAAAATCACAGTATGGAGAAAACTCTAATCCAGAGACTTCAGAAACTGGAGATTTTATCTACGGCGATCTAAAAGCCACTGAGGGAGATTTTTCAAAAACAATTTCCTTGGATAGCGCTAAAATTTCTAAAAAACTTACCGGTAAATTCATCGGAATAGGTGTAGAAGCTGTAGTGGAATTTGAATCCAAAGAGGTGAAAAAAGAGGAATGGTCAGAAGCATTTGGTCTTACCACTGATGAGCAAGAAGCAGCCAAAGGCCCACTTACTTTCACCGTGAAAAATATCAACCGAACAGCAGCCGCTTCTCTTGATCAAGATTTCTTTGATAAGATATTTGGACCAGACCAAGTGAAGTCTGAAGAGGAATTTAGAGCCAAAGTAAAAGAAACTCTTCAGGGTTCTTATGTGAGAGAATCGAAAGTGTTCACAGAAGAAGAGCTAAAGAAGGTTTTGGTCGAAAAAGCCAACTTATCCCTTCCTGATGATTTCCTTAAAGAGTGGCTTTTAAAAGCAAATGATGGAAAAGTAACTGTAGCTGACGTTGAAAACGAATATCCGATCTACGCCAAACAATTGACTTGGTCATTGATTTCGAATCAGATTGCAAAAGATAACGGGGTGCAGGCCGAGCATGCCGATGTGGTCGAAAAAACCAAGGAAATGATCCGAGAGCAGTTTGCCTCTTCAGGTTTGGGATCTCAATTGGAAGCCAGCATGGACCTATTTGTAGACAACTACCTGAAAGGTAATGACGGTCAGAACTATATGAATATGCTGACCTCTGTCCAAAATGACAAAGTACTTGCTTTGGTCATGGAGAAAATAAATCTTACTGAAAAGAGTATCTCCATCGACGAATTCAAGGAACTTTTGGAGAAGTAAATCGATTTTACAGCTTATATTGAAAAGTCCTTTTTTAAAGGACTTTTTTATTTTTGCACACCACAACAAACTCAACAATGATCAACAAAGAAGAATTTAGAAAATATGCCATTCACAACCAAGGCGTAAGCGGAACGGCATTTGACCAATACACCACCCATATAGAGAATATGACCAGAGCGGTCATCGAAGAGCGTCCATCTAACTTCAGAGAAATCGACGTTTTTTCTAGATTGATCATGGATCGAATTATCTTTTTGGGAACACCTGTAGATGATCATATTGCCAACATTATCATCGCTCAGCTGCTCTTTTTAGAATCAGTTGATGCTAAAAAGGACGTTCTTCTCTACATCAACAGCCCAGGAGGCTCAGTTACTGCCGGTCTTGGTATTTATGATACCATGCAGTATATAGGTCCAGATGTAGCTACCATTTGTACCGGCATCGCAGCATCGATGGGCGCGGTACTACTTGCAGGAGGAGCTAAGGATAAACGTTCTGCACTTCAGCACTCCAGAGTCATGATTCACCAACCATCCGGAGGGATGCAAGGTCAGTCCAAGGACATGGAAATCTCCCTAAAGCTGATTCTTGCCATGAGGCAGGAACTTTATCAAATCCTAGCTAACCACACCGGTAAAACTTTCGAAGAAATAGAGCGTGACTCTGATCGAGACTATTGGTTGAGAGCTCCGGAAGCCAAAGAGTACGGTCTGATTGATGAAGTTTTAGTAAAAAAACCAAGGTAATGGCTCAAGTTACTTGCTCCTTTTGTGGCAGAAATAAAAAAGATGTAGATCTGATGGTATCGGGCATTTCTGCCCATATCTGTAACTTTTGCATTGATCAGGCTCATCTTATCCTTGGGGAAGAGGAAAAAACCAAAAAATCTTCCTCTAAGCCAAAATTTAAACTTAAGAAGCCCAAGGAGCTGACTTCCTATCTTGATCAATATGTGATTGGGCAAGAGGATGCCAAAAAAGTCTTGACTGTAGCTGTTTACAACCACTATAAGCGTCTTCAGCAGAAGGAAGAACATGATGAGATTAAGATTGAAAAATCAAACATCATCATGGTGGGAGATACCGGTACAGGAAAGACCTACTTGGCAAAAACGCTGGCAAAAACGCTTGAGGTACCATTTTGCATTGCCGATGCTACAGTCCTCACGGAAGCCGGCTATGTGGGAGAAGATGTGGAAAGCATCTTGACACGCTTACTTCAAGCTGCGGACTATAATGTAGAAGCTGCGGAAAGAGGTATTGTTTACATCGACGAAATCGATAAGATCGCACGCAAATCTGACAATCCATCAATCACCAGGGATGTAAGCGGTGAAGGTGTACAGCAGGCTATGCTAAAACTTCTTGAAGGCACAGTAGTCAATGTTCCACCGCAAGGAGGAAGAAAGCACCCTGATCAAAAAATGATTGCTGTCAATACCGAAAACATCCTTTTTATCTGTGGTGGAGCGTTTGATGGGATAGCAAGGCATATCGGGAAAAGGCTGAATACACAACCTATGGGCTTTAGCAAAACCACAGGCGCAATAGCTGCAGATCGTGAAAACCTACTTCAATACGTGACTGCCCAAGATTTAAAAGCTTTTGGGCTGATTCCTGAATTGATTGGACGTCTTCCAGTATTGACTCACTTGGATCCTTTACACAAAGATGCTTTAAAGAGAATCTTAACTGAGCCAAAAAATGCTTTGGTTAAACAATACACCAAGCTTCTAGCAATGGAAGGTGTGGAATTGAAATTTGAAGAGAGCGCGCTAGACTTTATTGTGGACAAAGCCGTTGAATACAATCTCGGTGCCCGTGGCCTTCGTTCTATCTGTGAGGCGATCATCACCGATGCCATGTATGAGCTTCCTTCAGATGACAGCATTAAAGAGCTTACCATCGATGAAGACTACGCAAAATCACAATTTGATAAATCAAAATTTAAGCGACTTCAAGTGGCATAAATCAAAAACCCCGGCAGTAGTCGGGGTTTTTGATTTAAATTACTTCCAGAAAATCTTCATTTATTGTTTAATTCTAGAACCAATTTGGCAACTTTTTCGGATGCAGCATCCTCTCCTATCTTTTCACGGATCAAATCGTACCCCTGCAGCATTTCTCCTTTATATACCACATTGGTGAAAATACACTGAAGTTCCTCACGGAGATTTTCAATCGTAAAGTCATTTTGAATCAGTTCTTTTACCACTTCTTTGCCTGCGATGAGGTTGGGCAATGAAATGAAAGGAACACGAATCAGTCTTTTGGCAATATGATAGGAAATAGAAGAAGTGCGATACACAACTATCTGCGGTACCCGAAAAAGAGCAGTTTCTAATGTGGCCGTTCCAGAAGTTACCACAGCGGCGGTTGCATGTGAAAGCAGGTCATAAGTTTGATTAAACACTACTTTTATTCCGGCTTTTCTGGCTAAATCATAGACAAAACCTGGTAAACTATCCACACCTGCAACTACAAATTGCGCATTAGGAAACTCCTTAACCAAATCAATCATCCGGTCCAGCATAGCATCCAATTCCTGCTTTCTACTGCCGGGAAGCAAAGCAATGATGGGCTGATAGCTCAATTCATTCTTTTGAAAGAAAAAGTCATGAGGCTTAAACTTCTTGATTTCATCCAAAAGCGGATTACCAACATAGTGAACTTTCATTCCAAACTTGGCAAAAAACTCCTGTTCGAAGGGAAGAATGGAATAAATCTGATTGGTGATCTCTTTGATTTTGAGCGCTCTCTTTTGGTTCCAAGCCCAGACTTTTGGAGGAATGTAGTAGTGAACAGGAATACCATTTTCCTTTGCAAAAGCTGCAATTTTCATATTGAACCCTCCATAATCCACCAAAATCAAAGCATCCGGACGATAAGCCAACAGATCACTTTTA
This sequence comes from Algoriphagus sp., assembly GCA_018336015.1. Classification (GTDB taxonomy): domain Bacteria; phylum Bacteroidota; class Bacteroidia; order Cytophagales; family Cyclobacteriaceae; genus Algoriphagus; species Algoriphagus aquatilis. Next base: position 72,885 of record JAGXQZ010000069.1, on the reverse strand, counting down.
ATTAATTTCAAGTATTTCAAAACTTTTCGAAAGCCCAACACCACTTCCAAAAAGCCCATCAAAGCGACATCTGAATAATCAACCGCCAAGTCAACACCTGCTTTTTTGGAATAGTCCCCTCCCATCCCACGAAACTTAATCGATGAATCTTGAACCCTTATGGCATGAACAAGGTTGGAAGCGTGTAAATCTCCCGATCGCTCGCCTGATATGATGTAGATTTTTTTCAATTAATTCTTCATTCAACCTTTTTCAAAAAATAAAAGTAGGTTAGCCAACCTACTTTTCAATATTTGATCCAAACTCTTTATGTATAACTATTCCCCAAAGTATTCCACAAAATTCCTTGGAGTCTCATAGAGTTTAAGCTTGTAAAGGCCTCCGTTTGGAGTAATATCTTTTATTGCAGGCTCTAAAATCTTCCAAAACTCCATGACTAAGGTCTCACAGCTGGCTAATTTCCCTTGCATAAAATCCACATCGACATTCAGGTTTTTGTGATCTACCTTATCGATAACCAATCGCCTGATCAATGTGCTTAATTTTTTCAAATCCACCACAAACCCTGTCTCAGGGTCAGGCATTCCTTTTACAGTCACGATTAATTCAAAGTTATGTCCATGCCAGTTGACATTGGCACAGGGGCCAAAAACCTCGAAATTCTTTTCATCTGACCAGTTGGGATTCCAAAGCTTATGAGCAGCGTTGAAATGTTCCTTTCGGGAAACGTGAATCATAGTATCAATAAAGAATGGCAAAAATAGCCAAAATACTATGGGTAGAAAAACGGAGAATTAATCCCAATTAATAATTGTCCAAATAATCCAAAATTTCAATTAAGTTTTCATCCGTCTTCCAAGTCAACTTCTTGGACTTAGAAAGTTGCTCCAATTTCTGCTGCAAGTTTGAAGGCAAAACAGAAGAGAATGACTTCTGATTTCGTTTAAAACTTTGCCCTTTACCAGATACAATTAAAAATAACTCTTCCGATTCCATCACTTTTCTTTTGGCTTCGGACTGAGAGTAACTGTCTACTTGAACATCAGAAAGTTTATAGCTTAACTCTTTGACTACATTTAGAGAGGCTCCCTCAAATATTTCTTGGTAGAGCATATTTTTAGACATTCCTATTTCAGAACCATTGACAAATCTTACAGAAAATCCCTGAGATGGATTCGCTAATTCAAGACTCTTTATTTCTGCAAATGTGATTTCTAAAAGTTTGCCTTCATTCAAAAACTCAAAAGTCTTATTTAGCAAATTAACTCTTCCCGATGCTTCTCTAACATGAGATTCATTTTGAAGGATTATTTTAGAATTTTGATAAGCCTCATCAAAATAAGGACTCCCATCAATTCCATTATTTTTTTCCTGAAGGATTGGACGTCCATCAGCAGTAGTAAGATTTACAATCTGACTATACCCTGACGATATAAATCCAATAAAAAAGGCGAAGAGAAAGATTGAATTTTTCATAAACGAATATAAAAAAAGCTGGCAGTGAATAACTGCCAGCTTTAATAGAATTAATACTAATTAACGAGTGATTGTCACGGTGAATCTTTTATGGTTTTCACCAGCAGGAATGCCTGGAGCACCTTCAAGATTTAATATAAATCTCACCGGTGAACCACCCGCAGGGATGCCACCAGCAATGACATTATATTTGACATAGGTACTAGAAGTATTGGGGGCTAGGGTAACCTTACCTGGAGAAACCAGGGTGTAGTGTGTACCAGCTACCGCTGTAGAAGTTGGATCTACATTGTAAGATACCTCAAGCGCAGTATTCTTTTGAACACCAATAAGCTGCACCTCCACGCTATCCACTCTGACAGTGGCTTGATTGACAGTTTTCGCAATTAGAGACTGAGCAGTTATACCAGGAATCGTGGCTGCTATTCTACCCAATGACTGATTGTTGAATTGAAACTCCTCAGGACCTTTGAAGGATTTATCTTCTGCTTCAAAGCAAGAAACCAACATCAATGAAGATACGAGGATTGCTAATGAATTAATGAAATACTTTTTCATATCGTTATTGATTAATAGCCAGGATTTTGAACAAGGAGTTTATTTAGTTCCACCTGAGCCTGTGGAATCGGTGCCAACACTCTTACATCAGTATACTGGATAGGACCTGTAGCACCTTTTCTGATGTCTTGACCAGTTCTCTTAAGGTCAAAGAATCTGTGACCTTCAAAGAACAATTCAAGTCTTCTTTCTGCAAAAACTGCAGCAATAGCCTCGGCAGGATCAGTAGTAGATACGGCAGAGTTAAATGCAGCTGGGAATCTTCTTGCTCTGATGGTATTAAGGTCACTCAAGCCTTCTGTCAATTTCCCTTGTCTGATACGTGCTTCAGCACGGATCAAATACAGTTCTGATAATCTGATCAAAGGAACATTGTCAGTAAATGGACCTATAGCACCCACATATTTTCTAGAAAACAAAGCAGTTTGTCCTTGCTTCGTATCAGAAATAAAGTTCTCAAATCTGGAATCTTGAGGAAGGTACTGAGACAGCAAATCAGGAGTAGGAATTACGTCACCCCAACCACCAGAACCTGCAACTGGACCGCCTTGTCTGAGTGTCAATGAATTTAGAGACTCATTAAAGCCGAGAGTTTCAGTTTGAGCATTATAAGCTAGCTCAAATACAGATTCCGGGTTAGGAGCTGAGGTAAATGCCGCTCTATAGTTGGAAGCCACAGCTGAAGAATTGATCAAAGTAGCTGGGGTAGCACCTATAGCAGAGGTAGCGCTTGCTTCAGCATCCGCCCACTTTGACTGATACAGATACACTCTGGAAAGTAGCGCATGAGCAGCAGCTTGGGTAGCTCTAAATCTGTTAGTGCCGGTTAATAACCCAATTGCTTCTTTCAAATCTTTCTCAATCAAATCATAAACTTCTCTATTTGTAGATCGTGGTCTAAAATCCGCCTGAGATGCTGTAGAAACAGGTTCTGTTCTAATAATAACAGAAAGATTGAATCCGTTAACCTCACGACCTGGCTCATAACCATAAACTCTAGCCAAATCAAAATAGAGAAGTGCTCTAAGAAATAGGGATTCTCCTCTTAACTGATTTGCTTCTGTAGTTGTAGTGATCTTAGTAAGATCGGTGGCCAAAATGTAGTTAACCTCATTTATAGCACCGTAGTTATTACCCCAGATATTGAAATGAACACCAAAGTTGTTGATAGTCCAAGTTAAATATCTGTTTGACTGAGCATTGGTAACTGTTGCATTGTCTGCCAAAGCATCAGGTCCCAACATGAATCTCGCACCATAATAATCAGATCCCTGAAGCCTATCATAAACTGAAATCAACAAAGATCTTACACCAGTGATATCCTGAAGTGCGACATTAGCACTCACGCTTTGTCTAGGTTCAGTATTCAAAGCTTCTTCACAGCTAGTAACTCCTAGCAGTATTGTGCTTAATGAAAGTGTATATAGTAATTTTTTCATGACTTTTTAATTAAAATGCTACAGTTACACCACCAGTAATTTGTTTAGCCTGTGGATATCTACCGATATCAGTAGCAAGCAATTCAGGATCAAATCCAGTATAGGAAGTGAAAGTAGCTAGGTTGATACCCTGCAAGAAGAATCTAACTTGTCTTAAATTCATTCTCTCTACAAGAGTCGAAGGCAGATTATAACCCAATGTTACTTGCTTCAGACGAATGTAAGATGCATCCTCCATTTGTTTGGTAGAGAATATATTAGCTCTAGAACCTGTTACTCCTGGCTCTACCCCTTCATAAGCCTTAGGAACATCTGTGATGTCGCCAGGCTGTTGCCATCTTCTCAACTGAGATTTAGCTTGGTTCCAACCTGCACCACCAGCAGCTTCGTGGAAGAATGCCGTGTTGTTTAGGTTCATGTTACCCCACTGTCCTTGGAAGAACACTTCAAGAGTCAAGCCTTTGTAAGAGAAGGTATTGGTCAAACCACCAAATCCTTTAGGAAGAGGAGTTCCAGCATATCTTGCATCTCTACCCTGAGGGTTGTAAGTAATGTTATTCAAGGTATCCAAATACATAGCACGTCCGTCTGCAGGGTTTACACCAGCAAATTGAGGGTACCAGTAGATAGATACAGGATAACCTACACGCAAGGTGGTACCGATGGTTTCTCTTCCATCCAGCGCCAAGATTTCATTTCTTTGGAATGACACGTTGAATGATGTAGACCACTTGAAGTCACCTTTGTCAATATTTACGGTGTTCAATTCGATCTCCAATCCTTGATTTTGAACTTTACCAATATTTTTGGTGATAGATCCAAAGCCTGAATCTACTGGCAATGCAGCGTTGAGGAGTAGGTCTTTGTTTACACGATCATAAACTTCAACAGCACCAAAAACTCTACTTCCAAAAATTGCAAAGTCAAGTCCTAGGTTGATGGTTTCAGCTTTTTCCCAAGAAAGATTATCGTTACCCAATTGAGAAGGACGAATACCTGGCAAACCTACGTAGTTACCTCCACCACCAAATAGTGCTCTCGACGCAAAATTGCCAATGCTGGAGTTACCTGTGATACCGTAGCTAGCTCTGATTTTCAAATCATCAACCCAAGTCACGTTCTTCATGAAATCTTCGGAAGAAATTCTGTAAGCCAACGCTCCTGAATAGAAAAGACCCCATCTGTTGTTAATTCCAAATCTAGAGGAACCGTCGTATCGAGCTGTAGCAGTAGCCAAATACTTGTCTTTGTAATCATACTTTGCGTTGGCAAAGAATGAACCTACTTTCCAGGTAGTATAGAATCCACCCACTGCGAATGGAGTTGCAGCATTTTGCAAGGATCTGAACAAACCATTAGGGAAACCTTGACCAGTTGCGTTAAATTCTTCGTTTTCTTCAACTCTGAATTCTGTACCTGCCAATATGTTTACGCTGTGTATCTTATTGAAAGTGTTGGTATAGGTGATGGTGTGGTTCGTGTTCCAGTTAAGCAAAGTACGGCTTGCAACCGCTGCAGAACCACCGGTAGGTGCAAATTGAGGCACACGAGCATCTCTGTAGTTATCATCTCTAGCAACCGCATAGTCAACACCTACAAATGATCTCCATCTTAACTTGTTGCTAATTTTGTAATTAGCAGCAAGGCTTGATACAGTTTGATTTCTTACAAGCTTTCTAGTCTCAAATTCAACAGACTGCACCAAGTTATATCCGAAGGTACCTGGTAGTGGAGCATTGTAAGTTCCGTCTTCCTTGAAAATTGGTTGATTTGGCAAAGTAAATAATGCTGCAAAGAACGGAGAGTTAATGAATGCACCGTCTGCGATAGCACCGTTTTGGGTAGTTGTAGCCAAGCTCATGTTCACATCAAAGGACAATCTGTCATTTGCTTTATGATCTAGGTTCAAACGAACGGTACCTCTTTCAAAATCAGATTTAATTACTTGACCTTCATTTAGGTTGTAAGAAGCACTTAGGAAGAACTTTGTTCTTTCATCCCCGCCATTTGCACTGAAGTCAACAATTCGGCTCTTTCCGGTTCTATAAACTGCTTCTTGCCAATCGGTATTTTGAACAGTTGCTGGATCACCATAAATATTCACTGCCAATTGTCTAGCATTGTCCAAGGAAGTACCGTTGGTCGCACTTGGACCAAGTCTTCTGAATCTGTTTTGGAATGCCTCAATCTTCATGGTAGCCAGTTCAGGAGCGGTCAAGGTTGGAATTACTTTGATTGCTTCTACTGTACCTTCCTGTAGGGAGAGGTTGAATTGAGTTTTACCAGCTTTACCCTTTTTGGTAGTGATGATTACTACACCGTTTGCAGCTTGAGCACCGTAGATTGCGGCTGTAGCAGCGTCTTTCAATACCTCGATCGACTGAATGTCGTTAGGGTTAATAGAGTTAAGAAGGTTGTTGGAAGCTTGTCCTCCCAATGCACCAGAAGCGACTTGAACTCCATCAACAATGTAGAGAGGGTCACTACCTGCATTGATTGAACCCACACCTCTAACTCTTACGTTGATTCCCCCACCTGGAGCACCTGATGTTGCAGTAACCTGAACACCTGCAGCACGTCCTTGTAAGGCTCTGTCAAAAGATTGAACTGGCATGTTTTCAATTGCTTCGCCTTTTACAGAGGCAATTGAACCAGTTACTTCTCTTTTCGGTGTAGCACCATAACCCACGATCACTACCTCACTCAAGGCAGTCACGTCTGGATCAAGTGATACGTCGATTCGGGTTCTAGTTCCGATTGACTGTTCTTGGGTAAGAAGTCCAACGAAACTAAAAACTAGAATCCTACTTCCCTCTGGAACCTCCAAAGAGTACATACCGTCAATATCGGTGGCAACTCCTATCGAAGTGCCTTTGACAGTTACTGATGCGCCTGGAATCGGCAATCCATCTTCATTGGATTTTACCGTACCAGTGATCACACGACTCTGTGCAAATGCTACTGCACTCGCAAAAAGAAGCATGAGTCCTAGAAGTAAAACTTTCCTCATATTGGTTAGATTTTGGTTTAATAAACTCAATGATATTTCGAAAAACCGAATATCTCAAATGGGATACAAAAAATAAGAGGGAAAAGTTTAATCTAGAATCCGCATAGAATTGAAGGAAATTCAGCCAAAATCAGAACATAATTCCGTTTTAGAAAAAACTTTAAACCGATCCGTTTATTTATTCTGTTAATTCAATGTTAACAAAAGTTAATTTTTTGATTTTTTTTTAAGCCACTCATAAAAAAATCAGAATAAGATCGATTAAAATTTAAAATTCTAGAGGGTTGAGCCTCAAAATTTGGTCATTGATCCAATTAGATGATGCCTAGATTCAAATAAAAATCAATTTTATTTGAGAAATAAAACAATATTTTGAGAGTTTGAAATATATGATAACTAGTATACTGATATCCTTATATATAAAATATAATAGTCAAGATAAAGTCAATATATCAAAATTATATTTTGATTATAATACTTTAATTGTAATTCTTCGATTGAGTGCTTGGTTTTCAGCAGTGGTATTGGGCACCATTGGTTCTTTGTCTCCTTTTCCTTCGACTAGGACTCGACCTGGGTGCAAACCCGCATTAACCAAAAATTGTTGGACACTTTTGGCTCGTTGCAAACTTAAGGTTTGGTTATAACTCGCACTTCCCACATTATCGGTATGCCCTGAAATCAGGATATTCACGTTTGGATTTTCCAAGAGAAACTTTTGCAACCTTTTCAGTGAAGAAAGAGATTCTGGCTTGAGATCAAACTTGTCAAAATCAAAAAATACATTTTCAAACACAAACTCCTCTCCCGGTGATACAGGTACCAGCTCGACTTTAAGATCTTTTACATTTTTGATTTTATCCCGTTCAACATTGTAAATTTTGGGTAAATACCCTTTTTTTTCCACGTATAGGCCCGATATCGCCTTGTCGGGATACAGCATCATGAAATCCCCAGTCTTTCCATCTGACTGAAACTCGTAAAGGGTGCTATCATTGGTTAGAGAGACAAGGGAAAGTGTCGCACTGATTGGTTGTCCCGTTTTTGCATTAAAGACCTTGCCTTCAGTGACTGTAAGATTTTCACCAATGTAAATCTCTTCTGGAAACTTAAATCGATAAAGTAGTGACCTATCTTTTGTACCATCAGAAGTATTCAACTCAGTATAGTAAGCGTAATCTTTCTTTGCTGTGATGAATAAAGCTACTTGATCCAAATGGTCATTGATGGGTAGGCCAAGGTTTTCGGGAGAATTAAAAACTCCATTTTTAACCCTAGAAAGAAAAATATCCATGCCCCCAAATCCCTGGTGTCCGTCGGATGCGAAAAACAGGATCTCATTGTTGAAGAACATGAAGGGGGAAATCTCATCTTTTTGCGTATTGACTATAGCTCCCAGATTTTTTGCCTCCGACCAACCGCCATCTGTTTGTCTCACCGTATACCAAATGTCGTTTCCACCATAACCGCCTTTACGATTGGAAGAGAAAAAAAGAATTCTGCCATCTGCTGAAAGAGAGGGTTGAGATTCCCAAGATCTGGAATTTACCTTAGGCCCCATATTGGTTGGCCTTTGCCAGGCTCCATTAATTCGATAAGCGACATACAAGTCGCAGCTTCCCTGAGAGTCTGGTGCGTCACAGGAAGTATATATTAAGATATTCCCATCTGCAGTAATCGAACAGGTCCCTTCATTATAGGGTGAATTGATCGTTTGGGCAATACTTTGTGGATTGGTCCAACCACCGGTGTTGGTTAAAAAAGCAGTATAAATATCCTCTTTGTCAAAATTTCCGGTACCATCTCTTTTCGTGAACAAAATTTGCTCACCATCCGCAGTCAATACTGGAAAATATTGAAGCTGAAACTCATTGAGAGGAGAATGAAGAACCTCTTTTTGGATAGTTTGCACTTTATCCAATTGATGACTTAGAAAATCAATTTTCTCCTTCATCTGGACATAGTAAAGGTTTTTCTTAAAACCCTCATCAAACAAGGGATCCACCTCCTGAAACTGCCGATAGGCTTCGGTAAATTTCCCTTGCTTCAAATAAAGATTGGTAAAAAGCCATCCAAAATCAGTCACATTCTTTGGCTTTGCATTTTTCCCTGTAAGCTTAGCTTTCCCCTGCAAACCTATTTTCTCTGCTTCCTCCAGCCTTCCTAAGGTCATCAACACCTGGGCTGCTTTGACATAGGCTTCCAAAAATGACGCTTCACGTGTAATCGCTGATTTATAACTCAGTAAGGCTTCCTCGTATTTCCGCAGCGCGGTCAATTCCTCACCCTCCTGAAAAAGTTTTATGGCTCTCCCATCTATTATCGAATAGGTTTGCGATTGGGCAGAAAATGCAAGGAGCAGTAGGAAAACTAAATAGAGAACAGGGCGCATGGACTCAGGGGATGTCCATAAATTTATGGGTTTGGAGGGATATTTTCCAAGTCGGGTGATTTTTCACGTACTCAATGATCTCAGGAGTGAGCTTGGAGGACTTGCTCCACTCGGGTTGAAGGCGAAGTTCGCAGCTTTCATTCACCAACTTGGCATGATCCTCCGCAAAATCAAAATCACTCTTATTATATATGACCACTTTCAGCTCGTCTGCTTCAGCATAAATGGAAGGATGTGGCTTTTTGAATTTCTTTGGAGAAAAGCACACCCAATCAAAGTCTCCCGAAAATGGATGCGCTCCGGAAGTTTCGATATTGGTAGTGAATCCCTTTTTCTTCAACAACTTAGTCAGCGGATCGAGGTTATACATCAAAGGTTCGCCTCCGGTGATGACAACCAATCTTCCCGGAAAAGCCAAAGCATCTTCAACGATTTTCTCAATGGATAGGAGAGGCCATTTAGCAGCTTCCCAGGATTCCTTAACATCGCACCAGACGCAGCCCACATCACAACCTCCCAGCCGGATAAAATAAGCGGGATGTCCGGTAAATCTGCCTTCTCCTTGGATGGTGTAAAAAGCTTCCATGATGGGAAGCTGAAGCCCTGAGGCTACTATTTGCGGGGTAGTCTGTGCTACCAAATCGAGTGTGTGCATGAATTTTTGGTAAAGCGGGTGATTCGACCGCTGAATGAAGCACAAAGGTAGGAGGAAATTACGACTTACGAATGACGATTTACGACATCACTGAGAACCTCAAACCTGATTCTTAGAAGTTACCCTTTTGAATTTAGGATTGATGTGCAAAAAAAGTCGTAAATCCGAAATCGTCAATCGTCAATAAAACCTCACAACTCCTTCCACATCAAAATCCTATAATTCTCAAACCAACATTAAAAAACCAGCAGACCTTGAGGCAAGAAAAAGCTGGAGAAAAATCCCCTGCCTTACGCTCTAACTTAGAAATTCAATGATCTTTTTTCTGTTGAAATAAATCAATCCGGCTATTCCGACAATCTTAAACAGAATCGCCATCATAAGTAGGTAATCCCCATTTGGGTTTCCATTGATTTTAAAATAGGCACCTAGAAAAGCTCCCCAATAACTAAATAAAATCAGTTTTAACATCTGTTTATTACTCTTTCTCATAGCCATTTAATTCATTTCCAATTTTACCGAGGATCGTAAAGTATTAAAATACCCTGAATAGGGTATTTTTCATAGTTTTCTTGGCAAGAAATCAGTGAATCAACTTTTTACGAAGTACACAAATCACAACTTCTTCCACATCACCACCCGATAATCCTCCACCCCACCCTTTGGGATAACCTCCATGATTTTAAAGCCTCGGCTCAATCCGAAGGTAATCATGGCTGGAAAGCGATTGCGAGTTTTGAAATAAATTGACTTGAAGCCTTTTTCCCTTGCCCAATTCTCCTGATACTCTGCCAATGTATCTGCAATTCCCAGTTTGCGAAACTCAGGCCTAACTCCTCCCATCCAAGAATAAAAGGTATCAGGCGTATCACTTTGATAGCCGACTTTGAAACCCAACAACTCTCCATCTTTTTCAGCTACCAAAGCCAAATGAAGTCGATGCTTCAAGCGTTCGGTATAAAAATCCAAAGACGCCTTCCCCGGAAACTCAGGAATCTGCTCGTGAACCCAAAGGAGCTCTGCGGGAGAAGCTTCTCTAATTTTAAATGTGAAATTTGAAGTTGTCATTTTTGATTTACGAGGTACGAATTACGATTTACGACCCTGTTTTGAACCTCAATCGTTGTAACCTGAAGGTAACCTTCTGGAAATTAGGACGGAAGTTCAGATTTAGGTCGTAAATCGTCATTCGTAAATCGTAATTAAGGATTAATTCTTTTTCACCGTCGGATACGTCACCCCGAGCTGCTGCAAATAGGTATCGTACTTCGTTTCATCGTAGTAGAATTTCTCCAACTGAGGACGGAACTGCTTCATGATGCCTTCATTCAGGTAGATTGGCGGTGCATCATCTTTGGTGATCATCGGCTTGTAGGTTTCTTCTTTGGTTTGCACATTTTTGAAATAATCCCAGGCCTGATCGACTAACTCAGGCTGAAGTAAAAAGTCCAAAATCGTCATGGCTTCAGCTTTTGCTCCAGCAGTCACGCCCTTATGAGCGATGGGTGTCGCCATCGCAATGGCATTGCTCCAGTGGTGACCCGGAAGTCCGGGGATATTGGAAGGAAATCTCAAAGTAACCGTCGGTACCACCCAAGACACATCTCCAATGTCATCCGAACCGCCTGAAATCGGCTCTACTACAGGAAGCCCCAACGTATCTAACTTGGTAGGCATTCCTTCCTCTTTGGAGCCCAATTCTTTTTGAATGGCTTTCGCCAGGGTTTGATCCTTTTCATCCCATTCCGGCAAACCTACTTTGAGGATGTTTTGATACATTTTTTCCGCAATCACCTTATTAAAGTGTCTTGGCCAAGCCGTTCCCAATACTTTCGAAGTCATGGTTGTACCCGTCATCAAGGCTGCACCTTTGGCAATATCATTGGCTTGGGCATACATTTCCATGATGCCGTCATACTTCACATCGCGGAAATAGTACCAAATCGAAGCTTTGGAAGGTACGACATTCGGCTGATCTCCCCCATCTGTAATGACCGAGTGCGACCGTTTCAAAGGATGCAAATGCTCCCGCTTGTAGTTCCAGCCGATATTCATCAGTTCCACGGCATCGGCAGCACTTTTCCCTCTCCAAGGCGCACCGGCTGAGTGAGCGGCGTCTCCCGAAAAGGTGTATTCCACAGAGATCAAGCCCGTACCGCTCGCCTGACCCCAGCTCACACCCAGGTTATTGGCCACATGGGTAAAAATGCAGAGATCCACTCCATCAAACTTCCCATCTCTTGCAAACCAAGCTTTCGCAGCCACCAATTCTTCTGCAATTCCAGGCCAAAGAACCAGTGTACCGCCAATTTTTTCACGCTCCATGATTTGCTTTACGGCCAAGGCAGCGGTGATATTCAGCGGAATCCCGGCATTGTGACCTTCACCATGTCCCGGCGCTCCTTCGACCATGGGTTTGTGGTAAGCTACTCCCGGAAACTGAGAGGCTTTAGGGATATTATCCACGTCCGAACCCAAAGCAATCACAGGTCCTTCACCATTTTTCCAAGTAGCAAACCATGCGGTCGGGATTCCTGAAACACCTCGTTCGATAGTAAACCCATTTTTCTCCAAAATCCCCGTCAGGTACTTCGATGACTCGACTTCCTGAAAGCCAAGCTCAGCGAAGGAGAAAATCTTGTCCACCATCACCTGGCTTTGCTTGTGATTGGCTTGGACGATTTGGGCAGCTTCGGCTTTGAGCGCCTCGATTTGCTTGGGGGTATATTTTTTCTGGGGAAAAGCCGCAAGGCAGATTCCTCCGGCCAAGGCAAGTGTAATCAGAATTCTTTTTCTCATAAGGTCGGTTGGTTAGGTTTCGGAAAGTACAAAAAAGCTCCAAGTGCCTCAAACAAAATTGATCAGTGGACAAAATCCCGATTTGGGAGGAATTGGAAATTTGACTACCAAAGCCGCCTGATTTTTCTATTTTTGCAGGCATTTAGTCAAAAAATCAAGAAAATTTCAATCATGGCGGAGTACAACTTCAGGGAAATCGAGCAAAAATGGCAAGGCTACTGGAAAGAAAAAGGCACCTTTAAAGCCGAAGTGGACACCCATCGTCCCAAGTTTTATTCCCTCGACATGTTTCCTTACCCATCCGGTGCCGGACTCCACGTCGGTCACCCCCTAGGCTATATTGCTTCTGATATTGTCTCAAGATTCAAGATGCTGAAGGGCTTCAATGTACTCCACCCGATGGGTTACGATTCCTTTGGTTTGCCTGCTGAGCAGTATGCCATCCAAACCGGGCAGCATCCCGCCATCACCACCGAGCAAAATATCACCCGCTATACCGAGCAGCTAAAGAATATTGGCTTTGCTTTCGATTGGGATCGGGAAGTCCGCACTTCTGATCCATCCTATTACAAGTGGACACAGTGGATTTTCATGCAGCTGTTCAACAGCTATTATGACCACGACGCGGACAAAGCGCTTTCAATCTCTTCGCTTATTTCCCGATTTGAAAAAGAAGGAAATGCCAATGTCAAAGCGGTGTGTGATGACGATACCCCAACTTTTAGCGCAGCGGAATGGAATGCCTTTTCTGAAAAAGAAAAGCAGGAAATGCTGCTCAAATACCGATTGACTTTCTTGGCTGAGACGACTGTAAACTGGTGTCCGGCACTGGGAACCGTACTTTCAAATGATGAAGTAAAAGACGGATTCTCCGAGCGAGGCGGCCATCCTGTGGAGCGCAAGAAAATGATGCAGTGGTCCATGCGGATCACGGCCTATGCCGATCGCTTGCTTCAGGGATTGGAAAAAGTGGACTGGTCCGAACCGATCAAGGAAATGCAACGCAACTGGATCGGAAAGTCGATCGGTGCGGAGGTACTTTTCGATGTGAAGGGGTCGGATAAAAAAATCAAGGTCTTTACCACCCGGGTGGATACCATTTTCGGAGTAACCTATTTGGCGTTGGCACCGGAATCTGACTTGGCGGCCGAACTCATCACCGACGATCAGCGGGAAACTGCCGAAGCCTATATCCAAGTAGCCAAAAACCGCTCCGAGCGCGAGCGAATGAGCGATGTAAAGACCATTTCCGGTGCTTTCACCGGATCCTTCGCGATCAATCCGTTTAATGGAGAGGAAATCCAAATCTGGGTGGCCGATTACGTTTTGGCTGGATACGGAACTGGTGCAGTGATGGCCGTTCCTGCACATGACGAGCGTGACTACAACTTTGCCAAGCACTTCGGCTTGGAAATTCGCCAAGTGATTGAAGGCTCGATGGAAAACGGATCTTTCCCGGGAAAAGGCGGTTTAATCATCAATTCGGGCTTTATTTCTGGGCTTTACATGAAGGAAGCGATGCAGAAATGCATTGAGTTTCTAGAAGAAAAAGGAATCGGAAAAGGTAAAATCCAGTTCAGAATGCGGGATGCGATCTTCACCCGTCAGCGTTATTGGGGCGAACCGCTACCTGTCTATTTCAAAGAGGGATTGCCTTATTTGATCGAAGAAAAAGATCTGCCTTTGGTTTTGCCTGAGGTAGATAAATACCTCCCAACAGAAGACGGCGAACCTCCACTCGGACGAGCCAAAGACTGGACTTACAAAACGGCAGACGGAGAATATCCTTTGGAACTCTCCACCATGCCGGGTTGGGCGGGATCGAGCTGGTACTTTTTCCGCTACATGGATCCGAAAAACGACACGTTCTTTGCTGATAAAGCCAAAACCGATTACTGGGGCGCTGTGGACTTGTACATCGGAGGTTCCGAGCATGCAACCGGCCACTTGCTATACTCCCGTTTCTGGACCAAGTTTTTGTACGACTTGGGTGTGGTGAGCATCGACGAACCTTTCCAAAAGATGATCAACCAAGGGATGATTCAGGGAAGGTCGAATTTTGTGTATCGATTGAAAGGCAGCAATACATTTGTTTCTTATGGTCTAAAAGACCAATACGACACCTCCGCCATGCACGTGGATGTAAATATCGTCCATAACGATCAGCTGAATCTGGAGAAGTTCAAAGCTTGGAGACCAGACTTAGCCGATGCGGAATTTATCTTGGAAGACGGTAAGTACCTCTGCGGATCGGAAGTAGAAAAAATGTCCAAATCCAAGTACAACGTGGTCAATCCCGATGACATCATCGAACGCTACGGAGCTGACACGCTGCGGTTGTACGAGATGTTCCTTGGTCCTTTGGAGCAATTCAAACCTTGGAATACCAATGGCATCGACGGGGTGTATAAATTCCTGAGAAAGGTTTGGAACCTTTATCACAATTCCGCTGGAGAATTCGCAGTTTCGGATGAAAAAGCCAGCAAAGAAGAGCTCAAAGCCCTTCACAAAGCCATCAAAAAGATGGAGGAAGACATGGCCAATTATTCCTTCAATACCTCAGTGTCCAGCTTTATGATCTGCGTGAATGAACTGACAGCTTTAAAATGCAACAAGCGAGAAGTGCTGGAGCCCTTGGCGGTTTTGATTTCTCCATACGCACCGCATATATCTGAGGAACTCTGGTCGTTGTTGGGTCATTCAGGGTCAATCACCACTGCGAATTTCCCTGAGTTTAAGGAAGAGTACTTGGTTGAAAGCAACTTTGAATATCCGGTCATGATCAATGGCAAGATGCGTGCAAAGTTGGATTTACCTCTTTCTCTTACTGTTCCTGAAATCGAAAAAGCTGCTTTGGCGGATGCTTCCGTTCAAAAATGGCTGGAAGGAAAAGCTCCCAAAAAGGTGATTATCGTACCGGGTAAGATTGTGAATTTGGTGGTTTAGGCTCATGTACTAGAAAAAATTAAAGGGGAGACTTGGTTTCCCCTTTTTCATTTTCTGATTTACCTTGTTTTCGATTTCAGCCAAAAATGATCCTCTACACCTTTCCCGTACGCACCGCATTTATCGACCGTGACCTGGAAATGATCCGTCCGGTGGCTGAAATTAAATCGTTGGAATTTACTCAAAGCCCGGTAAAACTTCCATTTTACTTTATTCTCCAGTTTTTTCAACTGCTTTGGTTTTTGCCTCGCACCAGCCAATACCTCTGCTTTTTCGGGGGGTATCACAGCGTCTTGCCGGTTTGGTTTGGAAAAGTGTTTGGAAAAAAGTGCACCATCCAAGCCGGAGGCACCGATTGCATCCATATGCCTGAGATCGGTTATGGGAATTTCAGGAAGAAATGGCTGCGTATAGCCACGGTTTATTCTTTCAAAAATTGCTCATTGATTTTGCCTGTTGCCGAAGCTCTGGTCAAGCAGGATTATTCTTACGACTCCCAGATCAATCCAAAGCAGGGATTGCTGAATTTAATTCCTGACTTGAAGACTCCGATTCAGGTGATTCCAAACGGGTTTGATACAGATTTTTGGAGAGATCTCGGAAAAACACGAAAGCCTTTGAGCTTTATTTCCGTAGCCACAGGCACTTCCAATCCTTCAAGGGCAATAGTCAAGGGCTATGATTTGATTGAAAAATTGGCCGAGCACCATCCCGATTGGACGTTTACCTTAGTGGGTGATTCAGTCTACTCCTCTCCAAATCCCAATGTGACCGTTTTGGGGAAAATGAAACCTGCTAACCTTCTGGATCTTTACAATTCCCATCAGTTTTATCTTCAATTGTCCACATCCGAAGGCTTCCCGAATGCGCTTGGTGAAGCCATGGCTTCAGGTTGTGTACCGATTGGGTCTGCTGTCGGGGCGATTCCTGAGATTATTGGAGATACGGGAATTGTATTGGCTAAAAAAAACATCTCTATTTTGGAAAATCAATTACAAAAATTAATCTCCCAACCCATCCCGCTCTCTTCGGCATGTAAGCGGATCAAAACCCATTTTTCGTTTTCCAACCGGAAAACAAAGCTGATCAATTGCCTCGGCCTGTGACTCCGATCACTGACTTAGCCTTTTCTGTAATTTACCTTTAACTCGCATTCTTTTCTCAATCCACAAGGCTTGTCCAGATGAGCTTAATTGGAATCAGAAAAAAAGGATTTTGGATTAAAGGGTTAATTAAATGGGAAAGCCTTCACGAAATTTTCGTGAAGGTTTTTTTGTTTTTGCGCCCAAATTCAGAATCTTTTGAAAATCAAATTTTTATACACTTGAAAACCACTTTTTCTACTTTTTACATTTTTTATCCAAAAACCAATGATTTTTTAAACCGGATTTTCTAAATCTTACAAAATCTTCAAAAAAAGAAGCATAAAAAAAGGGAGCCTTTTTGAAGTTAGGCTCCCAGGGAGGGTTTATTGTTAATGGATTAAAACCATATAAACTTTGGCAAAGCGCTGGGTTGAGCAACTATTATGTCTGCAAAAGTTTCTTAAACGTATGAAAACAGAACAAACAATCAAAATTTCAATAAAAAATTTCTCATTTATTTTTCACTAATTCTCTGAAATGCTTTCGGAGTATGCTGAAATTCCTTCTTGAAGGCCCTGATAAAATTGGTCAAATTGTTAAAACCAGACATCAGACAGACTTCCTGAATCTGAAATCCACCCATGACTAAGTAATACCTAGCCAACTTCAATCGCTCTTTGACCACATACTCCATGGGGGTAAGACCCAACTCATTTTTGAAGGTCCTCAAAAAGTGCGCTTTACTCATACAGGCTTGGGAAGCCAATTCTTCCAATTGCAGATTTTCCCGAATATTCTTCTTGATATACTCCACCACATGAGCGAGCCGATTACTTCCAGACAATTCCTTGTACGTCTTCTCCAGCATTTCTCTCGCTTGGGTCTGAGTCAACCGAATCAAAAGTTCTTTCAAAGCCAATGAGGCAATGAGATCTTTTTCACGCGATCTTTCCTTGACACCGATTCTCACAAAGCGATTGATGATTTCAGAAAGATCTTGAGTATTGATCAGGTGAAAGTAGGAAAGATCCAAGCCCCATTCTTGGGTCAATACCTTGGACGAAAATCGTTCATTCAGAAGGTTGAAAGTATTCTCAATCATTTCTTTGGAGATCGACAGCGCAATGCATTGGGTGGGATTATCCCAATGAGCCTCAGGAAAATCAATCTTCATCACTTCATTGGGAGGCACGATCACCGATTCACCTGGCATGTAGTCAAAACCGGGCCGGTCAAAAAGATGCATTACCTTTTTTCCCTTCAACATGGTAGTCAAGACCAAATCTCCGAAAACCAAATTGACTTTTTCGGCTGATTGATGGGTTTCAAAAATATTCAACTCACAATTATCAAGGGTGTAAGTAGTCCGGTTCTCCACCAGCGTTTTCAGGTCATGAGGATTTCTCCAGAATACTCCTGGGAACTGTGTTTTTTGGGTCATTGTATGGTATCCTAATTTTTAACCAATTGGAAGAGAATGAAAAATAATGAGCTTTTGAAAAAAGAAACCTGAGAAAAGTCACTTTATGCAGATTTCTTGATCATCGAGTACAATTTTTACAGAATAAACATTGGGAATTTTGGATGTAACCAAAATAACCCAAAACTATGGAAACACTAACGTATGCTCAGGCCAAGCCTGTAGATCGCCCGTTGATCAAAGAAAAATACGATCACTTCATCGGTGGTGAGTGGGTAAAACCATCCTCAGGAGAATACTTTGAAAACATCTCCCCTATAGATGGAAAGCCCTTTGCAAAAGCGGCCCGAGGAAATAAAGAGGATATCGAAAAGGCTTTGGATGCCGCTCACTCTGCATTTGTCACCTGGTCCAAAACCCCAGCTGCGGAGCGAAGCAGAATTCTGTTAAAGATCGCAGATGTGATGGAAGCAAATCTTGAACTTTTGGCGAGAGTAGAAACCATCGACAACGGAAAGGCTATCCGAGAAACACGCGCGGCTGATCTTCCGCTTTGCATTGACCATTTCAGATACTTTGCCGGTGTAATCCGAGCTGATGAAAGCTCCATGTCAGAGCATGATGAGACTACCGTCAGCATCAACCTTCATGAGCCTCTGGGCGTGGTGGGTCAAATCATCCCTTGGAATTTCCCGCTTCTCATGGCTACCTGGAAAATCGCTCCTGCCCTGGCAGCCGGCTGCTGCACAGTAGTAAAACCAGCCGAACAAACCCCAACCAGCATCATGGTTTTGATGGATCTGATTGCCGACATCGTCCCTCCTGGAGTCATCAATGTGGTCACAGGATTTGGAATTGAAGCTGGAAAACCTCTTGCCACATCTACGAGAGTGGCCAAAGTGGCATTTACCGGTGAGACGACCACAGGCAGACTGATCATGCAATATGCATCTGAAAATCTGATCCCGGTCACCATGGAATTGGGCGGAAAATCTCCAAACATCTTTATGAAATCCGTAGCGGATGCCGACGACGAATTTTTCGACAAGGCAGTAGAAGGAGCTGTGATGTTTGCCCTAAACCAAGGAGAAGTCTGTACCTGCCCTTCCAGAATTCTGGTTCATGAGGACATCTACGACGTCTTCATGGAGCGGGTGATTGCCCGTACAAAGGCAATCAAATTAGGCCACCCCATGGCAGAAGACACCATGATGGGTGCTCAAGCTTCCAATGATCAGTATGAAAAAATTCTTTCCTACATCGAAATCGGCAAAGAAGAAGGAGCTGAAGTACTCGTAGGCGGAGCTAAAACAGGATTGAATTCAGGATTAGAAAACGGCTACTACATCCAGCCCACCATTCTCAAAGGCCACAACAAAATGCGGGTCTTTCAGGAGGAAATCTTCGGCCCAGTCACTTGTGTTACCACCTTTAAAACCACCGAAGAAGCGATCGCAATTGCCAACGACACCATGTATGGTCTTGGAGCAGGACTTTGGTCCAGAGACGCTCACGAGCTCTATCAGGTACCTCGAGCGATTCAAGCAGGCCGCGTTTGGGTCAACTGCTACCATGCATACCCATCTCATGCGCCTTTTGGCGGCTATAAAAAGTCAGGTTTTGGCAGAGAGACTCATTTGATGATGCTCAATCACTACCGTCAAACCAAAAACATGCTGATTTCCTACAGCAAGCAGAAACTAGGATTTTTCTAACGCTGGGTTTATTGTCCGAGAGAAGCAGGATTTTTCTGCTTCTCTCTTTTCATTTGCCAAAAACATGAATCAAATCCAACGTATCCTATCCACTTCGGCTGCTGAAGCAGTAATTGATCAGCTTCGCAAAAAGCATGGCACCGAGCTCATGTTTCATCAAAGCGGTGGATGCTGTGACGGTTCGGCTCCGATGTGCTTTGAAAAAGGAGAGTTTAGATTAGGTTCGCAGGACGTCTGGATAGGAAAGGTCTCCGGATGTGACTTTTTCATGACTGCTGACCAATTTGAGTATTGGAAACACACTCAACTTACCTTGGATGCTACCCCAGGCCGAGGAAGCAGTTTTTCGATAGAGATTCCGCTAGGAGTCCGATTCATTATTCGTTCGCGTCTTTTCAGCTTGGAGGAATATGAATCTTTACCTCCCGTAAAAATGGCCGATGAACTGTAAGAAAAGAGTAACCGACTTCTGGTTGATCATTGCCTTGGATTTTTCTTATCTTCAAAAGGTAAACCCAACCTATGAAGAAGTTCCTCTTTTTCCTCATCCTCCTATTTGTGATCTACCTCATTGGGATTAATACCGTGCCCCAATATGTAGAATCACAAAGAAATCCAGTCAAGCTTGCCGCTCCCTACACAGTTTCTCCCGAGGCTCAAGCCCTTTACGACCGATTGGATTTTATTGCAGACCTTCATTGTGATGCGCTCCTTTGGGGGCGAAATCTGAATAAGCGAGAAGATCGTGGCCACGTAGATTTCCCCCGAATGCGGGAAGCGAATGTAGCCTTGGAGATGTTTACCATCGTATCCAAATCTCCTGCCGGTCAAAATATGCAAAGCAACAGCGAGGATGCTTTTGACAATATCACTCCACTGACCATAGCCAAAGGAGAAAGCCCTTGGAATTGGTTCAGCCTGATCAACCGAACCCTTTCACAATCCGAGGCCTTGGCTGATTTTGTAGAAAATGAAGGAGATAAAGCCATTTTCATCAAGAAAAAGTCAGACCTAGAAAAGTTGATCGATGCTCGAAAATCCGACAATCAAGTCATCGGCGCTATGTTGGGAATAGAAGGAGGTCATGCATTGGAGGCTTCACTTGAAAATCTGGAAAAAGTCTATGCCGCCGGAGTACGCATGATCGGGCCGACCCACTTTTTTGACAACGAGTTTGGCGGTTCCGCACATGGAGAAAATGGAGCTGGACTTTCAGATTTCGGGAAATCAGCGGTTCAGAAAATGAATGAACTGGGGATTTTTATTGATTTGGCTCATGCCTCACCTGCTATTGTAGAAGATGTGCTAAACCTCACCACCAAGCCCGTCATGGTCTCCCACACCGGGGTAAGAGCTGTTCTCGATTCACAACGAAACCTCAGTGATGCCCAAATCCAAAAAATCGCAGCAAATGGAGGAATCATCGGTATCGCCTTTTTTGACATGGCAGTAGGCGAACCCGAGCTTCCAAACATTATCGCTTCCATCAAGCATGTTCGCGATCTAGTAGGCATCCAATATGTTGCTCTTGGATCGGATTATGACGGTTCGGTGGCCGTACCATTTGATATCACCGGATTGCCCTTGATCGTAGAAGGCCTGATGAAAGCAGGTTTTTCAGAAGCAGAAATCAGAGCAGTAATGGGTGAAAATGTCAAGGATTTTTTCCTTAAAAACCTCAATTAAACCATGGAGTCAGAAATACATTTAGAAAATACCCGTTTTGGGAAACTTCAAGAGTACTTACGTGAATTTGTCTATGGAGGGATCGATGGTGCCGTCACTACCTTTGCCGTGGTGGCAGGGGGCTATGGGGCTAATCTGGATGCGAGCATTTTGATCATTCTTGGATTCGCAAATCTCCTTGCAGATGGTTTTTCGATGTCGGTAGGAGCCTACCTATCTGCCAAAAGTGAAAAGGACAACTACGACAAGCACGAAAAAATCGAATATTGGGAAGTGGAAAATCTACCCGAAGTCGAGCGATCAGAGATAGAAGACATCTACCGAGCCAAGGGTTTCAAAGGCGATCTGCTTCAGAAAATCGTGGACCACATCTGCTCCGATAGGGATCTTTGGGTAGCCGAAATGATGAAGGACGAACTCGGCATGATGCGGGATAGCAAAAGTCCCTTCAAAATCGGACTCGCCACCTTGATCTCCTTTGTCTTGGTCGGATTGATTCCGCTGTTGGTTTACTTGTGGGATTTCTTTTTTCCTTCCGAGATCAACACCTTCCTGTGGACGAGCATATTGACTGGACTAGCCTTTTTGATTGTGGGGTGGCTCAAAGGAATTGTCAACCAGACTTCCGCATTGAGAAGCATACTTGAAACCGTTGGTTTGGGATTACTTGCCGCGGTGGTAGCCTTTTATGTGGGCGATATTTTAGAGCAATTTTTCAAATAAGGATAGATGAATACAATTGAAGATGTGCTGGTTCGGATGGACCAAATCGTGGAAGAATGCAAACAACAGCAAAGCCGAATCGGCTATTTCGCCATCCTATATCGACAAGTCACGAGGCGGGTTCGGGACGGAATTTTAGCTGGAGAGTTTGAAGACAATCCCCGAATGGAAATCTTGGACGTGATTTTTGCCAAGCGGTTTATAGATGCTTACGAGCTCTGGAAGTCCGGAAAAAATCCTACCGAAAGCTGGAGATTGGCTTTTGAAGCCAGCAAAAACTCAAGTCTACTCGTCCTTCAGCATCTTTTTCTTGGGATAAATGCACACATCAATCTGGACCTAGGAATTGCAGCTTCGGAAACCATGGCAGGAAAAGATTTGGCTGGAATCAAAGGAGATTTCGACAAGATCAATTCTGTTTTGGCTGAATTGGTCGATGGTGTAAAAGCAAATATCAGTGCCGTATCTCCGGTTTTTGGACTACTGATTCCATTGGCAAAAGGCAAAGATGAACTATTGCTCAACTTCTCCATCCAAATCGCCCGGGACGGAGCTTGGAAGTATGCAGGTGAATATCACGCCGACTCCAATAAAGAATTCCAGATTCAGGACCGGGACAAAAACATCTCTTTTTTAGCTAAAAAACTGATCAATCCCGGAAAACTCTTAGGGTTCCTAATCAAAATCGTGACCTTTGCCGAATGGAAATCAGCGAAAAAAACGATGGAGCAATTGGATCAGGTGGCCAATGAAACCCTAAACGGGTTCTAGGGTTAAAATATTTAAAACACGACCTCTTCCAGAAACTTCCGACAATCAAAGACTGGAATCTCTGAAAAATAGAAACCTTCGGAATCTTCGGTAATGATGGCCTTGCAGTCATGCTGCAAAGCTGAATAATACTCCAAACCATCCTCAAAATCCATCACGCTGTGATTTGAAACAGCGTTTGTAACGGTTTGCGAGTCCACAGCCGCAATGTGAAGTTTGGAAGAAAGAACCTGCATTTTCTGCTTGGCTTGGGCGGTTCCGCATTTTTTCTCCGCAAAATAAAAAGCTATAGCCAAGCAAATCGGAGAGGTGTAGAGTTGGAATCGCCGCTGATCCGCCAAACTTAAAATCCGGGCAGAATGCGGAAAAAGTGGATATTCCTTATTCAACACGGATACCAGCACGTTTGCATCCAGAAATACCTTCATTTTTTGCCTTCGAAGAATTCATCCTTCATTGCTTTTCGACTCGAAGGCATGCGCTTATATTCTACCTCACCTTCGGACACCATATTCACCCAATCAGAAATCGGAAGCTCTTCCAGGGACTTGTAGGTTTTGGAGGTCATCTGGGCATAGAGAAATTCCGTCAATCGGGAAAGACTGATATTATTTTGATCGGCAAAATCCTTGGCTCGATCAATGATGTCTTTATTGAAAGACAATGTGATCTTGGTGTCCATAACTCTTTGATTTTTAAATATACCGTAAAGAAAAATAAATTTACACGTATTTCAAAGCAACTCTCTGATTTTCTATCCTTTCTCATTCCCACTGGGCCAATTCTCGGTCAGTTTCTGATCGGTTTTTCCGATTGGTTTTTTCCTTCTTCAAGTCTGTCGCATAGAAATGGGTATCCTGAAAATAGCCTACCCGAGCTTCGGATTCGCCCTTCGCGATGGTCCATTTTTCTCCTTTAAAAAGCTTCACTTTCTCTTCATGTAGTTCCAACAGCTCATCATACGGCCCACGACTGGAGATCAATTTGACAAAAATCGGAGTCGTCTCAATTGCGATGAAAAGCAATAGGATAAATATATTGGCAAGTGCCATGGCGGAGCTCTCTGTAGTCAAAGCAGAAAGCGCATCCATCCGTGCCGCCAAACCGTCAAATCCCTCAATTCCGGGCTGCTGTTTTTCAAACTCTTTCTGCCTCAGCGCTGTAAATTCCCGAATTTGGGCTTCCAAGGTATCTATCCTTACTTGATTTCGCACTCGCAAGTCATCCAAAGCAAGCTGTGCTGCGTCCAATTGTTGCTCTTTCTTTTTGGCATTGGTGCCCAAACCTACAATTCCGCTGGTGCCGGAGGTTTTCTCTCCGAAACGCTCTGCATCGTATTCTTTTTGAAGCTGATCTCTAAAAGCTTCAGCCTGTGACACCTCTGATTTCAGCGTATCAATTTTGGACTGCAATTCCTGAATTTCAGGAAAGCCTTTCGCCAGATTGGCTTTGGACTGGGCGATAAATTCGGTCCTTTTCTCATCCAACTTCCGGTTGATCTCCCGCTCAAACATCTTTAATTCCAACGGCTTGGAAATCACTAGAGCAAGTAAAACTGCCAAGACCAATCGTGGAATGGCCAGCTTCCATTCGGCCCAAGCATTCTCCTTTTTCCGCATACTGGAGACGATAAAGCGATCCAGGTTGAAGATCATCAATCCCCATAGCAGGCCAAAAAAGATGGCCGGCAAAATGGTTTGGAATACCGTAAACAAGGCATAACCCGCAGCCAACGCTGCCAAAACTCCAGTGAAAAATACCGTCGCACCAATGCCAACATACTTATTAGACTCGGTTGGTGTACGCTTCAAAATGGCAAAATTAGCACCGCTGCAAAGCCAAAAAAACCGGGTGATTGAATTCATAGAAAGAAGAGTTGAATTTGGACAGTTACCTAACGCGAAAACATGACCAAAGAGATTACATCAGCATTATAAATAGTGCCTTAGGGACGAAAAGAGGTAAAAAAGGGATAGAAAGGCGTTTTTACTAATCCAAAAAACCCTTGGACAAAATCCAAATCTGCACGTGATGTCCGAATACGAGCAGGTGGATGAACGGTTTTGGTTCAGTGTAATTTTGATTTATGTTTGATCCTATGAACAGATTTGCGCTCCCATTCATCATCGTTTTCCTATTCACCAGTCCACTCATCTTCGCCCAACAAGCCCCTTTCGAAAATGAAGTGAGGCAGATTTCGGCAAAGTATGATAGTCTAGGATGGAAACCGGGATCTACCCTGTTTACGGGTAGTTCGACGATCCGCATGTGGAGTAAACTGCAGGAGACTTACCCTCAGGAAAACCTGATCAATACCGGGTTTGGCGGTTCCAAAGCTGCCGATCTTGAGCGATATCTCTTTCCATTGGTGATCAAATTTGAACCTTCCCGAGTATTTATCTACGAAGGCGACAATGACATTTGGGCGAATGTGGCAGTTGCGGATATATTAACCAGCCTTGACAATATCGTGACCCGTATTCACTTGGTCAACCCAGCTACCGAGATCTTCCTTATTGGTGCGAAACCAAGTCCTTCGAGATGGGAGAAAAAGTCCAATTATCAGATATTCAACCAAAAACTGTCAGAATACTGCCTTGCCAAGGAAAACGTTGAATTTGTGGATACCTGGAAAGCACTCACCCATCCCGATGGAAGCCCAAGACCCGAACTTTATATTCAAGACCAACTTCATCTAAATCAGGATGGATATGTGATTTGGGGGGAGATTTTTAAACCTTACTTCACCAATCAAAACTAGATGGTCGATTTACTCTGCTGTTTTAACTTTCTATTAAGGACTTTAAGAGGAATTTTATAACCTACATCGAGCAAAAAGCCATTCAAGTTTCCAAAGCTCTCCACTGATACCGGGACTCCCTCTATTAAGTAGTTAGCGTTAAGTTTCACAAAATCCGGAGAAGCAAAATTCCTTGAAAGCTTAACCGTCAAAAAGCTGGAGTTGAAAACAGACATTTCTGCAAAAACGCCAGCATTGAATACGAATCGACCATGTCTTAAATTTCGGTCTGTAGCTTCCACGCTGGTGTACTCATACCTTTTTTGATCAAATTCCACTGAACCGCTCCCCCTTGAAAAGAACCAGGATTTACTTTGATCTCGTAACCCAAAATAAGTGCTGAAACTAGAACCAAACCTTACCGTGTTTTGCCCATTTAAAGGAATATGATACTTAAAGGTCACTGGAATCACTGGCATATCAAAGTGCTCCCATCTTATGATCAAAGCCTCTACTCCGTCAAAATCGATTTGGTAATTGGCATTATAGCTAAAGTTTCCATACCCAGACTCGATTGAAAATCTGTTGTAATTGTAACCCACTACAGCTTGAAACTGTCCACTCATGTTGGTGTAAGGGCTATCATAGGAAAGCGGATTTTCCCTCCTTCTAAAACCTCCATAGAGCATTGCATATAAGCCGTTTTCTATAGAAAGATCATGCTTAAGCAACTTGTTATCATTGTACAATCTTTTTGGGGCACGGCTTCCAAATGATTTTAAATTATGCCCATTAATCCCATAACCGAGAAACATTCCCAAGTATGAGCCTCTACTTTTTGCAGACAAGACATGTTCCAAGCGCTCATTGTACCTGATAGCCGCATTCATTTGATCCATTAGGATCAGACCTTTTTGATATCGGAGACCTGCCAGAAAATAATTACCCCTCCGATTGTATGTTTTATAACCTCCTTCAACCCTGACTCCCAATCCCAAATCGGATATGGAAATCACGCCAAGAGGAATATCATTCCAGATCTGACCTCTATCATACCCATCCAAATCCGACGGGCTTCTCATCAAACTCACACTTGGTTGGAAGAAAAAATTACTCCAGCTTTTCCTAGCACCTATAGCAATTAGTGGAATCCCATGTGTCGAATAACCTGTGATTTGCAGGGTATCGATTGCTCTCGAAATTCCATAAGTACCTAATTCCCGCTTAAAAAATTCAAGCTGCGCAATCAATTGCCAGTCGTTTTTCAAACCCCAAAGAAAGGTTGACCCAAAATGGTATTGCGGCTCATTTGAAGGAGTAATGAAGTCATTTCGAGGTATCAATTCATATGGAAGAAAAGCTTGGGAAGGCCCTGCATATAGCTCAAAGCTGAATTTCTCCTGCGAATAAGAAGATCCTGATAGGCCAGCTAATAAACAGGCAAGAATCAAAATTTTATTTTTCATGAAAAGCGATGTTGTAAGGTCTAGCTATTAAACTAAACTTTGATGAAAAAATTATCCTTAGGTCAATTTATTTTTTCTACTCCAAAAAGTCGCCAAAACCGACCCAGTCACATTTTGCATAGGTCCAAACACAGCTGGGGCTAATCCAACAGTAGCGATTTTCCCAAGGATATTGGAAAGCCCGGAAGCTAAACCGGCATTTTGCATCCCGACTTCAATAGCCAGCGTCCGGCAATCCCGCTCTTCCATCCCCATGACCCTGGCAAAACCATAACCCACCCCGTATCCCAGTAGATTATGAATCATTACCAAAAAAATCAAAATCGGGCCGATTTGAAGCAGGGCATCCCTGCCTGCTGCGGTAATCACTAGAATGATCAGTGCTATGCCCACCATCGATACCACAGGCAGAAGCATTTCGATTACTTTTGACTTACCTTTCAGCAGTTGATTGATCACTAATCCGGCACCAACGGGCAAAAGGATGATTTTGAAAATATCCCACATCATTTTCAGCAAGTCAATTTCGATAAATTGTCCTGCCAATACTTTCATCAGCACCGGCATCATAAATGGTGCAAGCAGTGTCGAAATCGAGGTCAAAGTTACCGAAAGTGCCACATTAGCCCTTGCCAAAAAAGCCATGACATTGGAAGCCGTACCACCTGGTGCGCAACCTACCAGGATTATTCCTGCCGCTACTTCAGGTTCCAAGCCACTGAGTTTTGCCAGCCCAAAACCAATCAAGGGCATAATCATGAATTGAGCCAATACGCCAATTCCTACAGACTTGGGACTTTTGGCCACAGCCGCAAAATCCTTCCAACTCAGCGTCGCCCCCATCCCAAACATGATCAGTTGGATTAGCGGATTGATAAGTCCGGTCAGCTTGAATCCGTTCATCTCCTGAAAGGATTCAGGAAAAAACATCGCCAAAGCCACTACACCCAAAATCGAAACCGGAAAACTGAATGCTTTAAGAGAGTCCTTGGACCGAAGTCCGATACCCAAAACCAGCCAAAAGAGCACCAACGCCCAACCCGAGGATTCTAATCCTGTAAACCACCACATACCAAGCCAAAGCAAAAGTAAAATCGGAGAAAAGGAGAGACAGAGTTTGTACATGTGTGCGAGGTTAGGGTTTCGAATTAGTGCTTTT
The DNA here is from genome assembly GCA_018336015.1 of Algoriphagus sp. Lineage (GTDB taxonomy): Bacteria > Bacteroidota > Bacteroidia > Cytophagales > Cyclobacteriaceae > Algoriphagus > Algoriphagus aquatilis. Next base: position 44,845 of record JAGXQZ010000069.1, on the reverse strand, counting down.
TTCTCGAGTCTTTCAAACAGAAAAATGGGTAACTCCCTATAGATTGGCCTTTTGCAAAGTCAGAAACTTCATAGGTGGATAACTTTACTCCCAAATTTTATTCCTACTTTTGCACCCTCAATAAGGCAAACCATGCAGAATATTCGGAATATCGCGATCATCGCACACGTTGACCACGGTAAAACAACTTTGGTGGATAAAATCATCCACGCATCAAAAATTTTCAGAGAGAATCAGCAATTCGACGACCTGATTCTCGACAACAACGACCTGGAACGTGAACGCGGTATCACTATTCTTTCTAAAAACGTATCCGTACGTTACAAAGACCACAAAATCAACATCATTGACACTCCAGGTCACGCCGACTTTGGCGGGGAAGTAGAGCGGGTGTTGAAAATGGCCGATGGGGTAATCCTCTTGGTGGATGCCTTCGAAGGACCAATGCCTCAGACCCGATTTGTATTGGGCAAAGCCCTAGCATTGGGTCTCACTCCAATCGTGGTAGTAAATAAAGTAGACAAAGAAAACTGTAGACCTGACGAAGTTCATGAGTCTGTATTCGAATTGATGTTCAACTTGGACGCAACCGAAGAGCAGTTGGAGTTCCAGACACTTTACGGTTCGGCTAAGCAAAACTGGATGGGTCCTGACTGGAAAAACCCTACCGATTCTATCCTTCCACTTTTGGATGCGATTTTGGATCACATCCCTGCTCCAAAAATCTCCGAAGGAACGCTTCAAATGCAAATCACCTCTTTGGACTACTCAAACTTCGTAGGTCGTATCGCAATCGGACGTGTAGCAAGAGGCACTATCTCTGAAAACCAGCAGATCGCGCTTTGCAAAGCGGATGGTTCCATCAAAAAAATGCGCGTTAAAGAGCTTCATACCTTTGAAGGTCTTGGAAAAAATAAAGTACAGACCGTAACGGCAGGAGATATCTGCGCGGTGACCGGTATTGAAGACTTCGAGATCGGTGACACCATTGCTGATGTAGAAAATCCTGAGCCACTTCCTCGTATCTCCATCGATGAGCCTACGATGAACATGCTTTTCACGATCAATAACTCACCATTCTTCGGTAAAGAAGGAAAGTTTGTGACTTCCCGTCACTTGAGAGATCGATTGATGAAGGAGACCGAGAAAAACTTGGCGCTGAGAGTAGAATCGACTGATTCAGAAGATCGATTCCTCGTTTATGGACGTGGTATTCTTCACTTGTCTGTTTTGATCGAGACCATGAGACGTGAAGGCTATGAACTTCAGGTAGGCCAGCCTCAGGTGATTTACAAAGAAATTGATGGAGTGAAATGTGAGCCTATCGAAACTTTGGTGGTGGATGTTCCTCAAGAGACTGCCGGAAAAGTAATCGAATTGGCTACTCAGCGTAAAGGTGAATTGCTGATCATGGAGCCAAAAGGCGATCTTCAGCACCTAGAATTCAAGATTCCTTCCAGAGGCTTGATCGGTTTGAGAAATAACGTACTTACAGCCACTCAAGGTGAAGCGATTATGAATCACCGATTCACTGCCTATGAGCCATTCAAAGGTCCAATCCCAGGCAGAATCAACGGTTCCTTGATCTCTATGGAAGGCGGTCCATGTACTGCTTATGCGATTGACAAGCTTCAGGATCGTGGCGTATTCTTTATTGAGCCAGGTGATGATTTGTATACAGGACAGGTAATCGGAGAGCATTCCAGAGACAACGATATCGTAGTCAATGTGCAGAAAGGCAAGAAATTGACCAACATGCGTGCTTCAGGCTCTGATGACAACGTAAGAATCGCTCCTCCTAAGCGTTTTTCTTTGGAAGAATCCATGGAATACATCCAAAAAGACGAATACTTGGAAATCACTCCAAAGTCTATCCGAATGAGAAAAATCTATTTGGATGAAAACGAGAGAACTAGAATGGCGAAGAAAGAAGACTAATCTTTCTAACCCAATACTGACTAAGCCCTTCATCACTTGAAGGGCTTTTTTTATGGAAAAAAGATTAATATAGCACAAAGTGACTAATAAAGAGTAGTTTACAAGAGAGGAAAACTCTATCGGTAACGATTTAGTAATGGTGCTTATTACATTCTTTTTCATTTGATTACCTTGTAAATCAATATTGCAAATATAAAAAATAAAGGGTAGAGTACATTGGCTCTTTACCCTTTATTTCGACTTACAAAGTTATTGCGGAGGTTGCTCATTTGTGTGCTCCTACAATTGCGCATTACCGTAATCCCAATAGTATGAGCCCTGCTTTAGTATAAGACATGGCAAGGTGTATATAGAATATGTACCCAAACAGAGAGATACAGAATGCTTTAGATATATGGCTTAAGCAAAGGCTGGTAGTTTGACCTATCCATGTACCAGGAACACTGAGCATAAAGCTATGGTGCTGTTTTATATCCATAATGACAGCCTTACTGAGTTAGAGTTTTTTTCAAGACATTAAAAACTCAGTCAATCAGGTCGCACAATAATTAAATCGAAACCTATTAAGATCGATTTACCCTACTGTTCAAGATCTGCCCTTAAAGAGGTCTACGTTTTTAATTGCTATGTTTTTAAGCCTAATCCGCCTAAATTCTCTTCTTTTATTTGAGTCGAAATTCGGTAGGAGAAATACCTGAGAGTCTCTTGAAAAATCGGCTGAATACCTGCACGTTTTCAAATCCGAGTTCGTACGCTATTTCAGAAATATCCCGTTTTGTATAATGCAGCAAGTTTTTAGCCTCTAACAGAATACGGTCATGGATAAGCTGAAGTGGTGATTTTTCATCAATCTTCTTAAAGGTATTGGTAATGGTCTTTGGTGATTTGTGTAATAAACCTGCATAGTAAGAGACGCTATGCTGCTCCTTAAAGTTTTGTTCAACCAGAAAATTGAATTCCCTTATTAAATTATGCTGACTATCGTCGATGAAAGACAAGGTACCTTGCATTTTGTATATTCTTGTGCACAGTATCAGGATGCGCTTGAGGACAATTTGCAGCATTTCAAGCTGCAATTCGTCTTTCATTTCTAATTCCATATCGGTTAGGTTCCAGGCATCATTCATTATCGCAAATTGCGGCTCCTGAACCGAAACAACCGGTATTTTTGCAGGTGTATAATACAATACACCTTTACAGCCGACTTCGCTATCATGGTTAATTATGCAATAGAATTCTGAATTGAACCGAAGCATTTTCATAGCGTTAATCTGCTCATATTGCACATGATGGTATTGAGAGAGACTAACAATCTGGTTGTTATTAAAAGTTTGGTGAATGCCATCGATGATCAATTTGTTTCCGTCAGATTGAAACCACAGTAGCTGCAGAGCCCCAGATACAATCGGCCTAAAGCTTCTGAAATTGTCACAATCTACATACTCCAACTCAAAGTATTCGTTCTGCTTTCCTTGATAGATCATATTAATATTCAATTTAAAGTACTTCTATATTATTATCAAAAATACATATAATCTCAAAACACAATTTAATTTAAAGCGAATCTTTAAATCAGATCAATAGTTAAAAGTTGTTTCTTCCTTTGAATCATTCAATTTGATAGCTAACTCAGCGAGTCGGTTGCGTATCTGATCTGACAAAGTAAAGTTTCTATCTGCTCGCACCTTATTCCTAATTTCAATTAGTAATTTGATTGTCCCGTCGAGTTTTTCAGCGTAGCTGTCATACACACCCGATCTCATTTCCAATCCTAGTACGTCAAAAACAAAGGTTGAAATACCTTTATTGAAATGTTCCAGATCGGTTGCTGAAAGTATGGCAGTCTTGTCTTTCAGTTGATTAATATACGTAACGCCTTCAAAAAGGTGTGAGATAAGTATCGGCGTATTAAAATCGTCATCCAACGCCTCATAACATTTGGCTTCCCAACCAGCGATGTCGAGTGTCGATCTATTTCCAGGCTCAAGCTTCGATAAGCTATTTATCGCTTTCATCAGGCGGTCGTATCCTTTTTCAGCAGCCAGGATCGCCTCATTCGAAAAATCCATAATACTTCGATAATGCGTTTGTAACATAAAAAAACGCGTCACCGAAGCTGAAAACGCTTTGCTAAGAACAGGATTGTCGCCAGCCAAAATCTCATCTGGCAGAATATTATTTCCACTAGATTTGGACATTTTCTTTCCATTCAGCGTTAACATATTGGCATGCAGCCAGTAGTTAACCGGTGCATGGCCCGTGGAGGCTTCTCCCTGAGCTATTTCACATTCATGATGTGGAAATTTCAGATCCATACCTCCACCGTGGATGTCAAATCTTTGCCCAAGGTATTTTGTGCTCATTGTGGTGCACTCCGTATGCCATCCCGGAAAACCATCGCTCCACGGCGAAGGCCAGCGCATTATATGGTGTGGATCAGCACGCTTCCATAGCGCAAAATCCTGTTCATTCCGTTTGTCAGACTGGCCGTCAAGTGGTCTGGAGTTATCAAGCGTGTGTATCAGGTCCCGATGGCTGAGCACACCATAATCGTAATCCTCACTATACTTTGCCACGTCGAAATATACCGATCCATTCGATTCGTAGGCATAGCCCTTATCTATGATGTTCTGTATGACATTGATTTGCTCAATCATGTGACCGGTCGCCGTTGGTTCAATGCTTGGCGGCAAAAGGTTGAATTTTTGGAGGATATCATGGAAATCAACGGTATAGCGTTGAACAATTTCCATTGGTTCAAGTTGTTCCAAACGCGCTCTTTTTGCAATTTTATCTTCACCGCTATCTGCATCATCAACCAGGTGTCCTACATCAGTGATATTACGCACATAACGGACTTTATAGCCTAAATGCAGAAGATAGCGATAGATGATATCGAACGAGAGGAATGTCCTTACATTACCAAGATGTACATTACTGTACACCGTCGGACCGCAGACATACATCCCAACGTGACCATCTTGAATCGGTGTGAATATTTCTTTTTCGTTCGAAAGTGAGTTATATATTTTCAGTGGATGATCTTTATATATAGTCATATTGAATATTCAAAAGTTGCAATGTTTTGAAGGTAAATTCTAATTCACTTTTCCAACTCTTCAATAATTGCGTAATCTAACCATAATAATGCTCGATTGGGATCCGAACCAAATATGGAACGGACTACCTTACCGTTTTTATCTACCAAAACCCAGTGAGGTGTCCCCCCGGCTTGGTAATCGTGAAAAGTGGTGGCCATACCGGCATCCCTAAAAACCGGAAACCTAACATGCAATGACTTTAAATTTTCAATAATTTCATCATTGGTATATTCGGGACCTTCAAAATTGCTATGAATCCCTAATACGTTCATCTTGTCCCCGTGTTCATACGCCATTTTATTGGCAAATGGGATAGCTCTTCCTACACATCCCGGACAGCCTAAATAGAAAAACAAGATCAATAAGGGTTTTCCTTTGAAGCTATCGTAATGTGGAAGATCTTTCTGTCCGATACTTTCCAAATGCCAGGGTTGGATTTGGTTGTTCAAAATTTCCATAACAATAAATATCAAAATTCCCCTATCCTTTTCAGAAGGGGAATGCAGTTAATCGACGTAAGCATGTGCGCTTAAATCAGTTTATTCAGGTTGCCATATTGATTGAATCTGTCTGATCATCTGATTGGTAAATCCCCATTCATTGTCATACCAAGCCATTATTTTCACTAGGTCTCCATCAACAACCCTTGTCATTTCTAAATCTACGGTAGAAGCGAAAGCACTTCCTATGATATCAGTTGATACAAGGGGTTCATTTGTTACAGCGATCACTTTTTTATACCGTTCTGTGGTCGCTTCTTCTGACAGAATCTGATTGATTTCCTCAACCGTGGTAGGTCTCTCAGCAATAAAAGTAATATCCGAAATGGAGCCAACAGGGACGGGAACTCTAATGGCAACGCCGTCGAACTTTCCGGCGTACTGAGGTAATACTTTAGTAGTCGCTATGGCTGCTCCCGTAGCAGCCGGTGCCAGATTCAAGCCGGCCGCTCTACCCATGCGTGGCTCTTTTTTCGAAGGCGCATCGACAAGGCTTTGTGAAGCAGTATATCCATGTATGGTATTAAGAATTGCTTTTTTTATACCTAACCTTCTTCCCAAAATTTCTATTACAGGGCTGATGTTATTGGTCGTACAACTTGCACAAGAAAAGACCAATGTCTTATCATCTGTAGTATTTACGCCATAAACAACTGTTGGAGTGTCTTTTGTAGGACCTGAAATTACAGCTGCTTTAGCACCAGCCAGAATATGCCCTTCAGCATCGGCACTGTTGGTAAATATGCCGGTACTTTCAATAACAACGTCTACATTGAGTGCTTTCCATGGTAACTCTAAAATGTTGCGTAGACTGGAATACTTGATTTCTTTATCCCCCACAAATAAGCTGTCTCCTTCAAATTTAACATCTTTAGCATACTTACCATAGTTACTGTCGTATTTAAGCAGATATGCTGCATTTTCTACCGACATCAAATCGTTTATGGCGACGACTTCAAGGTCATCGGTTTCAAAAATCAGTTTTAATGCTGCCCTTCCTATGCGACCAAATCCGTTGATTGCTACTTTTTTCATGATTTTTTATAGTTTTTTGATGATATTATCATTTATTGGTTGCCTTATTAGCTTCCTTCGCCACTTTAAAAAGTGCCGGATTAATATGGCAGTATCCTCCCGGATTCTTATCCAGGTAGTCTTGATGGTAATCCTCGGCTTTATAATATTTCTTTATGGGGGTTACTTCAACTGCTATAGCTCTGATATGTTTTGCCGCCTCTTTATTTATCCGTTGGTTTATAAGTGGTAACTGCTGGCCTGAGGTGTAATAAATGCCCGTACGGTACTGATCACCGATATCATTACCCTGTTTATTTACGCTCGTAGGATCAATAGCAAGGAAATACAAATCAAGTAACAGATTCAAATCCAATTTTTCAGCATCGTATGTAACCTTTACGGTTTCAGCGTAGCCCGTATTTTTCTGTACTACATCCTCATATGTCGGATTGTCGGTACGGCCATTGGCAAAGCCTACTTCGGTAGCGATAACACCATCTACCTGTTTAAAAAAATGCTCTGTTCCCCAGAAACATCCTCCGGCAAAATAGATAACGTCCGTGCTATCGCTATTGCCTGTCATTTCAGTAATGCTTACTTTTTCTTCCAAGCCCTTATTATGCTCGGCTTTGTTACTCATACTGTTGCTACAACCTGTCATGGCGAAGAAGCCGAGTGCGGTCGATAAGAAAACTACTATATTCATATCTTTATTTTTTTATTTTCCATTTCTTCAACAAGCTTTTTGTATACCGACTTTGTAAACCGAATATATTCTTTGGTTAAGGTATCATAGCCAACCCATTGTTGGACATTTTCATAAGGGCATGTAGGTGCGCCTTCCTCCTGTCCAGAGACCAATATATACCGATCGGGATGCAGCTGGTAAATTTCTGCCGTTACTTTGTTCATTGCTTTACAAAAAAGTTCCAAAGCGCTCAAAGTGGCAGGTGTAGCCATTCGGATTTTTGACCAGATAATCTTGATGGTAGTCTTCGGCAGGCCAAAATTTTGTGAACGGCTCCAATGTCGTTACTACCTTTCCAGGCCAGCGTTGCGAATCATCAACTAATTTGATCATTTCCACGGCATCATTTCCTTCTTCATCGTTCTGAATGAATAGTGCCGAGCGGTAACTTTTGCCCCTGTCATTGCCCTGCCTATCTACCGTGCTGGGATCATGTACCCTGAAAAAATAATCCAATAACTCCCTATAAGTTGTCTTGCTTGGATCATAGGTAATTTCAACACCCTCTGCATGGCCGGGATGATACTCGTAGGTGGGATTATCGTTCTGTCCCCCTAAGTACCCGACTTCGGTATTAATTACGCCAGGACGTGCTCTGAAAAGATCTTCCATGCCCCAGAAACATCCACCCGCCAAATATGCTTTTTTCAAATTTTCCATTACTTATAGCTTTTATTTTATTTAAGTTCTTTAAAATTTTTGATCTGAAATGCTTGAGAGATCTCAGCCCTCTACTTTCTTAAGCGCCACGGCATTGATACAGTATCTAAGACCACTTGGTGCAGGACCATCCGGAAAAACATGGCCCAAATGCGCATCACAGACATTGCAGGTCGTTTCCACTCTTATCATACCATAACCACCATCCTTATGGTAGGCAATATTTTCAACAGCTATGGGCTGAGTGAAAGAAGGCCAGCCAGAAGTGCTGTTAAATTTTTCAGTTGCATCAAACAAAGGTGTTCCACAACTGATACATTCATATTTACCCGGTTCAAATAAGCCGCACATATCCGAACTATGTGCTCGCTCAGTACCCTTCCCCCTGGTAACAAAATACGAATCGGGGCTTAACAGTTCTTTCCATTCCTCGTCTGTTTTTTCCACCCTGCGAGTCGGAACAGGATTACCTTTGTTTACGAACTTGATGATATCATTCCAGTTTAACATAACTATTTATTTTGAATGTTACTATTTATTTCCTATTTCCAACGCGGATATCTTCTTTTGAAGTTCATCCTTGGTTCGAAGACCTACTATGGTCTCCACAGCTTTTTGGTTCTTGAAAAAGATCAATGTGGGGATGCTACGCACACCAAAACGCTGGGCAAGTTCCTGTTGATTATCAACATTAACTTTAACTATTTTGACCTTCCCCTCAAAGTCTTTGGACAGGTCATCCAATGTGGGTAATAGCGTCTGGCAAGGACCACACCAGTCGGCGTAAAAATCTACAACTACGCTTGCTTCTTTTTGAATTGTTTCTTCAAATTCCTGTTTACTTTCTATTTTTCTCATAACTAAAAACTTTAATTGTTATCTAACTCCACAAAGTTAATATACGGCAATACCCTTTCTCTTACCGTTATCACCCGATATTTTGGCAATTCTTCCCATCTTAAAAATCATTTCGAATATGATGACCGAATGTTTTGCGTATTGCAGCTAGTTTAGGATTTATATTGGTTTGGCAGAAAGGTTTCTGTTTGTCTTTTTTATAATAATTGAGGAAACGCTCCGAATTCAATCTGAAGTCTGCCAAGGGCAGTGTCTGTGTAATATATTTGGTGTCATTTTCCTTTGACAGTTTATTGATTATTATTTCGATAGTGTCTTTATCATTGGGATCAATATAATACACTGCCGAACGATACTTGTAACGCATACTGTGTGCGCTTGCGCTACTATGCGTCAGCAGATGCACTTCAATTAACACATCCAGTGTGATGCCTTCATTAAAATGGACAATAACGGCTTCTGAAAATGTATCATAGGGGTTCAATGAGGAGATCCAGCCCTGCTCCACAGACTCAACGCCATTTAAAGCCTGAAATATGGCTTCTGTACACCAATGACAGCCTCCACCAAAACCTATTTTTTTCATATTTCTTATTAACAAATTATTATCTGAGCTAGCGTCTTTTATATTAAAAAAAAACTAATCTAGCCTAAAGTGAGTAATAAAGAGTAGTTTACAAGAATGGAAAATACTATAGGTAACGATTTAGTAATGGTGCTCATTGCATTCATTTAATCTTGTTTTCCTTGTAACAACAAAACAAAAATACAAAAAATAGGTCAAGAGATTTTATCTTTTTATACTATTTTTATCTTCCTCATTCAATTTTTTAGGTTCTTTTGGGCCAGAAAAAATTCCCCAAGTTCCACCCAACTTGGGGGTTTTATTCATTTGTAATTATAAATTTTGTGATTTAACTGGGGAATTCTTATTGAAACTTAGGTAATCCTCACAAAATTATTAATTATGGAATATACTTTACAGAACATTATTTTAGAAATCCACAATAAGGAGGATAAAATTTCATTAGAAAGTAAAAGGATTATTGATGAGGCTTTTGAGATGACTCAATATTTGCAAGATCACTTATTTTCTGTTAAGAAACATATACTGGAAGAAGGATTTGAGAATGACACTGAAGAGATAAATTTCTTTCGTACCATAAAACCTCAAATACTTGGAAAATTGATCTATTACAACAAGATCTATCGTATAGAAACCACTTGCCCGGTTGATACTGGTAAAATGTATTATAACTATTTCACTATGCAGTTAGCACATCTGAAACGAGAATACAGTGAGCATGTTTGTAATTCGGATTTTTACCGATATTACCGTTCTGGACGAACGGATCGTGATCAAATCTATTTTAAAAGAGGAAATATAAATTATCACGATGGGCTTAACAGCATTGTATTTGAAATTGATCCATCATTCTCCACCTTTTTCGATTACATTTGTATTTGTAGTATGTACTGTTGGCTCGTTCTCCTTTTGCCACCATTTTTCCAAAGTCCTCATTGTTCTTTTTAAATACTTTCAGCAAGGAATCTTCCATAACACCAACACCGAGAAATTCAAGTTTTAGTTTTTGTGCTGTCACAAATCCCTCGTGTTTTAGCATATCTTCATAAATAGTGTCAATACGTCCCCGTATGTTATCCAATTTTTGATTAATACTCAATGCTTTGGCACTCTTGCCTTCAACTCTTCCATGCTTTAAATCCCAATTATTAGGGTTGATTTCTAACTTTGTTCCTAAAGTTTTAGCTATTCCATCAATGGTAATACGTGCCATAACAGGGGCGTTACCGTTCTTTTTTGGCTCATTCTTTTTCAGGTAGAAAAGTAGTTTGAACGTGGATTTTTTTGTCTGCTCCATAACTCAAATGTTTAATGTTAAAATTAAATTATATTGAGTTACAAGGGAATATGAAAAAGAACGCAAAACACTGAAATATAGATAGTTAGTTTATAGATTGCCTTTGTCAATCGGTAACGAATTAGTAACCTAACTTTGTGCTTTCACGACTAAAACCTATCAGACACCGAGTTCCAAACTAAGACTACTGTTTCATAAAGCATTGTATATAAACGGTTTTAATCGTTTTGCTTACTTTTGCTTTTTATTAATCTTTTTATTGCAAAAATGGAAAAACACGGAACCCAAAGCAAATTCTCCCGTCCATTAATAGCAAACCCTTATAAGCATGATTAAAAAATCAATCCTTTCCCTCGCCATTTTAGCCAATTTTTCAAGTGCTTTTGGACAAAAACAACCTGATGTACTTTTCCTCCTAGATGGGCAAAAAGAAGTCTCCATCAAAGAAGTCGGGCTAAACAGCATCAAGTACTCTTATCCAAATGAGGAAACGGTCTACACCATCAGCAAGCACCAAGTCACCAAAATTGTCTTTTCATCAGGACGAGAGGAGGTTTTCGAAAGCCCAATCAAAGAAGTGAATGGCTTGGATGATTTTGAAAAGGTATTCATCACTTACAATCCAGAGGACATCGCGGGACTAGAGCCAACTGGAGAATTGTTTAGCAAAGCCACGGGAGTGACGACACTTTCCAGCATCAATGAAGTGAAAAATAGAGCCTTGGACAAATTGAAAGCCGAAGCAGCCATGATCGGGGCAAATGTGGTGTACATTGGGGATGTCTACCAGCGCGGCAACCGATTCGGTAGTCAAAACCAAGCAGGATCTTCTACCCAAACGACATTCAATGGCACCGGCTATTCCACCAAAAAGGTTAACGCTAGTAAAGTAAAAGAGCTGGTGAATACCCGATCTTTCCATCATTACCAGACACACAGACTAAACCGCAACGCTTGGTCTCCAGAGCGAACCATTGCCACAACCTATGGCGAAGACAGAAAACCAATCATGTTCAGAATTACAGAAGTATTGGAAAAAGAGGGCGAAATCTATGTCAAAACCAAAGACCTACCTACCAAAGCCAGAGAGCTAAAAGTAATCCATGCCGATGAAGAATCGTTGATTTTGATGGAGCGAAACGAAAAAATCACCACCAATTACTTCTTGATTTCTGACCAGAACCCTTATTTCAAAAACTTAGCTTCCCGAATAGTTCTTTAAAACAGCGGGGCCGGAAAATATCTCCGGCCCCGTTGTTTTACCACTGAGGGTGAATTTCTTGTTTGATATACTTTTCATAAATCCTTACCGCCTCTTGCATCTGATGCGGACTCAAAGGAGGCAATTGAGATGCTCGGATATTTTTTTCCACTTGATCCACAGAAGAGGCTCCGGGAATTACTGTCCCTACTTGTTTAAACATCAAAATCCATCTCAGAGCTTGAGCAGCCAAGTTGTGATCATCCGCAAAGTATCCCTTTAATTCTTCCAAAGCAGGAAAGGCATTTTCCAAAGGAACCCCTGAAAAGGTCTCCCCTTTGTCAAAGGCTTTACCTTCACGATTGAAGAAGCGATGATCATCCTTTTGAAAGATAGTCGATGGAGTAATTTTCCCTGATAATAGCCCGCTTGCCAAAGGGACACGGATAATCAAACCTACATTCTTTGCTTCGGCAAGTGGAAATAGCTGTTCAATTGGCTTTTGCCTGAATAAATTGAAGATCACCTGAACCGTAGAAACCACTTCATACTCCATCGCCCCAATCGCTTCATCGATCCGCTCCACACTTACCCCCATTTCGGCAATTTTCCCCTCCTTTTTCAAATCCTCAAAAAGTGAAAAAATCTCATCTCGCTTATAAACTTCCGATGGTGGACAGTGCAACTGAATCAGGTCTATTTGCCCCAAGCCCAAATTACTTAGGCTGTCTTCAACGTGTTTTCGAAGTCTTTCAGGAGTGTAGCCTTCATTAAGATGTGGCTGAATCCGTCGGCCGCATTTGGTGGCGACGTAGACTTTATTTTTACTTTGTCGAACTGCTCTACCTACAGAAGCTTCGCTAAGACCACCATCGTAGACATCTGCTGTATCCACAAAATTGATCCCTTGGTCCAAAGCAGAATTCAAAATCAATTCAGCTTTCTTCAAGTCGAAAGGCTTTCCCCAACCTCCACCTACTTGCCAAGTCCCCAAACCAATCTCAGAAACTTGCCAACCGGTTTTTCCCAAAGTCCTGTATTTCATGAAATTTCACTTTTAACGATCAACATTCCCACCTTGTCTACTCCAATCCTTCATTCGAAAAGCAATTTATATCTTTATCTTTATCCACCTTTAAAGGGGAATTACCAACCATCAAAAAGCTTCCGAAAGAGGAATGAAATCACGTCGATCTTTTATAAAAACCCTCACCGCAGCAGGCGCTGCGAGTGTTTTACCCATTCACACCCTAACCTCAAACACTATGTCAGCTCAAAAAATGATTCATCAAGTTTACTTTTGGTTACACAAGGATTCTGATCTCAAAGAATTTATGACAGATGCTGCCCCTATGCTTGGACGCTGCAAGGATGTGGCTCAGTTTATCATGGGAACTCCTGCCCCTACCGAAAAAAGAGAAGTGGTAGACCATAGTTTCCATGTTTCCTGCACCATGTTTTTTGATTCTTTAGAGGCTCAGGCTGCCTATCAGTCTGACCCGCTTCACCTCGAATTCATCGCCAAATATTCCCATATGTGGAAGACGGTGAAAGTCTACGATATCGCCATTTAAGAAAACAAATCCCCCATCTTAATCCGTTTAGGAAGAGAAATAAAATAGGATTATGAAAAAGCTCAAGTGGATTATTGGAATAGTGTGGATAGCATTTGTAGCATGTGATCCCAAAGAAGATCCCACCCCTACCCAAAACGGATCTGATGTCAAAAAAGCGATCGTAGATACCATGCGGGAGTGGTATTTCTGGAATACCAGAATACCTGCTACTGTGGACCTGACCAAGTTCTTATCCAACGAGGAATTGCTGGACGGGATTATCTTCAAACCGCTTGACCGCTTCTCTTACCTGACTACTCAGGAAGCCTTCAATAATTCCTTTGTAGGAAGAAATGCAGGACACGGGTTTGGATTTGCATTTACCTCAGATGAAAGATTGTTCGTTTCCTTTGTTTTTGACGAAGCTCCTGCTGGAAAAGACGGTTGGAAACGTGGATGGGAAATCACCCAAATCAATGGAAAACCTATCTCTGAGTACAAACTGGCCTCTGGCGGATATGATTTCAAGCTCGGAGGACCAGATCCTGGTATAAGCAACACCTTCACTTTCAAGCTTCCTGACGGCACTACCACTACCCGAACTAATGTAAAAGCAGAATACCAGTCCAACTCTGTGTTGGATAGGAGAGTGCTTGAAGCTGGAGGAAAAAAAGTGGGCTACTGGGCTTATCAAAGCTTCAAAGCCACAGCTGGATTGAACCCAACGAGAAGTGCTGAAGTCCAGAGTTCTATGGAATTCTTCCAAAATCAAGGGATTCAAGAACTCATTATTGACCTCAGGTACAATGGCGGTGGTTCAGTAGCAGTAGCGGAGCAAATCAGTAATTACCTGATCCAATCCGCTAATTCGGGCAAATTGATGTATACCAATAAGCTGAATGACCTCAAGTCCAGTAATAATAACTCTGTCAATTTCTCCAAAATAGGATCCCTGAACCTCAGTCGTATTATTTTCATCACTTCCCGCGGATCGGCTTCCGCTTCGGAGTTGATCATCAACAACCTTACCCCTTACACCCAAGTGATCTTGATTGGTGACAATACGTTTGGAAAGCCAGTGGGATCTTTTCCACTCTCAAGGTATAACCGCACCTTGGTTGACAACAATGTAGAACTTGTACCGATTACATTTGCCACTGCTAACGCGCAAGGAAAGGCAGAATATTTTGAAGGATTTCCGGCAAATTTTCAGGTAGGTGACAGCCCTCAATTTCCTTGGGGAGATCTGAGAGATTTGAGGCTGGCAGCGGCCTTGCAATACATTCAGACGGGAAATGTAAGCGGCAGAATGGTGGACACCTATTACAAACCTAAGTGGGAAATGATCGATGCCTTCAAAGGGCTTCAGCAAGAGTTTCCAGCCTTCTAAAAAACTAAGCCCGGCCAAATTGACCGGGCTTTTTGCTTACTTCTTATGCCGCTGCATCAGCACCTCCATCACTTCATCCAGCTCATAGCCTTTGGCTTCGAGAAGTACTAGGTAGTGAAAAAGCAGATCGGCTGCCTCTCCAAGAAAAAGCTCCTTATTATCGTCCTTGGCTTCGATCACGATTTCCACAGCTTCCTCCCCTACTTTTTGAGCGATCTTATTGATGCCTTTGGCAAAAAGAGATGCCGTGTAGGATTTATCGGAAGGATTGTTTTTTCGGTCTTTGATGATGGCGCGAAGCTGGTCGATAAAGCCAGTTTTTGAGGTATTTTCTTCATCCCAACAGGTATCTGCTCCGGTATGACACACGGGACCTCTTGGATTGGCTTTGATCAATATAGAATCTCCATCGCAGTCAGCGGCGACCGACACCAACTCCATAAAGTTGCCCGAGGTCTCTCCTTTGGTCCACAGACGATCTTTGCTTCGAGAGAAAAAAGTCACCATCCCAGTTTCCTGCGTTTTTGCCAAGGCCTCGGCATTCATAAAGCCCTGCATGAGGACTTTTCCACTCAAGGCATCTTGGACAATGGCAGGGATAAGGCCGTTCATTTTAGTAAAGTCGATGTTCATGTTTTTTATTTCTTTGAAATACGGAAGAAATACACTCGAAATATAGCCCGATAAATCGGGCAGAAATAAATAGAGATCAATTCAACTCCTGCTATTTCATCCTGACTTTTCAGGATCTATTTCTATTGTATTTCAACCGTACTTCTAATTATTTCCTAATACTTATCCCCTCTCCAATCAAATATTCCTTCAACTCAGGAATCCCGATTTCCTTAAAGTGGAAAATACTTGCTGCCAATGCCGCATCGGCTTTTCCAAAGGTAAACACATCCTTGAAATGCGGCATGCTTCCCGCACCGCCAGAGGCAATCACGGGAATAGACAAAGCCGAAGAAATCTCAGCCGTCAGTTCGTTAGCAAAGCCTGCCTTAGTGCCGTCATGATCCATAGAAGTAAGTAAAATCTCACCCGCACCTCGATCAGCTACCTCCTCCGCCCAAGCTTGGGTTCGAAGTAGCGTGGGCTTTCTTCCCCCGTGGGTATGGACAAAATCAATCCCGTCCACATTTCGGGTATCGATGGCCACGACGACACATTGGGAGCCAAATTCTCTGGCCATTTCGTCGATCACTCCGGGATTCTTCACCGCTGCGGAGTTGATTGAAATCTTATCTGCGCCTGCCGCTAAAAGTACCTTCACATCCTCCACGGTGGAAATACCTCCTCCTACGGTAAATGGAATATTGATTGCTTTGGCCACTTTGGTCACCAATTCAGCCAGTGTTTTTCGCTTATCGACTGTTGCTGTGATGTCCAAAAAGACGAGTTCGTCCGCCCCTTCGTCCGAGTAGATTTGCGCCAACTCGACCGGATCCCCGGCATCTCGAAGCTGGACAAAATTGACCCCTTTGACCGTGCGGCCGTCTTTGATATCGAGGCAGGGGATGATTCTCTTTGTTAGCATTTTATAGTATTCAAAACTTCATTATTCTTCATTCGAAGTTCGGTGTTCGATATTAGAAAATTTACGATTTACGATTTTTGATTTACGACATCATACTGAACTTCAATCCTAAAACAGGAAATCAAAACCTTTGAATTTGGGATTTGTGGATCCTAACAATCTCGTAAATCGTCATTCGTAACTCGTAACTTAAAAGGCTGCTAATTCCTCCAACGTCACTCTTCCTTCATAGTACGCTTTGCCTACGATCGCACCGTAAACCCCGACTTTCTCGAGTTCTTCCAAGTCTTTGACTGAAGATACACCTCCACTGGCGATGAGCTTCAACTCGGGAATTTCCTGCAAAATCTCACGGTACAAGTCCACCGATGGGCCTTGAAGCAAGCCATCTTTGGCCACGTCGGTGCAGATCACATAGCGAATTCCTTTGTCGAAATAGCTTTGGATAAAAGGAATCAATTCTACGGAAGTAGTTTCTTCCCAACCCCCTACAGCAATTTTCTTGTTTTTGGCATCGGCACCGAGGATAATTTTCTCCGAACCATACTTCGTAATCCACTCGTCGAAAAGAGTTGGATTTTTCACCGCGATGCTTCCTCCAGTCACTTGCTTGGCTCCTAGTGAAAAGGCTTTTTCAATCTCTTCATCGGCCTGAATTCCTCCACCAAAATCCACCTCCAGACTCGTCCCCGCACAAATTCGCTCCAAGACATCTCCATTGATGATTTTTTTGGCTTTGGCCCCATCGAGGTCCACTAGATGCAAGCGAGAAATCCCGGCGCCTTCAAAGCGCTTCGCCATTTCGAGCGGATCGTCGTGGTATTCTTTTTTGCTGCTGTAATCGCCCTGACTGAGGCGAACGCACTTGCCTCCGATGAGATCAATTGCTGGTATTATATACATGAGAGAATTTGAATAAAATACGATTTACGATTTTTGATTTACGACGCTGAAAAGGACTTCAAGCCCAATCTTTAAGGGGTGAGCTTTGAATGAAATGATTGGAGTACAGGCAGAGGTCGTAAATCGTCATTCGTAAATCGTAAATTGGTTAAATGTTTAAGAAGTTAGCTAGCAATTTCTCCCCTACCGTACTGCTTTTCTCCGGGTGGGCTTGAATCGCCCAGTAATTATCCTGGTGAAGGATAGCGGTAAAGTCATGGATGTAATGCGTGGTGGCAATTGTGGCTTCGCTCAACTCGGCATAGTAGCTATGCACATAGTACAGAAACTTCGAATCGGGAAGGTCCTTCAGCAAGACGTTATAGGCTAGATTTTCGAGTTCGTTCCAGCCAACATGAGGCACTTTGAATTCCTGTGAATTCTCCGGAATAAAGCGCTTCACCTTCACCGGAAAGATCCCCAAGCACTCGGTGTCATTTTCCTCTGAGTGTTCACAGAGCAATTGTAAACCCAAGCATACGCCCAAAAATGGCTGTTTGATGTCTTTGATCACTTGGTCAAGTTGGCGGGCTTTGAGGTAGGTCATCGCCGAGCTCGCCTCTCCCTGACCGGGAAAGATGACCTTTTCAGCTGCGTGAATTTCCTCCGGATCATCCGTCAAAACCGCATCAGCCCCCAATCGCTCCAAGGCGTAAAGGACAGACTGGACATTGCCGGCGTTGTATTTGATTACTGCTATTTTCATGTGTGAAGACGGAAGACAGGAGACGGAAGACGGAAGTCTGTGCTTCGGTCTTCGGTCTTCGGTCTTCGGACTGTTTAATTTTCCATCTTTTCTTTCAACATTTCTTCAAGCACTTCCTCAATCTCAGGGAGAGAATTGAAAAGCTGCTCGTAGCTGTCGATCACCCAATATTTATCCTGGAAGCGATCTTTCCAGTATTCGGTACTCATGATGTGGCGCACATCGTAGGGAAAGTGCCTGGGTTCGTCTGAAAGAGAAAACTTGGTCTCACCCGCAGAACTCAAAATCCCTGCTCCATACACTTTCAATTCGCCATCTTCTCTGATCAATCCAAACTCAATCGTAAACCAATAAATCCGGCTCAGCAACTGAATCGCCCAAGGATCCTGAATGTGCTTTAGCGCAATTCCGCTGAGCTTTTCCAGGAAATCCACATAGTGCTGATTGGTCAGCAAAGGAATGTGGGCAAAGGCATCGTGAAACATGTCCGGTTCCTCGAGGTAGTCCAGCTGTTCCATTTTGCGCAACCAAGTGGATGAGGGAAAACGCCTATTGTTCATCAATCCGAAAAACAAATCGTCATCTATCAATCCCGGCACCACATGAACCTGCCATCCGGTGGTCTTGGCGAGGATCTCGTTTAGCTCCTCAAAGTTGGCAATGCGCTCGGCAGTGAAATTCACAGCCTTTACCCCTTCCAAGTAAGCTTTGGAGGCTGCATTGGGCAGGTTTGGCATTTGCCGATCGAAGAGAATCTTCCACACGTTGAAATCCTCTTCGGTGTAAGCAGCATAATCTTGCCTCAAGTCTTTTAATCTCGGGTCAGAAAAGACCCAGTCTTTAAGTTGGGTTTTCATTTACTATTTGGGTTTATATGTGGTAATCTAAATCGTACTCAAAAACTAAAAAAGGCCTATACCGGATTGGGAATAGGCCTTTTAAATTTATTCAGCAAAAACCAAAGTCATCCCTATTCCTTCAATGAAGAAGATGATAAGAATGATGTACGTAGGTTCTTGGAGTTGGATTCATGTGGTGAATTTACACAGGGTTTTGGCTAAGCACAAACAAATTTTACAGCAACTCAAATGTTTTCCTTTTCGCGAAAATCTCTCGGATCCAAGCAGCGAGTCTCGCACTTTGGGCAAAGTCCAAGGTTTGCTGTCCATCAGAGTAAGCTTTCTCAGGAACTTCATGCGACTCATAGATGATACCATCTGCACCGGCCATGACTCCTGCCAATGCCATCTGCGGCACATAGGCTCGAATTCCAATACCATGGGAAGGATCGACGATTACCGGCAAGTGAGATTTGGCTTTCAGGATCGGAATGGCATTGAGATCCAGCGTATTTCGGGAAGCGCGCTCGTAAGTTCGGATGCCTCGCTCGCAAAGGATCAGTTTTTCATTTCCTCCGGAAAAGACGTATTCCGCAGATTGAAGCAATTCCTCGATCGTACCGGAAATCCCACGCTTGATCATCACGGCTTTGTCCACTTTGCCGAGTTCGTCAAGGAGATTGAAGTTTTGAGAGTTTCGAGCGCCAACTTGGTAAATGTCCACGTAAGGGTACATTTCCTCGATTTGGGAAGTCTGCATCACTTCGGTGACGATCTTCACCCCGGCTTCGGATGCGATGGAATGCCACAATTTCAGTCCATCGATGCCCATGCCTCGGAAAGCATAAGGAGAAGTACGAGGCTTAAACACCCCACCACGCATCATGGTAATGCCATTTTCCACGCAGTGGTTGACGACTTTGCGGATCTGCTCTTCGGACTCGATGGAGCAAGGGCCGGTAATAATGGCCATTTCCCCATCCTTGATAAAGACGCCATCGCCTAGATCAACTGAAGTCGGCTTGGCTTTCCACTTTTTGGAAACGAGCTTGTATTCGTCCGAGACGATGTGGATGTCCTGAATGCCGTCCATTTGACCGATGCGGCGGATGTCAAATTCATTTTTGCCGATACCGATGATGTAATCGCCGAGTTGGGTTTTGACCTCGGTGGTTTTATAGCCGATTTCATTGACTTTGGAGATCAGTTTTTCTTTTTGGGAATCAGTGATATCGGGTTGAAGTTGGATAATCATGGGGAAGTACGAATTACGATTTTTGATTTACGCCATTGTGAGTAGTGTTGAAACTTTTCCAAAGTTTGAAACTTTGGAAAAGTTCCTATCGAATGACTGACTGAATGTAGTCTTGGATATCCTGATTGAGGTTTTGAGCATCTTTGATCTTTTTGATAAAGGCGGAACCGATAATCGCTCCATTACTGTATTTAGAAGCGGTCGTGAAGGTTTGAGCGTCGGATATCCCAAAACCGATCAGTCGGGGATTTTTGAGGTTCATGGCTTTTACGCGCTCAAAATAGGCGATTTGCTCTTCCGAAATATCCGCCTTAGCTCCCGTAATCGAATGGGAAGACACCATGTAAATAAATCCGTCGGTGTTTTCATCGATTTCCCGGATACGCTTTTCGGAAGTCTGTGGAGAGATCAAAAAGGTATTGACCAAGCCGTAGGAGTCAAACAGGCTTTTGTACTCATCCAAGTATTGCTGCATGGGTAAGTCAGGAACAATAAGTCCGTCCACTCCGACCTCCTTGCATTTTTGGCAAAACTCCTCCATCCCAAACTGCATGATCGGATTAAGATATCCCATCAAGACCACCGGCAGATGGACTTTGGCACGGAAACCTTTGAGTTGATCAAAAAGCTTCTTCATGCTCATGCCATTTTCCAGAGCGATCATATTGCTGTCTTGTATCGTGGGACCGTCGGCTATCGGATCGGAATAGGGAATCCCGATTTCGATGATGTCTGCACCTCCCGCCTCGATGGCTTCCATGATCGGAATGGTATCCTCCAGCTTGGGAAATCCCGCCGTAAAGTAGATCGAGAGCACCCGATCCTGTTTGGTATTGAATAAGTAATGTATTCTGTTCATTTCTTTGTTGTTTGATGTCCGATGTCCGATGACCGATGTTTGACACTAGTAAGACATCGGTCATCCAACATCCGACATCGGACTTTTATTAATATCCTCCCCACTTGATATACGTTTCCAAATCCTTGTCTCCCCGACCGGAAAGGTTGATCACGATCACGTCGTCTTTGCGGTATTCGATCATGTTGAGAGCATGGATGGCGTGGGCAGTCTCGATCGCGGGGATGATTCCTTCTGTACGGCTAAGTAAAATTCCGGCTTTCATCGCGTCTTCATCCTCCACCGCCACAAACTCGGCTCTTCCAATGTCAAATAAGTGCGCATGAACCGGCCCTATTCCCGGATAATCCAAGCCTGCGGAAATGGAATGAGGCTCCACCACTTGTCCGTCTTCGGTCTGCATCAGGATGGTCTTCGATCCATGCAAAATCCCCGGAGTACCGAGCGCGGTTGTTGCGGCTGACTTACCTGAATACACGCCCAGTCCAGCTGCTTCGGCTGCGATCAGGCGAACTTCAGGAGTATTGTAGTAATGATAAAAGGCACCTGCGGCATTCGACCCTCCACCCACACAGGCGATGACGGCATCGGGATTTTCACGTCCTTCTTTTTGCTTCAGCTGCCACTTGATTTCCTCAGAAATGACCGACTGGAATCGAGCAACCATCTCAGGATACGGGTGCGGTCCTACCACTGAACCAATGATGTAATGCGTTCCGACAGGATCATTGATCCAGGCACGCATGGCTTCGTTGGTGGCGTCTTTGAGGGTCTTGGAACCTGAAGTTGCCGGAACCACTTTGGCTCCGAGGATTCGCATCCGCTCCACATTGGGGCGCTGACGCTGAATGTCCAATTCGCCCATGTACACCGTGCAGTCCATGCCCATCAAGGCGCAGACGGTAGCCGTAGCCACTCCGTGCTGACCTGCACCGGTCTCGGCGATGATGCGCTTTTTACCTAGTCTCTTGGCCAGAAGGATTTGCCCCACGGTATTATTGACTTTGTGCGCGCCGGTGTGGCAGAGGTCTTCACGCTTGAGGTAGATTTTGGCTCCGTATTTTTCAGAAAGACGATGGGCGAAATAGAGCGGAGTCGGACGTCCCACAAAATCTCTCAGCAGGGTCTGAAACTCTTGCTGGAACTCCGGACTTGCCACAATCGCCTCATAGTTATCCCTCAGCTCCTCAATATTCGGATGAAGCATCTCGGGGATATAAGCCCCGCCAAACTTTCCGTAAAATCCCTTTTCATCTACCCTAATCATGAGTTATTAGTTAATAAGTTTTCAGTTATTAGTCTCCTTGTAAATCAGAAGACTTTTGAAATTCTTCAGTTTTTCAATGTTTTTCACCCCAGGAGCATCTTCGAACTTTGAGTTCAGATCCACTCCTTGGAGTTGGGGGATTTGCTGTTGCAAAGCCAAGACCTCTTCAGCACTTTGCCCATCCAATCCTCCACTCAGTAGAAAGCCTTTGTCAAAGGGATAAGTTTCCAAAACTTTCCAGTCAAAGCGCTTTCCCGAACCTCCATGAGCAATAGTAGCCGTATCAAACAGAAACTTGCTCACAAAAGGGAGGTAATCTTCCAGACTATTCCAATCGATCTCGTCTCCTACTGAAACTACCTTCCAGAGTTCAGCATCAGTTTTTTGCGATAGCTTTTTAACAAACTCTATTGATTCATTTCCATGTAACTGGATCGCAGACAGGCCAAATTGGTCTACTTTTCTTTGGATTTCAGATTCACTTTCGTTGACAAAAACCCCGACTTTTTTCACTGGTTGTCCCTTCAATTCAGCAGCTTGTTCATCTGACACATAGCGGGGAGATTTGGGATAAAAGATCAATCCCATCCAATCCGGATTCACCTCCGAAATCAAACTTCGGATATTGTCCGGTTCACGCATGCCACAGACTTTGAGCTCCATTAGGCTTCTGACAGTTCGCTTTCAGCTAATTTTTTAAATTCCTTAATGAAATTGTAAGCAGCCTGCTCCGGACGGCTGGATTTCATAAAGTTTTCGCCGATCAAAAACCCATCGAAACCCGCTCTTTTCAACTGAATCAAAGTAGAAGGGTCAGAAATTCCGCTTTCAGAAATCTTCACAAAATTGGACGGAATCCGATCAACCAATTGTAACGAAGTATCGATGGACACCTCAAAGGTCTTCAGATTGCGATTGTTTACCCCAACCAAATCCAGACCATCACAAAGGCTACGGTCCAGTTCTTCTCCATCATGCACTTCCATCAGTACCTCAAGTCCAAGGCTCTTGGCGAAATAGGCCAATGACTTGAGTTTCTCCGGCTCCAAAGCTGCCGCAATCAGCAAAATGCAATCCGCTCCGATAGATTTGGCTTCTAAGATTTGGTATTCATCCACCACAAAGTCCTTTCGGATAATGGGACAATAATTGAATTTTCGAGCGGTTTTCAAATCTTCATTCGTGCCACCGAAGTATTCCTTATCCGTCAAAACGGACAACGCAGAAGCGCCAGCTTGCATATATCCAATGCTCACCTGCTCCACAGAAGCGGAAGCATTGATCCATCCTTTGGAAGGAGACTTGCGCTTGAACTCTGCGATGATCCCGGACTTATCAGGATGGGTGACATACTTTTTCATGGATACAGTTGGTCCTGAGAAATAGGTGGTCTTTTCCAGCAATTTGACGGGAACCAAGCTTTTCTTTTCCTCGACCTCTTTGTACTTATCCGCAATGATTTTTTCTAAAATATTCATAATCAAGAATTAGGCAAATGAAACGGTGGTTTGGGGGTTGACGAGACCATTAAACACTTTCAGGGCCTTACCACTAAGCAAAACCTCCTCGGCTTCGAGAACGGCATCCGAAAAATTCAATCCTTCCCTGGCAGTTACCAAGGCTGCGGCAGCATTGGCAATGACCACTTGGTTTTGGGCCTTTTCACCTTTTCCACGAAGGACATTTTCAAAGATTTTAGCCGATTCCTCAACCGTATCACCACCTTTGATGCTTTCGGCGGCAAGCTTGGAAAGGCCGATGTTTTCTGGATTGTAAAGCTTTTCCCCTGAATTGGAAATCATTTTAAACGGACCCGTGAGTGAAATCTCATCGTAGCCATCCAAGGCATGGAGGATTGAGAATTTGCCATCGGTCTCTTGGTACAAATAGCCATACAATCGCGCTAACTCAAGACTAAAAACGCCTACCAACTGCTTTTTCGGAAAGCTTGGGTTAACCATCGGACCGAGCATGTTGAAGAAGGTTTTCACGCCAAGCTCTTTTCGGATCGGAGCTACATTTTTCATAGCAGGATGAAAAAGAGGAGCATGCAAAAAGCAAAGTCCGACTTCATCTAGAGAGCGTCTGATTTCTCCAATGTCGTTAGTAAACTGGTAGCCAAAATACTGAAGCAAATTGGAAGAGCCGCAGATAGAAGATACGCCTGTATTACCGTGTTTGGCGACATTTTGACCTGCCCCTGCCACGATAAAGGAAGAAAGTGTAGAAATATTAAACGTATCCTTGCCATCACCGCCTGTACCACAAAGGTCCATAGCATCGTATTCGTCGATTTCCACCGGAATGCAAAGCTCAAGCATGGCCTCACGGAAACCCCGCAATTCCTCTACTGTAATGCTTCGCATCAGGTAAACCGTCATAAAGGCCGCAATCTGGCTGGTATTGTATCCTCCTGTAGCAATATTCTTGAGCACTTCGCGAGCCTGCTCTTGCGACAGGGTCTGATGTGCAATCAATTGGTTTAAAATCTCTTTCATGTTAAGGTTAGTGGTGGGGGGTGAACTTCAAATTTAAGCTTCTAACCAGTTTTGTATGATTTTGACTCCATTTTCGGTCAAAATACTTTCAGGATGAAACTGGACTCCACGAACATCATACCGACTGTGGCGCACAGCCATGATCTGCTGGTCAGGCGTCCTACCGATTACTTCCAAATCGGGAGATAGCGTGGATTCATCAATCACCCAAGAGTGGTAACGACCGATTTTGAAGGTTTGGGGAACACCATTGAACAACAAATCATCCTGCACCGTCACCTCGGAGGCTACTCCGTGAAGCACTTCCAATAGATTGATGAGGCTACCGCCAAAAGCTTCCCCGATCGCCTGATGTCCAAGGCAAACACCAAGAATCGACTTGGTGGCGGCATATTTCTTTAACAACTCTGGCATAATTCCGGCTTCGGAAGGAACACCTGGACCGGGAGAAAGGAGAATCTTATCGTAATTGGCGACTTCTTCCAAGGTGATTTTATCATTTCGGAAGACATCCATCTGCGATCCATAACCCAACTGCCGGACGATATAGACCAAGTTATAGGTGAAGGAGTCGTAATTATCGAGAACTAGAATACGCATCGTTTTATTTTTGAATAGGGTTGTAAAGTGGTAAAGTTGGAAGGTTGCAAAGTTGAGAGTGGTTGGGTCTCGCTAAACTATGTCTGATTTTAAATGGATTAAGTTTCTAGCTTAAGGAGCATCCCAGGATAATTCTTTCCATTTTTCATCTCTCCTACTTTAATCTTTTTTGTTTTTCAGATAAGTAATCAAAGCTTTTATCTGCCTTGAAAGCCCAATCAATTGTTCCTTTAGGGTCAGATATTCTTCTTTCGAAACTCTATTGACTTCCACTAGAAGGGCTAGTTGACTCCTGAGTTCTCCGGCAGAACCTTTCGAATATCCTAAAAACTTAATGAATTGAACTCGATTATTGTATTCAAAGCCTTCAGCAATGTTATTGGAAATAGAAACAGCACTACCAATCAATTGGTCTCGAGATTTATAGTCATTCTTAAGAGGACTTTGATCTGCGAGACGATAAATCTGAACACCAATTTCAATCGCACGCTGCCAGATAACCAACTCCTCGAAACTGTTAACTTTCATAATTATAGGATTAAGGTTTCAACCAACATTACAACCTTGCCACTTTCCAACATTTCAACTCAAATACTCTCTGCCGCCCTCAGCGCCACTCTCAACGCCTCCAGCTTATTCGCCACTTCCTGTAACTCTGAGGGAATCGAGCTTTTCGCTACCACTCCTGCTCCAGCTTGGAATCTCAGGTGATTATTTTCGGAGACAAAAGACCGGATCAAGATGGCGTGATTAAAATCTCCATTGAACCCCAAATAGCCGATTGCTCCGCCGTAGAATTGGCGGCTTACATTCTCAAGTCCATCGATGAGTTCCATCGCCCGGTATTTCGGAGCCCCGGAAAGCGTACCCGCCGGAAAAGTATCCGCAACCAACTGAAGGGGATTAGCCCCTTGCGCCAGTTGACCGGTAACTTTGGAAACCAGGTGAATCACATGGGAGTAATATTGAATTTCTTTGAAAACGTCTACTTCAACCAAGTCAGAGGATCGGGAAAGATCATTTCTGGCCAAATCCACCAGCATCACATGCTCTGAATTTTCCTTGGGATCATCAAAGAGCTTCTTGGCCAATTCCGCATCCTCAATGTCATTGCCTGTTCTTCGGAAAGTACCCGCAATCGGAAAAATGGTAGCTTTACGATTTTTGACCACAATCTGAGCTTCCGGTGAACTTCCAAAAACTTTGAAAGAACCGTAGTCGAAATAGAACAGGTAGGGAGAAGGATTGACCGATCGAAGCGCCCGATAGACGTTGAACTCATCGCCTTTAAACTCAGTGGAAAAGCGTCTGGAAAGCACGATCTGAAACACATCCCCTCTGAAACAATGCTCGCGGCCTTGGTTGAGAATCTTCAAAAACTCCTCATCGGTGTAATTGGAAACTTCCTCGCCCACGGTTTTGAAGGAATAAGCCGGGATGTTCTTATTGTTAAGCAACGTTTCGATCTCAGCAATGTATTCGGCATTGTTTGCCCCAGCCACTCGGTGCTCAAAGAGGTGCAGTTCGTTTTTGTAGTGATCCACCACGATGATGTTTTGATACATCGCATAGTGCATCATTGGGATCTCGTTGGGAGTGGTTTTGCTCAGTTTGATATCCTCAAACCAGCCCACCGTATCGTATTGAATGTATCCAAAAAGCCCATTGGTGCTGAACTTAAACTTATCCGGAGTCGGATCAAATTTATTCCCAAAAGCACGCAGACAGTCCATCAGACGCTTTTGCGTAGTGACTTCGTAAACTTGCTCTTTGCCATCGGGGAGCTTCTCGGTGACCTTCCCGGCATTGAAGTCAAAGGTCGCCAAAGGATTAAAGCAGATGTAGGAATAGCTGTTTTCCTGTCCGTGATAGTCAGAGGACTCGAGCAAAATCGGATTGGCAAATCGATCCCGGATCTGCAGGTAAATGCTCACCGGCGTGATGGTATCAGCCAGTCGCTTGCGGTAGTTAGTGAGAATCGGATACTTGACGTGGTTCATCAGGGATTAATTTTTTGCATAAAAAAAGGCTTACCGGGAAATCCAGTAAGCCTTCTGTGATATGTGCTGCGCAAAATTTAGGCAACGGCTTTCTGAGCTTTCCCTTGGAAAGTTGAAGAATGCCACCACCAGTACTTGTTTGCGATTGTTCTCATAATAGGTGAGCAAATTTAGAAAGGGATTGGAAAAGACAAAGCATCGGTTCGGTTTTTTCGCATTATTTTTGAAAAAAATTTAAAGGAAGCACCATGGCAAAAGCAATTTCACAATACTTCAAGCGGATTTTTGACGATTATCAGGTTTTGGTCATGGTAAACCCTATGGATTTTACAGGGATCGAACTGATTGTCCATCCGGATGGCAAGATCGAAAAGACGGAGATTCAGGCCGACGAGGAGATTTTTGAAGATTTGGCCGCCGATGAGTTCCAGCCTTGCAGTCCGTTAGAGTTTCAGCTGACGCTGGCGAAGGCTTGAGAATTACAAAATCCTATATTAGAGAACCAATTACTTGAGGATTGGATTTTATATCTTTATGAAAAAAAACCTGCTTAAAAATTTATCAAAATGAGAGTCATTCTGGAGATTGAAGATCAAAAAGCTGATTTTGTACTTGAGCTATTAAGGAATTTAAAATTCGTAAAGGCAAAACCCATTTCCTCTTACAAAGCGGAAGTACTTGAAAACATCAAACAGTCCGTCGACGAATTTAATTTAATCCAAGAAGGCAAAATAAAGAGCATCCCTGCCAAAGAACTTTTGGATGAATTATGAAGTAGTAGCCATTCCAAATTTCAGGAAGGAGCTCAAAAAACTGGCAAAAAAATATCCTTCTATCAAAGAAGAATTTGAAGCCTTGCTTAAGAGCCTAGAGGTAAATCCTTTGCAGGGTGTTTCTTTAGGAAACAATTGCTACAAAATCAGAATGGCCATCTCCTCTAAAGGAAAAGGAAAGTCTGGAGGTTCTAGGGTAATTACTTTTGTAAAAATCAGTCAAACTACTGTTTACCTTCTTTCTATTTACGACAAGTCGGAAAAGGAAAATATCAGTGACGGCGAATTGAAAGAGTTATTGAATTTCTTAAAAGTCTAATTTTTTGGCTCAACTTTAACATTGATGTTTTCAGAATTGTAAGAACGGCTAATTTCAGACCCAATTAATTCCCCATTAATTTTCACAAGGTAGAGTTTTGAATAAAGAAGAATTTGAAAATTCAAGGTGTCATTTTTTTTGTCATTTTCATTGAATGTGTATTCCCAACTTGTGATTTTACCAATTGAGTCTATTAATTCTTGGTCTGTCGAATAGAATTCGATGAGGCCCTCAATTGGTTTTTCACCTTGGTCGTATTGATTTGTAATCAATTCAAAAAGAATCACACCCACTAGGAATAGTAATACGTATTGCCAATTTCTTTTTATAATTTCTCTCATCCTTGTTACATAGGTCTTATCGAAAGATATCTCAACTGAAATTCTCCTGAAAATTTTGAGCTCATAGAATACTTTTTGTTTAATTTATAAACATAAAAATGTTTAAATAATTAACATTTTCAACCTAAAGACCTTTGAGGTTTCCGCCCATCAGGATTTGTAATCCCAAGGCTCGATCACAGGATTTACAATCCGAAAGCTAAAATCCGATCCAGTCCAGTGCTTGGAGACGCAGGACATCGATGACCGCAACTATCTCGCGACCACAGGGAGCGCATTTCGCGAAGCGTATCTCCCGGAGTGATCTCGAAACCTTCGAGGTGTCAAAAACCTCAAAAGTTTTACCCAATTATAAATCGGACATGTTCATCAACTGCCATTCTCACTTCAGCTTCAAATACGGGACGATGTCTGTGGAAGCGCTGATCGCTGAGGCGAAAGGCAAAAAACTCGACTCCCTCGCCCTCACTGACATCAACTGCACGGCCGGTGTGTTCCCTTTTATCCGCGCTGCGCAAAAGGCCGGCATCCATCCCGTCATCGGCATCGACTTCCGCAACGGCGTGCAGCAGCAGTACATCGGTCTGGCGCGGAATCAGGAGGGTTTTTTCGAACTGAACAAACACCTCTCCGAGCACCTGACCCGCAAGCGGGAATTCAAATCGAGAGCACCCAAGTTTGAGCACAGCTTTGTGATCTATCCTTTTTCGGAGAAGACTTTTCCCCTGCGGGAAAATGAATACGTCGGTGTACATCCCGCTCAGCTCAACAAGCTGCTGACCTCGCCTTGGTTTCGCCGAAAGGAAAAACTCGTCCTCCTGCAACCGGCCACCTTTTCATCCAAACTTGAGTTCAATGCCCATCGACTCCTACGCAGCATGGATCAGAATACGCTATTGAGCAAGCTTCCCGTATCGGAACAGGCAGACTCCACCGACCAATTCTACTCCTACGCCGACCTGATTGCCCGCTGCGAAAGCCACAGCTACCTCCTGGTCAATGCCCAAAAGCTCCTCGAGCAGTGCCAGTTTTCCTTTTACTTCCAAGCGGTCAAAAACCGCAGGGACATCTTGGGCTCGGACTGGGAGGACTTTGATTTTCTCCGGCAGGAGACATTCAAGGGAGCCATCCGTCGCTATCCAGACCTTCAGCCGGAAGTGAGCGCCCGGATCGACAAGGAGCTCGATCTCATCCAGCAAAAGGGCTTTGTTTCCTACTTTCTGATCAACTATGACATCGTGACTTTTGCGCAGCACCGCAACTTCTACCACGTCGGCCGAGGCTCCGGCGCCAACAGCATCGTGGCCTACTGCCTGGGTATCACGGACGTGGACCCGATCGAGCTGGACTTGTACTTCGAGCGCTTCATCAATCTGTATCGGGAAAATCCCCCCGACTTTGACATCGACTTCAGCTGGACGGATCGGGATGAGGTCACGGATTACATTTTCCGCAAGTACAATGGAGACCAGGAAGAGCATGTGGCCCTGCTGGGATCGTACAGCACCTTTCAGTACAACTCGATGCTGCGGGAACTCGGTAAAGTCTTCGGCCTGCCTAAGACCGACATCGAGTCGCTGATTCATCATGCCGATAAGGAAGACTATGAACCCGATCAGTTTGGCAAGTTGATTATCAAATACTCGAAGGTGCTGCACGACATGCCTTCGCATCTGACGATTCACGCCTGCGGGATCCTGATTTCACATAAACCGATCCACTACTACACGGCGACGGATATGCCTCCGAAGGGGTTTCCGCTCGCGCATATCGACATGCACACAGCGGAAGATATCGGACTGCACAAGTTTGACATCCTGAGTCAGCGGGGGCTCGGCCACATCAAGTCGGCTCTGGAGCTCATCTACCAAAACCAAGGTATCCAAGTGGATATTCGGGAAGTGGAAAAGTTCAAAAAAGATCCCAAAATCAAGGAACACCTCCGAACCGGACACACCATTGGTGCCTTTTACGTGGAGTCGCCCGCCATGCGCATGCTGCTTGCCAAAATGAAGGCAGACACCTACTTGGAACTCGTCGCCGCTAGCTCCATCATCCGCCCGGGGGTGGCCCGATCGGGAATGATGCGGGAATATATTCTCCGTCACATCGACCATGAGCGACGCAAAACCGCCCATCCCGTGATGGCTGACATCATGCCTGAGACCTACGGCATCATGGTTTATCAGGAGGATGTGATTAAGGTAGCGCACTACTTTGCCGGACTGAGTTTGGGCGAAGCGGACGTACTGCGCAGAGGAATGAGCGGAAAATCCCGCTCCAAGGATGAATTCCAGCGGGTGAAGGAGCAGTTTTTCGAAAACTGCAAGAAGCTGGGCCGGGAGGAAAAAGTCGCTGCCGAAGTCTGGCATCAGATTGAGAGCTTTGCGGGGTATTCCTTCGCCAAAGGACACTCGGCCTCCTTTGCGGTGGAGAGCTATCAGAGTCTGTACCTCAAGGCCTACTTCCCGCTGGAGTTTATGGTCGGCGTGATCAACAACTTCGGGGGATTTTACCACACCGAATTCTATGTACACGAGCTCCGGATGAACGGAGCCGACATCCAGGCTCCGCATCTGAACGAAAGTGAATATCTCACTCGAATCATTGGAAAAACTGTTTTCTTAGGCTTTATCCACATGAAATATTTGGAAAAAGCCACCGTGGAAAAGCTCCTCTCCGAGCGGCGAATGAATGGGCCATTTCTGGGGTTAGCAGACTTTGTAGCCAGGGTGGAGATCGGACTGGAGCAGCTGCTGATCCTGATCCGGATGACTTGTTTCCGATTTACGGGCAAGACCAAGCAGGAGCTGCTCTGGGAGGCCCATTTTCTCCAAAACAAGCGAAAAGCCGTGGCAAGCACGAATGAGCTTTTTCGCTCAGCCACGACAGAGATCATCTTTGGCAAAAAGCCTCCACAAGTCCCCGAACTGGACGAAACCGACATTCGACAGGACATCCTCGATCAGATCGATATTTTGGAGTTTCCGCTTGACTCGCCTTTTCACCTAGTCAAAGACCAAAGTGTCCAAGGTATTAAAGCCAAGGATCTGCAAAGCCATCTGGGAAAAACGGTGATGATCCTCGGCTACCTGGTCACAGTCAAATACACCCGCACGGTCAGGGGCGAAGTGATGAACTTCGGTACTTTTCTGGATCGGGACGGAGACTGGATTGACACGGTGCACTTTCCTCCTGTGGTCAAAAAATACCCCTTCAAAGGTCGGGCAATCTACCGGATCGAGGGGAAAGTGACGGAGGAATTTGGCTTCTACTCGATCGAAGTGGACAAGCTGGAGCGGATGGCGTATTGGAATGCTGCGGATTAGGTTTTTAGCCGCAAAGGCAGGAAGACGCTAGGGGGAGTTATTGAAAAATAGTTAATGAGTTATTGGTTGATTAAGGCACAGCACAGAATAAAACCAAATCTTAACTATTGGAAATGACTTTATCTTACTGCCTGTGCATCACCATACAAACTCCTTAACTAGTCAGGACTGTAAAAATAAAATATCTATTAACGAAACTTTCAAACGCCGATCTACTTGATTTTGAGACAAAAAACTTTTGAAGGAAGAATCAATTTCAGACAAATTACGTTATCTTAGAGGACAAATTACCGATAAAAACCATGGCAAAGAAGATCTTCAAAG
This sequence comes from Algoriphagus sp., assembly GCA_018336015.1. Classification (GTDB taxonomy): domain Bacteria; phylum Bacteroidota; class Bacteroidia; order Cytophagales; family Cyclobacteriaceae; genus Algoriphagus; species Algoriphagus aquatilis. Next base: position 12,404 of record JAGXQZ010000069.1, on the reverse strand, counting down.
TCAGTGAAGCCGCTGCTGCAGATTATGAAAAAGCCACGATGACGGTAGAGGATATCCTTCATCTAGATGAAGAGGGACTCTATGAGCCACTAGCCCGAGTAGACACCTTCCGCAATGGTCTTGACAAAAACGCCTTCGAAAGCCTCAAGGCGCTCTCCGGCCTTAACTATGAGACCTTGGCAGATGCTTTGGGAGTCTCTGCCAAGACACTTCAGCGCAAGGAAGTGTTTGACACCGGGCAATCTGAGAAGCTATACCAATTAGCTGATCTTTATGCCATGGGGATCAATTATTTTGGAAGGGAAGGATTCAGACGATGGATGGAAAGGCCGCTTTTTACCCTCGGTAATCGTATTCCGCTCGATTTGATTGATGTATCGACGGGTATTGACTTGCTCAAGGCAGAGATCATGCGACTACAGCACGGGATCGCTATTTGAGCCGGATGAAAGTCTACAGACTTGCACTAACGCAGTACTGCGATCTGAGCGGTGAAGGTGCCAAAATCTATGGAGGCAGGTGGAATCTCCCGGGGTTTCCTGCTATTTACGCGGGGTCAAGCATTTCTGCATCACTTTTAGAAAGGCTCACTATTGATTCGGAGTTGCTTTCATCTGAGCGTTATATACGCTACTCAGTAATGGAATTCAGCATTCCCGAGCCCTTGATTTTCATTCCCGAAAAAGAAGATTTACCGCTGGATTGGAATCAGATTCCGGCAGTTCGAAGCTCGATGGAGTTTGGTGCCAACTTGTTAAAGTCAGGAATTACCTGCTTTGCAGTTCCCTCGGTGGTAGACCCAAGTTCGCATAATTTTGTCATCAATCCTCTATCGGAAAAATTCCATACCTTGGAATATAGAATTTACAGGCTCGAACTGGACAAGCGGATTCTAAGATCCACCTAGACTTTTGAAGTCAAAAAGAACAACAGTCGAATTTGGAAACTTTTTAGATTGGATTAATTTTCAAGAAAAATCCACCACCATGAAAATCATCCAGACCGCTCTTATCCTGATTTTTACCCTGCTTGTTGTCCCTGTTTTTACCTATTTTTTCGGTATTCCGTTGGGAGAAAAAGAATGGGAAACCCTTGGTGTCCTCATGAAAATCTGCGGCTTTTCCATAGCTTATTGCTTCTTGGTTGGGGAGCTAACAAACAACAACAGTCAGGTGGACAAGTATTGGAGCATCCTTCCTATCATCTACGCTTGGGTGATGGCCTACTATGGGGATTTCAGTCCAAGGATGATCCTAATGGCTATTTTGGTAACAGCTTGGGGATCGAGACTCACCTACAACTTTGCCCGAAAAGGTGCTTATCGATTGAAATTCTGGGAAGGTGAGGAAGACTACCGCTGGGAGATTTTGAGGAAAAAACCGGAGTTTCAGCCCCGATGGAAGTGGACTTTGTTCAACCTGTTTTTTATCTCTGGTTATCAAAATGTATTGATCCTTCTTTTCACCCTTCCTATGCTGGTGACAATGCAGTTTGACGGGATTCCATTGGGAGTTTGGGATTTGGTTGTCTCCGCAGGGGTATTGTTCTTTTTGTTAATAGAAACTATCGCTGATGAGCAACATTGGAAGTTTCAAAGTGAAAAATGGAGACTCATCCGAGAAGGAAAACTCCTGCATGGAGATTTTGCCAAAGGCTTTTTGGATAAAGGGCTGTGGGCTATTTCCCGACACCCGAACTACCTTGGTGAGCAAGGGATTTGGGTTTGTTTTTACTTTTTCTCAGTCGTGGTGTCCGGACAGTGGCTCAATTGGTCGATAGTTGGGGCCATGCTCTTGCTTATTCTCTTTCAGGGTAGCTCAAACTTCAGCGAAGAAATCAGCGCCTCCAAATATCCAGAATATAAGGACTATCAATCTAGAGTTCCCCGGTTTATCCCCGGAACCAAAGGCGAACCGCAGCGAAACCCTGCACCGACTGCTTAAATCAAGGTCTAATCGAAGTCAAAATCAACTTTTTAAATTCCACCTCGGCACCCTCTGCCTGAAGGGCAATTTGTCCTCGTTGGGCGGTTGCGCCGTAGCCGTCATTAACCAAAATACCATTCACCCAAACCGTCACCTGGTTTCCCTCACATTTGATTTTCATCCGATTCCATTCGCCTAATGGTTTTTCTGAGTCATCTGTGAGATTGAGAATTCTTCGTTCTTTCCCCTCAGAAACTCCCCAATTTTCCTTTGGCCCACGTCTTTTCTCCATATCATTGACCTGAATATCTTCTTGAATACACCAAAAATCCCCAGCATTGCTGTGCATCATCTGCACTTCGATGGATTTGGGAAACATATCATACAATGCCCTTGGGGTGGATGCATGTACCAATACCCCACAGTTTCCGGGCTTCCCTGCAAAGCGATATTCAAATTCCAGAATATAGTTATCATAACTTTTCTCCGAAATTAAATGACCTCCGGGTGTGCCTAAACTTACCAAAAGTCCGTCCCGAACGATGAAGGGTTTTCTCAAACTGCTGTCTTTTTGCAGATCAGGAACGTCCATGTACCATCCGGAAAGGCTTTTACCATCAAACAAAGAAACCTGACTATAGGTCCAACCGAACGATAGAAGAAGGATAAATATTAAAGCGATGGATTTTTTCATAGAAATGCGATTTCCTGAAAGTATCCAAAAAGCTGTGGAATGACAAGCTCTCAAATCAATGGTGAAGAATTGTCTTTTTGATCAGAGAGAAGGAAAAGATAAAAAAAATCAGTCTTTAAAAGCTCTTGGTTTAAGGAGTCGACTCCTTTCCCTTTGGGATTGAAATGAAAAAAGAACGTATCTAAAAAATCACCCTTATCATTAAAATTTTGTGCAACCGTAATGTTGACATGAATATAGGCTACAAAAAGAATGGGGCTCCAATTTTGAAATTTGGAGCCCCGTTTTTGTTTTGGGTTTTCTGAGTATTTGGAAGTCCTCACCCTTGAGTATTTGCAGATTTTACTAAAAACAAAATGAAACAGTCGTTCTTAGTAAAATCTGCAAAAAACAACTTAGAAGGAATAAGTACCATCAGCCTTTCGACAGGACTCTAAGACCTTTTGCTGAAAGAGTTTGTCGTTTTTTAAGATGTCATAAAACTCTTTGATGAAGTTATTTACCCATTTGGCATCAGCCTCAGAGAAGTATTGTTTGTTCAGCTCTATCGTTTGAAAAATCTTTGACTCCTTGGCCAAAAATTCTTTTCTAATCGTCTGTACAAGAGCTGGATCTCTGCAAAATCCACGAAACATCCGATCTGTTATCTTTTCAATCCCAACTGCTGAATTAACTTGACCATAAGGTGGATTTACCAACCCGGTCATATCAAAATCATAGGCCAAAGGGATAATTGTTTTTTCACCTACCAACATTACTTTTTGATTATGCTGATACAATCCCGACCAATCCGTATTGCCAATCATCATCTGAAACAAGTCATGCCGAACCGTAGCGGAGTCCTCCATGATGTTTGGCGGTATTTTCTTGCTCAAGATCTCACCGTCAAATCGCTTGGCCACCTCGTCATCGTCTTCAATAAGAATCCCCAACAGGACAACTGGTTCTGCCTTTTTATCATCTAGATTGGTAAATTCCACTCTGACTAATCGAGTATCAAATGTATAAGGGGTAACCTGTTCAAAAAGCTGATAGGCAAGGTATTCTTTACCCAAAAAGCTATCGGCAAATTTTGTTTTACTGCAAGGCAAGACCAGCTTTAAACTTCTATTTCCTTGAAAAATGGTTCCCTTTGCTTCATCTTTTTTCAATTTGATCCGCATGGGTGGATAATAGCAGTTGGCCAGCCTGAAATTCCCTCTGGTCCGGATTTCAAAAGGAAAGGTCTCCCAACTTCCGGAGGAAGTTTGCACGGAAATCTCCGAATCCATGTAAGTGGAGTCATTGGTTTTGGATTTGATTTCCTTGATCGAAAAATTCATCTTCATGGAAATCGGAACTTCAGAATCAAAAAGTTTTTCGATTTCCTGAGATACCCCATCAGACCAGAAAGCGAATAGAAATAGGACTGAAAGTAAAATTGACTTTCTCATAAGGCTTGCTGTTTAAAATTTTAATTTGATAAAAAACGCTATTCAGAAAAGGAGTTGAAAGCCACCTTACCCAAAAACAGGCTTCAAATACGGCTCACTCTCGTTGATAATTTAATCTTAAAATCGAGGAAATAGAAGCTTCCCAAAATAAATCGGTCTGTCAGGCTTTTGGCCTTGCTTCCCAAATCCTCATAAAAAGCATGTGCGCCATGCGTCGGGCGTGTTCTTTGGCATAGTCCGCCACTTCTCCTTCAAAATACTGATCTAAAGTAGCAAACCATAATTCCAACCAACTGCCAAAGTGCACCTGATCAATCGAATAATCTACTTTTTCATCCACCTCGCGATGGACCTTTGTGGGATTAAACTTGCCTGCCCCCGGTCCAGTCTGAAGTAAAATCATTTCCCAAAAATCAGACAAGTGAACCAAATGAACCTCCCAATCCTGAACTACTTCATTGAAAACAGGTCCCAACAATTCATGGACTCTTACTTGTTCGTAAAAGCTTCTAACCAAGAGATCAACCTCTTTTCGGGATTGGATCGGGATTCGTTTCATTTCAAAACTGGGGCTAAAACCTCTTTTTTTCCATCAATTCCTTCAGGAATAGGAAGACCCAAAAGCTGACAAAGCAACGGGTAAATGTGGATATTCTGAAAGGCTTCGATCTGAAATCCCGATTTAATCTGAGGGCCTTTGGCATAAAAAATTCCCCACATCTCTTGATTTCTTGGACTGAACCCATGCTCTCCAAACACATTGGTTTTGAACCTTGCCGAGTTGTTTTGATACCTGACCATGCCCCGCTCATCGGCCAGGTAATAGCCTAATCTGGGAAGAATAACCAAATCTCCTACCCTTTGAGGGAATTTACTGATGTCTGTATAGTTTTCATTGGTTTGCAGATCGTCGATGGTAATATCCTCGCTTCGCTCCTTCAGCTGCTTGATGACTTTCTCTTTTTCAGATGGATTTTTCAGATGAAGGTGTGCCAAAGCACCATTGTTGACCACCCTTGCTTCAATCCCTTGCGTCAACTGATCCAGATTGATCAGTTGTTCTTTTTTCACATCGGCCATCCCATGATCAGAAACCAAAATGAGATGAATTTCCTCCTCAAAGCTTTTTAGCCCTTCAAACAAGGCTCCAAGTTCGCGATCGAGACGAGTCAGGGTCTTTTTCAATTCCGCATCGTTGGAGGGACCAAATCGATGACCGGTATCGTCCATATCAGAAAAATATAGAGTGATCATTTGAGGACGATCTTCCGCCGGCAATTGAAGCCATTCAAAGACTTTGGCAATACGCGTTAGATTGGGAACACTCCCGTCGTAATCATAGTAATAGGTTGGCCGCACTCCCTGCACGGGTGCTTCCGAACCCACGAAAAAGTAACTGGCTGATTTGATTCCATTTTGCTCTGCCCACACCCAAATCGGTGTGCCGCCATACCAATAGCCATCTTGTACCACCTCGCGATTTCCCATCGTGTAGACTTGATTTTTGAAGGGTTCGTAGAAGGCATTGTCCACCAAACCATGGTGCTCCGGGAGCATTCCAGTAGCGATGGTGTAGTGATTGGGGAAAGTTTTGGATGGGAAAGAAGGAATCAAACCCTTGGCAGCAGTGCCCTCAGCAATAAATCGGCTGAGATTCTCAGGCTGAAAGCGCTCCACGTAATCGTACCGAAAGCCATCCAAGGAAATCAAAATGACGACGGGCTTCTTTTCTTGAGAAAAGGCAATCGAAGCCTGAAAAAACCAAAGTAAGAGTAAAATCCTTCGCATTTTTTATTTCAAAATTACCCATCAAACCTTGGTATGCAATCCTTTTTTTGGAGATTCAAGGCATGTTTGTTTCGCTATGAAAAATCTCCCAATCCTGATTCTCTTGCTCTTTGGTTCCTGTGTTCAAGCAGAAAAACCTCCTCGCCCCAAGGTGATCCTAACGGATGAGCAGCTGCTTGATACGGTCCAATACTACACGTTCCAATATTTCTGGAAAGGTGCCGAACCCAACTCGGGTATGGCCCCTGAGCGAATTCACATCGATGGAGTCTATCCGGACAATGATGCACACATCATCACCACCGGAGGCACAGGAATGGGCTTGATCGGAATTCTGGGAGCCATCGAACGCGGCTGGATCAGTCGGAAAGAGGCTGTAGGACGATTTGACAAAATGCTCACCTTCTTGGAAAAAGCCGATCGCTGGAATGGCATCTGGCCACATTGGCTGGATGGGAGAACAGGCCGTGTCAAACCCTTTTCTCCAAAAGACGACGGGGCAGATTTGGTAGAATCAGCTTTCCTAATTCAGGGATTACTCGTAGTTAGAGAATATTTCAAAAGCGGAAATGAAGCTGAAAAATCCATTGCTGCAAGAATTGACAAACTCTGGAAGGAGATGGACTGGACCTTCCATACTCAAGGCAAAGAGGTGCTGTATTGGCATTGGTCCCCAAGGTTTGGTTGGGAAATGAATTTTCCGCTCGAAGGATACAACGAATGCCTGATCGCCTATGTACTTGCAGCGGCTTCTCCAACCCAAGCTATTTCCAGCCAAGCCTATCACAAAGGCTGGGCAAGATCAGGTGGAATCCGTGCGACAAATTCAGAAGGATATGGCTTCCCACTCCAGCTTCGACACAATGGTGCCGAGCAACTGGGAGGACCGCTATTTTGGGCCCATTATTCTTACCTGAGCCTCAATCCCAAAGGCCTGAAAGATCAATATGCGGACTATTGGCAGGAGAATGTGAACCAAACTTTGATCAATCGGGCTTGGTGCATCGAAAATCAAAAAAAATTCAAAGGATATGGGGAAAATCTATGGGGACTGACGGCATCGTATTCGATCAATTTCTATGACGCCCATCGTCCTGGAAATGACACCGGAGTCATCTCTCCCACGGCTGCAGGATCTTCGATTGTCTACACGCCCGAAGAATCCCTAAAAGTGATCCGAAACCTCTATGAAAATTATGGAGATAAAATCTTTGGTCCGTATGGGTTTTATGACGCGATGAGTCCGGAACATAATTTCTTCCCACAGCGGTATTTAGCGATCGACCAAGGCCCGATGGTATCCATGATCGAAAACTACCGAAGCGGACTAGGCTGGAAGTTATTCATGCAAATTCCTGAAATTCAAAATGGACTGGATAGACTGGGTTTTAGCTATCAAAAACCTAATTAATCCTAGATATCCAGACGCATCAAAAAATCATTTTGGATCTCATCTCCAAAAGGAAAAGGATGGCTTCCGAAGATCCGGAGGCCATTTTTTTCATAAAATCGGATAGCTCGAGCATTGTGCTCCCAAACGCCCAGCCAGAGGTAGTCTTTCTGATGTTGCTTCGCAAAGTCGATGGCTGTATCGAGTAGCTTTTTCCCTAATCCACTTCCCAAATACTCTACCAAGACATACAATCTAGCGATCTCTAAGCTTTTGGGATCGTGTACGTCTGTCTGCGCAGGCACCAGATTGACTTTGGTGTAAGCGATGATTTCCCCCTCGAGCTCAGCCACAAAAAAGGTGGAAGCAGGATTGGCCAGTTCCTTATCAAACTGGTTCAACGTAAATGCTTCCGCAAGGTAAGCAGCTACATTTTCAGGTTTATTTCCGGCTGTAAACGCTTGCAAAAAGGCGGTTCGAGCCATGTGGAGCAAATCCCCAAGGTCAGATTGCGTAGCTTTTCGGATGACAGGTTCGAGACTTGGATTTTCCATGTTAGAGTTTCTTGAGCGCGACATCGATCTGGGAGGTGGGGAATTCACCCAAAATAGCACGGTAATTCCCTTTGGAACTGATCACCACAAAGCTCCTGCAAGGATAGGGATATTTGAAGAAATTGGCTTTAAACACTTCTTCCGGGTCAGGAACCCAAGTCATGATGCCTTTGTATTTTTCCAGTCCATGGGGATGCTGGTACACATACACCGGTTCGGAGGCATTATGCTTTTCGGCGTAGCGGAGAATGGCTTTGTGGTCATTTACAAGATTTTTGGGATCATTTGCCAAGCCTGTGGAATTGCACTCATCCTTACCGGGATAATAGATCACTATCAGGGGTTTGCCCGCTGCAAAATCAGCCTCCCGACCCAACTTTTGGTAAAAAAGCTTGGCATCCGTCAAGCCCGACGGCATCCGGTGAACCAGCTTCATATCTCCCTCCTGATCTCCCGGTACCCCGAAATAGGGCCCGTTTAGGATTTTGTCCTCGTACTCGGTCTTGACGATCCTCCTTCCCAACTCATTGAAGTAGGTTTGGGGAAAAGCCTCCCCCACCAAGCAAATAAGCAGAAAACCCAGAAAATACCCGCTTTTGATCATGTCGCAAATTGAATTGAAAATCCAAGAAAAAAATATACCTCAGTTTCTTATGTATATAAGAATTTGATATATTCGAACTCAAACTTAACACCATGTCAAGCAACGCGCTGATCAAAGGAAGCCTTCAGACCATCATCCTCAAGCTACTCGAGGAAAATGAGAAGATGTACGGCTACGAAATCACCCAAAAAGTGAAAGAACTCACCGCAGGCGAGATCAAAATCACCGAGGGCGCCCTCTACCCTGCCTTGCACAAACTGGAAGCCGAAGGACTGCTGACCACCGAAATCCAGCAAGTAGACAATCGGGTCCGGAAATACTACAGCCTGACCAAGGATGGGCAAAAGGAAGTAAGCTCCAAGTTGGCCGAGCTCCAGTCATTTGTAGAAAGCATGCAGCGCATCATCAATCCGGGATTGAAGCCGGAATTGGGATTTTAATTTTTGAAAAATGAGGCAATTGAACCAATTAGAGCTAAAAGAAATCCAACGGTCAATTTTCCACAAGGAAATTTCCTCGGCAGAAGTCCTTGCGGAAATCTATGACCATTACGTGAGCCACTTGCAAGAATTTCCAGAGAGTGAGTTTGGATCCCAACTTTTAGATTTGGAGCAAAAGTTTACTCAATCATACTGCCATTCTATTCAGGCTAAATTCAACAAATCGGTCAGAGAAGACATTAGCAAAACGCAGTGGTGGGTGCTTAAAAGCTATTTCTGTACCTCTCGGTGGATTTATGCAGTAGGGATTTTAGCTGTAATTTTTTATGTAGCTACTCAGACCAAGTCCCAGCAAGAAATCGGATTACTATTATTATCTCCTTTGATTTTATTGACTTTGATGTATATAATTTTCAACTGGAGAGTGGCTAAAAAAATCCGCCCCATCAAAAGCATTTTTAAAGAAATGGGAATTCCAATTACATCAAGTGTCTCTATACCCATTTCTGAGCGGCTTTATTTACCTGTGCTACTTGCCCAAGTCCTGATTTATTTCCCAAGACTATTTTCTTTTGACTTGGATTTGGGTTCGCTGTTACCTGGAATTGCAGCAGTAATTACCTCCCTATTAACCCTGTATATGCTTTCTCTCCTAGAAGTATGGAAAATCAAATCCAAAACTGCTTTGCTATGAGAACTCTTACACCTCAAGAAATCTCCCAAATCGATCAACGGCTTGAAAGCCTGAAAATCCAGTATCTCGAAATCTTACAAGAGATTCGGGACCACTATTTTACTGAGTTGGAGAAAAAGACTGTTGACAAGTTTGATGCAACTTTTCAGCAGCTCAATGAGACCTTTGCTTGGTCAGTGGTGAAAGGGATGGAAAAGGAAGTTCGGAAAGCAACCAATCGGCAGATCGGTCAGTTACAGCTGGATTCTCTGAAATTCTGGAAACTTGGCTGGAAAGAAAACTTAGTTTATACCTCATGGCTAGGGTTAATGGTTATAGCCTTTTTGAATTTTGGAATAACAGGCTTACTGTTTACCACTTCGATTCTTTCATTTATGGTAATCATAGGAATTTGGAATAAGCTTGGTTTTAAAGACGCTTTAAATCTTTCGATCACAAGGCACAAGCCATTAAACAGCTTAAAAGTTGGAGTTTTCTCAAGAATGGGATTTGCTTTTGGGATGCTCCCTTGGATTCATTTTGGAACCAAGCTGAGTTCCGTCGATGCAATTTTTGATAACTCTCAGTTCATTTTAGGAATCATTATACTCATAGCTTCACTATACCTTTTTTCATTGGTCAAAGTCGCTTTTCACCAAAAACTGAAACCGGCATGAACCTCTCCCTCGACCAAATCGCTACGCTCAAAAAACTCATTTCCGCCAAAGGGTATGAAGAGATAGATGTGCAGTATGAAATCCTCGATCATGTGGCCTGTCGGTTCGAGGTGCTGATGTCCGATAATCCCAAACTGACCTTAGATGAAGCATTTTGGAAAGCGCATTCGGAATTTGGGATTTTTGGATTTGCCGACTTGGCGGATTCCTATCGGGAAAATATCCGCAAGAAGTTTTGGAACCGCTATTGGGCGAGTTTGAGAAGCTTAGTCACTTCCTATCGAGTCGTTTATTTATTCCTCTTGGGATGGACTTTTCATTTGATCAGTCAAAACTTCACCCTTTTTGGAGAACAATTGACTGCACCGGGTTGGGGATTAGTAGGACTGATGCTGAGCATGGTCTTTTTGGTGATTTATTACCATCGAATCGGTAAAAACTATAGAAAATACGCGACTTTCAGACATGCGCTGAGCTTTACAGGAGGGATGCATTTGATCATGCAATTTGCCCTTCAAGGATCAAAATACTTAACGAGTCCCGAAATAGCATTGAAATTTACTTTTCAGGGAGTCTTTGCCTGGTTAGCTATCATTTCCATGCTTATCGGCTGGATTTCCATATTCCTTTTACCAAAAATCATCCAAGAAGCTGCTGCCGATACCCAGCGATTGAAGTCGATTTACGAAGCATGAACTTTTGCTCTTCGCCGTGGTGAGTGTCTCCACTCACCGGAACCAATCCAACTTCAAGAACTTGGAACTTTTTTATTCCCCCAAAAAATCACCAGTGCCGCAGTCCCAAACATAATCAGGCTATAAATCGCCGATGGGATCGTCATCACCGAATTGACAATCAACGTAGCAGCGATGGTAATCCCCAAGGTGCCATTTTGGATTCCTGACTCGACAGCTATGGTGAGGCTTTGCCGGAAATTCAGCCCAGCCACCTTTGCAACTCCATATCCCAATCCAAGGGTTGCCAGGTTTAATGCGAGAGAAGCAGGTCCCGCATCGATAAAAAACTGAACCAAGTTGTCTCTTTCCTTGACAAAAGCCGAAACTACGATCAGTATAAAAAAGACCGTTGAAAACTGCCGAAATGGAATTTCCAACTTTTTGGCAAGGGCAGGTACTTTCTTAAGGACCACCATACCGATAGCCACCGGGATGATCGTGATGACCAACACAGAGATTACCGTTCCTAAGATTTCAAGCTGTTGCTCTTCACCACCCGGGATAAAATAGCCGATCGAAAAATTGACCACAAACGGGATAGTCAACACCGTAATCATGGAAGAAAAGGCTGTCAAGGTAATCGAAAGCGCGGTATCTCCTTTGGCTAGGTGCGTGATCAGATTGGATGTAGCGCCACCGGGGCAAGCCGCCAAAATCATCAAGCCCACCGCTAACTCGGGAGAAAGCCCGAGGCCATTGGCGATAAAAAAGGCGACTACAGGCAGCAGTACAATCTGATTTAAAAGTCCAAGCAAAACAGCCTTGGGGTAAATCAAGATCCGCTTAAAGTCTGACAAAGTGAGGCTAAGCCCCATCCCGAACATGATCACTGCCAATGCCAGTGGCAGAAATAGCTCGGTAAGAATGCTGGACTGCATGATATTTTGGGTTTGAAGTTTTTTAGGGTGATCAGAATCTAATCCTAGAGATTTGAAAATTGGTTATTGGTTATTGGTCATTGATCATTGATCATTGGTAATTGGTTATTGAATTTCCCTTTCTCTTGCCGCTACAGCAGTCCTGCCACCGCAAACCCAACATACGTTCCAAGCGCATTCCCAAGGCTCCCAACCAGCATACCGGGTAGAAGCAGATCGGGTCGGTTTAAACTTTCGGCTGAGGCAATGGCGGTGGTATTCCCTCCCACATTTGCCTGCGAGGCTACTGCTATCACATCCCAATCCATCTTCAGCAGCGCCCCCACCCCGAAAATCACCAACCCGTGAATCAGAACCAGTAAACCCACAAACAGCATCAGCGTCCCCGCCAACTCACCGGTCTGTGCCAAGGCCCCAAAATCGCACAGCGTCCCGATCACAGCAAGAAAGATCAAGATCATAAAGAATCCGACCGTATGCTTGCCATACAGCTGCTGCACAGAAGGAAACTGGGCGAGAATCAAGGCCAAGGTGGTGAGAAAGATGATTTCAGGCACCTGAGGAAACCAGCCCACCAAGACTTTGCTCACCGTAATTCCCAAGAAACCCAG
>JAGXQZ010000068.1 GCA_018336015.1 Algoriphagus sp. | reverse complement strand
TACATAGTTAAAACTCATAATCGGTGTATTCATACGTGCAGGTCTACTGGTTATACCATGAATTTCAACTAAAACATGGCATTCGGTATCCTGTAGTGTCTTGAGTGAATAGGTTTTTGTTTGATTTTTTTATTTCTGCCAAAATGGTTTTTTTGGCAAAATGTCTAAGTACTGCTAAAGTCTATTTTCCAATTCACTTTTCCCAGAAGAATATGTGTTATCTCTTTAAAAATTCATCTGACAGGGCAGGATAGGGCAGGTCAGTTTGTTTAGTTTATTCAACCCAAAATAAATTCTATGAGCAGCATCGGACTAGTAAAGAAACTGGTCGCCCAGACCAATGAGTTTGAGCGAACTCCTATACCGGATGACCAACTGAAGGGAAATAAAAGTTTCTTGGGGATGTATGCCGGTGAGCATACGGCAGGTACTGAATTTGTGATTGGGCCTTTGTTTGTCGCACATGGGGTAGGAGCTATAGACTTGGTGCTTGGCTTACTGATGGGTAATCTGCTTGCCGTGATGAGTTGGGGATTGATTACTGCTCCGATTGCCACAGCCAAGCGAATGACGCTCTATTATCAATTGGAGCGGATAGCGGGAAAAAATCTGGTACGTTGGTACAATCTGGTCAATGCCTTGATGTTTTGTTTTTTGGCGGGGTCGATGATTGCGGTTTCTGCTACCGCAGTTGGGATTCCTTTTGATTTGGAAATGCCCACGCTGAATGATTGGCTGCCCCGTACGCCCGGATGGATTATCACAGTCTTAGTGATGGGAGCGGTGATTACGTTGGTAGCTATTCAAGGATATAATCAGGTGTCAAAATTTGCCAATGTGATGTCGCCTTGGATGATTTTGATTTTTATAGCGGCAGGGATTGTTGGCTTGGCACAGTTGGGAGTAGGTTCAGTCGAGAGTTTGATTTCCGTGGCTCAGGAAGTGATTTGGAATGGCGTACCTCTTCCCGGTATGTCTCGGTTTACGATCTGGCACATCATCTTCTTTTCTTGGTTTTGCAACATGGCCATGCACATTGGCATGTCAGACTTGACTATTTTAAGGTATGCCAAGTCTTGGACTTCGGGTTTTGCTGTATTTGCAGGTGTGTATTTGGGCCACTTTGTAGCTTGGATAGCTTCAGGTATTCTCTATGCTGTTTTTCTTCAGGCAAATACTGGTTCCCAAGAATTCGCACCCGGGCAGATTGCCTATCAGACCTTGGGGATTGCGGGTGCGGTTTGTGTGATTATCGCAGGCTGGACTACTGCCAATCCGACGATTTACCGAGCCGGATTGGCACTACAGGGTATTTTCCCGAATGTCCCCACTTGGAAAATTACCGCCATCGTAGGCGGAATCACGAGTTTGGCGGCGTGCTTTCCGGCATTGGTCATGAAGTTGCTGGATTTTGTAGCACTGTATGGATTGCTGCTGATGCCGATGGGAGCCGTCATTTTTGCGGATTTCTACTTCGCGAAAAAAATGGGCTTTCGGTCAGAAGCTGCTTTAAGCACCAAGTCAAATTTTAACTTGCCAGCCTTGCTCAGTTGGGTGCTTACCTTAGGCTTTTGTCTTGGTCTAAATCTGTTTTACGGAGTTGAAATTTTCTTTCTAGGTCTCCCAGGCTGGTTTGTAGCCGTAGCCATTTTTGTAACCTTATCTAAAATGAAATACCCATTGACTAAATCACTTGCCAAATGAAAAGTGTGTTGAAAATTGCTTCTGTGATCGGATTAATGTTGTCAATTGTTCCTCCTGTGCTTTTCTTTCTAGGCAATATGGACCTTGACACCATGAAGCTTTGGATGGGAATCGGGATGCTGGCTTGGATGGTGACTGCGCCTTTTTGGATCAATAAGAAGGAAGACAGAAGACCGAAGACGGAAGAAAATTGACCGAATTCAATGATCAATTATCAAATTCAATGACCAATTTTCAATGATTTCTGGCCGGGATCTAATTTTCCAATAATACCTCATTTCTTTACCCTATGAATACCGACTTTCACGCACGATCATTTTCCTTGCTTTCCGAACAGCTTGACGCAAAAGGAATAAATCCAGCTGAGCTAGTCTCCTGGATTTCTTCATTTCAGATTGCAGTGCCGAGTTGGGCGCTTGGAGCTGGAGGAACCCGTTTTGGGAGGTTTTCGATCGGGGGCGAACCCAGAAATTTGGAAGAAAAGCTGGAGGATATTGGGCTTTTAGCCAAGCTGACCAAGCGAACGGATGCCGTATCACTCCATATTCCTTGGGATATCCCCCAAGATGCTCAAGCAGTAAAGCAAAAAGCAGCTAGTCTCGGGATTGGCTTTGACGCGATGAATAGCAATACCTTTCAGGATTACGGGCAGCCGCTTTCGTATAAGATGGGTTCGCTCAGCAATTCGGATGCAGCCGTCCGTGCTCAAGCAGTGGAGCATAACCTTCAGGTGATTGAGATAGGCAAAAGCTTGGGAAGCAAAGGATTGACCGTGTGGCTGGCAGATGGAAGTAACTTTCCGGGGCAGGCCCATATCCGAAAAGCGTTGCAATGGACTACAGATTCGCTGAAAGAGATATATGGGGGTATGCCGGCAGACTGGAAGTTGCTGTTAGAATACAAGCCTTACGAACCGAATTTTTACCACACAGTCATTCCGGATTGGGGGACTTCGGCGCTGATCTGCCGACAGTTGGGAGATCGAGCTAAGGTGCTGGTAGATTTGGGTCATCACTTACCCAATACTAATATTGAGCAGATAGTGGCGACTCTCATGCATCAGAATCTGCTCGCCGGCTTCCACTTCAACGACAGCAAATACGGCGATGATGACTTAAGTACTGGTAGTGTGAAGCCATACCAGTTGTTTTTGATCTTTTGCGAACTGATCGGCGGCTCGGCCGAAGGGGCGCAAGCTTGGGATTCCATTTCTTGGATGATCGATGCGAGTCACAACACCAAAGACCCACTTGAGGACCTGATTCAGGCGCTAGAAGCCATTTCTCAGGCTTATGCCAAAGCACTCTTGGTGAACAGGGAGAAGCTCAACCAATGCCAAATCTCCGGAGATGTGGTCGGAGCTCAGGAGGTTTTGCAAGAAGCGTTTTTGACAGATGTCAGACCTTTAGTCCGAGAGGCCCGAATCCAAAGTGGAGGAGAAGGGGATCCCTTGGCTTTTTACAGAAGTGAAAAAATCCGGGAGAAACTGATCGCAAAAAGGGGAAAAAACGCCCAGGCGAGTGGGTTGTAGTACTAATTGATTCTCTCCAACTTCATGAATTCAGCTAAATTCATGAAGTCAACTTCACAAATTTCAATGAATTGATGAAGTTAAGACTTTTTGAACGGTGAGAAAAGCTGGATTCGGACTTTTGAGCGGATTGGTTTAACTTCCTCATTTCCAAAATCAATCCGCTATGAAAAACTCCTTTTTGTTAATCCTTTTAGCACTTGCGGCATGTTCCGCACCACAATATCAGGAATCCCTTGAGCAGGAATTCATGACTATCGGTTCGGTCGAACGACTCGATTCAGCTCTGGATACATTAATTCCTGTGGGTGCCGAAATCGAAGTGTTGGCTTCGGGTTTCGAATGGGCGGAGGGGCCGCTTTGGCTGGAGGAGCAGCAAGCCTTGATTTTTACCGACGTGCCCACCAATAAAATCTGGAAATGGACGGAAAAGGATAGTCTCTCACTTTACTTGAGCCCTTCAGGATACTTGGGTGATCGGACAGACAAGCGCGAACCCGGAGCCAATGGCTTGGCGCTGGATGCTGCTGGAAATCTGATTTTGTGCCAACACGGAGAGCGTCAAGTTGGGAAAATGCTTACCTCTCTAGATGCTCCCAAATCGAATTTTGAAGGGTTGGCCACCAATTATGAGGGTAAGCGGTTCAACAGTCCAAATGATCTGGTATTCAATTCCCGAGGGCAGCTCTTTTTCACCGATCCTCCCTATGGCATGGATCCTTGGGATGAAAAGGAGTTGGAGTTTCAAGGTGTGTATCGCTTGGATCCTGATGAGAAAGTAAATTTGTTGGTGGATACGCTCTCCCGTCCAAATGGTATAGCACTCAGCCCCGATCAAAAGACCCTTTACATTGCTCAATCAGATCCGGAAAAAGCCAAATATTATGCATTTGACTTGGATGAAAACGGAAATGTAATCTTGGGCAAAGTGCTGTTTGATGCCACTTCATTACAGGGTGAATCCCGAAAAGGCCTTCCTGATGGATTGAAAGTTCACTCCAGTGGGGTTCTATTTGCGACAGGTCCCGGAGGGGTTTTAGTGATCAGTCCGGAGGGAAAACATCTTGGGACAATCCTGACCGAAAACGGCACGGCAAACTGTGGGTTTGATGCTGGAGAAAAATACCTCTACATGACGGCAGATGCTTTTCTGATGAGGATTAAGTTAAAATGAGAAAGCTTAATGCTGAAAGCTGAAAAATGTTGGGATGCCAGGAAGCTGTGAAGTATGGAGGTCGGACGAGATGCTGCTTCTAGTGAAACAGCATAACGTCAACCATTTTATCTTAAATTTTAGGTAAAGTCCAAGGCTCCCGATATTCTGGAAAGATCAATTCGTTTGCTTCATTATTGCCGATAAACTGTCTTTTTGCGTCATCCCATATCAACTGTTCGGCACCTATTCGGGCAGCGATGTTCGGGATGTGCGCATGCAGCGCGGCCAGTCTTCCAGCCTCGGGAGGGCAATTGGGTTGATTTCTTGTTTTGATGCATTCCACAAAATTGGCTACGTGAAGGTTGTGAGATTCAGTGGTTCCTTCCAGCTTCTTTGCTTCACATTTTGGGGCTTTGGCAGTTCCGTCCCACTCGGGATAGATTTCATAGCCACTTCGATTGACGACCAAGGTACCTAATTCACCCACATAGGCGATTCCGTATGGTTTGTTGTAAGGCCCGCTTTGCAGTCCTCCATTCATGTCGTAGTTGATCAGAAAATCCTTTTTTGGGAAAAGCACATTCATTGTGTCAAATGTGTCCCGATCGCGATTTTCCTTGTTCACGTTTTTGGCGTAGGTCAGTACGGTGGAGGGCGCAGCGGGATTTTCCTCTGCCCAGATGGCCATGTCCAGCAGATGTACTCCCCAATCCGACATCAATCCTCCTCCGTAATCCCAAAAGTGCCTCCAGCTGCCATGGAATCGGTTAGGGTTGAAATCCCGCTTGGGTGCTGGGCCAAGCCAAAAATCATAATCCACTCCCTGGGGGGTGGGTGTGCCAGGTTTCACCTCGTTGCCCAGTCCGTAGTTGAAGTTTGACCAGATGTTTACCTTACGGATTTTGCCAAGATGGCCACTTTTGACGAATTCCCTGGATTCAATAAAGGCTTGGCCGGCTCGCTGCTGTTGGCCTACTTGCATAATCCGCCCGTATTTGGCAGCTGCCTGAGTCATTAAGTCGCATTCTCCGATGGAATTGGCCATGGGTTTTTCCACATAGACATCTTTCCCCGCTTGACAGGCGGCTACGGCAATCAAGCAGTGCCAGTGATCTGGTGTGCCGATGATGACTGCATCGAGATCTTTTTTCTCCAATAATTTCCGGAAATCTGTATACCGTTCAGGTTTTTTCCCCGTGGCTTCTTCCACCTCTTTGATTCGCTTATCGAGCACATTTTGGTCCACGTCACAAATGGCGACACATTCTACTTCCGGCAAGGCTAGGTGGTGGCGGAGTATCCCAAATCCCATATTGTTGGCGCCGATGAGGGCCACGCGAATCTGCTCATTTGGGGAGATTTTCTGTCTGGCTTGAAGTAGGGAGGGGGAGAGCCAAAGGCCGCCTGCGATCAGACTTGACTGTTTCAGAAATGATCTTCGATCGTTCATATAGGAAGATGGGAAGTGTGATGAAATTTAAATTAGGTGAATTTTCGGTAAAGAGTAACTCCTTGAAAATATTTAACTGACTAATGTCAGTCTTTTGATCATTGATTTTGAAAAATGTGTATAACTCAGAAGTTTTAGTGGATATCCTGTGATTTCACCGCAAAAAATTAGGGGAAAAATTGTGGGAAAGTTTTGATTTGAAAAATTGGAAACAGTCTGAAAATCAGCCAACTTTAATCCTATCAAGTAAGAGATAAAAGGCCGGGTGTAAGATCTCGGACCGAAGTTTGACAGATTGAGATCAGGCGCAAAGGGGAG
>JAGXQZ010000067.1 GCA_018336015.1 Algoriphagus sp. | reverse complement strand
TCATGGCGGCGATCAGGGTCAGGAACTGATCTCAACCGACAACCGCACCACGCCGGATGGCCTCGCCGGACTACCCAAGGACTATAGCGGCGTCCCCAAGCTCGGCCCGCCGCTGCCCGGCGATCTCGGCCGCCCAATCCTCAACGCACAAAATGCCGGCCAGCCCGTGCCGACGCCGGGGATCGCCACCCCTTCGGGGCCTGTGGGGCAAACACCAGAAGAACAACGCCGGGCGCAGGAACTGGAATCGGCGCGGACGGCGAGGCTTTTCGCTTCCACAGAAACGCGGCCGGGGAACACCGCCACGACACCGCCCACGGCGACCTTGCCGCAACCGGATCTCGCCAGCCTCGGCCTCGCGCCGCAGCCGGCGACGCCCTCGGCGCAGGATCGGCAACTCGCCTTCCTCAACCAGACGCCCGACAAGCGCACCGTCTCGCCGGATCGTGTCGCCGCGCCCTCATCGAAGAATGTGCTTCAGGCCGGCGCCGTGATCTCCGCCGCGCTCATCACCGGCATCCGTTCCGATCTGCCCGGCCAGATCACCGCGCAGGTCACGGAGAACATCTACGACAGCCCGACGGGGAAGATCCTGCTCGTGCCGCAGGGCACCCGCGTCATCGGCCAGTATGACAGCGGCGTGGGGTTCGGGCAGCGGCGCATCCTGCTCGTCTGGAACCGGCTGATCTTCCCGAACGGCCGCTCGATCGTGCTGGAACGCCAGCCCGGTGCGGACGCCGAAGGTTATGCCGGGCTTGAGGATAGCGTCGATTATCATTGGGGCGAACTGTTCAAGGCCGCGGCCTTGTCCACATTGCTCAGCGTCGGCGCCGAATCCGGTTCGTCGAGCGGCGAGAGCGAAATCGTGCGCGCCCTGCGCAACGGCGCGTCGAACAGCATCAGCCAGACCGGCCAGCAGATCGTCCAGCGCCAGCTCAATATCGCACCAACGCTCACCATCCGGCCGGGCTTCCCCGTCCGCGTGATCGTCACGCGCGATCTTGTACTCGAACCCTACGGAGGCTGACATGGCGAAGCTGAAACTCGGCCCCATAACCGACGACAAGCCGGTCAAAGTCACGCTGGAACTGCCGGCCGGTCTGCACCGCGAACTTGTTGCCTATGCAGACATCCTCGCCAGCGACGCCGGGCAGGCTGTTGGCGATCCTGTTCGTCTGATCGTGCCAATGCTGCAGCGCTTCATCGCGACGGATCGGGAGTTTGTGAAGGCCCGGCGTGCAATGCTGCCGACTTCGCGGAACCGTTGATCCCGAAAGACTGATCCACTCGCGCCATTGAACGCGCGAGATCGAGCAGTCGCAGGAATGCCGGATTATCATTGCGCGACGCCCAGACGGCGCGAAATGGCAATATCTCGCCGACGATCGGGCGAAACACCACGCCGGGAAACTGCGTGCCCGTCGTGGCCTCGCTGGTCACGGTGAGTCCGCGTCCGAGCGCCACAAGCTGCATCAGATTATCTCGTCCTACCGCCTGCTGCTGGATCTCGGGATGGTGTCCGAGGTCGGCGAGACGCTGGACGAGATAGTCGTGGATTTCTTCGCCGGGCGCGCTCTCGCTGACTATGAAGGGCTCGCCAGCCAGATCGCCGAAGGTGACTTCCATGTCGTCGGCATGAGGGTGATGCAAAGGCAACACCGCGAAGATGCGTTCCGTCCAAAGGTGCTGGCTCTGGCAATCCGGCCAGCTCGTGAGCCCAGTCAAGAACGCAACGTCGAGTTGACGCTGCCGCACGGCGGCGACGTGTTCAGCGGGATTACCATCGGCAAAGCTCAGCTTCACCGCTTTGTGGCGCTGCCCGAAGGCTTGGAAGAGGTCAGCCAGAAAGCCAGAGGCCAGCGACGAAAAGATGCCGATTCGAACTTCGCCATCTTCCCCGCGGCCGATCGCAGACACTTCCGCTCGCGCCATCCCGATTTGCGACAGTGCCTTTCGACCGCGTTGAACGAATTGCCTGCCTGCTTGGGTGAGTTGCACGCCACCTGCCGATCGCGTGAACAAGGGGGCGCCAAGCCGATCTTCCAGATCACGAATTCGGCGGCTGATAGCTGATTCCTGTATGCCCAGTGCGGCAGCTGCTCGGCGAAAGCTACCGTGATCGGCAGCGGCAATCACATAACGAATGTGCCGAATTTCAAAGGGCAACGCAGCAACTCCGCCTCTTCTCCGATTCGGGCCAATCGCCGTCTGCAGTTTGAGGAATTAGGTAACTCTACTTTCATTCGACTGACTTCTCGATGAACCCGAGGGTGTTCGCGTTCTCAATCAACGTTCTCACTTTTGCACGATCTAGGCCTGATGGAACATCAGCGTCGATTTCCAAACGAAGTTTCACGGCGCTATTCGGAAGCGTTGTGAGCTGCTCGACGATCGCCTCGACAATCTGATGGATGTCCCGCGCTGGCCGCTCAGGTGAGATCATCACCGCGCCAATAAATCGCGTCGGCTTCTTTTCTGTCGGCGACGTGGTGGGTCCGCCACCGATGACTGGTTCGCCCGGCGTCGGCAGAGTACCGCCAGCGCCCCCTAGCGTGCCGCCAGCATCGGTTTGTACTGGCGCCGGACGGTGTGCGTCGGCGACATCCGGTTTAATGATGACACTGTCGCTGTCGATGACCACCGGCGTATTGCCCGCCCGCTCGATAGCAAGCCCCGCATAGGTGTCCGTTTTCTCGTCCCACCGCTCGGCATAGGCGAAAGGACCGGGCAGCATGCCGCTGATCGCCGCATGCACCGCCTTGACCAGCACATCCTGCCCTTTCAGGCGCGGCAAATAGATGTAGCGGTTCAGATATTCCCGCAGATCCTTGAGCGACAGTCTCGGTTTGTCGTTCCAGATGTATTTCTGGAGATCGCGGTCGAGGCGCGACGGCCCCAACTCTATCAGCAGGCCCTCTTCAGCCACCAGCTTCTTGCTAGCCCGAGCCAGCAGCCCGTCCTGCGCCGGAATCTTGCCCGACACCCACTCCCAATCGGCCTGGGCACTCTCCTGGGCCGGATAGTGCAGATAGCACCACGCCTCTTTGAGGCGGGTCTTCATCGTTTCTCTCGCTTCGGCTAGCTTCGCCTCTGCGAGCTTCTGGTCGCTCGGTCGGAGTTCAAGGCGCTCCTTGTCGCGAACGATTTCGCCCCAAGCCAGGGACGCGCGAACGGCATCCCGCAGATGGTCGAGTTGCCGGGCTTCCGCTGCGATGAACACCAGCATGTTGCGATAAACGCGCGGCGTACTGCCCCGCTGAGTGAGGATGTCCTTCGCTTCGACCAGTGCATCCGAGCCATCGCGCCCGTTATGGGGATATTTGACGCCGAGCACGACGGCGCGCACGCCGCCCGCCTCGTCGGGAACTTCAGCTGATGACGCGGGTGCCACCTGCACGGCATCGAAATGCCCGCGGTCGGCGAGGCCGTTCACATATTTTCCGAGTTCGGCGTCGATCGTCACGTCGACAAGCGCCGCCTCGATCTGCGCGGCCTTGTCCGCGGCGATGCGATTGAGGCTCGCCGACATCGAATACCAGTACCGACCAAGATCGGCGTGCATGAACTTGGCCTGGTTGGTCAGCCGGCG
>JAGXQZ010000066.1 GCA_018336015.1 Algoriphagus sp. | reverse complement strand
ACCGGCTACCTGGTTTTGGCTTTGTTTCTAGTGGCTTTAGGCTTGATTGTATGGGTATTTCCTGAAAGCTCGGTTTTGGATTACGGGTACGCAGATTTGGAATCGCTGTTTGCCTACACCCCCTACGTATTTACCTTTCTGATTCCTGCCATTTCCATGCGGGCCATCGCCGAGGAACGCAAAAACGGAACTTGGGAATTGCTTCGGACTTCCCCGCTTTCCTTGTTACAAATCATTATCGCCAAATACTTGGCACTCCTTGCCTTGGTGGTGTTGGCTGTATTACCAACGCTTTTGTACGGGTACACCATTTCCACACTTGGGAATCCTCCAGGCAACTTGGATTGGGCTGGCTTTTTCGGAAGTTGGGCAGGCCTGCTGATGATCGGAGCCACTTTTGCCGCAGTGGGATTGTTTGCCAGTTCGCTGACCTCACAGCAAGTGGTCGCATTTGTCTTGGGTGTGTTTCTTTGCTTTGTACTGTACTTTGGATTCACAGCCTTGGCAGAAATGCTCAGCGGTGATGCTGCCTATTGGGTAGAGGAACTGAGCTTGAGTTATCATTACAACAGTCTCAGCCGGGGAGTCATCGACAGCCGGGATGTGTTTTTCTTGTTGGGCATGATTTGGGTGTTTTTAGGTGGTTCGGTCTTGATCTTGAGAAACAAATGAAAAAGTCCTTAGTCTCCAACTTGACCCCATACCTGATCCTGATTGCAGGTGTACTAGTACTTTTCGGGTTGGGACAATTTCTACGTTTTCGGGTGGATTTGACAGAGGAAAAGCGCTTTTCCCTGCATCCATCTACGAAAGCCCTCTTGGAAAATCTGGATCGCCCGATCTACGTCGACATTCTTTTGACCGGAGAAAACCTGCCCGGTGGGATGCGCCGTTTACAGAAGTCTATTGAGGAGACCGTTCGCACGTTCAATGCCCACTCCGCCCAAAAAATCACGGTTTCTTACTTTGATCCGCTGAGTGTCGCCGACTCGCTTCAGGAAGATTTTATCCTCAGTCTGGCGGATTACGGCATCAATCCCACCAATCTCTTTGTCAATCAAACTACCGGTCAGCAAGCTCAGTTGATTTTCCCCGGTATTTTGGTCAGCGATGAGGAATTTGAGACAGGGGCCTTGGTGCTGAAAGGAGAAACAGGTATGTCAGCAGATCAGAAACTGAACGCCTCCATTGAAAATCTGGAATTTGAGCTGAGCCAAGCCATCCAAAAGCTCATCAATCCGGAAAAAGGTGCTGTGGCCATGATTATTGGCCACGGGGAACTTTCCGAGGACGATGGTTTTGGCATGGTGGAAGCACTTGACGGCCAATTTGAGCTTTTCAAAGTGCCCTTGGAACAAGCCAAAAAACCCGAAGACCTGAATTCCTTTTCAAGCATTTTTATTCTTGGCCCAAAGACAACTTACAACGAGCGTGAGCTTTTTCTCCTCGATCAATATGTGATGAATGGGGGTAATCTCGTGGTGGCAGCAGAAGGAATTGACGTGGACATGGCCCAAGCCGGAGGAGAAGGCACCTTGGCAATTCCGCTCGAAAATGAACTTGACCGGTTGCTTTTCCGCTACGGCATCCGTGTGAATAAAGACGTGATACAAGACCTGAATTTCTCCATGATCCCGGTCATGGGTGGTAATTTCGGGAATGAGGAACAGCTAGTTCCTTTACCTTGGCCATTTCATTTCAATGCAGGCCGAGTTCAATCCCACCCAATCACCAAGGCCTTGGATCAGGTCAATTTCCGCTTTGCCAGCAGTCTGGACACAGTGAAAGCCGATGGTGTGACCAAAACCCCTTTGATCTTCGGCTCGGACAATGCCCGAATACTTCCTGCCCCTGCGCGGGTGGCTTTTGCAGATATGCAACAAGCTCCAAAAGTTGAAGAATTTGCGCTTCAGCGTTTACCTTTAGCCTATTTGCTGGAAGGGGAATTTACTTCGTTATTCAAAAACAGGTTTGTTCCGGATGAATTTGCCCAAGTGCCTTTAAAAGAATCCGGGAAAGGAAAAGTGGTCGTATTCGGTGATGGCTCGGTTTTCCAAAGTCAGCTTAGCCTAAAGGGAAAACAGCCTTTGGCTCTCGGCGAAGATCCTTTTGCACAAACAACGTTTGCCAATAAGCAACTCCTTCAAAATCTGGTCAAATACCTCAGCGATCCAGAAGGAATCATTTCCACCAGATCAAAAACACTTCAGATCCGACCTTTGGACAAGGTAAAAGTGGCTGAGCAAAAGTCCTTTTGGCAGCTCATCAATATAGGTTTACCTGTCGGAATTATCCTGATTTTGGGTGGTTTGATCCTTTTGATTAGGAAGAACAGGTTTGCGAAAAAAGCTTAAAAAGGCAATCGGTTGGGTATTAGAAGTTTTTTACTTCAAAAAAATCTCTACCCCATCGAATTAGCATTTTATTTATAAATTTACCCCTCCAGAAATAAAAAATCACTAAGCCCGAACATATGAAATTTATTGTTTCCTCTTCTGCATTGCTTAAGCAGCTATCGGCCATCAACGGTGTCGTGACTACCAACCCGGTAGTACCCATTCTTGAAAACTTCTTATTCGAAATCAAGGATTCCGTCTTGACCATCACTGCCTCCGACTTGCAGACTTCCATGATGACGCAGATCCAAGTGGAAGCAAAAGAGGACGGAAATATTGCGGTTCCTGCCCGTATCCTGATCGAAACCCTGAAAAACTTGCCTGAGCAGCCGGTGACGTTCAGCATCGATCATGATACCTACGCGGTAGAAATCAGCTCTGACAACGGCCGCTATAGACTAGCCGGAGAAAACGCAACGGATTTCCCAAAAATCCCTACCGTAAACAATGCTACTACCGTGGATATGTCTACTGAGGTGCTTTCTTCTGCGATTTCCAACACCATTTTCGCGACTTCTTCCGACGAACTTCGTCCAGCGATGACGGGGGTGTATATCAACTTGAGCCCGACCAACACCACCTTCGTGGCAACAGATGGACATCGATTGATCCGCTACAGAAGAGTGGACGTGGCCTCTGCCAACGGCGCAAGCTTGATCATCCCAAGAAAAGCGCTCAACCTCTTGAAGTCTACCTTACCTTCTGAAAATGTACCGGTAACGGTAGAGTTTAATCAGTCCAACGCTTACTTCAAGTTTAACAACATCAAGATGATCTGCCGTCTGATCGACGAGCGATTCCCTGATTATGAAAATGTAATTCCGGTAGACAATCCAAACCGTATGAACATCGATCGCTTGGAATTGCTTGGATCTTTGAGACGTATCGCGATCTACGCCAATAAGACCACCCATCAGGTTCGATTGAAGTTGACAGGAAGTGAATTGATGATCTCTGCGGAAGACTTGGACTTCTCCAATGAAGCAAATGAGAGACTATCCTGCGATCACGACGGAGAGGATATCGAAATCGGGTTCAATGCGAAATTCCTGGTGGAAATGCTCAATAACCTTTCCTGCAAGGAAGTCAGCTTGAAATTCTCCGCACCAAACCGTGCAGGTCTGATCCTTCCCGCTGAGCAAGATGCCAACGAAGACATCCTGATGCTTGTGATGCCGGTAATGCTAAATAACTACGTATAATCTTAACCACAACCATAAATCAAAAGCCCTGGTCGATGATCAGGGCTTTTTTATTTTTTTCACCGCGGAGGGGCAGAGGGCGCAGAGATTTTTAAGAAAGAGAGGACTTTTAGGAGATTTAGAGGATTCAGACTAATTCAGATCCTTTATTCCTCAGTTCAAAATCCGCGAAAACCTACCTACCGTAGGCAGGTCTGTGTCTTTTTCTATGTAAACTTGCCTGACGGCAGTCAGGTCTGCGGGAAATAACTAAACCTTCGAGATCTTGAAGACCTCAAAGGTGATGGAAAGGTTACTTTCTATCCCTCAGCATCTTCAGATACAAGCCCTCCACTCGTTCGCGCGCCCAAGGAGTTTTGCGGAGAAACTTCAAGCTGGAACTGATCGAAGGATCATGGGTAAAGCAGCGAATGGTGATGCGCTCCCCGAGTTCCTTCCAACCATAAAACGAAACCAACTCGGCGAGCATATCAGCCAAAGTGACCCCATGAAGCGGATTGTTGGGTTGTGATTCCAATGTTTTTTTGGTTTTAAGAGAATGCTAAAGTAGTGAATCAGGGGAATTATAGAGGGATTAACCTATACCCTAGATTGATAAAGGAATAAATTATTAATTCTATCAATTCCTAAAATTTTCAACTATTTGGAGACCCATTCCCATAATTGATCCTAATCGCAATTTTTTTCATTGTTACTTTTTGTGGGGCAAAAAGTAACCAAAAACCCTTGACACAGCAAAGCTCCTACCGCACATGGCCGGACGCTGGCCCACTGCTGTGTCGGCCCACGCGCCCAACAGAACAAAGCTTTGTACTAATTGGCTAATTCCAGTCATAGATTGGCCTAAATAGTAACCATATAAAAAAGAGCCTTATACTTTCTTTTCTTTTTGTTTTAAAAAATATGTAAGTCTCAGGCAGCAAACACTAGATCTCTAAAATTGTATCTGCTGACTGAGACTGAACACTACTCACTTTTTCAGCCTTCTCACTTCAGTCTTCTTAATTTCTCCCTACTGCGACTGATCACTGAGACTGCTTACTATTTCTTTCCCTTTGGTCGCAGCGGTCTGCACTCCACATCCGCCACGAAATAATTTGGATGAGTTTCCAGTGTCTGCACGATGGTAAGAGCCACATCTATTGGACGCATCATGTGCTCATGGGCTTGCATTCCGGGGATGGCATCAAAGAAGTTAGTCTGAATTGACCCTGGATAGATGGTAGATACTTTAATCCCGAAATCCCTCAACTCCATATACATCGAGTGAGAAATGCCACGCACAGCATGCTTGGTACCTACATAGCCAGCAAAATTGGCGACTCCATTCAATCCTGCAATCGAGGCTACATTAAGAATATGCCCTTCATCGGCTGCTTTCATGGCGGGAACGAGTCGCTTACTCACGTAAAAAATCCCGTGAACATTGGTATCAAACATGGATTTCCAGTCTTCCGAGCTCATGGTTTCAAAAGATCCGGCTACGCCAAAACCTGCATTGTTGACTAAGATTCGGATATCCGAGCCCAGCTTGTCCACGGTGGCTTGGAAGGCATTTTCCACTTGCTCTTCTACCGCTACATCACAAGTGAAAAAGTGGAATTTTGGATGATCGAAAGCAGGCTTGTTTCTTCCCCAACCAGCCACAATTGTTCCTTTTT
This sequence comes from Algoriphagus sp., assembly GCA_018336015.1. Lineage (GTDB taxonomy): Bacteria > Bacteroidota > Bacteroidia > Cytophagales > Cyclobacteriaceae > Algoriphagus > Algoriphagus aquatilis. Next base: position 9,006 of record JAGXQZ010000066.1, on the reverse strand, counting down.
CTACCAATAATTTGACGACTTCCAGTCCCACACCTTTGCTGACTCCGGTGACGACTGCGATTTTATTGTTCAATTCCATAAGTTCAGTTTTGTGGATAAATCCATTTCCTGCCGAAAAGTTCTGCGAAAGCATTTTTTATCCCAAATCACAAGGTTTTTAAATTCAATGGTTCTAATTTTCCTTCTCACCCAAAAAACCGCCAATCTGATCATTCACCAAATTACCTTATGAGAAAATTAATTTTACCCTTAGTTCTGCTCAGCGGAACTGTCTTTGGCCAAAGTAAACTACGGCTTGAAATCGATAAGAAAGCCACGGCCGTCGAAACCAAAGTCATCGAGTGGAGACGAGACATTCACCAGAATCCTGAGCTGGGAAATCAGGAAAAGCGAACCGCCAAGTTGATTTCGGATCACTTGCGCTCCTTGGGCATCGAGGTGACTGAAAACGTAGCCGTAACCGGTGTAGTAGGAGTCCTTCGAGGAGCCAAGCCCGGCCCGATGGTCGCTCTTCGTGCAGACATGGATGCCCTTCCGGTGACCGAGCGTGTAGACCTCCCTTTCAAATCTACCGTGACCACCACCTACAATGGACAGCAAACCGGTGTGATGCATGCCTGCGGACATGACTCTCACGTGGCCATCCTGATGGGTGTGGCAGAAGTCCTTGCCGGAATGAAAAACCAACTCGAGGGTTCCGTCAAATTCATCTTCCAACCTGCTGAAGAAGGCATCTACGAACCCGGAGTCACTACATGGGGTGCCAAGCAGATGGTGGAAGAAGGGGTGATGAAAGACGTGGACGCGATTTTTGGTCTACACATCTCCGCCCAAACCGAAGTAGGGACCATCGGCTACCGCTCCGGACCTGCCCAAGCAGCCGTAGATAATCTCGAAATCATCGTACACGGTACCCAAGCGCATGGCGCATCTCCTTGGTCAGGGGTAGACCCTGTCGTGACGGCTTCCCAGATCGTGACAGGCTTGCAGACCATCCTTTCCCGAAGTGTCAACATCACCCAAAACCCTGCAGTAGTTACCGTCGGAGCGATTCACGGTGGTATCCGTCACAACATCATTCCTGAAAAAGTGGAGATGATCGGGACCATCCGAACTTTTGGAGATGAGCAGCAGGAATTGGTCCACCGACGAATCACGGAAATTGCAACCAACATTGCCGAAAGTGCGGGCGCCAAAGCAGAAGTCAACATCACCAAGCTTTACCCATCTACGGTCAATGACCCTAATCTGACTTCGAAAATGGTAGCCACTTTGGAAGCTGCCGCAGGAAAAGAAAACGTGAAAGTAAATCCTCCGGTGACCGGTGCAGAAGACTTCAGCTTCTATCAGCGGGAAAAGCCGGGCTTGTTCATCGGACTTGGTGGCATGAAAAAGGGTGGCGATCCTACCAAGACCCCTTCTCACCATACCCCTGATTTCTACCTGGATGAAAGCGGCTTCGTACTCGGTGTGCGAGTGATGAGTTACTTTGTGGTGGATTACATGGGAATGAAAAAGTAAACGCAACAGTCGACAGACTACAGTCAAAACAACTGAAAACCCCTTCCAGAGTGATTTGGAAGGGGTTTTGTGATTTTGACGCAACAAATGAAGAATATTCCTACCACATAGGCACATAGAGCCACATAGTTTTAAGATATTAAAAGCTCTTCTCCTTATTTTCTATGTGATTATGTGGTTTTCATTTTTTCAAACTCAAAGGATCCAACGCCAATCCTACTCATTCGCGATATGGATTACCTGACCCTTCATATGAAAAGAGGTAAAGATTCAATCTGAGGAGACAAAAGGCCACTCGAAGTGGCCTGTGAAATTAGCCTTGAAAACAGCTGGACAATTTTTCTTTATCAATTATTGAAACTGTCAAAGACTGGATTTGGCGAAAAAAATTTTCCCTCATGGGTATTTTACCTCTATACTATCCTAGATTGCCTCCTTTCCTTAAATTTGAGTTCACCCAATCCAACCATGAAAAAAATTATCCTCCCTCTCCTGCTGATTTCCGCCTCGGCGATCGGTCAGTCTAAGCTTCGCCCCGAAATCGATAAGCGTGCCGATGCGATCGAATCCAAAGTAATCACCTGGCGTCGAGACTTTCATCAGCACCCTGAGCTCGGCAATCAGGAAGTTCGCACCGCCAAGATCGTCGCCGATCACCTGAGGGCGTTGGGCATGGAAGTCACCGAACAAGTGGCTGTCACAGGAGTAGTCGGAGTACTAAAAGGCGGCAAGCCAGGCCCGATGGTTGCCCTTCGGGCAGATATGGATGCCCTTCCCGTGACCGAGCGAGTCGATCTCCCATTTAAGTCTACCGTCACCACTACGTTTGCCGGACAGCAGACAGGCGTGATGCATGCCTGCGGACACGATTCCCACACGGCTATCCTGATGGGTGTGGCTGAGGTACTGGCAGGAATGAAAAATCAACTGGAGGGTTCCGTCAAATTCATCTTTCAACCCGCTGAAGAAGGGGTAAGCGATGTGGATATGGCAGGGGCTGAACTGATGGTCAAAGAAGGCGTGATGAAAGATGTGGATGCGGTTTTCGGTTTGCACATTTGGGCGCAGATTGAAGCTGGTAAAATCGGCTATCGCCCAGGACCTACCATGGCCGCGGTGGATATATTAGGTATCAACGTACTCGGAACGCAGGCCCACGGGGCATCTCCTTGGTCAGGCGTAGATCCGGTGGTCACCTCCGCTCAGATTGTGACTGGACTTCAGACCATCCTTTCGCGCAGCGTCAATGTAACTCAAAATCCTGCAGTGGTCTCTGTAGGCGCTATCCATGGTGGAATCCGCCACAATATTATTCCCGAAAAAGTGGAAATGATCGGTACCATCCGAACCTTTGGAGACGATCAGCAAGCCTTGGTGCACCGCAGAATCAACGAAATCGCAACCCACATAGCCGAGAGTGCAGGGGCTAAAGCTGAAGTGACCATCACTAAGCTCTATCCTTCCACTGTGAATGACGAAGCCCTCACTGCCAAAATGATTCCGACCCTTGACGCAGCTGCAGGTAAAGAAAATGTTGTCTTGATGGATCCGATGACCGGTTCGGAAGATTTCAGTTTTTTCCAACGCGAAAAGCCGGGCGTATTTGTCTTCCTTGGTGGGATGAAACCCGGAGCAGATCCATTGAAAACTCCCTCTCACCATACTCCTGATTTTTACCTGGACGAAAGCGGCTTCAAGCTTGGTGTACGGGTGATGAGCTACTTTGTGGTGGACTATATGGGGATGAAGAGGTAAGGAACTGAAAATTAGTTATTGGTTATTGATAATTGGTGGCTAAGTAATTGATCATTATTTCCAGGTCATTGGTTATTGAAAATTGATCATTGATTATTGATTATTGATCAAACCACCATTCGGGTTGTTGGCTGGTGCTGTTTGGGAAGACGTTACAGCTCAAGCAAGTTGGCTTGTACTCAGTGGCACGTTTGCCCGGAACGTATTCGCAAACCTCCTCCAAAAAGAATGGGACATCTGCTCGAGTAGTATAGATTCGGGTGATTTTCGCCTTGGCTACTTCAAAGTAACCCAACACCACTTCCTCAGGGTCGTCCACATTGTACATATTTCCTCTTATGGGTGCAGGAGGTATATCAAACACAGAGCCTGTATTATTTACCAATTGCCTAACCTTTCTCCAATAATCATGTGCGTCTTTGGTGATGCTCAGTTGTTTGACATTGAAATAATGTCGACTTAGAAAGGACTGATCCACCAGTCTTTTCGCTAAAATCTGACTACTTACCGCTCCTGGTCTGTTTAGAAGGTCTCCATTGACCAAAGTGATCCGCTCTGCATCTGAAATCTCTGTGACGTAGCACGGGGGAGGAGGTGTATTGAATGGATTTGGGAAAAAAGTAAGGTCCCAAAAATAAATTTCCTCCACTGCCCAGCGCAGGTAATAACCTCCCGTCTGATTGGGCAAGGTTACTTCTGAAGCGATTGCGATTAAAGCTGCCTCAGGATTGTTTTCCAAGCGAGCCCGCTCAAAGCTAAAGCTCAATTTATCCTCGCCTACGACTTCAGGCATACGTTGAGGTTGAGATCGATAGACTTTTTCCTGAGTCCAAATCTCCAATTCGTACTCCAATCCGGGACGAGGAGGCCGAAATCCAATCAACTCATAAGTTCCGGCTTTGGTCTCCTGATATTCCCACAGGTCACCTGTTTCCTTGCAATGAAGCATCACACGAGCACCTTCAACAGGTCGTGGCAGATCATTGAGAGTAAATATTTTTCGCTCCTCGTCTGCGATAAATGGCTTGCGAGCATTGGAAGTCGTCTGCGAAAGGTAGACATACTGTGTCTCTGCCAAATCGGTCAGCGTTCCCGACACAATCAGCCGCTCCCTGTCCAATCGATCCAGTTTGAAATCTATTTTTTCCACACAGGAATTAAACAAGGCCAACATGAGCCATAGCAAGTGAATCCGAAACTTAGTCATTGGCACCTCCCCACTGAATGCTATAGGTAATGGAGGGAAAAATCGATCCCAAAATCGCCAGTCGGTAGGGCCTCAACTGCTGAGAATCCCCATCTCGCTGCCAAAAGACCGAATAGGCATTTTTCCTTCCAAATAAGTTGTAAATGCTGAAATTGAGAGAATCTCCCTTTTTTGAAAATACTTTTTCGACGGTAAACGAAGCATCGACGCGGAAATAATCCGGGATTCGATACTGATTTCTTGCACTATAATCCGGCACCAACAAGCCGCCATTGAGCATATAGCTGGCATTGACCGCACTCACGGGTCTACCAGTGGAGTAATTGGCAGAGAGATTAAATAGACCTCGGGGATAGATTTTCCGACTTAGAATAAAGTTGACTTCATGAGGCTTGTCAAAGTTGGAGGGGAACCACTCATTGCCATTGATTTGCTCCTGTTGAAATAGGCTCATTGAACGAAACAAGGACCGGGAATAGGTGTAGGCAAGCCATCCTGTAACTATCCCCAGATTTTTCTTGACCATAAATTCCGCTCCATAGGCTTTTCCTTCTCCGAGAACCAACTCTGTCTCCAAATGAGGATTAAGGAAAATTTCTGCGAAATCACGGTATTCCACCTGATTTTGGCTGGCTCTGTAAAAGCCGTCAACGGAATACTCCCAACGATTGTCCGTGGAGTTTTTGAAAATCCCAAAGGAAAAACTATCGGATCGCTGAGGTGGAATATACTTCGTACTGAGTTGCCACAGGTCGATAGGCGTCGGTCCAAAGGTATTGGAAACGGACTGCACGTACTGGAAAAGTCGGCCATAGCTGAGCTTAAGCGACAGACTGGAGGTAAGGTTTTGACGTAATGAAATCCTCGGTTCCCAACCCGAGTAAGATGCCACTTTTCCAGATCCCACTACTTCCTGACCGATTTGATTGGAAGGAATGAGTGGGGCATTGGGTCGGTATTGATAGACAGAATCGGGACCAAGCTGGGTAAAGGATGAATAGCGGATACCAGCAATCAACCCTGTGGTGGCGCTCAATTCCTGCTCAAGGGAAAGAAAACCTGAAAATTCAACTCCCTTTTCTTTGTCTACCTGCTCAGGTTGTACGCCAGACTCCAAACCAAAGGGAAGTAATTTTTCAGGTTTGCCTTGGTAATTCAGCGCTTCCAATCCACCTGTGAGTGCGAGTTGGTCTTTGGCCCAAGTGGCAGAAATCTTTCCCTGCTGATACCTCATTCCATTTCGAACTTGCGCAGCCTCGACTCCCTCGGGATCGATAAAAGCATTTGAAAAATCCCCGTCTGCGGCCAATGCACTGACGGAAAGGTGATCTCCAAGAATCCCTTTGTAACGAAGAGAGCTTACCCGATTGCTCCACTCGTAGCCAAACTGATCTGAAAACTGGAATCGGTCCCCGGTCAGCAGCGTATTGGCTTCCATCGTATGTCCTTGGGAGAGCTTCCAAGTCAAGCCCAGGTAGCCATCATAAAAATTGAGCCTACTTTGCTGTAGGTCAAGGTCTTGGGTTTGATTGAGCAGCCAATTGACATTGGAAATTCTCCCACCGGCAATCACGCTTGCTTTCTCGCTTGCGATAGGCCCTTCAATCAAAAACTTGCCATTGGAAGTGCCCATTCCCACTTGGCCTTTCCAGGCATTCATATCTCCGGGACGCATCAGGATATTTAAGGCCGAACCAGCCCGGCCTCCAAAATTAGCAGGTAAGTTCCCTTTGTAAAGGGTGAAGTTTTCCGTCACATCGGTATTAAATCCCGATAAAAAGCCCAGGGCATGGTTGGAACTCAAGACCACAGCCTCATTCATCAGAATCAGATTTTGATCCGTTTTTGCACCACGGACATTGATTCCTGAGGTACCCTCGCCTACAGAGGACACTCCGGGAAGGAGCTGCAAGCCTTTGAAGATATCCGCCTCCCCCATAAAAGCCGGAATCGAACGCAACTCACGCGTAGTGAGCTTGGTGACTCCGGTGATCGCGTTGCGAACATTTCGATCGGGGTCTTCCGACACAACGACCACCCCATCCAATTCGAAACTTTTAACAGTCATTTCCAAATTGACTACACCATTGTCATACAGCTCTACTTGAGTAAAGACAGGGATGTAGGAAATGTGCCGAAAAGTCACCCGATGGACTCCCGGCTCTAGCGTAAGGTAGTAGAAGCCATATTTATCAGTGACCGTTCCGGTAAAAGCGCCATTTACATGTAGACCAACTCCTTGAAGTGGTTCATTGGTTTCTTCCGTGAGAATTTTACCTGTAAGGACGTAGGTATTGGGATGTTGATTTTGAGCTTTTCCAAATCGAAAGGTCAAAGAATCTGTTTGGCCGTATGCAACCGTAATTCCGAAGAAAAAGAATAGAATTAGCTGAAAGGAAAATTTTGACATGAGACTTCGAAGAAACCTGTTTTTTTTAAATTTTTACAGGAAAAATGTAAAAACCAATCCCAATCAGACTTCGTTTTTCTAAACAAATTCAATGTCAAATGAAAAAGATCCTATTTCTGTTATTCCTTGCGCTTCCCCTGCTGACCGCCTGCAAAGAAGAAGAGAAGCCAGACGAGGAAGCTTTTATCTTTGGCCAGTGGAACCTCTTATGTGAAGGCAATTGCATCCAAATTTACAAGTTTGAAGGAGGTAAACTCTACGAAGACAACATGAGAAGCTTCCGAGAGGCGCCTATCATTGTCTATAAAACTTCCCCGATGGACGCCAAATATGGTAGTTTGGCTCAGGAACTCGAAAACTCATTTCCAAAAGATTACTTAATGCCTCGGGGATTGCAGTTTATCGGCTGTCCCAATTGTGTAGAGGAAGGCGGGTATTACCTGGCTTTTGAGCGTGAATCTGAGATCATTTGGTGGCAAGTAGGTCGAATTCCTGAACTTTGGCCTCAAGAAATCAGGCCATTTATGGAAAAAATGATTCAGACCATGAGAGAATTTCCTCCTCAGCAATAAAAAAGACCTGTCAGGTTTCATAAACCTAACAGGTCTTTTGCTTTCGTGAGTTAAAGCTATTTCTTATTCAAAATTGAGCTTAACAATAATCCAGAAACTCTAAGAATCTTCATCGGACATCCGACATCCTACATCTGACATTTAAATTCTACCCACCAACTCTCTCATGATCTGACTCATGAAGGGTTCGGCTTTTGCAGCTGCAGCTATGACATCCTCAAGCGATACTTGGTGGATTTTACCTTCTACTCCCAAATCGGTAATGGCCGAAATTCCAAATACTTCCATGCCACTGTGTCTTGCCACCAATACTTCCGGTACAGTGCTCATACCTACTGCATCGCCTCCGATGAATCGAAGGTATTTGTATTCTGCAGGAGTCTCAAGATTGGGTCCTTCGACGCCGCAATAGACACCTGTGTGGAGTTTTATTCCTTTTTCTTTGGCAATTTCCAAGGCCAAATCGATCAGTCGACGGGAATAGGCATCGCTCATGTCAGGGAATCTAGGGCCCAGTTCATCGAAGTTTTTACCCCTTAGAGGGTTCTCCGGGAAAAGGTTGATGTGGTCGGAAATAACCATTACATCTCCCACTTCCTGAGTGGGATTGAGTCCGCCGGAAGCATTAGAAACCAAAAGCGTGGAAACTCCTAGCTTTTTCATGACTCTTACCGGAAAAGTCACCTCCTTCATGGAATAACCCTCATAGTAATGAAATCGGCCTTTCATGGCGAGGACGCTTTTGCCTGCTAGAGTCCCAAAAATCAGTTTCCCAGAATGGCTTTCTACTGTAGAAACCGGAAAATGCGGAATGTCTTTGTAATCAATCTCCAGTTGGACTTCGATCTGATTACCCAAACTACCGAGGCCTGTGCCTAAAATAATCCCAACTGAAATGGGCTGGTTGTACTTGTTTTGAATAAATGAGACAGCTTCTTGAATCTGATTGAGGTAGTCCATGGTTTGTTGATTTGGGAGCAAAGATAGGATTTTGGATGGGGCTTAGAACTTTTACCCCTACTTGCTTGTATAGGAGTGAGAAAATTCACCCTCATGATCAAGATTATCGTAGGTACCAACCGAAAGAACTCCGTTTCCAAAACCATTGCGGAACTCTATCAAAGCATTTTGACAGAAAAAGGAGTAGCGTCTGAAATTTTAGAACTGGAACACCTTCCGGCAGATTTTACGGCCACAGCGCTCTATGAAAACAACGGAAAAAATCCCGGATATAACGCCTTTCATGACCGCGTCAAGGAAGGAAAAAAGTTTGTATTTATCGTAGCAGAATACAACGGTTCGTTTCCGGGAATTCTGAAGACTTTTATTGACGGGATGACCTATCCAAACACTTTCAGAAATAAAAAGTGTGCATTGGTTGGCATCTCCTCCGGAATAGGCGGGGGTGGCATCGCATTGAGCCACCTCACCGACATCTTCCATTATCTGGGTATGCATGTTCTTGCTCTCAAGCCGAAGCTTGCCAAAATCGAGCAAAATATGTCAGATAACCTGCTCACCAACAGGCTGTATGTAGAACT
>JAGXQZ010000065.1 GCA_018336015.1 Algoriphagus sp. | reverse complement strand
CATATCGATATGCGTAGTTCCTCGATCCCAGCCTCTCCATTCTCCCCATTTTTCATTCTTGGCTTGGATGCCCCATGCTTCGTATTGCTTCACGGTCCAATCATGCGCTTGCTGCATTTGGGGAGTGCCGACGAGTCTTGGGCCAATGCCGTCGAGGAGTTCATGTGCGAGTACTTCCAGTTTGGAATTTTCGTTGGCTTCTTTGATAATAGCATCAATGACCTGGTTTTGAGCTTGTACTTTGACAGAGACCAAAAGCAACAGCCCGAGGCCAAAGCGGTAGAGTTTGTTCATTGGATTTTAGGTTAAAGGTTAAAAATAGAATAGCCGATTAGAATATGGCTAACCACTGGTGGATATTTCATTTACAGCTTCTTCACTACCTGACAGGGATTCCCAAAAGCTAATACATCATCCGGTAGGTCTTTGGTCACCACCGAACCCGCCCCGATGGTCACATTATCTCCGATTGTGACACCGGGAAAAATGACTGAATTTCCACCAATCCAAACATTATCGCCTATCGTCACGGGTTTGGTGGAAGTATGATATCGTGTGCTTTCGCCCTCCTGATAGATTCGGTCGGAAGCTTTTAGCGGATGGGTAGCAGTATAAATCTGCACATAGGGAGCGATCAGTCCATTTTTTCCAATGGTGATTTTGTTGTCATCGAGAAACATGCAATTGGTGTTGACAAAGGTGTTTTCCCCAATTTCGATGTTGATTCCGTAGTCGCAGAAAAAGGGAGTTTCGATCCAAACGCCTTTTGTCACCTTTCCCAAAAGTTGACTGATTAGCTCATTTCTCCTGTCCAAATCCCGGCTATCACACGTATTGTAAGCTAAAATTAAGGCTCTTGCCCGATGGTACAGCTCGAGGAGTTCCGGATCTCGGGAGTCATAAGCCTCTCCGTCTAGCATTTTTTGGAGGTTGGTTTTCATAAAAATTCAAACGATTTGTTCCCTAAAATAGAAATAATTGCACGACCTCGATTTTGAAAAGTAGATTCCCTTAGACCCAATGTCAAATACACATGATTTTTATCAGAAACCGTCGTTTTTCTTTCCTTTTACCACATTTCCTTTGGCTTTTCTAAGGCTTTTGGATTTACTTTAACTCCGCTTCAAACCCGGAGGAAAACATGCAAACCCAAACTGACTTACTGGCTTTTTTTGAAAGCGTCTTGGCGTCACGAGCGGAGACCAAAGCGCTTGATTGGCTAAGCTCCCAAACCGAAAAAATCAATGCTGACGCATCGCCCACCAAGTTTTTCTTGGCGTTTTCCCAAGCTTCCCGGTTTTTCAAAAAGGATAATCTCAATTTATCAGAGACCGAGAAAGAAACAACAGGTAGCTTGGTCTCAGGTTTTGATCCCAGTCATTGGGATGTATTGCAAACTGTAAGAACGTATTTACTATTAAAATTTGCCCCTGGAAAAGAGGCTTGGCTGAAAGTAATTAACCAACTCTTCGAAACCGGCGACATGCACGAGCAGCAGGCGTTATATGCAGCCTTGCCTGTGATGCCTTATTCGGAAGACTTGCTTACTCGGGCGATTGACGGCTGCCGAACCAATATGACCCTGATCTTCGATGCGATTGCACTGAACAATCCGTATCCACCAGCTCATTTTCCCGAAGCCAATTGGAATCAATTGGTGCTGAAGTCCATCTTTATGCAGCGACCGATTTATCGGATTCAGCAATTGGACGAAAGGAGAAATCAGGCTTTGGCGGAAATTGCTTCGGATTTTGCCCACGAACGTTGGGCTGCTGGTCGATCGGTCATGCCTGAACTTTGGCGTTTGGTGGTTCCTTTTCTCAATGAGCATTTGCTGGAAGACTTGAAAAAAGTCGTCTTTTCAGAAGACCAATTGGAGGTTGAAGCCGGATTGCTAGCGGCCTACCAATCTGACTTTGCGCCAGCAAAAGATCTGCTTAAATCCTTCCCTGAGACGGTCTCTGCTATTGAATACGGAGAAATTTCTTGGGAGAAAATCGGTAAGGATTTTCAGGACAAAAAAGCCTAAACAGGCCAAATTCGATTAATTTTAAAAAACTAATTCCCCAAAGCTATGAGCAAGGAAATGTATATCGATCCACATATTCACCTCGTCTCCCGTACCACAGATGACTACGAAGCCATGCGAAAAGCTGGTATCGTTGCCACTATTGAACCTGCCTTTTGGCTGGGTCAGCCGCGTACGGAAGTAGGATCCTTCAAAGACTACTTTTCCACTTTGGTCGGCTGGGAGCGGTTCCGCGCCAGTCAGTTTGGAATAGTGCACTATTGTACGATGGGTCTGAACTCCAAGGAAGCTAACAATGTGCCTTTGGCCGAGCAGGTGATGGAATTACTTCCGCTTTATGCAGGAAAAGAAGGCGTGGTGGCTATCGGGGAGATCGGCTATGATGATCAAACCGAAGCTGAAGATCGTTTTTACCGCCTTCAACTGGAACTGGCTAAAGATGTCAATCTTCCCGTACTTATCCACACTCCTCATCGGGATAAAAAGAAAGGAACAACCCGCTCTATGGACGTGGCCGAAGAGCATGGCATGGACCCAGGATGGGTGGTCGTCGATCACAACAATGAGGAGACGGTTAAAGAAGTGTTGGATCGAGGATTTTGGGCAGCTTTTACTATTTATCCACATACCAAAATGGGTTCCGAGCGAATGGTCGAGATCGTCAAGCAATATGGACCTGAACGGATCATCGTGAACTCAGCTGCGGATTGGGGGATTTCTGACCCGATTGCTGTTCCAAAAACGGCGGCTCTGATGCGCAAAATGGGAATTCCTGAAGAGCATGTGCGTCTGACTACTTATCAAAATGCCCTAACCGTATTCGGTCTCAGTGGACAAATGCATGAAGACGATTGGCTCAAAGCTCCACCGATCGATCAGACCAAAAAATTGGGAGGAAATTCCGTACTTCGCGGAGGTCAGGTGCCTCGCGTCGAGGGTCCTGCCGATCGGGTAGAAAATTAATCCATGAAAAATACCAAGCTTTTCGCTTATCTACAGCTAACCCGCCCAGCCAATGTGATCACCGCGATCGCAGACATCTGGGCGGGTTTTGCCATTGCAGGTGCCTGGGATTATATGGCCACCAACTGGATCTATGGTGACCAGCAATTTTGGTGGAATTTGCTCTGGCTTTCATTGAGTACAATTGGTTTGTATGCAGGTGGAGTAGCCTTCAATGATGTCGCAGATGCAGACTTGGATGCCATCGAGCGGCCTGAGCGCCCTATTCCGAGTGGAAGAGCTTCTAAAAAAACTGCTTTTTGGATGTCTTCCTTGCTTTTGGTTTTTGGAATTTTCTGTGCCTTTCAAGTCAATCAAGTGGCCGGAATCCTAGCCCTTGCCATTGCAGCCTGTGCTGTGCTTTATGATTATTGGGGCAAGCATCAGCGGATCCTCGGCCCGATCAATATGGGGCTTTGTCGCTCTGGTAATTTATTGCTGGGCGTCAGTGTGGCTCCGGAAGTGCTGGAAAAAATCTGGCCTATCGGTCTTTTACCTTTGATCTATGTAGCTGCCATCACCATGATCAGCCGGGGAGAGGTGCATGGAAAAAACCGAAAAGCGCTTTTCGCAGGTGGGGCTATGTATGCGTCCATTTTCGTGGCCATTTTTGGCTTGGCTTATCTGGAGAGTCCGGGATACCTGCAAGTGATTCCTTTTTTAGCTTTACTTGGCTATATGATCTTTCCTCCTTTGGCCAAAGCGATCCGAACTCAAGAACCCAAATTCATCGGCAAATCGGTGAAAGCAGCAGTAATCTCCTTGATCATCGTCAATGCTGCTTTAGCTTCTGCATTCTCCGGTTGGCCCATTGGAATCGTCGTTTTGCTGCTTCTTCCGATTTCCCTTTGGTTAGCTAAAAAATTTGCTGTAACCTGAGTAAAAAATAAACCGAATTCTTTCACAACTTGTCTTGAAAGAAATCCCGAATAACCTATTGCTTGCAAACCATGAATACGATTCTCGAACAGTCCTTTTCGGTTCCCTTTCGCTACCCGGTAGCTTTTACCGAGAATCTATTTGATCCACAAAATCAAATCCTAGCTAATGTCCTTCGTGGCGATCGCGTGCCTAAGGTACTTTTTGTCATCGACAGCGGTGTGGCCGATACGCATCCCCATTTGATTGCAGAGGTGAAAAACTATGCTTCTGCCCATGCAGAGGTTTTCACTTTGGCAGCTGAACCCCTCATTGCGATTGGCGGAGAAGCCTGCAAAAACGAGGAAGCCGAATACCACAAGATTGTGGAGGCGACCCATCTCTATGGCATCGACCGTCATTCCTACATTGCAGCTATCGGTGGCGGTGCAGTACTGGATATGGTGGGCTTTGCAGCGGCAATTTCCCATCGGGGTATTCGACTGATTCGGATTCCGACCACGGTTTTGTCCCAAAATGACTCTGCGGTTGGTGTGAAAAACAGTGTCAACGCCTTTGGTAAAAAGAATTACCTCGGCACGTTTGTCCCTCCCGTGGCGGTATTGAATGATTTCAATTTCCTCAAGACACTGGATGATCGTGACTGGAGAGCGGGAATTTCGGAGGCCATCAAAGTAGCTTTAATCAAGGATTTGAGCTTTTTCGAGTGGTTGGAAAATGCGGGAGAAGCACTTGCCCGCCGAGAGATGGAACCCATGAAAGTCCATATCATTCGCTCTGCGAAAATGCACATGGACCATATCGCCGGCAAGGATCCATTTGAGTTTGGAAGCTCCCGACCCCTGGATTTCGGACATTGGGCCGCACATAAATTGGAAAAATTGAGCGATTTCCGCATCCGTCACGGGGAGGCTGTGGCCATCGGGATTGCCTTGGATTCTGCCTATTCCTTTTTACAAGGCCGAATCACCGAGTCGGATTTCAACCGGATCATTCAACTGATGCATACCCTGGGTTTTGAACTTTTCGCTCCGGAACTACAAGGTGAAAATCTGATCCAAGGGCTAAAAGAATTCCAAGAGCACTTAGGCGGTCAGTTGACCATCATGCTCTTGGAAAAGTTGGGCAAAGGCGTGGAAGTCCATGAAATGGATCACGACTTGATCTTTAAATCTGTGGAAATTCTCCGTAGGTTAGAGAAAAAGTCTGCCGTTCACGCTTCCTGATTTTTTCCCAGCCTATGAAAATCCATGACTTTCACCTCAGCTATTGCAGCAATATCCATCCCGGAGAAACCTGGGATGCGACCTTCGAAAACCTCAAGATCTATATTCCTGAGGTCAAAAATCGCCTCAAACACAAAGGCCCTTTTGGCATCGGGCTTCGGCTTTCCCACGAGGCTTCCTTGATTTTGCAACGTCCGGAGCGGATGCGGGAGTTTCAGGACTGGCTGAAAAAAGCCAATGCCTATGTGTTTACCCTAAATTGCTTTCCGTATGGAGGCTTTCACCGCACCAAAGTGAAAGAAAATGTCCATACGCCGGATTGGACTACCGCGGAACGAAAGGATTATACGATTCGGAGTTTTCGGATTTTAACCCAACTGCTTCCTGAGGGAATGGAGGGAGGTATTTCCACATCACCGCTTTCTTACCGGCATTGGTTTTCCTCCGAAAAGAAAAAAAATGAAGCGATCCAAAAATCTACGGATCACCTGATCGAGGTAGTGCTGGAGTTGGTGAATATCCATCAGGAAACCGGCAAGCTCCTGCATTTAGACATTGAGCCCGAACCGGATGGGATTTTGGAAAATTCCGACGAGTTGGTCAGCTACTTCCAAAATTGGCTGTTGCCAAAAGGGAAAATGGCCTTAGCCGAAAAGCTAGGAGTTTCAACTGATGAGGCGGAAAAGCTGATCAAAACCCACATTCAGGCTTGCTACGATGTGTGTCACTTTGCGATCGTGTATGAAAATCCTGCTGAGACATTCCAGAAGTTGTCAGCAGCTGGAATTCAAATTGGAAAGATTCAGATTTCGGCTGCGCTGAAGGTGATGATTCCGGAGTCCGCCGTGGAGCGGTTTACACTCAGCAAACGATTGGAAGAATTTGCCGAATCGACCTACCTGCATCAAGTCGTCGCTCGAAAAAAAGACGGGCAGTTTGCCTCTTATCCCGACTTGCCTCAGGCCATCGAACACTTGGGAAAAACCAAAGATTTGGAATGGCGAATCCACTTTCATGTTCCGGTCTTTTTGGAAAATTATGGCTCATTCCAGTCTACTCAGCGCGATATTTCCCTTGTACTCAATCAAATTTTAACCAACCCAACCCTCACTAAACACCTCGAAGTTGAGACCTATACTTGGGAAGTTTTGCCAGAAGACACACACCTGACCTTAGGCGAATCGATTGCCAGGGAACTCAGCTGGGTGATCGAAGAATTGGGTAAGGAATAAAGGATCGTGTAATTACGATTTTTGATTTACGATTTACGAGGAGCAGAGTATTTTTGGGCTTTTTCTTAGGATTTAACCTTTTTGAGAACAAGGTTTGAAGTTCAATTTGATGTCGTAAATCGTAAATCTGAATTCGTAAATAAAATTTGGTTTTGCCAAATGATTTAAAACTATGAAGAAGACTGTCGTCCTAGATATCGTTGCTTTGTCTCCCCGAGTGATCGGAGAGCATACGCCTTTTTTGAAAAACTGGATCGCGTCCAAGAAGCAAGCCGTCATCGAACCTGTACTTCCTGCGGTGACTTGCTCGGCCCAATCCGTGTATCTGACCGGAAAGTGGCCCACCGAAAACGGCATCGTGGGCAATGGGTGGTATTTTCAGGATGAGTGCGAAATCAAGTTTTGGCGGCAGTCCAACAAACTCGTACAGGCTGAAAAAGTATGGGAAGTTCTGCGGAAGGAGAATCCTGAGTTCACGGTGGCGAACATGTTTTGGTGGTACAATATGTACTCCTCCGCCGACTATGCGGTGACTCCCCGGCCGCTATATCCTGCAGATGGACGCAAATTGCCCGATTGCCATAGCCAACCCATGGAGCTGCGAGACCGGCTTCAGGCCGAGTTGGGCCAGTTTCCGCTCTTCACCTTTTGGGGACCGAATACGACCATTGAATCCAGCAAGTGGATCGCCGAGGCAGCCAAAAAGGTGGAAGAATGGTACAATCCCACGCTCAATCTGATCTACATTCCGCATTTGGATTATAACCTGCAGAAGTATGGAATAGACTTCTCCAAAATCTCCAAGGACCTTCGCGAAGTTGACGACTTGGCTAAAGACTTGATCACCTTCTTTGAAAATCGGGGTGCCGAGGTTCTGCTACTTTCTGAATATGGGATCACGAGTGTGAGTAAGCCGATTCACCTCAACCGGATTTTCCGGGAAAAAGGATGGATTCAGGTGAAAAATGAGTTGGGTCGAGAGACGCTTGATGCCGGCACATCGTCAGTATTTGCGGTAGCGGATCATCAAGTCGCCCATGTCCATGTCAACGATCACTCCAACCTTGCCGAGGTCAAAGCCCTGCTGGAAAAGACTCCCGGTGTGGAAAAAGTGCTGGATGCCCAAGGCAAAAAAGATTTCCACATCGATCACGCCCGTTCGGGGGATTTGGTGGTGATCGCCGATGCGGACTCTTGGTTTACCTACTATTTCTGGCTGGATGATGCCAAAGCTCCTGATTATGCTAGATGTGTGGATATCCACCGCAAGCCTGGTTACGATCCGGTCGAGCTCGTTCTCGATCCGGCGATCAAGATCCCGATTCTGAAAATCGGCTCCAAGGTGCTGAAGAAAAAACTGGGCTTTCGCTACCTGATGGATGTGATTCCCTTGGATGCTACGTTGGTGAAGGGGGCACATGGAAGAATTCCAGAGTCCGACTTGGACAAGCCGCTTGTGGTGGGGGATTCTAGGTTAATCACTTTAGGTAAAATTCAGCCAACTGAGATTTTTGAGTTAATCATAAAATCTGTTCGTGGTTAAACTACCCCCAACCGCTTTTTCACCTTCAATAGGTTTTCCTGCTTTTTAGGCTCTCGGTACTTTTGGCAGTAGTCAGTGTGGTAATTGTGCTTTTGCATAAAGACCAGCTGCAGTTCATCCCATGCCTGCGCGGTAAAGTTGGGATTGAAGTGCTTGAGTTCTTCGAATAGACTTTCTCCGATTTGTTCAAAAAGGTCAGTTCCGAGGTATTCCAAATCGGCGTCTGCTAGAATTTTTTCCAGATGATTGGTTGGGCTTTGAGGGATTTTCGTAGCCATGATCATCCCGTAGATTTTGGTGAGATCTGATTTAGAATACTCCATTGAGAGGTATCCTTCGGCGATTTTACAGCCTTTTTCTTCATGATCTTTGGGATTGTCGATGAAGCCTGTGTCGTGAAAAAGCGCAGCCAACTTGAGCAATTCTAAATCTGATGAACTTACCCCGGATTGTTCTGCGAGAAAAATTGCCTTATCTAGGACATAGGCAGTATGATCTAGGTTATGATAACTGAGATGAGAAGGCAATTTTTCCAAAATGTCTTCGTAAATCCTGTTTTTTATTTCTTCGAAAACCATCAGCTGTGTTTGCTTCCTATTTGTTTGACTACTCCTCCTTTGACTTCTTTGATTGTCTGTACATAAAAGAACGCCTTAGGATCTATTTCTTGTATGGCCAGTTTGATGCGATGTACTTCCAGTCGGGTGACTACCGTCATAATGATATCACAGGGATGATGGATGTGGAAGGTATCAGGGAGATAACCTCTCTCTCCTTTATAGACCGAAATCGCTTTTCCAAACTCCTTCACGATGAGCTCTTTTACCTTATCATCCTCTTTTGAAATAATGGTAAGTGCTGTGTACTCCTCAAAACCTTCGACCACATAATCGGTCATTTTAATTGCTGTGAAATAAGTCAAAATGGAGTACATCGCTGCTTCAATTCCGAAAAACAATGCCGCAAAAAGCATGATCAGGGAATTGAGGAACATGGTGATTTCGCTTGCAGAGAGCGCGGAATTTTTCTGAAAATAGGTGGTAATCACTTCAAAGCCATCAATCAATCCTCCCCCTCTGATGATGAGACCAATTCCAAGCCCCATCATCACTCCACCAAAAACAGCGATGAGTACCTTGTCCTCTGTGACAGTTGGGATTTCGAGAAATTCCAAAACCAGTACGAGTAAAAAGACTGAAAAAATGGATTGAACGGTAAAGGTTTTCCCTATTTTTTTCCATGCCATTACAAAAAAAGGAGCGTTGATCAGAACCAACAGTAAGTTGAGATCCACATCATAATGCAAATTGACAATGATGGCCATACCAGTGACACCACCATCTAAAAACTTGTTTGGAAGCATAAACGCTTCCAATGCAATCGCAGAACAAAAAACTCCCAAAATGATCAAAACCAATGATCTCGGATCAAAAACAGCTTTCCAGTTTACTTTTTCTGTTTTGGTACTCATTAAGCGCTATGTTGAAAAATGAAAGGATTTAGAGGGAACAGGGTTATATGGCTTAAAACGAATTAAATGCTTTTTGGAAATTAACTTTTAAAATTTTCAAAAATAAGCATAGGATAAAAAATTTTCTTTTACCCAAGCTCTCAATCAAGAGTTGGTAAGCTCAATTTGTACTTCATGGCGATTAATCTTATGGAAATGATTACACTCATTGAAATCAGGAGATTGTAATTACGATCTGTCTCCAAGTAATCTAATACTAAATAAATCACTGCGCCAGCAAGACATGCTGAGGCGTAGATTTCTTTTCTAAAGAGGATTGGTATTTCATTGGTTAGCGTGTCACGAATCACCCCACCCATCACTGCGGTAAACATGCCCATAATTGCCGCGATCTCCGGCCTGACTCCCAGGCTTAGGGCTTTTTCCACACCTAAAACCGTAAAAAAGCCAATTCCCAGCGTATCAAATAGAAAAAAGGTTTTCCTTAACCGGCTGAGAAGGTTTGGAAAAATAAAAGCGGCCAAGATTCCTGTCAATATCGCATACAAAAAGTGGATGTCTCCAATCCATACCAGCGGATAGCTGTCCAGCAAAATATCCCGAAGCGTACCACCTCCGATAGCGGTAATAAATCCGGTAAATCCGGCTCCAAACATATCGTGTTCTTTTTCCCTCACTGCCAATGCCCCTGAAATGGCAAATACAAAGGTTCCTATGAGTTCGAGGGCATATTGGAGAGTCATATTTTGCAAAAGTTCTGAAACTTCAAGTTAACGATTAGATTTTCTCCATTACCAAAATACCCATTTCTCTTTGCCCTGGGATCAGTACGGTTTTCATGGGTTCCAGAAATCTAAAGCCGATATTCTCTAACTTATCCGCATAGGCTGGCAGGAACAAAAACCGCTCAGATTCATCCGGAAGGATATATTTCCCCTCTCCAAGGGCTGAACTGTGCGCTAAGATTCCTCCAAACGCTGTAGTCATCCGAAACCAAAAGACACCTCCCGGCTTCAAGACACGATGGATTTCATGGATCATTTGCCAGAAGTTATCCACACTCTCTGCAAAGTGAAGGACTGCCGAGCAAATCACTGCATCAAAAGCTCCGGTATGGAACGGAATGTCTTCCAACTTTCCCACCTGAAACCGATGGGTGTCGAATGCTGGATTCAAACTCGTAGATAAATATCGACAATATTGAATCGCTAAGTCGTTGGGGTCAATGCCGAAAATCTGATAATTCTTTTGAATGAAATAGATTGCATTTCGCCCTTCTCCACAGCCTGCATCGAGGATCTTCATTTCCTTGGTGAACCTCCCTTTTAGGATTTGATCCAAGAGGTAGATATCCACATTGCCCAATAGACGGTTCAGCTCATTGATTTCCATACTCGAGTTGGTCTAAGGCTTCTTTGGCCTTCAATCGGCCAATTTCGATCATTTCGGCAGATCGGTGAAACTCCAAGGTTCCAGCTTGTTTTCTTGAAATTTTGATTTTCACATCCACTGGATATTTTTCCAGAAGTAGTTCACAAAACCGATCCTGAAGCAGGTCAAATGACCGAGTCACCAATTCCAAAGATGAATAGGCTGTTTTAGATTCGGCCTTTTTCTCATCGGGAAAAAACTGTCGCATTTTAGACTGATATTCCTTCAGCCAACCTGGTAAGGTGATCAACTGCTTACCGGACTCGTCTTTTTTGGGAGGTGAAATAAATTCATTTTCCAATCCGTTGACATCCACAACTACAACCAAGCTTTTTGCAGGGTCTGAAATAAGTGAAATGGGCACAGGATTGAGAACTCCACCGTCAATAAAATGATTCTTTTCGATTTTGGCGGGTAAGAAGACTGAAGGAATACTTCCGGACGCGCGGATGGCTTTGTACAGGCTTCCCTTTCTGAATACATATTCTTTGCCGGAATGAACTTCTACTGCATTGCAAGAAAACTGGATTGGTAAGTCTTCAATTTGACAATCGGGTACCACTTTTTTCAAAGCACTGTATACTTTTTCTCCCTTTATGAATCCCCGACTTGAGAATGTGAAATCCATCAGAGAAAATACATCTACCCGATCCAAATTGCAGATCCATTCTTTGAATTCAGGCATCTTGCCGGTAGCATACATGCCTCCTACCAATGCACCTGCGGAGCAACCGGCGATTTCGATGATCTCATATCCTCGCTTTTCCAACTCTTCGATCACTCCTACGTGCGCCAATCCCCTCGCTCCGCCACTGCTCAAAACCAATGAAACTGTTTTCTTTTTTGACATATATTTAGGCTTCAAAAGTTGTCTGAACACTTAAAAATCACCTACAATACTAACTAATATGAGTGAATTTAAACCCTTTCACCTCGCTTTCCCCATCCGTGACATCGAAGAAACTCGCCAATTCTACGGAGACTTGTTGGGTTGCGAAATCGGCCGAAGCACTGACAAATGGATCGATTTCAACTTTTTTGGACATCAACTCTCTGCCCATATCAAGCCTGAAGAATTGGCCAATGCCAAAACAAATGAGGTGGACGGAAAAAATGTTCCAGTTCGTCATTTCGGAGCAATTTTAGGTTGGGACGAGTGGCATCAGCTTGCAGATAAACTCAAGGCGCACGGAATGGAGTTTGTCATTGAACCTTACATCAGATTCAAAGGTGAAGTGGGTGAGCAGGCTACCATGTTTTTCCTCGATCCTTGCGGAAACGCACTGGAGTTTAAATCCTTCCAAGATCCTACACAGATTTTTGCCAAATAGTCCAGATTGTGAATAATCTGAACCTCGATCGGCGTATTGGCCCGACTATTCAGGTCGGGAAGATGAGTTACCTCTATTTCAGTGGAACGTCCTATCTGGGTATAGATCATGATCAACATTACCAAGCAGTATTAATAGACTGTATCCGACAATATGGATTCAGCCAAGGGCTGAGCCGGGTCAATAATGTTCGATTGAAGGTTTATGAGGCGTTTGAGCAGTATTTCGCAAAAAAAGCTCAAGCTGAAGATGCCGTAGTGATGAGTTCAGGATACCTGTCCGGAATCACGGCTGTTCAATATGTGTATCCCAAATCGGAGCTCTGTTGGGCAGCGCCGGACACGCATCCTGCTATTCTGCCTACAGGCTTTAAATCTGATATTCAATTGAATTTTATACAATGGAAAAATCAGTGTTTGGAGCAATCAGAGGAGCTTTCACCTAGGAAAATTCTGATTTTGGGTAATGCGGTTGATCCGCTTCAGGCCGAGATTCATGACTATTCATGGGTTCAGGAAGTAGCCAAAAAGCATGAGGTCACACTCCTGATTGATGACAGCCATGCCTTTGGGGTGTTGGGAAAAAGTGTATTCGGAACCTATGCTGAAAATTCGTTTCCAAATGTAAACTTGGTCATTTCCGGTTCCTTGGGAAAAGGCTTGGCCATGCCGGCAGGGATAATTTTGGGAAAAAAGGAGGTGATTCAGGGAATCAAAAGTCAGGTGATTTTTGCAGGAGCTTCACCCTGTTCGCCTGCTAATCTCCAGGCTTTTCTGGAAACTCAGGATATCTACAAAGCCCAAAGGCAAAAAATCAGAGACTTTACCGGTGTTTTCTATCAAGAAACAGCCGACTTATCCACAGTTTCAGGTTCAGCAAAATTCCCTGTTTTTATCCTAAAAGATCCCACTTGGTCTGATAAGTTGGAGAAAATGGGATTTATCACGTCGTCTTTTTCCTATCCTACTTCGGAAAGTCCTCGTATCAGTCGTATTGTCATTTCGGGTTTTCATTCACTTAGGGACTTGATGGCCTTAAATGAAGCTCTTCATCAACTTTCCGAAAAATCATGAAAAAGCTACTCTATCTCCTCGCCTTTTCTTTTGGGATGATTTCTTGCGAGAGCAAAGATCCTGTGCTTTTTGAGGAAGGATTGGAAAACTACCCGACTTTGAAAAAAGTACTTTCGGATACGTCCAAATTCCAGGTTCAGATTATCTATACGCAGATTGACCGCAATGAACACGGGAATCCGCTTTTTACAGACCATTCCTTTAATCTGAACGATAATCACTATTTCTATCCCGCTTCCACGGTGAAGTTACCGATTGCTTTGGTGGCCTTGGAGTGGCTTGAGGAGCAAGATATTGATGGATTGACTATGGAAACCGCCATGCTCACAGATTCGGTGAGGCCTTCCCAGCTACCTGCCTACAACGATTCAACAGCTCAAAATGGATTGCCTAGCATCGGGCATTACATCAAGAAGATTTTGCTGGTTTCTGATAACGATGCTTCTAACCGACTCTATGAGTTGATGGGGATGGACTATATCAATCAAAAGCTAAGGGAAAAGGGTTTACTGAATTCAGTAATCACCCAGCGTTTGAGTTTTCCTATTTCTCCCGAAGAAAACAGACATTTCAACCCGATTCGATTTGTGGACAACTTCGGAAAAACCCTTTTAGAACTGCCTGCCAGGCACTCGGACAGTGCGTATGTGGTGCCGGGGAATCCAAAAATCGGTCAGGCTTTTTATCGAAATGATTCCCTTATACAGGGAGGAATGGATTTTTCCTATAAAAACAAGTTTGCCCTTTCAGACCTTCATGGAGTAGTCAAGCGAATCGTCTTTCCAGAAGCTTTTGTAGGGATCGAGCGATTTAATCTGAATGAGGAGCATCGCAACTTTATATTGAAGTACATGAGTATGCTTCCCCGAGAAAGTAATTTTCCCAAGTACGACACCACGGAATACTACGACAGCTACTCCAAGTTTTTCAAGTTTGGGTCAGACAAAACCCCGATTCCTTCCAGATTTCGGATTTTCAACAAGACAGGTTGGTCTTATGGATTCCTGATTGACGGGTCCTATTTTGTGGACTATGAAGCAGGCGTGGAGTTTTTTGTTTCCGCTGTCGTCTATGTCAACGAGGATCAGATCCTCAACGATGACAAGTACGAGACCGAGGAGATTGGCTTACCTTTTTTCGCAGAGTTGGGCGACTATTTGTACCAAAGAGAATTGAAAAGGAAAAAGCAGATACCGGCGAAACTGCCGAATATCAGTTGGATTGACTAAATAGAAGCTAACAAAACTTTTCATTTGATCCTTTTTCAAAGCTGCGGCTGCCGAGATTATAAGAGTTAAATACCATTTTCCTGACGTCAGGAAAATGATCTAATTGCCTCAAAAAACTGAAAAATACATAGGCCACCCTTTCGGATTATTTTAGTACAAAGCAAAACCGAATGAAAAACTTTAAAATCTATCTAAAAGCCAAAACCACTTTGGTTTTCCACTTGGTATTCTCCTTGGGATACTTTTTACTCGTTCAGGCCTACGTTTACCCGACCTTATGTTTCGATTTCTCGGCGGCTTTTGAGACAAAGACTTGGTTTGAGCTTCTGTTTATGAACTCATTTCTGTTGGTGACTCAGTATTTCTGGTTTTGGAAGCCAAATCAAAAGCGAGATTAATTTTCCATTAGATGGAGCTATTATTGGTGTTTTGAGTTTTTATAAATCCGCGCTTTTTCCTCAAAAACTTGCCTGATTTTATTCAAGCTTTTCCCGCTGATTTACGCAGATGTATAAGCACAGCATCTCGCTGATCTAAATCATTCTGCGTAGATCTGCGACGTTTTCTGCGCATAGCTGCGGGATACTTGTTTAAGGTTTCTCACAAAAAAACCTCAGGAAAATTCCTGAGGCGTGGGGTCATTAATATGCTTTTTCGAGTTTGGGAATTTTTACTTGGGGCTGTGGATAAGTATTGCCGAGTTGAATTTTTAAGGCTCTCAATTGGGCTGTGGATAACTCCCAAGGCTGATGGATATCAAATCCCTTAATCGACTGTAATTCAGGAATCCAAAGCCTTACAAAATCGCCTTTTTTATCGTAATTGTTGGCCTGTCTGAGGATGTTGAAATACCGATTTTCTCGAGGATCATTTCCTACGCCTCCCACATACATCCAGTTGCCCCAGTTGGAGCAGACATCGTAATCGATCAGCTGACTTTCGAAGTAGCTTGCTCCCCAAGTCCAGTCAATTCCCAGGTCATTGACCAAGAAGCTCGCCACATTTTGACGGCCACGATTGGACATAAAACCCGTTGCTTTCAATTCACGCATATTAGCATCCACAAAAGGAACTCCTGTCAACCCCTCAACCCAGCGCTGAAATTGCTCCTGATCTCTCCTCCAGGAGTCCTTTTGATGACGGATGCCTTGAATATCAAATATTTTGTCCCCGTGTTTCTTGGCTATAAACCGAAAATAATCTCTCCAAATCAATTCGAAAATCAGCCAATACGTGCTATCGTTTTTCTTTCGCTCGCGCTCATACTTTTTCACCTCTTCATAGATAGTCCTAGGAGAGATGCAGCCCAAGGCCAACCAAGAGGAAAACTTCGAGCTATAATCCATCCCGATCAACCCATTGCGGGTTTCCTTGTAGACTTTCAGTAAATCCTTTTCCCAGAAATAGGACCGGAGTCGCCCCAGCGCGGATGTCTCTCCACCTTTTATCTCCAACCACGATTTGACATCCTGCTTGGGTTCCTCCAGTCCATAGGCTTTTAGGTTTGGCAATTCTGATCCACTGGAGTTCAGTGCCTCTTTTGGGTAATTTATCTTCTTCAGTTCAGGATAAGTCAATCTGATTTTCGATTGCTTTTCCACCTCTTTCCGGAATTGAGTAAACACTTCCGGAGTTTGCTTAGCTGGAAATGGCAGATCATCCAAATGGTAAAGTGTGCTTTGCCAGAAGCTTTCACAGGCAATTCCATTGGCGAAAGCGAACTTTTCTAAAGACTTATCCACATTTCGTTCTTCGGAAGTGACTTCTTTCGAGAAGAAAATGGCCTTTGCTTCAACTTTTTTAGCTAATTCAATTACTGCTTCTTCTGGCTTCCCCTGAAGAATCACCAGATCTCCGCCCAGCCTTCGAAAAGAATGCCTCAAATCGGCAACAGATTCCAACAGGAATTTGGCTCGAAAGGAACCTGTTTTAGGAAATCCCAATTCGGTTTTTTCAAACATTCTAGGATCAAGGCAATAAACAGGTATCACTTCTTTCCCTTGCAAAATAGCACGGGTCAGCACCTCATTGTCTCTTACTCTAAGATCGTTTCTAAACCAAACCAGGACTCTGTTGTACTTCATGTTTGGCGAACAGGTTGTTTAAGAAAAGTGTTTGAAAACTTCCACAAAAAATCTTTTTGGGTAATGTATCAAAGTTTTTTAGAGGAAAAAGCGAGTTACTTTTTACAAGCCCATGCGTTTTGATTTCCTTATTTCAAGCGATTTGGCTTATCTTTTGGCTTAAATCTATTCTCAATGACCCTTAAATTTTTGCCTGTTAGCATTTTGTTAGCCCTGGTTTCCTGTCAGACCTCTCTTACTCCTGATCAAAGTTTATTTGAAGATTTAAGCACGCAGGAAGGAATAAAAGGAAAATCCGAATACCTCGCTTCCCCTTTTGTGACAGCTGGTGATCGGGTGTATTTGATCGGTCACCAAAATGGGTCTTTCCCGGATTTGGGTTGGCATGTGGAGGGAGAGATGGGGGGCATTTGGCTTCATCCGATCAAGTTGATGGATGGGTTTACCGCCTCCGTAAAAGTGGATGGTCATTCTTTTTGTTTGGATCAGGCGAGATCTTTTACCAATTATCCTTTTTCCAATGTGCTTCAATTTTCTTTGGAAAACTCAGGTATTGAAGTCGAACGTTTGCACTTCGTACCTGATGGAAAAGAAGGGATGACCGTTTTATTCCGGGTTAAAAATGTGGATAAGTCTGAAAAGACAACCCAATTTCAGTTCAACGCCTTTGTGGATTTGATGCCGGTTTGGCTAGGCGATCGTACCGGAATGATCGATCAAGCTGATGTGATTTCTTTTGACGAAATGACGAATACCTTTTCTGCAAAAGATGAAGGCAATCCTTGGTTTACAGTTTGGGGAACAGCGGAAGGAATTTCGATTTCTCCTCAGGAAGAATTGACCTGTGCCTATTCACCCAAAGGAAAAGGGGCGGCCGCTGGATTTTCTCTGCAAGTGACCTTGCCGGCGGGTTCTGAGCAAATTATCCCAATATTTATCGCCGGTTCTACCGAAAGCGAATTAAAAGCCATGGAAACTTTAGTTGATCTCAGGCAAAACTTGGATTCGGATTGGTTTGCCAAAAAGAAGCGATATGAAGTTTTTGCCCACCAAGCAGAAATACAGATTCCCGATCCTGAATTGCAGCGAACGTTCCAATGGATCAAATACAATACGGATTGGCTGGTGCGGGATGTGCCGGGAATTGGGAGGGGTTTTGGAGCAGGCCTGCAGGATTATCCTTGGTTTTTTGGAGTCGATAGTGAATACACGATCCAGGGTTTGATTGCAACGGGAAGAAAGGACCTCGTTTACTCTACCCTCGAACTTATCCACAGTCTATCTGAAAAAGAGAACGGAAATGGCAGAATCATCCATGAGGTAAGTACCAATGGAGCGGTATTTAATCCCGGAAATATCAATGAGACCCCACAATGGGCATCCACGATTTGGGAAGTGTATCGTTGGACTGGAGATCGGGAATTGTTGGAAAAGTATTTTCCTTCCATAGAAAAAGGATTGGATTGGTTGCTCCGGGAAAATGACAAAGATGGCAATCTACTTGCTGACGGTTATGGAATGATGGAAATCCACGGGCTCAAATCCGAAATGATTGATGTAGCTGCTTATTCCCAAAAGGCATTTGCAGATGCCGCGAAAATGGCTGAAATCCTTGGAAAAACCGATCTTTCGAAAAGTTATCAACATACTTCCGATGCCCTGGCAGCTAAGATCAATTCTGATTTTTGGGTAGAGGAATTTGGAAGTTATGCGGATTTTATCGGGACCGTAGACGAGGCTTTGCACTTGGTGGATGATGCAATCATCCGTGCGGATACGCTGAAAAAACCTTGGGCAGTGGAAGAGCTGAATGCTACTAAAGCCAAGTTATCCACATTGCCCAAGAATCAGAAACAGGGTTTTGTACTCTTCCACAACTGGGTAGTCAATACCCCGATGGAAACCGGAATTGCGGATCCTGAAAAGGCTAAAATCGCTTTGGTTACCGCTAAAAAATACACCAATCCTTTCGGAACCTTTGTGACGGGTATCGATCGGGACGAACAGGCCGAAAATGAAGATGGATCTTTTGCAGGAAGCAAGAGCTTTTCCTACACGGGTGCGGTGATGACTTTGCCCACGGGAGTAACTGCCATCGGAGAAAACAACTATGGCAATCCGGATGCAGCGCTCGACTACCTGAAGCGGATGACCCGAAGTTTTGGATTTGCCTTGCCGGGATCGATGTATGAGGTTTCGCCTGATTACGGGATGTTTACCCAAGCTTGGAATCTCTACAGTTTTAGTGTACCGATTGTGATGCAGTTTTTCGGGATTCAGCCTGATGCCGGAAATAAAGTGATCCACATCCGCCCTCAGATGCCAACAGCCTGGGAGGAAGCTTCTATCCAAAAAGTCATGGTGGGTGATAATGAAATCAAAATCAGCTATGTGGATAAGTCAGGAATTCGAGCCATAGAGGTCGAGCAAACCCAATCGAAATGGGGTATTTCCATTGAGATTCCTGAGGAATTTTCCAAAGTAAAAGTTCTCGGGAAAGAAGTCAGTTCGGATACAAAAGGTGGGTATCGTAGAATATTGATGACAGGTAAAAAAGTAAGAGTGGAGGGGAGTAAATGAGGGTTAAACCTATCAGGTTTTCCAATACCTGACAGGTTTAAACATACTACAAATTCAACCAATAATTCAGCTTAAACACAAGCGAACGCTGTTTGGGCATAAAGTCTCCCGGGAAATAGTTATCGGTGTACACCAGGAAGAAATCCGAAACCGGTGCATAGCGCCACTGTAGTCGGGTGTTAATATTGATATTGTCGATCTGATTGTTGTACTGGATAAAGGTCGTCCAGAACAGATTTTTGGTAAAAGTCAGGTCGATTCTAGGTCCTACCAACACCAAATCCGCATCGTTTTGAGGCTTTGGCATTCGGATTCGGGCATAGTTGAAATTCATCGATATATTGGCTAAATACCCTAATCGGATGCCTGTTTGGGTGGTAATCCGCTGAATATTTCCTGTGAAATACTGCCCAAATTCACCGAGCAATTGAAGGTTGAACATGTTTCTGGGATTGCTTCGGTAATCCACCAGTACATTTCGGAACCGATACTCTGTGCCCGCAGCCAAAGGTTCACCTCCCGTTCGGGTGGGGTCAAAATCACTGAAAAGGTATACAAAACGGTTTCTTTGGCTGATTTCAAGTTCGGCCAATGAGTTAAACCGAACAATGTATCCAAGATTGATATCCCGATCGGTGGTTCCGAGAGTTTCATTCCAATAGCCTTCAAACTCCAGCTTTGGACCATGTCGGTTGATCAACTTGGATTTGGGATAAAACAAGTAAGTCACGTCAGGATTTAATCGCTTGAAGTCCACGCGAGGCACAAAGCCTACTTCGGGATTAAAGGATTTTCCTACATCCTGAAAGCTAAAGGTCCAGTTCCAATGGATGTCCGTAAAGAGCATGTAGGCATTAAAGGAATAGGGTTTTTCCACATCCGCTGACTCAAATGTCCGATGGTAAAAGACCTTTCCTGTCCATTTTCCATTAGATGAATTAAGGTTATAATCAGCACCAATGAGTCTGTTATAGGCAGTGGGATCAAATAGCTGTTTGAATTCATCGAGTGCCAGCGACTCCTTATTCACGTAGATCAGCCCTAGATTAGATCGGGTAAATACCTTCTTCTGAAGGGCCAGCACGGTGAAATTTTTTCCAACGATTCCGGCATCTTCATCCGTAGCCGTTTGCATATTCATGGCACCGATGCGCCAGTTTTCATTCAGCTTTCCGCTGAGTCGGGCACCGTAAATGATTTTGCTTTGCACGTTTTGACCGGTTGCAGAGTCAATGTCTACTCCGATTCTTCTGGAGAAAAAGGGTCTGGATCGGGGTTGCCCAAAGCTTTCAAACAAGTCGGCATTTTCAAGGAAAAACTGTCTTCTTTCTGGAAAGAAGATCTCAAAACGATCCAAATTGGTCACTTGCTGATCGACTTCTACCTGAGAAAAATCCGGGTTGAAGGTAAGGTCGAGGTTCAACGCAGGTCCTATCCCGATTTTGGCATCCCCACCCACTGCCGGTGTTAGGTTTTCTTGAGATCCTTCCAAGAAATTACGGGAAGTTCTCCCAGCCACATAAGGGATGAGGGAGACGTTGGCCGAACCTTTTTTCTTGAGAGGCTCTTCGAAAATGAGCTTTTGGAGAAAAGCTGTGGAAATGATCGGGATATTTCTCGGGATGGGAGACCATGTACTTCGCTCGCCGTAGTGACTGTCTATTCGATAAAAATTGACATTCCAGTTTTGCGCACCTTCATTAAACCGAAGCGTTGAAAGCGGAATAATTACTTCGACCTGCCAATGTTGTTCAAAGATTTTTGCCTCTGAAAACCATTTGTTATCCCATGCTAAGCTTAGGTCTTCTGACCTTGTACCTCCGTTCGACACAAGTCCTTCCCTTTGTACCCCGTATGGGTTTACTCCAAACTGAAATGCGTTGGTTTTATCATTGAAGGTGTCCAAAACAAAAACAATCGCATCGTTTTGCTCTCCCCGAAAGTCCCTTCTAAGTGAAGTAGATACATAGTTTCGTGGGCCGTTATTTTCCATCACGGCAGCCAGGTACAGATTTTCAGCATCGAATGCGACCTTGACACGGGTATTTATCGGGGATTTGGAAGTGTCTGAGGGAAAATATTGTCTGAAGTTCCCGTTCCAACCTTCCGGATCTGTCCATATTGCCTCATCAAGAATGCCATCCAATTGGATAGGTTCTTTGAGTTTAAATGCAAATGCGTTCCGAGCAGGTAAACTTTGAGATCGAGCATGACTGACTAAAAGAAATCCTGTCAGTATAATCAGTACAAATTTAATTTTCATGTAAGGTCGTAATCGTGCAAAAATAAGTTTGCTTCAACAGCCAATCCAAGGAATTTTATTAATGGTGATCAAGGATTTTCAATGGATTAGGAAGTGCCAAAAGCAGTAAGGACTAAGTTTCGAAGGCCTCCATGGTGCCTAAATTCACAAAGATAAATCCCCTGCCAGATTCCTAAGGCAAGTTGTCCACCGCTGATGGGAATCTGAACGCTTGTACCGAAAAAAGCACTTTTGATATGCGCCGGCATGTCGTCAGCACCCTCATCTTTGTGGACAAATCGTGGATAAGTCTCTGGTATTAATTCATTTATGAAAGTCTTAAAATCCTTTCTTACCGTCGGATCAGCGTTTTCATTGATGCACAGCCCCGCAGAAGTGTGCTGAATAAACACCTGCAAAAATCCGATTCGGATTTCCTTTATTTCAGGAATAGACCGTACCACCAGATCAGTAATCAGGTGATAGCCTTGAGGATAATTAGGAAGTTTGAGTTGTTTTTGAAAGTAAAGTGACATCGTTTAGATCAATCCTACCTTATTTTCCAATGTTCCGATGCCTTCAATGGTGATCCTCACCACGTCACCAGCCTGTAAGGTAAAATTGTCCGGCACAATGCCTGTTCCTGTCATCATCAGGCAACCGATCGGGAAGGTATTGGCTCGGAACAACCAATCGGCAAGTTCCTGTGGCTTTCGTTTCATTTGAGCCAAAGTGGTTTCACCTGATGCTTCGGTTTTTCCGCCTCTTAGAATTTCCAAACTGATCTTGGTGGAATCATCCAACATTTCTTCTTGGATCAAGATGCATGGACCAACCGATGCGCAGCCCTGATACACCTTTGCTTGAGGCAAATAGAGCGGATTTTCGCCCTCGATACTTCGGCTGCTCATGTCATTGCCTACCGTGAATCCTTGTACTTTTCCCGACGGAGATATCAACAAAGTCAACTCAGGCTCGGGCACATCCCAAGTGGAATCTTTTCGAATATTAACCGTCTCACCCGGATTGGTAACTCGGCTGGCCGTGGCTTTGAAAAATAGCTCGGGTCTATCGGCTACATACACTTTATCGTAAAAATCCGCTCCTCCAGCATCTTTGGATTCCTCCATGCGAGCTGTTCGGCTTCGGTAGTAGGTCACTCCAGCAGCCCAGATTTCCTGATTTCCCATGGGTGCCAAAAGGCCTTCAGATTTGAGTTGCTCGGCTTCTCTTTCAGAAATTCTTTCCCAATGGGTAGCCTCAGATTTAAGCAATTGGGGCAAATGTTCCCGTCCTAGGAGTTGATCCCAATCCAATTCGGGACCCAGAAAAATTTCAGAATCAGTTTCTAAAAGTGTACCGGCCATCAGTTTATAAAGACGCATGAGGTTATGGGTTTGAGGTTAGGCCATGAATTTATAAAAAAGGGATTGAAGCCAAGGCCTTGGAAAAAAACTTTTCCCAATTACCTTTGTCCTCAGATCATAAGGGGTGCCTTAATACAACGGGCTGAGATCATACCCATACGACCTGATCCGGGTAATGCCGGCGAAGGGAAATGAGAAAGCGTAGCGTACATGTGAATTGATTCTGCCGAAGTGCTAGCCTTCGTTGGATTTGCTTGCTGTACCGCTTCGCAAAACGGGTAAACAATCACGGAAAACCTCCCCTGGGTTTTCTTATGTTTCACTCAAACACCCGAAAGGGAAAAAGTAATCATGAAAAAAGTAATACTAGGCTTGATCCTGTATCTAGCCGGGTTGACCGCGTGGGCACAAAACAGCCTAAGCGGAAAAGTAGTAGATGCCCAAAGCAATGCGACTTTGGCAGGAGCATCGGTGTGGACCGAAACAGCCAATCGCGGCACCGTTACCGATGAAAATGGACAATTTACCCTCAATAAACTACCACAGGGAAATCTTGAAATCCGGGTTTCTTACCTTGGCTATGAGACCGAGCGACTGACCATTGCCATTCCTTTCACCGGTGACTTGGTTGTCAAACTTGAATCTAAAGACTTCCTGACAGAGGAGTTTATCGTATCGGCAACAAGAGCTTCTGGCAGTACCCCAACTACGTTTTCCAATGTGGATAAGTCTGAAATTGCCAAGCGAAATTTGGGACAGGATATTCCCATTTTGCTCAATTTTACACCATCCGTAGTGAGCTATTCCGATGCCGGGGCGGGCGTTGGCTATACGGGACTTCGAATCCGTGGTTCTGACCAAACTCGAATTAATGCGACCATTAATGGTATTCCACTCAATGATGCAGAATCACATGGAGTCTTTTGGGTAAATATGCCGGACTTTGCTTCCTCGGTCGAAAATGTCCAAATCCAGCGTGGAGTGGGAACTTCCACCAATGGGGCAGCCACTTTTGGCGCTAGTCTCAACTTTCAGACAGACACCCGAAGGGATGAAGCCTATGCAGAGCTGGACAAAGGTTTCGGATCTTTCAATACTTGGAGACATACCGTCAAAGCTGGAACCGGCCTACTTAATAACCGTTTTGCAGTCGATGCCCGGCTTTCCAAAATCACATCTGATGGCTATGTGGATCGAGCCTTTTCTGATCTAAATAGCTGGTTTGTATCTGGTGGATATTATGGAGAAAAAAGCGTCATTAAGCTCGTTGCCTTCTCAGGAAGGGAGCAAACTTACCAAAGCTGGTATGGTCTTCCCGAATCCAAGCTGAAAACAGACAGAAGAGATAATTTTTACACCTACGACAACGAAACCGACAATTACCAGCAGGATCATTACCAGTTGATTTACACCGGAAAAGTCGGATCCAATTGGAAAACGAATCTCGCTCTTCATTACACCTACGGCCGAGGCTATTATGAGCAGTTCAGGGAGAATGATCGTCTATCTCGGTACAATTTACCCAATGTGGTGGTTGGCAATGAGGTCATTTCCCGGTCCGATATCATCCGCCGCCGTTGGCTGGACAATGATTTCTACGGATTCGTCGGTTCGGCAAATTATGTATCTACGGATGGTAAGCTGGACTTTATCATCGGTGGCGGTGCCAATCGCTACGATGGAGGTCATTTTGGAGAAATTATCTGGGCTCGATTTGCGGGCAATACCAATATCCGCGATCGGTACTACGACAACAATGCCATCAAGGATGATCGGAATATCTACACCAAAGCAACCTATGAGATCAAGCCGGGCTTGAATCTCTTTGGAGACTTACAGTTGAGAGGGATCAATTACTCCTTTATCGGTGTCAATGATGATCTGAGAATTGTGGACGGACAGGCCAATTATACCTTTTTCAATCCCAAGTTTGGGTTCTCTTATGAAAAAGGAAATCAAACCTGGTACGCAAGCTATGCCGTGGCCAACCGAGAACCCACCCGTTCGGATTTTACAGACAATCCCATCACCGAAATACCCAGACCTGAACGCTTGAACAATGTGGAGGCTGGTGTCCGTGCCAAGGCAGGAGGCTTCAGCTACAACGCCAACTTCTACTACATGGGCTACAAAGATCAGCTGATTCTAACTGGTCAGATCAACGATGTAGGTGCCTACATCCGCGAAAATGTAGCTTCTTCCTACCGTGCGGGTATCGAATTGGATGCCGCTTATCAGCTTTCCAGTGTGTGGACCTTGGGCGGAAATCTTACACTTAGCCAAAACAAAATCCGGGAGTTTACCGAGTACATCGATGACTACAGCGTGGATGATTTCAGACAAGAAACCTTTGCTTATACGAATACAGACATTGCTTTTTCACCGAATGTGGTGGGCTCGGCGATCATCGAGTACAAGCCTAGCAAAAACTTGTCTCTCAACTGGCTGAGCAAATACGTAGGCCGACAGTTTTTGGACAATACAGCCAATGAAGCCAGATCACTGGACGCATTCTTTACCAACGATTTGCGAATCAGCTATTCGGCTACACCGAGATTCTTCAAAGGATTGGAAGTCAACTTGCTGATCAACAATCTCTTCAATGAACTCTATGAACCAAATGGCTACACCTTTAGCTATTTTGTTCCAGGAGGAAATGGCCGTGAATTGGTGACGGAAAACTTCTACTATCCACAGGCAGGGACGAACTTCCTATTGGGATTGAGGATGAAGTTTTAAAGGAAAGGTGCCACAGATTCCCAGATTATTTATCTGTGCATCTGTGGCTACACTTTCAGGCTGTCCTGCTTTTCCTCCGATTGCTATCGGAGCAGGACTTTTTTTGAAAGGCAATGGACATTTCCCGCAGATCTGCGCAGAAAAAGTCGCGGATCTTCGCAGATTTTCTAGATCAGCGAAAATCAGAGGAGAGGTAATTTATTTCAACATCTAAGAAAAAGCCACGGATGCACAGATAAATAATGGTCTGTGCATCCGTGGCTTTTCTACTGAAAGCAATGGTCTGCGATTACTCAGGAAACAAGGTCTTATCCAATCCCGGGACGATGCGGAGTGCATTTTTGTAATAGACTTTTTTCAGCACATCGTCTGGCAGGCCCAATCCATACATGCTCCAGAAGGCGTGGTACTTTTTGTAGTAGGGAAAATACTCATCCTCGGTCTCCAGCACGCGGAAGTAGGTGTAAAACTCCTCTTTATTGTAGGCATCTTTTCCAAAAAGAATGCGATCCTGATACTTGATGAAAAACTCCTTGGCCCGACGGGGTTGACGGCCTAGCTCGGCAATGATTGCGCCAATCTCATAGTTCACATTCGGGTATTTGTCCAAATGGGCACCGGCGGCATCGAGGTCATTGGCCATCCAACCCATGTGTGCATTGATGAACGTTGTCTTAGGATGCTTGGCAAACACACGATGCTGCTCAGCAATGATCTGCTCAAACGGAGCAGGATCAGTATCAGATCGGCGACGATTGGGGTGAAGTTTTAGTTCTAGCCAACGCTCATTGTTGGCATCCATCGGCTGCCAAAACTGAGCAGGGTCTGCTGCGTGAATCAGTACAGGGATTCCGAGTTCTCCAGCTTTTGCCCAGACCGGGTCCAGATCAGGATGATCCACCGGGATACGATTACCCTTATTGTCTTTGGAGGTGAGGCCCAGACTTTTGTAAATCTTGAGACCAACAGCACCTGCCTTTACATCTTCCTCAAGTTCTTTTACTGCCAACGCAGTCCAGTTTGGATCACCAAACCCGTTAAAATTTAGGTTAGTAAATACCATAAATCTGCCAGGAGCATGCGTTTTGAACTCACCCATCATGCCTCGGATGTATTCCTGCTGGGCATTGCTGTTTCCTTGACCAAAACCCCGCCCGCTTAGGTTGATCATGATACCCATGTTGAGCTCGTCCATTTCGGAGCGAAGCTGATCGATTCGGGATTTGTTGATTCCTCCCTGATGGCTGTGGATGTCAATAAAGGGGAATTTTGCACGTGTCACCGGGTTTTGGGGGACTTTCAGCGTGGAGGGCGGATTATATTCCTCAAAGCCCATTTCTTGGGCGGTGAGTATTCCTGCAGAAAGGAACAAGGCAGCGAAAATGGGTAGTGCTTTCTTCATGAGCGGTTAAACTTAGATCAGGTCAATTTAGATTTAAATTTCCTTGCGTGGAAAAAAAGAAATCCCGGAGGCAAATCCGGGATTTTTGATGTCTCATCGAGTAGTGCCTCCGTCGATCACTTGACCGAAGAAGATGGAATTCATAAAGAGTTTGTTCGTGCCAAACCAAAAGGCGCGGAAGTTGGGATTGTCCGCAAAGCCGATAATTCGGCCACGGCCTTGACCCGCAACTCGGATTACAGCGCTTTCTTTCACCCCGGGTAGATTACTTGGGTGAAGGTATCCCGATGCCAGCGGGTTGGCAGTGTAGACTAGTGGATTGGCATATGGATTTGCTGATGGCTCAAGGAAGAAATTGTCATTTCGGAA
This sequence comes from Algoriphagus sp., assembly GCA_018336015.1. Classification (GTDB taxonomy): domain Bacteria; phylum Bacteroidota; class Bacteroidia; order Cytophagales; family Cyclobacteriaceae; genus Algoriphagus; species Algoriphagus aquatilis. The sequence continues at coordinate 64,559 of JAGXQZ010000065.1, read as the reverse complement.
AGTATAGATTTCCTTTTCTGTGTAGCCATAGCCTATTGGATGGGTCGTGTCCAAGTTTGCTTTGAAAATCGCCCCAAACGTCTGCTTGGATCCCGTGGCATTTTCGAAGTCAGCATAACTCTTTTGAAGTCCTTTTTCTTCGTTGTCCACCGTGCGGAAAGTGAAATTGCCGATTTCATTCTGAGCCAACCAGCGCAAAGCCCCACCTTTGGCCACGAGTGTATTTCCTTGACTTACCCAATTTTTGATGGCTGCAGCTCCCGCCTGACCAAGTCTGCTGTAGCTTCCGTCCGCCATGAGGATGACATTGTATCTTGCCAGATTGGAGCTAGCGACTGCATCTAAAGGAAGTAGTGTTACCGGCATTTTCATTCGCTGATCCAGCAAGTGCCAGATTTCGCCCGCTTCGCCACTGTCTACTCCACCATCTACCAACAGCGCGATGGTAGGAGTTTTCAAAGGAGCCATGAAGGTGGATCCCAAATTGGCCCCACCGGTATATCCGGTCATCAGCGCATGAATGTCTACGTGGGATCCTTGGGCGATTTCCTGAAGCTTCGCAAAGAAGGCTTGATTATCCATTCCACTTTCTCCTTTATCGATCAGAAGGGATCCTCTTCCAAAGGCTTTTCCTTCAGCAGTAGAGAATTCAGCATTGGATACCCTCACCAAAAATCCTGCTTTCAGTAATTGATAAGCCGCTTTAGGAGCGTAATAATCGGTCCATTCCATCGCATACTGATAGGCGCCGGGCTGTCCGATCACTTTTCCAGGTGCTTGCGCAAAGTTGTTTTTGTCCACCTGACTGACACTGGCAAGGTTCAGAATCTTGCTATTCAGAGCCATGAAGTCCAAGTGGAAAGCCATGGGATAGGTCCAAGCCGAAATGTCGTAAAACAAGCTGTCCTGGAACGTGGTCCGTGTCTCAAACATGGCCTTGATCAATCGATACTGCGGCTGATCGGCAGGTACGATGTAGGAGGTCTCTTTTTTAAACTGTTTGCCATTGACGGTGATATCCTCCTTCAGTGCAAATACTTTGATGTCATGCTGCAAGATCAAGTCTGCCAGGTGAAAGCTCCGGGCATCGTCTTGTTTTGCTCCAAAAATGTAGGCTTTGTTGACATCCGCCGTGGTTTCGTTTTTGATCTCGGTGTAGAAGTCTTTCATCCACTGATTGAGCTCTACCCGCATTTCCTTGGCGGCCTGATACGAAGAAAGGTTGGCGGTAAACTGATTTCTAATCGTAAAAGGGAAGCTCAGCATGCCATTGGCGCTTTCCTGTAGGTGGCCTCTGGAGCTCGCCTGCTCAAACAAAATCCCGATCGAACCCTGTACATCCGGATAGGTGGAGCCTTTTCCGTAATAGAAATCATCGTAATTCTCCTGATTGTAGTAGAGTGACCCGATTTGATCGAGGGCTTTGGCGTGATAGGTGCCGATTTTCTCAGTGAGTTCAAAGTTTTTCTTCGGAGTCAAAGGATGGACACGCGAGGGTACTCCCGGCTGGAAAAAGAACGTGCTGTTCGTCCCCATCTCATGAAAGTCCAGATGGATATTGGGCAGCCAAGTTTGGAATACTTTCACACGGTTTCTGGACTCCGGATGCTGTACCGGTAGCCAGTCCCTGTTTAGGTCAAACCAATAATGGTTGGTACGTCCTCTCGGCCAGGCTTCATTGAGTTCACGCTGAGCGGGATCACCGTTCATGATGTACGCTTTGTGGGAATTAACCCAAGAAGCAAAACGATTAAGTCCGTCAGGATTAATTGCGGGATCTAGGAGCAAGACGATATTTTCCAGATCGGCGGCGATTTCATTGGCTGCTGCAAAATGATAGGCAGCGACGAGAGCCGCATTGGCCCCACTGGGTTCATTGCCATGGACTGAATAGCCCATAAACATGACTACCGGCATATTCTGAATATTTACAGAAGCGCCAGGGTCACGCAGTTTTGCCCGCTCCGCTTTGATTTGGTCGAGCTTGCCCAAGTTGGCAGGGGAAGTGATGGTCAAAAGCGTCTGAGGACGCTTTTCGTAAGATCTTCCGGTTTCTTCAAATTTTACCCGATCTGATGCAGCCGCTACAGCCTTCATGTACGTCACCAACTGGTCATGCGTCACATGCCATTCTCCTACCTCATAGCCTAATACCTGCTTTGGAGTAGGTACTTTAGGATTGTAAGTGTAGCCTTTGGGCAAGTAATAGCTCAGGTCTTGAGCCCAGCTGAAATTGGCAACAAGTGCCAAAAGAAAGACAAAAGAAAATCGTCTCATATTTGGGATAGGTAAACTTTCGACTAAATTCTTGTTTAAAACTTTAGAAAAAAGCTATTTTAGATCGGTGGTAAAAATAATAGAAGAAGGAATATGGATTTGATAATTCCTGGACACGGATTGATACTTTGGCAACTTTCGGGCCTGTTACTGATTGGACTTTGGGTGTATACTCTTTTCGACTGTTTGAGAAGTGAGTTTGTGGATCCCAATCAAAAGTTGATTTGGGTCATCGTGATCATTTTTGTACCATTTCTTGGACCACTGATGTATTTGGGAATGAGTAAAAAAGGGAAAGCAAAACGTAGCTTCCAACCTGATTTCAACCGATTTTCATCTGATAAATTCAACAAAAAATGACACTTACTTTTATCCAAAACATCGGCGGGGGATTTCTGATCATCATGCTGCTTTTTTCCCTGATCTACTTTCTTCTTTGGGTGTATTGTGTGGTGGACGTGATTCGATCCAACTTCAAAGATCAGAACATGAAGCTGATTTGGGTTGTGATTCTTCTGTTTGCCCACTTGATCGGTCCTTTGGTTTATCTGGTTTTGGGTAAAAACACCAAGCTAGGAAACTGATGTGGAAGCTCCTCGGAATATTGGTTTATGCCTTCACCATTTATGATGTGGTCAGAAGCCGATTTGCCAATCAAACCGACAAGTTGATCTGGATCTTGATCGTCTTGCTGGTGCCTTTTCTGGGTACTGTTTTATGGTTTGCAATAGGTAGAAATAGACGCCTTTAAGATTTTCTTAAAAAAATATCCTTCAGCGCAGTTTTCAACTCTGGAAACTCAAACTCAAATCCTGCCTTCTGAATTTTTTGACTGGAAACCCGATTTCCACCTAATACCATCGCGGCCATTTCACCTAGGACCAGTTTCAGGGCAAATCCTGGCACGCCAATTCCCAAATAGGGTTTTCCTTTTGCGGCTGCGGCTTCTTTGGTGAGTTGTTGATTGGTGGCTGGATTTGGGCCGACGGCATTAAATATTCCTTGCAGGGTGGTTTTTTCCAAAGCAAATACAAACATCCTCGCCAAATCCTCGATGTGAATCCAGCTCATCCACTGGTCACCCGAACCCAAAGGAGCTGCCACCGGAGGCTTCAGCATTTCTCCCAAGGCACCTCCCTCAGCGTCGAGCACGATTCCGATTCGTAGCAGAACGGTACGCAACTGGAGGGATTCCATTTTTTTCACTTCGTTTTCCCAAGCGATGACCACCTCTGCCAGAAAATCGCTTCCGGGCCTGCTGCTTTCATCGACTAGGGTAGTGCCGGTATTAAATCCGTAATATCCCACTGCAGAAGCAGAGATAAAGGTACTTGGCTTTTTCGCTGATTTTTCAATGGCTGAAAAAAGCAATTGAGTGCTTTGAGTTCTGGATTCCAAAATGAGTTTTTTCCGCTCAGGAGTCCAGCGCTTTTCCGCTACTCCCGCACCTGCTAGATGGATGATTGCGTCAGCCCATTCAATGGCATTGGGATCGATCTCACCTTTTTCAACATTCCATAGGAACGACTTTTTTCCTTGAGCGCTCCGGCTTAGCCAAGCCACTTCATAGCCTTTCTTTTCCAGTAGCTGGGTGATTTGCTGACCTACCAGACCTGAGCCTCCTGTGATGAGAATGTGTTGCATACTTCGTTTTTTTACTTAACCCATAATCACGGCTTTGGTTGACCTGTTCGCTTTTGCGACAGGCGTCCGTTCAGTGGAGTTGGGCCAATATTCAGATTTTTATTTCAAATTATTGGACACGCTCCGTTCTTTGTGCCATCTTAAGATCCTTCAACTAGCATCCCTTGATAAGATACCTTTTGAATTGGCTCGGATTAGGCACTTTGGTGGGCATTTTGTCCGGTACTGCTTCAGCTATTTTTTTGGCTTTGCTTTCTGTAGCTACAGATTTTCGAGACAGTCACCAATGGCTTTTGGCTCTTTTGCCTGCCGTAGGATTCGGTATCGGCTATATCTATCACCATTATGGGGCCAATTCTGTGAAGGGTAATAATTTGCTTCTGGAAGAACTGTACCAAAGTAAAAATCCCATTCCGCTTCGAATGACTCCCTTGGTGCTTTTTGGGACTATATTCACCCACCTCTTTGGTGGATCAGCCGGACGAGAAGGTACGGCAGTTCAGATGGGAGGTTCACTTGCCGATCAACTGACCAAGTGCTTTTCGCTGGATGTGGAAAGCAGGAGAATAATCCTCATTTGCGGCGTAGCGGGAGGCTTCGCATCCGTTTTTGGGACTCCATTGGCAGGAGCTGTCTTTTCACTGGAATGGATGTTCAACCGAAAGTTTCGTCCGAGATCTATTTTTCCAGCGTTCTGGACAGCCTTTGTAGCCCATTGGGTGTGCGAGTTGGGCTGGGGAATTGGGCATACGCATTATGCCATTCCTGAAATTGCTCCTCATACTTTAATCAACTTACTGTGGATAATTCCTGCGGGGATAGCATTTGGACTGGCGGCGAGGCTTTTTGCTGAGACGGGACATTTGGTCCGTAATGTTTTCAAAAGAACTATTTCCTACCCTCCGCTTCGTCCTGTCATAGGTGGAGCAATAGTGGCCATGATTGTTTTTTCAACAGGAGCCTACACCTACATTGGGCTGGGAATCCCTAGAATCATGGAGGCATTTGAGACCCCGTTGCCTTGGTATGATTTTCTGGCCAAAACAGGATTGACTGGGCTTACACTAGGTTCAGGATTTAAGGGTGGGGAAGTGACCCCATTATTTTTCACTGGAGCGACTCTGGGAAATGCACTTTCCGCTTGGATACCTCTGCCTTTGGCCTTGTTGGCAGGATGTGGTTTTGTGGGAGTTTTTTCCGGAGCGACCAATACCCCTATAGCCTGTACTGTGATGGGAATGGAGCTGTTTGGATACCAAGCGGGGATTTATCTGGGAATAGCTTGTTTGGTTGCGTTTATCTTTAGTGGAAATGGAAGTATTTATACTGCCCAACTGGTGGGATGGAAAAGATTTTTACCCTAATAGCCCGACATGGATCATCAAGAATTTGACATTAAGCCTTACCGGCAGGCTCATCGAAACCAACTAATCAAAGTGTGGGAGGATTCTGTTTTGGCTACCCATTATTTTTTAAAAAAGGAAGATTTTGAGAAAATCAAATCAGTGGTAGAGCATATAGATTTCAATCTCTTGCAGGTGTATTGCCTTCTAAAGAACAATCAAGTTTTTGGGTTTTTGGGTGTTTCTGACCAAAAGCTGGAGATGTTGTTTTTGAACCCATTGCATTTCGGCAAAGGTCTAGGCCGCTTGATGGCAGATTTTGCAATTCAAAATTTAGAATGCCGGCAAGTGGATGTCAATGAACAAAATGAATCGGCAAGAAAGTTTTACGAGAAAATCGGTTTTAAAGTAGTTGGTCGATCTGAAAAAGACGGTTTGGGAATGCCCTATCCCCTAGTTCATATGGAACTTTAACTAAGTCTTACCCAATCTCACTACCACATTTTCTGCAAAATTTATCTCCTTCTTCCACCCGCTCAAATCCGCAGAAGGTGCAGGATTTGAGTGATTCAAAATGCTCTGGCTTTCTCCTGCGTACCATTTCCGAGCTCACAATCCCTGTGGGAACAGCGATGATCGCATAGCCAAGTAGCATGATGAGCGAGGCCATCAATTGGCCCAGCGGCGTGGACGGGGTAATATCTCCAAAGCCCACTGTGGTCAGGGTGACAATAGCCCAATACATGCTCACGGGTATGCTTGTAAATCCATGCTCGGGTCCCTCAATCACAAACATCAGGGTACCCATGACCAAGACAATGGTCAATACGGTGAATAGGAAAATCTGAATCTTTGCAGCGCTGGCTTTCAGCGATTCTCTTAAGAAATCCGCCTCAGCAAGATATCTTCCCAGTTTTAGAATTCGGATTACTCTGAGTAATCTCAGCGCACGGATGACAGATAGAAGTTGGGTATTGGCAATGAAGAAACTGAGGTAAACAGGCAAAATGGCCAATAAGTCAACGATACCATAAAAGCTGATGACATACTTCAGGGTTTTGCTGGTTAGCCAAACCCGAAGAGCATATTCTACGGTGAATAAAAAAGTAAAGGAAAGCTCCAGCACATAAAACAGTCGCCCATATTCCCGATGAAGATCTTGCACCGAGTCAAGGACAGCTACCATGATAGATCCAATAATGATCCCCAAAAGGGCAATATCAAACGTTTTTGATGCGGGATCATTTGACTCAAAGACGATGTGGGCGAGGTATTTTTTACTCAGCTTCATTCAGGAAGTTAAGAAAATTCATCCTCAATCGAGGTAATAAACCCGCTTGACTCGGGTGCTGATATTGGTCAAAAGTTCATAAGGGATCGTCCCTATCTGGTCTGCAAGCTCCTTGAGTGAAATTTGCTCGCCATAAATGATGGCTTCATCACCTGCTTTTACCTCAGAAAAATCAGAGACATCTACCATGACCATATCCATGCAGACATTCCCGATCACCGGGGCTTTTTTTCCTCGAATAAGCACATAGCCATTTCCTCCGGAGAATCTACGATCATATCCGTCTGCATAGCCGATAGCCAGAGTGGCGATTTTCCCTCCAAAAGGCAAGATTCCCTTTCTGGAATATCCTACGGTGGCACCGGCCGGCAATTCTTTAACCTGTGAGATCGTAGTTTTTAGCGTGCTTACCGGCTTAAGTGAAGCGTCGTGTTTTCCTGTTACTTCCACGCCATAAAGCCCAATACCCAAACGCACCATGTCCATTTGGTAATCAGGATAGCGGATAATTCCTGCGGAGTTTAGGGCATGAATCAGTGGTTTGTAATCTAATATAGACTCCACTTCAGACCTCATGGACATAAACTGATCCAACTGCTGAATTGAAAAATCGTGGTGAACTTCTTCATCCGCTCCCACCAGATGTGTGTAAAGGCTAGCGATATTCAACTCTGGAAATTCAGAAATCAGTTTTTTCAGCTCTTGCAAGTGTTTTTGCTCAAAGCCTAAACGGTGCATTCCTGTGTCCAAATCGAGGTGAATCGAAAGTTGGATCTGATGATGTCGGGCATAGAGTCCAAGTTTTTTGAAAAACTCAGGGCTGAATACCACGGGTTCAAGATCATACTCCCTAAGCAAATCGAAAGATTCCTCAACAGTATTAAGCACCATGATGGGAAGGCGAATTCCCTGCTTTCTTAAAGCAACCCCTTCATCTGAAAAAGCCACTGCTAGGTAGTCTGCCCCCATGGTTTGGATGTGGTTGGCGATCTCGGCCGCACCTCCGCCGTAGGCAAAAGCCTTGACCATGACCATTAGCTTAGTTCCGGGTTTGATTTGCTTTTTGTAAAAGTTGAAGTTATGGGTGAGTGCATTTAAATTGATCTCCAGGGTGGTGCCATGAATTCGCTGTTGCAGTCGATTCACGATTTTTTCGAAAGCAAAAGAACGCGCTCCTGTGATCAGCAGCAGGTCATTTTGGAAGCTTTCGGGATCCACATTTTGCAAAAATTGCTCCGTGGAGGCATAGGTTTTTGATTTTTCGGGGAAAAGGTTTTCCAAGCGTTTCACCTCTAAACCTACTCCAATGATCTGGTCCAGGCCATAAGATTGAATTAATTCACCTACTTCTGAGTAAATCTTTTCGGGCAACCCCTGCTGTAGCAAGTCTGAGATGATCAAGATCTTGGACCGCTTGGGCCGCTGCTGACTCATGAATTCCAAGGCTACTTTTAGCCCCGCCAAGTCATTGTTGTAGGTGTCGTCAATGAGAAGCGAATCATTTAGCCCCGGCTTTAGGGTCAGGCGCATATCCACCGGCTTCAAGTGGTCCAGACCTTCCTGAATTGCCGGGATATCTTCACCCAAAGTCAATGCTGCGATGATCACATGGGTGACATTTTCCAAGGATGCCTGATCCATAAATGGAACCTGAAAGGTCATGGTGTTCAGGTCCCTTTTCATTAAGGCGATCCGGGTTTTTGCTTCCAGCGTTTTCCAGGAGACACTGAAGTCCGCCCCTGATTTTTTTGACCAAGAGATCAGTCTTTCAGAAGAGATTTGAGATTCAATTTCTTGGGCCAGGGGGTGATGATCTTTGCAATAGATCAGAAGTTTTGATGCGCTGAATAGCTTCAGTTTTTCTTGGATTTTTTGTTGTAATCCAGAAAAACCTTCCTCATGCGCTGACCCGATGTTGGTGAAAATTCCCAAATCAGGTAAAATCATTTGGGACAGGGTCTCCATGTCTCCGGATTTGGAGACGCCTGCCTCCAAAATCGCCACTTGATGGTAAGGTTGGATACCAAAAATAGAGAGCGGTACCCCTACCTGCGAATTGTAGCTTTTCGGGCTTTTGGCCACCGCAAATCGTTGACTGAGCACTTGGCCCAGCCATTCTTTGATGATGGTTTTGCCATTGCTGCCGGTGATTCCTACGATGGGTTTGGAGAAATTGGATCTTTGAAAAGCAGCAATCTGCTGTAAAGCTTGCCGGGTATCCTTGGTGTAGATGAAGGTGGCACAATCCACCCAATTTTCATTAACCTTCCAATCTTCATGTACCAGAAATACCCGAATACCTTCTTCGATCAGCTCAGGGATAAAATCGGCACCGTCAGCTTTTGCTCCTCTCAGCGCCACAAAGAGGGTTTGCTCGGCATGCAGAATCTGTCTCGAATCAATGCTGATTTGAGAAATCAGCTGATCTCTTCGGGTTCCTTGGGCTTTTCCCCCGGTGATTTCTTCGAGTTGAGCGATGGAAAGTGAAGTGAGCATTTAGTCTTCTGCGTGTTTCTTTTTGAAAAAAACCTGCCGGATCCATCTAGGAAGGAAAATCGCTCCTAGAATCAGGTATGGATAATAGGAAAGTAATCTCCACACGATACTCGTCACGAAAGTGTATTTCCCCAAAAACTCGGCGAAAAACTGACCATAGAAAAATTCAGCTGTGCCACTACTTCCCGGTGTCGGTGAGATCATCATCACGATCCACATGATCACCTGTCTGGCAAATACGATGACGTGGTCAAATACATCCATCGGCACAAAAGCCCAAATCAATGCATTAAGCATCAGGTATCGAGATGACCAAATAAAAATGGTTGCCCCAATAATCGGCAGCCAATACGTATAGCTTTTCCCGGAAAGTTGCTTTGAGGCTTCGATAATTTGATTGCCGTATTCCTGTGCATCATGCTTCCATTTTCTAAGAAATTTGATGGAAAAGATTTTGATTAAAATCCACTTGAATACCCGAGGACGGTAAAATAAAGCAGCCGCCATGACCAAGCTGTACGAAGCATAGAGCGAATAGCTGATCCAGAAAATGGCTTGTAGACTATTGCCCAACTGAGATTCCAATAGTTTACTATCCGGGAAAATATTGCCTTGAGCAAAATAGAGAATAATCGGAGCTCCAATGACAAAGAAAAGGTTGTCCAAAATAGCCGTAACCATCACATAGGCAATTGCTCGGCCCATTTTGATGCCTTCCTTATTTAAAATGAACATGGCCACTGCAGTACCACCCACCACAGAAGGAGTCACTGCCGATGCAAATTCCCAAAGGATAATTACGTAAATCGCTCTGGTCCAAGTCAGCTTACGATCTGTGATTTCTCTGATTCGATAGACATAACCAAAGTCTCTGAAAAAAATGACCAATATGGCAAGCGAGATGAAAATAGGAGATGCATCTACTACGACCTTCAGATTGGCTGAGGTCAGGTTTGGATCCATGTAAAACATGGCGAAAACGATAGCCAATCCGATAAAGACCGGAACCCAGATTTTGTTTGGGTTGAGAGTTTGAAGGATCTTTTTATTGTCCAATTTCATACTTAGACTGCTACAGGCTCGATTTTTTCCACCCAAAAATTATTATATCCTTCTCCGATAATGATGGTCACTTGAGAAAGTTGGAGGAGTTCGAGGATAGCCAAGAAAGTATAAATCACAAAGATTTTATCTGGTTTGTACGAGATAAACTCAGTAAATGGGACTTGTTGTTTGAAACTTATCTTTTCCAGAACAAAGTCTTTTTGCTGTTCGATCGTGTAGGGATACTGAATGACAGTATGTTTGGTTTCCTCTGATCTGGAGGCCATTCTCGCCATGCATTTCTGGAATACTTTCAAGAGCTTGTACAAATCCACATGCTGCAACTCAGCCTCCACATCTTCCAGCTTGCTCAATTCCTGAAGTTCTTTTGCCAGATTACCTCTTTTTTCTTTAGACATCCGATCGGACTCCAGCTGAGCGAGATCTTCTACCACAGATTTGTATTTCTTGTATTCCAGAAGATTTCTGACCAGTTCTTCCCTGGGATCAACTTCTTCTCCATGCTCGTTGATTTCAGGCCGAGGTAAAAGCATCCGTGATTTGATCTTCATCAGGGTAGCTGCAAAAAGTATAAACTCACTTGCAACTTCGATTTCCATTTTTTCCAATTGATGGATATAATCCAGGAAGTCATTGGTAATCTTGGAGATCGGAATGTCATAAATATCCAGTTCATCCCGCTCGATGAAGAAGAGCATCAGGTCGAATGGTCCTTCGAACAAGGGTAATTTGATCTCGAAACTCAACGGATATTTAATTTAATGGGTTAATTTTGCCACCTCGTAGCCAAAGATATTCAATTAAGGTAAATTAATTGGAGGGAAACGAAATATTGGATCTTGACGACATTTCAGGCATTTAGCTTGCATGGCAAACAAACTTTCCAACTTGAAGTTATCCTTCTTTGACACCAACCACATCGAAAATGCAGATCACACCTGGTCCATTACTAGCCCAAATACAGACTCCAGAAGATTTAAAGAAGTTTCCTAAAGAGAAGTTGGTCCAAATCTGTGAAGAGTTGCGCCATTTTATCGTGGATAATGTGTCTGTGTATGGTGGCCATTTTGGGGCAAGTTTGGGAGTGGTGGAGCTTACTGTGGCTCTTCATTACGTTCTCAATACCCCTCAAGATCAGTTGGTTTGGGATGTGGGTCATCAGGCTTATGGTCACAAAATCCTGACCGGGAGAAGAGAAAGATTCCATACCAATCGAGTGTATGGTGGGTTGTCAGGATTTCCAAAGCGAAAAGAAAGTGAATACGACACTTTTGGTGTAGGTCACTCGAGCACTTCGATTTCAGCAGCTTTGGGCATGGCTATGGCTTCCAAATACAAGGGTACCGATATCCAACATGTAGCCGTAATCGGAGATGGATCGATGACCGGTGGGATGGCTTTTGAAGCGATGAACCATGCCGGCGTCAGCGGAACTAACTTGCTGATCATCTTAAATGACAATTGCATGTCTATCGACCCCAATGTAGGGGCTCTGAAAGACTATTTGACAGATATCACGACTTCCCACACTTACAATAAGGTAAAAGATGAGGTGTGGAACATTTTGGGCAAGCTGAGCAAGTTTGGCAGCAGTGCACAGGAGATCATTTCCAAAGTAGAAGGTGCCGTTAAGTCAGCCGTGCTTAAGCAAAGCAATCTTTTTGAGTCGCTCAATCTTAGGTATTTCGGTCCTGTGGATGGCCACGATGTAGATCATTTGGTCGAGATTTTAAAGGACATGAGAGATATTCCGGGTCCAAAAATCCTTCATTGTGTCACGGTAAAAGGAAAAGGCTATGGCCCGGCAGAAAGCGGAAATAAAACCACTTGGCATGCTCCGGGTACCTTTGACAAGGTTACCGGTGAGATTTTCAAGAAAGTACCAACTACTCCTCAAGCGCCTAAGTATCAGGATGTCTTTGGTCACACCTTAGTCGAATTAGCTGAAAAAGATCCCCGCATCATGGGAGTCACTCCTGCGATGCCTTCCGGGTCATCCATGAATATCATGATGAAAGCGATGCCGGATCGGGCTTTTGATGTGGGTATCGCTGAGCAACATGCGGTGACTTTCTCTGCCGGCATGGCAACTCAGGGACTGGTTCCATTCTGTAACATTTATTCCTCGTTCATGCAGCGGGCCTATGATCAGGTGATTCATGACGTCTGTCTTCAAAACTTACCGGTGGTATTTTGTCTTGACCGTGCTGGTTTTGCCGGTGCAGATGGGCCTACTCACCATGGAGCATATGACATTGCCTATTTCCGCTGTGTTCCAAACTTGGTGGTGGCTGCACCCATGAATGAGGAAGAGCTTCGAAATATGATGTTTACTGGTTCTACCTACGGTGGACCGTTTTCGATACGCTACCCAAGAGGAAATGGTGTCATGCCTGAGTGGAAGACCCCTCTGAGAGAAATTCCAGTAGGACAAGGTCGCATCATTCGCGAAGGCGAAGATATCGCAATCCTAACCCTTGGACACATGGGCAACTACGCCATGGAAGCTTGTGCATCTCTTGTCAAGGAAGGCTTGAATCCTGCACACTATGACATGCGTTTTGTGAAGCCGTTGGATAGCGACTTGCTGCATGAGGTATTTTCTAAATTCAAGAAAATAGTCACTGTAGAGGACGGATGTCTGATGGGAGGATTTGGGTCTGCGGTCCTGGAATGGATGATGGATCATGGCTATCAAGCTCAGGTTAAGCGTTTGGGGATTCCTGACGACATCATCGAACATGGTGAGCAGATCGAGTTGCACCGAGAGTGCGGTTTTGATCCTGATGGAATTGCTGCCACAGTCAGAAGCCTCGCTGAGCACGTTCACGTTTCTTAAATTCAATCTTCGTATGATTCATTTTTTTGAAAAAGGCAGTGGTCAGCCTTTAGTGCTTCTTCATGGGTTCTGCGAAAGCGGAAATATGTGGAATTACTTTGCCGAAGAGCTATCAAATAATTTTCGTGTGATTTGTCCTGATCTTCCCGGTTTTGGAAATTCGCCGATTTCTGGAGATCAGATCACTTTGGAAGAAGTTGCGGTACAGTTAGAAGAATGGATGGAGGAAAATCACATCGCTGACCCGATTATCATTGGTCATTCCTTGGGTGGATATGTGGCTTTAGCCCTGCTAGAGCTAATGGGCAGTCGAATCAAAGCTGTAGGATTGTTTCACTCTACTGCGTTTCCCGATGATGAAGACAAAAAAGAAATGCGAAATCGAACCATTACTTTTTTGAAGAAAAATGGGGTTGAAAAATTCGTTACTTCCTTTGTACCTCCGCTTTTTCCCGAAAAAAGAAGAGAAGAACTAGCTGCGGAAATAGGATCAGCAATCGAAGATGCCAAGCGCTCCTCTTTGGACGGTCTGATTGCCTATGCAGGAGCGATGCGAGACAGAAAAGATCGACTGGAAATTCTGAAAAATTTTGCTGGACCCAAACTCCTGATCGCAGGAACTGAAGACGGGGCAGTGAAAATAGAAGCGAGTCGAGCGCAACAAGATGCCTTTTCACACTACATCGAACTCCAAGGTGTAGGCCACATGGGAATGATAGAAGAAAGGGAAAAGACCTTGGAGGTAGTCAGGGAATTCGGTGTCTTCTCCAGTTAATCAAAACCAATAGAGACTATAAAAAAAGCCCTGCCAGTTGTTGAAAATCTGGCAGGGCCGATCAGTTATGGGGTTTTTAATACCTCCATTACTTCCTATTCTTCACATATTTTTCCAACCAAGTATCCATTTCCCACAGGGTGTGCAGGACAGATTCTTTAGCAGCGTAGCCATGGCTTTCGTGAGGGAGGAAAACCAATCGGGTAGTTGCCCCGTGACCTTTCAATGCATTGTAATAACGCTCGGATTGGATCGGGAAAGTACCTGAGTTATTGTCGGCCTCACCGTGGATCAGAAGGATTGGTGTCTTTACTTTGTCTGCAAAAGAGAACGGAGACATGTTGAAATAAACCTCCGGAGCCTCCCAATACGTACGTTGCTCGTACTGGAATCCAAATGGAGTCAAGGTACGGTTGTAAGCACCGCTTCGAGCAATTCCTGCTGCGAAGATGTTGGTATGTGAAAGCAAATTGGCAGTCATAAATGCTCCATAGGAATGGCCTCCCACGGCGATTCTATTTCTGTCTCCAATTCCCAATTCCACAATATGATCGATGGCTGCCTCGGCATTGGCCACCAGCTGCTCAATGAAGAAGTCGTTTGGTTCCTGATCGCCTTCCCCTACTATTGGCATTTCAGTTTGATCCATGATGGCATAGCCTCGCGTCACCCAATAGATCGGTGAGCCCCAACTCAGTCTGGTAAAGGTATATTTTGACCCGCGAACCTGTGCGGCATCAGCAGCTGATTTGTATTCTCGAGGATAGGCCCACATCAGGACAGGTAGCCTTCCGTCCTTGGCAGGATCGTATCCCTCAGGAGTGTAGACCACAGCCGAGAGATTGAGTCCGTCTTTTCGCGTATAGGTTACCAATTGCTTTTTGATTCCCTTGATTGACTCATACGGATGGGCAAAAGAGGTCAATTGGATTGGGGCAATTCGCTTTTTGGTATTAATCAACCAATAGTTAGGCTGAAGGTCGGTGCCTTCTTTGATGGTAATGAACTCGGTGGCATCAGCAGCCAATACTTTTGACACTCTTTCGTAATAAGGTGCCTGAGATCTCCAAAGGATTTTCTGTTCCTTGGTTGATGTATTAAAGGTTGAAAGAAAAGGCATACTTCCCTCCGGTCCGGCACCTTCGGAAGTCATAAAGACCAACTCACCCTTTCTCATCAAAACATTCCTTCCAAAAGCGTTTCTTGTGAAAAGAGGGTTTCCTGGGTCATTGTATAAGTCATCGGAAGATCGTTCGATGATGACTTTCGGAGCTTGTGCAGGATTGGATGGATTGATTACCGATCGCTTTTCCACTCTGCTTGCAAACCAACGTTCATTCAGGATCGCAAAGGAATCATCTGACCAGTTAATTCCTCCAAATCGAAGGGTTGTTCCAACGAGTTTCTTCTTGTCTCCGGTAAAGGGTGCCGAAAGCGTGTACACGATATCCCGCTCAACTACTTTTACTTTGGGATCACCTTTGTCCTGAGCTTCTGCCCAGTACAAGGTGGCCGCCTGATCTGCTCTCCAACTTATTCCTCTTGGTCCGGTCACAGTGGCATCAAAACCTGTCGGACGAACTTCATCCAAGGGAATCTGTGCCAGTGTTTTTACAATCTCTCCTGAAGTGGTCCAAATTTCTACGGAGTACGGAAATCGGTCAGCGGGCACCAAGTAAGAGAATGGCTTCTGAATGGATTCAATCAATAAATAATTTCCGTCCGGACTGATGTCCAAAGATTTGATCATGGCTGGTTTGCCAATGGGTGATTTACTCCCGTCTAAGCTCACTTTCATCAATTGGGAATCCATGAAGTAAGCAAAAAGTGTCTCATCATACGGGTTGGCCAGGAGATCTTGGTAGGTTCGGCTTGGGGCTGCATTGCCTGAAGTCTCTTGAATGACTGGTCCCGCTGGGGCCAAAGGAGCTTTCGGCATAGCTCCACGCGATGGATTGACTGCCTTGATGATGATGCTATTATCAGGAAGCCAGGCGACTGAATTTCCGAAAACCTGATTGAGGATAGGTTCAGTCAGTTTTTTCGCCTCATAGGTAGTCATATCTACTACCCAAAGGCTAATGCCATTGCTTTCTGTTTGGGTAAATGCCAAGTACTTTTCATCCAGTGAAAGTGAAAAGCCATTCATTTTGGGATTCGATGGAAGTCCCTTGATTTGGATTTCTTCTCCGGATCGGGTCTTTTTGATTTTGATGTTGGTAAATCCTCCTGCCCGGCTTGGACCGGAAATGGCAGGATTGATACGAATACCACCGATTCTTAGCTCAGGTTGGGCTAAGTCCTCTATCGATGGGGCCTCTGTTCTATCCAGAATCATCATCATTGAACCATCTTTATTGAAGGTCACCGATGGAGTAGCTGGCGCAGTGAATAAATCAGCAATTGATTTGGGAGGTGTCTGGTAGGTGGTTTGTGCAAAAATTGGCTGCGCAAAAGCCAAGGCCACCAAAACCAATCCTTTGAAGAAGGTCTTGTAGATCATAAATGATTTGGGTTAATTCTATTGGAAGGTAGGAGAATTGATACAAATCCTAAAGCCAAAAATCCTTCAGTGGTCAAACCAAAACGCTAAAACAAAAAAAAACCCAGCTCTTCAGCTGGGTTTGAGTAGATTTAATAAAACCTTATTTGCCTTTATCTCCGATAGAGATCATCGCACATCTGAAGCCGATATTGTTGGTGGCCGAATCTTGGTGCATAAATCTTCTTGTACCTGGGGCTAACCAGTAGGCCACATCTTTCCAAGAACCGCCTTTGTACACTCTCATTTCATCTGTGAACAAAGAAGTCTCATAATTTTCCTCCTCGTCATAGACACCGTCTTTTCTCAGCGGATTGAGATCATCTGCATCTTGGAAGGTCAGCGGGCGATACACGTCATACACCCACTCATTCATGTTACCTGCCATGTGGTAAAGTCCAAAATCATTTGGAGCCATATCGTACACGTTGGTAGGAAGGATTTCACCGTCATTTCTTTGGTTACCTGAGATACCGGCGTAGTCACCACGGCCTCTTTTAAAATTGGCTAGGAAGTCACCTTGCTTACCTTTTCTTTTCACGTTGTAAGGATTTCTGATGCCTCTTCCGTCCCAAGGATAGATCCGGCCATATTCCTGATTTTCGTCCAAGTATTGGGTTCCAATCATTGCTTTTGCAGCATATTCCCACTCTGCCTCATTTGGTAGACGGAAATCAGCCATTACCACCCCACGCTCGATCAATTGAGTTTTGGTCATGGTTGAATCCAATCCTCTGTCTTTTCGGATAAGTTCTTGGACAAATTCAGTTCTCCATTTGGCATAAGCAGAAGCTTGCTTCCAAGAGACACCTGCTACAGGATAGAAATTGAAACCTGGGAATCTGAAATAATAGGACTGATAGAGGTCATTAAAAGACATTGCTCCAGACCAAACATTTTCAGAAGGTTCTAATTTTTTCAGAGAGTCTGCGCTGACTCTTTTTTTCATGTCAAAAAGAAATTCCCGATAGTCATTATTGGTCATTTCTGTTTCGTCCATGTAGAAGGAGGCGATGGAGACTGTTCTTTCTAAGTTATCTCGAAATGCCATCACATCCTCTTCTTGAGATCCTAATACGGTACGACCACCTTGGATAAATTTCAAGTTTGGCCCGGGGATTTGCTCTGCATTTTTTGACACAAAAAATTGGGTTGTGTCTTGTTCGTCAAAGGAAAAGTCTGCACCTGTTGTCGCACTGCGCTTTCCGGGATCGTTGGCCGTTCTACGACCATATCCAGGAGATTTTTGACAGGAAGACAGAAAGGAGGCAGAAGCCAGCATCATTGCCGTGGCAAATATTCCCCAAGATTTGTTGTTTAGACGCATAGGTTCAAATGTTTTGGTCTATTTCAGTTGCTAATATAGGGTCGTTGGACTCTTCATCCAACGTAATAATTTTAACCTTTTTCGATAAATCCACTTCACGCCAATCAAATGGCTTGGTTTTACAAAATCGGTTGGCTGAAGTACAATATTTATGCCAGTTAAATTTTATTAAAACCCTCAAGATTTCATCTCCTCAAGTACTTTTAGAGATTTTTGAATCGTTGAAACTCCCTCGATGGTCAGTATCAAACGGTTTTTGTATTCTTTTATTTTACAGACCTTAGCATGTACTTGTGCAAACTTCATGATCTTGCCAAAAACAGGCGAAGAATAGAAGTCATCCCGATTGGCAGGCAAAAGGTAACACTTCATTTGCTTTCCTTTAAGTACAAGCTTCTCTATTCCAAGACTTTCTGCTTGCCAACGTAAATGAACCGTTTCCATCAGGTCTTTTACCGGATTGGGGAGTGGTCCAAACCGGTCGGATAGCATCTGTCCAAATTTTTCGAGTTCTTCTTCAGTTTTCAGCCCATCCAGCTTGGAATATAGGCCCAATCGTTCACTGATATTGCTGACATATTCCTCGGGAATAAGTAGCTCCAAGTCTGTCTCAATGGTACAGTCCTGAACCAAAACTTTGACTTTTTCTTTCAGATCTGTTTCAAACAAAGCGGCAAATTCATTCTCTTTAAGTTCCTGAACAGCCTCATCCAGGATTTTGTGATACATCTCAAAACCCAGGTCGGTGATAAATCCGCTTTGCTCCGCGCCAAGGAGATTACCTGCTCCCCGAATGTCCAAGTCCTTCATTGCCACTTTGAACCCATCTCCCAAATCAGAGAATTCCTCCAAGGTTTGAAGCCTTTTTCGCGCTTCAGGCGTGAGTCCTGACATCGGACTGGTAAGTAGGTAACAAAAGGCCTTTTTATTGCTTCGTCCTACTCGACCTCTCATTTGGTGCAGGTCCGAAAGACCAAACATGTGCGCACGATTGATGATGATGGTATTGGCATTAGGAATATCCAGTCCTGATTCGATGATATTGGTCGATACGAGGACGTCGTATTCATGATTGATAAAGCCGACCATGATTTTTTCCAGCTTTTCTCCATCCATCTGGCCATGTGCTCCGATCACTCGGGCATCAGGTACCAGTTTCATGATGAGATTGGCGATGCTGTCTATTTCTCCGACACGGTTATGTACAAAGAAAACCTGCCCTCCCCGTCTCAATTCATAGGCCACGGCATCCCGGATGACCGCTTCTTGGAAAGTTTGCACCTCTGTAGTGACCGGCTGTCTGTTGGGTGGAGGAGTGGCGATAACTGAGAGGTCTCTTGCGCCCATCAGAGAAAAATGTAGAGTTCTTGGAATTGGCGTTGCGGTAAGTGTCAACACATCCACATTGACTCGGAGATTTTTGAGTTGGTCTTTGACTTTCACCCCAAACTTTTGCTCCTCATCAATGATCAAAAGTCCCAAATCTTTGAACTCGATGTCTTTGTTGACAATCTTGTGTGTGCCCACCAAAATGTCTATTTCACCGGATTTGACCTGTTCTTTGATCGATTTGATATCCTTTGCTGAGCGGAATCGGTTGATGTAATCCACCTTGACGGGGAAGTTTTCCAATCGCTCCTTAAACGTCTGAAAATGCTGCATGGCCAGGATGGTCGTTGGCACAAGCACGGCAACCTGCTTGCGATCATTTACTGCTTTGAAGGCAGCCCGGATGGCTACTTCTGTTTTTCCAAAACCCACATCCCCACACACCAGACGATCCATAGGATAGGTTTTTTCCATATCCGACTTGACATCCGCGGTTGCAGAAGCCTGATCTGGGGTGTCTTCATAGATAAATGAAGATTCCAATTCCACCTGTAAAACTGAATCCCTAGAAAATGCAAATCCGTGTGCAGATCTTCGTTTGGCGTACAGTTGGATTAGGTCTTTGGCGATGTCTTTGACCTGCTTTTTTACTCGTGATTTTTTATTCTCCCATTCCGGTGAGCCAAGTTTGGACATGGAAGGAACTTGACCTTCCTGTCCCGAATACTTGGAGATTTTGTGCAGGGAATGGATATTGACGTACAGTAGGTCGTCATCCCGGAAAATCAGTCGCACAGCTTCTTGCATCTTGCCGCCGACATCGACTTTTTCCAAGCCTGCGAAACGCCCCACGCCATAATCCACATGGACGATGTAGTCACCGGGATGCAGGGCTTTGAGTTCTTTGAGGGTTAGGGCTTTGGATTTGCTTGCCTTAGCGCGAGTTTTATAGCGATGAAATCGCTCAAACAACTGGTGGTCGGTGTAACAAACGAGTTTGGACTGTCTGTCAACAAATCCTTCTCTCAGCCCCAAGAGCATACTTTGTACCTGAAGCGTCGGATCAAGTTCCCGGAATATTCCCAATAGACGGTCGATTTGCTTCTCGTTTTCCGCCGTGATCAGATTGACAAATCCCTGCTTCTCATTCTCTGCAAGGTTATTGACTAAGAGGTCAAAATTCTTATTGAACGATGGCTGAGGCTGGCTTTCCCACACGAATTTCTCTTCGGCTTTCAAGTAAAACTGCCGGCCAAACTCCACAATTGAAAAGGGTTTGATGGCATTGGAAAAATCCTTTCCTTGATCAAAAAGATGCTCCGGCTTGAGAACGAGCTTATCGGTTTTAGTCTGGGCGACGATTTGTGCAAAGGCTTGCTCCGCCTTGTGAAAACACTCATCCATCACGTCCAGAGTCAGCTGATAATCTTTGATCCAAAGGGTGGCATTTTCAGGAAGAAAGCTCAAAAAGGATTGCCTTACTTCCTGAAGCAGCTTGGTCTGTACATTGGGAATGAGGGAAATAACTTCCACGCTGGCAATGGATAGCTGCGTCTCAGGATCAAAGGTTCGGATGCTTTCGATCTCTTTTCCAAAAAGCTCCAGTCGGTACGGATGCTCATTAGAAAAAGAAAATACATCCAAAATCCCCCCACGAATGGCAAATTGACCCGGTTCGTAGACAAAATCTGTCCGCTCAAAATCATAGGAAGCAAGCACCTCTGCTACAAATTCCATGTCTACTGATTCGCCCACTCTGGCAGAAAACGTGTTTTCGACCAGCGACCGTTTGTTGATTACTTTTTCATAAAGTGCTTCCGGGTAGGTGATGACGATTCTGGGTTTCCCTTTTGTTTCCAGGATTTGATTGAGCATTTCTGCCCGAAGGAGGACATTGGCATTGTCTACTTCATCGTATTGATAAGGTCTCTTGAAGCTGCCCGGAAAAATCAGGTGATCTTCCTTTGCCAGCAGGTTTTGGAGATCCGAATTGAGGTAGGCTGCTTCTTCTTTGTCTTGTGCTATGATCACATGAAATCCACCTTTTTGCTCAAAAAATGCGGAAAACAGCACCATGTCCAAACTGCCCGAAAGACCTTTGATCTGAAGTTGGAAGTTTTTGTCCGAACTCAGCCGATGGGATAGCGTCTGAAAAATCGGATCAGATTGGTAGATGGAAAGAAAAGACTGCCTGTCCAAGAGGATTGGGGTTTGGGGAAATTAGGCTGCAAATCTAGGTTTTTTTGCGCTTTTTGAGGGCTAGCCTTCTTGATTTGGCATTTTTTGAACCAAGCAGCTTACAAAATGTTTTGGAGACGATGAATCGTCAGAATACCCAACAGACCTGGTTTCAAAAGCTGGAAAACTTCCATCCTTACGAAACGCTGCTCTACCTAGCTATGGTAAGTAGTGGATTGATTTTCCTTTTTTTAGTTGTCGCATTTCTTTATTCGGGCTTGAATCAGCTCGAAGGTCTCAATCACCGAATGCCCATCGCGTTTTTGATTTCTACATTCATGTTGGTCCTTTCAGGATACACCGCTACCAAAATGAGGCTCCACTATCAGGAGGAAAACATTCCCAAGCTGGAATCCTCCCTTCGCAACACTTTTGTTTTGGGTGTGGCATTTACCATTCTCCAGTTTGCAGGTTGGAAGGAACTCACAGACATGGGAATCAATTTCACAGGAATTCCGAGTGGTTCGTTTCTTTATTTATTATCCGGAATTCACATTTTCCACCTCTTGGGAGCTATGGTTTTCGCCTTGATCTTGTTGGTTCAGTTGCGTAGAACCCAAGAAGATGGAATCCGAAAATTGATATTGGTTACTAATCCTTATGAAAAGATGAGAATTCGTCTTTTCACCGTGTATTGGCACTTCATGGATGCGATTTGGTTGATTTTATTTCTTCTCTTTGTCCTCAGCTTTTGATGAATATCACGATTGAAACTCCTGTCGAACAGGGCTATTTGGAGGTGAAAGCAGGTTTTACCGAGACCTTGTTTAAAAAACTCGCACCACCGTTTCCACCGGTCAATGTGATCCGATTTGATGGTTGCAATACCGGAGATGAAGTCGTTTTGGAACTGAATTTTATTCTTTTCAAACAAAAATGGGTGAGTCTCATCACTGCGGATCAGACATCAGAAAAAGAGTTTTTCTTCGTTGATGAAGGCACGTGTCTTCCTTTTTTTCTGGGAAAATGGAAGCACAAACACCGGATCATTTCCAGAGGAAAAGGCGCGGTAATCCGAGATGAAATAGATTTTGAAGGGCCTTTTGCTTGGATGACGCCACTGCTTTATCCGGTGCTGTGGCTACAGTTTTGGTACCGAAAGCCCATCTATAGGAAGATTTTCAAAAAGCAGGGACAGCGTTGAGATTTTCGCAGTTTTCGATTTTACAATCTCCATAGAGTACCAAAGAGTGGCTTGTAATGCCTGATTGAAATTCCCTGCCCATGGCTTCTTTGATCTCATTGATCTTCGGATCGGAAAATTCCCGAATTTTTCGGCACTGATTGCATACATGGTGGTCATGATGCTTGTAAGTAAGTGCCTGCTCGTAGAGTGCGACCTTATCTTTGAACTGGTGCTTGACCGCCAAGCCACTTTCTACCAAGAGATCCAAGGTATTGTAAATCGTAGCCCTGCTGATGGTGTAGCCTTTGTTTCTCATTTTGAGAAAAAGGCCTTCTACGTCGATATGCTCATCTTCTGGCAGGAGATAAAGCTCATCAATGACCGAAAAACGCTCCGGGGTTTTGCGGTTTCCTTGCTTGATCAGGAAGTTCTCAAAGATTTTTTTTGCTTTTTCTATCAGGGCCGTATCCGCCATTTTTTTAATGGATTGAAAAATAAAGATGATTTATTCTGGATTTTTTGACAACCCGGTATCCTTCACCTTGCTTAATTTGATATCAATCTAATTAAAGAGAAAGCAAATTGTCTGCAACAATTTTAAGGGTCTTTGGTGTTTAAGGCTAAGTAGCTCAACAAAACTGCTTAACTTAAAAAGAGAAAACACCCCGCCCAATGATCCTTAGGAGGACCCTGACTTTTTGGTTTTTTGTGTTGGCTTTTATGGCAAAAGCCCAAGTACCCGGGTTTTTTATAGAGGGGGATCATAGGAAAGTCAAGATTCCTTTTTACTCATCCAATAGTCTCATCATCCTTCCCGTATCCATCAACGGAAATAATAAACTTAATTTTTTGATAGACACCGGAGTCAAATCCAATATCCTATTCAGTAAAAAATTGGGTGACGCTTTAGGCTTGAATTACACCAGAAGAATCAACATCGTCGGGGCAGATGGTGCTACCAGCATTTGGGGGCAGGTATCTCCCGTCAATACCATAGATCTGGGTGGGGTCAAAGGTGAAATGCAGAGTTTGCTAGCCTTAGAGGAGGATTTCTTCGAGCTCGAATCGGTGATTGGAGTGCCTGTGTATGGAATTATTGGCTATGAGTTTTTCAAATACAATCCCATCAAAGTCAATTACGATGAGGGCATGATCGAATTTTATAAACCTGGATCTCTCAAATGGAGGCCGCCGTTTTATCGGAAAATGAACATGACGGTAGAAGACGGTAAAGCCTATATCGATGCCAAGATAAAGCAGATGACTGGTCCCAAGCTGGACGCCAAACTATTGATAGATACCGGAGCCAATCACGGGCTACTTCTCAATCGGGAGACTTCGGATGAGATTACCATGCCGCTTAACTTTATAGAATCTGAGCTAGGTCAGTCTTTAGGAGGAGTCCTGTACGGCTTTATTGGGAGAGTTAATGCGCTAAAGATCAAAGGACTTACTATGAGGGAGGTTCTTACTTCTTATCCGGAGGAAAATTCTTACAGTTCAGTAATTAAAGCTACGGGCAGGAAAGGTAGCTTGGGTTCGGAAGTTTTAGGTCGCACCCGGATGATATTGGATTATCCTTCCAATACTTTTTACATCAGAAAAGGATCTACTTTTTACAATCCCTTCGAATTTGACATGAGCGGGATGGTGGTCAAAAAAGTACCGAATGATGAAAACCGCTACTACATTGGAGAAGTGAGGGCAGGATCCCCTGCCTATAAATCAGGCATTTTACCTTTTGACGAGATCCTTTCCATCAATAAAATTCCCATGTTTCTATGGGAAATGACCGAGCTTTTTAAATTATTCAGATCTGAAGAGGGAAAAGAAATTCAACTCGAAATGCGCCGGTATATCAATAATGATCTGGAAAATTACAGTGACTACAAGGTGAGCATCTTTCTCAAAAAGCAGATTTAATCTTTCGATTTACGAAAGATAATTTGGATAACTTTGGCCTTGGAGACAACACTCAGGCGAGATCTTCCGTGTATGTTCTCGTTTTTAAAACAAACATCCAACTATGAAAAAACTCTTGATTCCCATCCTCATCATTGCAGTAGTAGGTATTTTCATCTATACCAAAGCTGTTGGGACTTACAATCAATTTGTGCAAACAGAAGAAACCATCAATGGTCAGTGGGCTGAAGTACAGACTCAATACCAGCGACGGGCTGACTTGATTCCTAACCTGGTAAATACGGTAAAAGGTTATGCCGAATTTGAGCAGGAAACCCTCACAGGTGTGGTTGAAGCCAGATCCAAAGCAACCTCTGTGCAAATCGACGCCAGCAACTTGACTCCTGAAAAACTTGCTCAGTTTCAACAGGCTCAGGATCAGCTTTCTGGTGCTTTGAGCAGATTGCTTGTCACTATTGAAAAATACCCTGATCTGAAAGCCAACCAAAATTTCCTGGAACTTCAGGCTCAGCTGGAAGGAACGGAAAATAGAATTTCTGTGGCCAGAAGAAACTTCAATGAGTCAGTTCAGGCGTATAACTCCAATCTGAGAACATTCCCTAACAACATCTTTGCTGGTTGGTACAACTTCGAGACTAAGGGGTATTTCGAAGCTGCAGCAGGCGCTGAAGCAGCTCCAACTGTCCAATTCTAATACGACCCATGGCAGAAAAGTTATTTTCTCCCGAGCAGAAAGCACAAATCGTCTCAGCCATTCAAAAGGCTGAGACGCTTACTTCCGGGGAAATCCAAGTGCATATCGAAAATCACTGCAAGGGAGAAGTACTCGACCGGGCGGTAGAGGTGTTTGAGACGCTCAAGATGTACCAAACCAAAGACCGCAATGGCGTGCTTATCTATCTAGCTGTGGCAGACCACAAGTTTGCTATCTTGGGTGATGCCGGAATCAATGCTGTCGTACCAGCTGATTTTTGGGTAAAGACCAAGGATCTGATGGCAGATCTTTTTCGTCAGGGAAAATTTACAGAAGGCCTTATTGAAGGCATCCATCACGCCGGAGATCAGTTGGGGGCACACTTCCCCTATGATGCGCAAGGCGACAAAAACGAACTCTCGGATGACGTATCATTTGGCTAAAAATCCTTTTCTTCTCGCAACCCTGTTTTTCTTGAGCTTCTTTCAAGTAATAGCACAGGATTTCCCTCCAATTCCCAATCCTCCTCGATTGGTCAATGATTTCACAGGCACCCTCAGTCCTGAAGAGGCTGCACAGCTAGAGCAAAAGCTGGTTGCTTACAATGACAGTACTTCTACCCAGATCGCCATTGTGATTATGAGATCGGTGGGCCAATATGACATTGCTGATTATTCCTTTCAGTTAGGAGAAAAGTGGGGAATTGGCACATCCAAAGACAACGGAATCCTGATTTTGGCGGCCATGGAAGACCGAAAAGTCTTCATTGCTACCGGTCGTGGGCTTGAAGGAGCAGTCCCTGATGCCTTGGCAAAACGGATTGTCACCAATCTGATCCTTCCCAATTTCAAGATGGAGGCGTACTACCAGGGATTGGACCAAGCTACAGATATGATTATCAAGTTGGCTTCGGGTGAATACAAAGCCGAGGAAGTCACCTCTGACGGCAACTCCGGTGGAGCGATTTTCTTGCTGTTGCTCTTCATATTCCTTTTTGTGATTTTGCCCCTGATCAAAAACAGGAAAGACAACGACAATCACATGGGCGGTCGAGGCGGAGGAATAGATATCTGGACCACCATCATGCTAGCCAATATGCTCAAAGGCTCCGGTGGAGGTAAATTTGGAGACTTCTCTTCGGGAAGAGGCTCCTTTGGCGGTGGTGGAGGCTTTGGCGGCTTCGGAGGAGGCTCCTTTGGCGGAGGTGGCGCAGGGGGTAGCTGGTAAATCTATTACAGGTTAAAACTATTCAGTCCTAAGATTGGCAAACCCTAGGTTGGCTATTCTTGGGACTGAATGCTTTCCAAGGCTTCTTTGATAAGATCTTGCTCAAATCCCTTACTGACCAAATACTGAAGTACCAAATAGCGTTTTTTATAGGGATCCTTTTCCTTGGTTTTTTCCCATTTCTTTTCCGCCTGGGTCAACAGCGTATCGTAGTATTCCTCGGGGTCAATTTCTGAAAGTCCGGTTTTAATATGGCTTGGGCTGAATTCACGAAGTTTTAATTCCCGGATGATTCTGGCTCTTCCCCACTTTTTCAGTCTAAACTTACCCCTTGCAAAAGACTTTGCGAATCGCTCCTCATTCAAAAATCCATCTCGGAACATTTCTTCAATGAGGTCATCTGCGGGTTTACCCTGGATTCCTTTTTCGTAAAGCTTCCGCCTCACTTCCCAAGCACATCGCTCCTGATAGGCACAGTAGGTTTCCAGTTTTCCCTTGGCTTCTTCCTGAGTCCAATTCTTTTTTGGTGACTGATCCGGGTTATTTTTTCCCCAAGTGGACATTTTTGGTAATTTTGAGCCAAAATACCTTCTGCTCAAGTTTTTTCAAACCTAAAAAATTTCAACCCCTCTCATGAGAAAGAAAATCGTAGCCGGAAACTGGAAGATGAACCTGACCTTTGATGAAGGTCAAAAACTCACTTCTGAGATCGTCAATATGTATAAAGATGAGGCCATCAAAGATGTCATTTTGGTGCTCAATCCTCCTTTTCCCCATATTCATCCTGTCAAAAAGCTGATCGGAGATACTCCCGGTGTATGTCTAGGCGCTCAAAACTGCTCAGACAAAGAAGCTGGAGCCTTCACAGGTGAAGTATCTGCAAAAATCCTCGCTTCTTTTGGAGTAAACTATGTGATCCTTGGTCATTCAGAGCGTAGAGAATATTTCAAAGAAAGTAATGAACTGCTTGCAGCTAAAGTAAAGCAAGCTATTGCCCATGGCTTGATACCAATCTTCTGCTGCGGAGAATCGCTGGAAATCCGTACTGCAGGAACCCATGAATCCAATGTGAAATTTCAGTTGACAGCAAGCTTGTTTGACCTTTCACCTGAAGATTTCTCCAAGGTGGTCATTGCTTACGAACCTATCTGGGCTATCGGTACGGGCAAGACAGCCACTGCAGATCAGGCGCAGGAAATGCACCTGGCGCTTCGTCGCCACATTGCCTCCAAGTATGGAAAAGAAATCGCGGAAGCGACCTCAATCCTTTACGGCGGCAGTGCAAATCCAGGTAACGCCAAAGAGCTTTTCTCCAAACCCGATGTGGATGGAGGATTGATCGGTGGAGCGTCGCTGAAGTCCAGAGATTTCTTGGACATCGCCAAATCATTCTAATCAAGGATCTGTGATCTCACAGACTAGTTTCCCATCAGGCTTGTGATCCCACAAGCCTGACTATTTTCTACCCATCTATTTTCACTTGCTATGGATTACCTTGAGTTTAAAATCACTTGTCTGGAAGAATTCAGGGAAATTCTCATCGCCGAGTTGGCGGAGATTGGCTTTGATTCTTTTTTGGAAACCGAAACCGGCATCGATGCCTATGCGCCGGAGTCAGACTTTGACCGTGAAGCCTTTGGTCAACTCATCGAATCCTACAGAGAAGCTGCGGAAATTTCACTTACTGAGGGAAAAATGCCCAAAGTGAACTGGAACGAAGAATGGGAAAAAAACTACGACCCCATTGCCGTAGATGATTTGGTGTATG
Source organism: Algoriphagus sp. (assembly GCA_018336015.1). Classification (GTDB taxonomy): domain Bacteria; phylum Bacteroidota; class Bacteroidia; order Cytophagales; family Cyclobacteriaceae; genus Algoriphagus; species Algoriphagus aquatilis. Next base: position 36,655 of record JAGXQZ010000065.1, on the reverse strand, counting down.
TCAGGGCATCTTTTCACGAACCGCAGCCAAACTTCAAGCATGAGATTGTGATCAATCCAAAGATGTCTTTTGGCACAGGTCATCATGCTACCACTTTTCAAATGCTCCGTCATCAGGGTGAATTGGATCATCAGGGCAGAAGAGTACTGGACGTTGGTTCAGGCACAGGAATCTTGGCTATTATGGCCCATTTGCTGGGTGCTCGGGAGGTCGAGGCCTTTGATATTGATGATTGGTGTGTGGACAATGGCAATGAAAACTTCGATCTGAATGGCCTTCCTACCCGGATGGGATTGGGAACCATCAGACAGGTAAATCCACAGGGACCCTTTGAGATCATCTTAGCCAATATCAATAAAAATGTCTTGCTCGATGAGATGGCGATTTATGCAGGATTGTTGCCTTCCCAAGGGCATCTTTTACTGAGCGGTTTCTATACGCAGGACATCGATGACTTGGTGAATGCTGCAAAACCATTGGGTTTGAATCTGATCAAATCTTCGGAAAAGGACAATTGGGCAGCTTTGATTTTACAAAAGGAATAAGATGAAAGAGCTGATTATCTATTTGGTATTGCTTGTGGCTATTTTGGGGCATTTGGTTGTTGCCTCCAAAATGTACAGGGAGGTAAATGCTGACAAAGGCTTGACTTTCAAACAAAAAAATTACTGGAAACTGAAGGCTTTACTATTTCCTGCACTGTTTTGGTTTTATTACCGTCAGGAAAAAAAGAAAAGAGCTACCTAGAATTCAGAACTTTTTACCTTACATGTACGCTTAAAGGCTATCACTCAAATCAAAAATAGGGAAGTAGGCTTCCCACTTACTTTTGTAATTTTAACTCATGGAGTACGTCTTGAAACAAAAACCTAAAACCTCACAAGCTGCCATAGAAAAGCTGGGTAAGGAAATCAATGTGAATCCTACCTTGGCCAATATGCTGATCAACCGTGGTGTAGAAAGTTTTGATCAGGCCAAGGATTATTTCCGTCCCAGTTTGAGCCAGTTGCATGACCCTTTCCTGATGAAGGATATGGATGCTGCGGTCAACCGGATCGAAAAGGCAGTGAAAAATCAAGAGAAGATTTTGGTCTATGGGGATTATGACGTGGATGGTACGACTGCGGTGGCACTCATGTACAGCTTTTTGAAGGGCTTCTATCCTCAGGTAGATTTTTACATTCCCGATCGCTATAAGGAAGGCTATGGAATCTCTGAGCGGGGAGTCCGCTTCGCCGCAGAAAATGGCTTTTCTCTGGTCATTGCACTGGACTGTGGGATCAAAGCCATCGATAAGGTCAAGCTTGCCAAAGAGTTGGGAGTAGATTTTATCATCTGCGATCACCATACACCCGGCGATCAACTGCCCGAGGCAGTAGCGGTGTTGGATGCCAAAAGGGAGGATTGCATGTATCCGTACAAAGAACTCAGTGGCTGCGGGGTAGGCTTTAAGCTTATTCAAGCCTACGCCAAAACCCACGGAATTGAAGAATCTAGCCTCTACCCTTACCTCGACCTGCTCGTGGTAAGTATCGCAGCGGATATCGTGCCTATTACCGGAGAAAACAGGATCCTTGCCTATTACGGATTGGATCGAATCAATAATACTCCAGGTCCGGGATTAAAGGCATTGATCCTGCAGTCCAAGGTGGAGAAGGAAATCCAGATTTCGGACATCGTCTTCAAAATCGGTCCACGCATCAACGCCTCCGGCAGACTCGAACACGCTCAGGCATCCGTGGAGCTCCTGATTGCACCTAATCTGGATGATGCCATCGAGCGCGCCAAATTGGTAGATGAGGTCAATTCTACCCGGAGAAATTTCGATGAAAATATCACCAAAGAGGCTTTCGAAATGCTAGCGATCCGTGAAGAAGAAGCCCAATGGAACTCCACGGTACTTTTTAAAGAAGACTGGCACAAAGGAGTGATCGGAATCGTAGCTAGCCGATGCATAGAAAAATACTACAGACCCACCATCATCCTTACCGAGTCAAATAATAAAGCTACAGGAAGTGCAAGGTCTGTGGTAGATTTTGACATTTATGAGGCTATCGCCGAGTGTTCAGAGCTGTTGGATCAGTTTGGTGGGCATAAATATGCCGCAGGACTTACCCTTAGCGTGGAAAATGTACCTGCTTTTCAAGCAAAATTTGAACAGGTCGTACGGAGTCGTATTGAAGAAACGCATCTCAAGCCGGTCATTGAGATAGATGACATTCTGCTTTTAGATCAGATCAATTACAAGTTTTACAATATCCTAAAGCAAATGGCTCCGTTTGGACCGGGAAACACCGAGCCGGTATTTCGGATAAATAACGTCTACGCCGACGAAGTCACGGTGCTCAAAGACAAGCACCTTCGCTTTAAAATCATCCAAGACGGACAAGTGACGACTCCTGTTTGCCTCGGATTTGGGATGGCCGACCGAGCCAAAGATCCCGATCTGACCACTGTCAACATGCTGCGGGGCAAAATGCGCTTCGATATCGTGGCCGAAATGCGGGAGAATTTCTTCCGGGACAAAAGCAGTTTGCAACTCTACGTGAAAGACATCAAATTTGACTGATATGATGCTCCGTGCCGAACACCTCGTCAAAATCTACAAAGGCCGCCGTGTGGTCAATGACATCTCTGTGCAAGTGGAGCAGGGTGAAATCGTGGGGCTACTTGGTCCCAATGGAGCCGGGAAGACCACTTCATTTTACATGATCGTGGGTTTGATTCAGCCCAACGAAGGAAAAATTTTTCTGGAAGATCAAGACATCACCGGCTTACCCATGTACAAGCGCGCAAAGCTCGGGTTGGGATATTTGGCTCAGGAAGCATCTGTTTTCCGCAAGCTTTCTGTGGAGGAAAATATCCTGGCTGTGTTGGAAATGACCACCATGCCCAAGGCTCAACAAAAAGAGAAAATGGAAAGCCTCTTGGAGGAGTTCAGCTTGACTCATGTGCGCAAAAATCTCGGCATGGTGCTTTCCGGCGGAGAAAGAAGGCGAACTGAGATCGCAAGGGCGTTGGCGGTGGATCCTAAATTTGTCCTATTGGATGAGCCATTTGCAGGGGTAGATCCTATTGCAGTGGAAGAAATCCAAACCATCGTTGCCAAGCTCAAGACCAAAAATATTGGCATCCTGATCACCGATCACAATGTCAACGAGACACTTTCGATCACTGACCGTGCCTATTTGATGTTTGAAGGAAAATTGCTCAAAGCAGGAACCGCTGAAGAACTGGCTGCTGATGAGCAGGTCCGAAGGGTCTATTTGGGAAGTCAATTCGAGCTCAAACGAAAAGTTTTTATTTGATGGAAGTGCTCAACAGCTTCATGACCTGGATTTTTAAAAGCCGACTGGGTCAAATCGATTATTTTAGACATAATCCTATTCAGGTTCAGGAGGAGACTTTTCAATCCTTGATTGAAGCTTCCCGCAAGACAGAATTTGGAAAGCAATTCCATTTTGATCAAATCAAGGCTTATCAAGACTTTTCGAAGCAGGTCCCTCTTTTTGATTACGAGGCCTTCAAGCCGTTCATTGAAAAGACCATGACTGGAAAGCAGAATGTCATTTGGCCCTCCGAGATCGAATGGTTTGCCAAGTCCTCCGGCACTACGTCCAGTCGCAGTAAGTATATCCCCGTGTCTGAAGAAAGCCTAGAGGAATGTCATTACAAAGGCGGCAAGGATATGGTCTCCCTTTATGTCAATAACTTCCCGGATACCAAACTTTTTACAGGAAAAAGCCTGTCTATAGGAGGAACTCTGGAGAAGAATCCGCTCAATCCTCAAGGTACGGCACGTGCCGGGGACGTGTCGGCAGTGATCATGCAAAACCTACCCATTTGGGCACAGTTTGCTCGAACACCATCCTTAGAGACAGCCTTGATGGGCGAGTGGGAAGCGAAAATCGAGAAAATGGCCCGTGAAACGATGAACGAAAATGTGACTTCGATCGCCGGTGTTCCCACTTGGACTATTGTCTTGCTTCAGCGGATTTTGGAATTAAAAAAGGCCAAACACATTCTGGAAGTGTGGCCTAACCTGGAAGTCTTTTTTCACGGAGCCGTGGCTTTCGGCCCATACCGTAACTTGTTTAAAGAGCTGATTCCGTCAGAGAAAATGCGATACATGGAAACCTACAATGCCTCAGAAGGCTTTTTTGGTATCCAAGATCAGCCTCACTCAGATGAGCTATTGCTTCTGCTAGACTATGGGATTTTTTATGAGTTTATCCCCATAGAAGAATGGGACAAAGAAAGCCCAAAGGTGATCCCGCTGTCTGACGTAGAAGTGGGAAAAAACTATGCTATCCTCATCACCACCAATGGTGGTCTTTGGCGCTATAAAATCGGAGATACCGTCAAGTTTACTTCGACTCAACCCTACCGATTCCGTATTTCGGGACGGACCAAGCACTTTATCAATGCTTTTGGAGAGGAAGTCATTGTCGAAAATGCCGAGGCTGCAATCGAATATGCTTGTGAGCAAACGGGCGCGATGATCAGCAATTTTACGGCAGCACCGGTCTATTTTGAGGACAGTCAATCCAAAGGTGCCCACGAATGGGTGGTCGAGTTTCAAAAAGAACCAGAGAGTTTGGAACAGTTTGCCAAGTTGATGGATCAAAAGTTGAGAGAAGTTAACTCCGACTATGACGCCAAGAGACACAAGGATTTGGCCCTGCGACAGCTGATACTACATGCGGCTCCACATGGGCTCTTTGAGGCCTGGCTTGGAAAGAAGGGCAAATTGGGAGGACAGCACAAGGTGCCACGACTTTCTAATTCCAGAGAATATATCGATGAGATTTTGGAGATGATGTTATAAGAGATGAAAAAGGGCATAATACTTCTGTTTTTTGCCGTTTTTTTAGCTTTTTCTTCAGAGGCATGTGAGTGTATTTTTGGAAAGCATACTCTTAGGGAGTGGGCAAAAGGCTACAAGTATATCTTCTATGCTGAGGTGACAGAAATTGTTGATCCAAAAATCAGAGGTTTTGAAAATACGATGACTTTTTTGCACGATGCCTCCTATGTTCAAATAGGAGGCTACCATCCTAAATTAAAGGTCAAGGAGATTTTCAAAGGAAATGTTCAGGAATATATTCAGGATGGTTACCTGACAATGAATAATGGCTGGTCCCTTTGTGGTGATTTTTTCAAGCCTGGAGATAAGATTCTATTTTTTGCCTACGAGGGCAGTGAGGGGACCCTTGCTACCAGTACTTGCTCCTTGAATAGAAGATATTTAACAGATGAAGATTTTTTAATTGAAAGAAGAGAAGTAAAAAAAGCCACTCGAGGAAAGTTTATAGGGATTTTTTGAGAAGACAGGTATCTTGATTAGGTCTTTTTAGTAAATGTTTTATGTCCCGGTTTCATTTGATCTCACTTTACTCTTTGGCGCTTGTTGCTGTTTTTTTTGCAGCCTTTTCTTTTTGGTCAATAACCCAACGGGTTCCATCCGAGGTCTTCCACTACCAGGATCCGGCAATTGAGTCCTACCCTTCTTTTACTCGCGATTCGATTCGACTGTTTGAGTTACCCACGGAGTTGGATTTTGCGGGGGAGAACGTTCCCTTGGAAAATGGAGACATTATCGAGCGACTAGAGCGGGAGATCTATGTCAATGCCTATTGGGAGTCAAATATGATCCTGTTACTAAAGCGTTCTGCCAAATACCTACCGGACATTGAGCGGATTCTCAAGGAACAGGGAATCCCGGATGATTTTAAATATGTAGCTGTGGCAGAAAGTGGGCTGATGAATGTGGGTTCTCCCGCTGGCGCAAGAGGCTATTGGCAAATCCTTGAGGATACAGGCAAGGAGTATGGCCTCGAAATTACCCCAACTGTAGACGAGCGCTACCATTTCGAAAAAGCGACCATCGCTGCTTCCCAGTATTTTAAGAAAGCACATGCCAAATTTGGGGATTGGACAGCAGTGGCAGCCAGCTACAACATGGGCCAAAGTGGATTTTCCAAAAGACAGGAAGAGCAACTGCACCGCAACTATTACGACCTTTATCTAAACGAGGAGACCAGCAGGTATTTGTTCAGGATTTTGGCATTTAAAGTGATTTTTGAGAATCCAGGGAAGTTTGGCTACCATTTGGAGAAGGAAGACTTTTATCAAAATCCGGAGTTCAAGACTTTCAAAGTTCAAGGAGACATCAAGGATTTGCCTCAATGGGCAAAAAATCAGGGCAGCAATTTCAAATACCTCAAGCTCTATAATCCTTGGCTGAGAGATCGAAACCTGAAAGCCAAAAAGGGTAAAGTGTACGAAATCCGACTTCCAAAATGAGGATTTTTTCATCTTTTTCGTGGAAAAAGGCTTAAGCCTTCAAACTACTTTTCCAAAAGCAGGTTAACGATCTATTACCTTTGCAGGGCATTTCTTGCAAGTTTAATCACCCCATCCAATTTGGTCTCTTTACAGCGTAAAGGGATTAGAGTCATTTATGCTTCCACTTCCATTCGATTTGCTTCAAAAGGCAACAGATTTTCTTCAGGTTTTCTATGTGGAAAATGAATTGCAAGATCTCTCCCAGCGAGTAGGGCAAGTTCAAGACGAAATCTCTGCCACAGGAAGCTATACGCTCACTGAGGAAGAGCTGATCTATGGGGCAAAAATTGCTTGGAGAAACAGCAACCGATGTATTGGAAGACTTTTTTGGAAAAGTCTGAAGGTGAGGGACAGAAGAGCCATTTCCCGAGCAGAAGATATCTTTTCCGATTTGATGGAGCATTTGGATTTTGCTACTAATGCAGGCAAAATCAGATCTACAGTATCCATTTACCCAGCTGCCAATTCCGAATCAGGCGAGATCCGAATTTTGAATAAACAGCTCATTCGATATGCAGGATATTGTTTACCGAATGGTAATGTGGTAGGAGACCCGGATTCCGTGGATTTTACGAGACTTTGCCAGGATCTAGGCTGGGAGTCGGAGGGTACTGCTTTTGATATCCTTCCCGTGGTAATCCAGGTTTCTGATGAGGATCCAAAGTGGTTTTCTATCCCCGAGGAAAAGGTCTTACGAGTACCTATTTCCCATCCGGAATACGCTTGGTTGGAGAGTATGCAGATTCAATGGTATGCTATTCCGGTGATTTCAGATATGAGGCTGGAGATCGGTGGACTTTCTTTTACCTGTGCGCCATTTAATGGGTGGTACATGCTCACGGAGATAGCTGTGCGCAATCTTGCCGATGCCCAGCGCTACAATTTACTTCCCCATTTGGCCGAAAAAATGGGATTGGACACCAAGCATCCTCGGACTCTTTGGAAAGACAAAGCTTTGGTAGTTCTTCAGGAGGCTGTGCTTTATTCTTTCCAAGAAAAAGGAGTAGCAATAGTTGATCATCACAGTGCTTCCGAGCAGTTTTTGGAATTTTGCAATATAGAGGAATCAAAAGGAAGGACAGTTCAGGCTGAATGGTCTTGGATCGTACCTCCGACTGCCGGCTCGACCATGGGTGTTTTCCATCGGGATTGGGGAAATGAGATCCTGAGTCCCAACTTTTTCTATCAAGAGCATCATTGGCAAATTCAGCCTAGAAAAGAAGTGGAGACTAAAAGCTGTCCATTCCATCACGGATAAAATTTTCCAGCTATTACGAGCCGAACTTTATTGGAAGATTTCTTTCGATGGAAAGGATTGATTTTGCTCCAACTTTCCCAGGCTGGAGGAGTTACAATCTTCGCAGTTTTCCCCGTCTTACCACCCAAAAAAGTGTACTTTTGCCGATTAATAATTTCCCTTCGTCCATGACTCAATCCCCTGCTTCACAGGAAGAATATATCGAGATTTTTGGTGCCCGAGAGCATAACCTGAAAAACCTGGATATCCGTATCCCACGCAACAAGTTGGTGGTGGTAACAGGACTTTCTGGGAGTGGAAAAAGCTCACTTGCCTTTGACACGATCTATGCGGAGGGACAGCGGCGGTATATGGAGAGTTTTTCGGCCTATGCCCGATCTTTTCTTGGAGGGATGGAGCGTCCTGATGTGGACAAGATCAACGGACTTTCCCCGGTGATTGCCATCGAGCAAAAGACAACTTCCAAAAATCCACGATCTACAGTAGGCACAGTCACAGAAATCTACGATTTCATGCGATTGCTTTATGCCCGTGCCGGAGAGGCATACTCCTACCTGACCGGAAAGAAGATGATCCGTCAGACCGAAGATCAGATCATCGAGCAGTTGTTCACCAAGTTTTTGGGGAAAAAGCTCTACATCTTAGCTCCTATCGTCAAAGGGCGAAAAGGACATTACCGGGAACTGTTTGAACAGATCCGCAAGATGGGATTTTCCAAGGTGCGAGTTGACGGGGTGGTGATGGATATCGTGCCCAAAATGCAGGTGGATCGATACAAAATCCACGATATCGAAATCGTCATTGATCGCATAGTGGCGGATGAATCGGACCGTTTTCGAATTACTCAATCGCTCAAATCCGGCCTTCAGCATGGCAAAGGAGTGATCATGATCCGCGAGGAAAATGGAGAAGTTCATCATTTTTCCAAATACTTAATGGATCCTGAGACTGGGCTTTCCTATGACGAGCCTGCGCCAAACACCTTTTCCTTCAATTCTCCTTACGGTGCCTGTCCGACCTGTAATGGACTGGGCGTAATCGAAGAAATCACCCGTGAAAGCATCATTCCCGATCCAAGTCTCAGCATCACGCGTGGAGGAATCGCTCCTTTGGGAGAGTACCGAGACATTTGGATTTTCAAAAAAATTGAGGCTATCCTCAAGCATTACAAGTGCTCCATGAGTACACCGATCAAGGACCTTCCAGCCGAAGTAGTCGAAGTACTTTTGTATGGCGACAAAATCGAGGTGGCAGTCGATTCGGTGAAATATCCCGGTACGCAGTGGAACACTACCTTTGAGGGGATCGTCAACTTTCTCCAGAAATACCAGGAAGGAAGCTCCGATAAAATACAGGATTGGGTTTCTGAATTTACCATAACCCAGACTTGCCCCGATTGTCAGGGGTACCGTCTCAAAAAGGAAGCCCTGCATTTCAAAATTGACGAGAAGCATATCGGTGAACTTGCCATGCTCGACATTCGAGGATTGGCAGATTGGTTTGAAGGTTTGGAGAGCCGAATGACGGAAAAGCAGCAGATCATCGGAGTGGAAGTCCTCAAAGAAATCCGAAAACGAATAGGCTTTCTGGTGGACATTGGCTTGGATTACTTATCGCTGAATAGACCGCTTCGGACACTTTCCGGTGGTGAAGCCCAGCGAATTCGATTGGCTACTCAGATCGGGACTCAGCTCGTGGGAGTCTTGTATATTTTGGACGAACCGAGTATCGGCCTGCATCAGCGAGATAATGTCAAGTTGATCAAGGCGCTGCAAAGCTTGCGCGATTTGGGCAATTCCGTATTGGTCGTGGAGCATGACAAAGACATGATGCTCGAATCTGATTTTGTCCTCGACATGGGGCCTGGAGCAGGCAGACATGGAGGGCATATTGTGGCTTTGGGCAAGCCTGAAGAGATCCTAAACAATAATTCTGTCACTGCCCGATACCTCAACGGGGCTTTAGGACTTCCTGTACCAAAAGTAAGAAGACAAGGAACTGGAGAAAAATTGATTCTCAAGGGTGCCTCCGGCAACAACTTGAAAAATGTGACCCTTGAGCTTCCTCTTGGCACCCTGATCCTCATCACCGGAGTATCTGGAAGTGGAAAGAGTACCTTGATCCATGAGACCTTGTTCCCGATATTAAATCGTGAGTTTTACAACTCCAAGAAAGAGCCGATGCCCTATGAGAGTATCGAAGGTCTTAAAGCCTTGGATAAAGTCATTGAAGTGGATCAAAGTCCGATTGGCCGAACACCCAGATCTAATCCTGCAACTTACACAGGGGTGTTTTCAGACATCAGAACCTTGTTTACAGAGCTGCCGGAGGCAAAAATCCGCGGCTACAAGCCCGGTCGGTTTTCATTTAATGTCAAAGGAGGACGATGCGAGGAATGTGAGGGTGCAGGTATGAAGCTGATCGAAATGGATTTTCTTCCCGATGTCCATATCCCTTGTGAAACTTGCAAAGGAAAGCGATACAATAGAGAGACACTGGAGGTGAGGTTTAAAGGAAAGTCCATTTCGGACGTCCTCGATATGACCGTAGAGCAGGCGGTGGAGTTCTTTGAGTTTCAGCCTAAGATTTTGAGAAAAATTCAAACGCTAAGCGATGTTGGTTTGGGGTACATCACCTTGGGACAACATGCTACCACACTTTCAGGGGGTGAAGCACAGCGGGTCAAGCTGGCCACCGAGCTTTCCAAGAAAGATACTGGTAAGACGTTTTACATATTGGATGAACCCACGACAGGGTTGCACTTCCAAGATATTGATTTGCTCATGGGTGTATTGAACAAACTGGTCGAGAAAGGTAACACGGTATTGATCATCGAGCATAATCTGGACGTGATCAAAGTGGCTGATTACGTGGTGGATTTGGGGCCGGAAGGCGGAAATAAAGGAGGAACTATTTTGATCCAGGGCACACCTGAGGAAGTTGCCGCACATCCTCAAAGTCATACAGGTAAATTCCTCAAACAGGAATTATATCGCTGATTTTGGGGCTGAAATCAGGTGACTCGCCCTTTTATCAAAATAGAAAAGTCCATACTTCGTACTTAGCTACCTTTGGGTCAAATATGAACAGAGTCAAGCTGTATTGGATCTTACAACTTTTGGGGTGGGGAAGCTTTGCCTTTGTCAATGTTTTTTTTGCCTCACTTTCGGAGGGTATTTCGCCTATCCAAGCCTGGGCATTTGTGGCTTTGGCTGCCTATTACCTGCTTTCTACCCATGGATTTCGCCATGTAGTCAAAGTGTATGGCTGGTTTAAACTCGGGATTTTTCGGTTGCTTATTCAGGCTATTTTTGCCCTACTGGCCTTGTCGGTGGTCAACGTCCTTGCACAGATTGTCATTAATATTGCCTTTGGCACACTCAATCCAGGTCAAGACTTTCGATCTCTGGTGATTGCGGTTAACCTCTTTGTTAGTTTTCTCTACTATGCCTTTTGGTTTCTCCTTTACTTCTTATTTCACTTCCTTGATAATTACAACAGCAGCCTGAAGTATGAAGCCAAAATCAACGAGATTCGACTCAATCATTTGAAAAGTCAGCTCAATCCTCACTTCATCTTCAATGCACTGAATTCAGTGAGAGCTCTGGTAGACGAAGATCCGGATAAGGCAAAAACAGCCATCACCCGGATTTCTAATATGCTACGATTCTCCTTGATGATGGACAAGAAGCAGGTCATTGACTTTTCGGATGAGTTGGCTACGGTCAAGGATTACCTTGCGTTGGAATCCATCCGATTTGAAGAACGGCTGGAGGTGGTATATCAGATAGAAGAAGAAGCCTATGGCTATAAAATACCTCCGATGATGCTACAGACTATTGTCGAAAATGCCATCAAACATGGAATATCCAATCTGGTGAAGGGAGGGCTGATTGAAATCAAATGTAGAGAAGGGCTTCAGGAAGAGTTATATATTCAGGTAAAAAACAGCGGATACCTCAATCCCAATCCTTCCAAAAATAGAAAAGACGGTGGAGGGCATGGTTTGGAAAATACCAAGCAGCGCTTGAAACTGCTCTATGGCGATCGTGCCACTTTTCGGATTTTCAACTCCGGAAATCAATTTGTAATCACTGAAATCAAAATACCGAAACAAAGAGTTACTTTAGACTAACAAACTCACAAAAAATGAGAGCCATTGTAATTGATGACGAAAGACTAGCAAGGAAAGAACTGATCAATCTATTGAATCAGTTGGAGACCGTGGAAGTGGTAGGCGAAGCAGTAAATGTGGAAGATGCCAAAGAAAAAATAGAGCAGCTTCAGCCTGATGTGATTTTCCTGGATATTCAGATGCCGGAAAAAACAGGTTTTGATCTCTTGGAAGAGCTGGACCAAGTACCACATGTCATCTTCACCACCGCCTATGATGAGTATGCCCTGAAGGCATTTCAAGTCAATGCGCTGGATTATCTGCTAAAGCCGATTGAACCAAAAAGGCTGGAAGAAGCGATTCAAAAGCTTCAAGGCAAGATAGAAGGAATCAATCGAGGCAGTGAAGGAGGTTCCCTTGCCAATCAGAAAAAACTTACTCTGGAAGACCAAGTATTCGTCAAGGATGGCGACCGCTGCTGGTTTGTCAGGTTATCCAATGTTCGTCTCTTTGAATCAGACGGTAATTACATCAAGGTGTACTTTGACAATTTCAAGCCTATGATTCACAAATCTCTCAATGCACTCGATGAGCGATTGGATGAAAAGTCTTTTTTCAGGGCAAGCCGCAAGCATATTATCAATTTGGGTTGGGTTGAAGCTATTGAGCCTTGGTTTAATGGAGGTCTGGTCGTGACCTTGCGCGGTGGAGATCGCATCGAAGTCAGCCGAAGACAAGCAGCCCGATTCAAGGAAATGATGAGTTTGTAATTTTCGTAGTCAGAAAAAAGCATTTGGTTTTACCAATAAATTGAGGAAATTAGGAGCTGAGTTAGGCTTAAAGTAATGTTTTACTTTGTTCAGTTGCCCTAAAAACCACCTAATCAAGTGCTTAGACTATGAAAGAAGAAAGGATTCTGATTGTAGAGGATGATATTAACATCGCAGAGAATATCCAAGAAATCCTTGAACTACTGGGTTTTGTCAATATTGATGTAGCAAACTCTGCCAATCAGTGCATAAAGACCATCAAAAAAAATCGTCCTGATTTGGTCTTTATGGACATCAAACTCAAAGGTGATAAAGATGGGATTGAATTGGGAGAAATCATTCACCAAATGTTTGATGTTCCTTTGGTCTTCGTGACTTCCTATTCTGATCCTACCATCATCGAAAGGGCGAAGCGAATCAATCCGGCAGGGTTTATCGTGAAGCCGTTCAATACCAATGATATCCATGCCATTGTGGAGATCGTCCTTTACAACAAAAGAACTAAGCCTACGCAGGAGGTAGCAGTTGCAAAGACGGTCAATGAAAGCCCTTACCTTGTCAATGATGCGGTTTTTATCAAAGCAGACAATGCTTTCGAGCGAGTGCAATATGAGGATATTTACTATGTGGAGGCCAATGGAAATATGGTGACGATTTTCACTAAAAACAGAGACTACCACATTCGTAAATCCATGAAGGAGATCGAAGAAATTCTTCCTTCCAATGATTTTCTTCGAGTGCAGAAGTCTTACATCGTACACCTCGGACAAATCGAAAGCTTCAATACCAAGGAGATCACTCTTAAAAAAGGATCGGTGGTCCAAGTAGGAAGGCAGTATTACAACAGTTTCTTAGCCAAATTGAATACCATCACTGAAAGTTAAGTAATGGGAAATAAGCCGGAAGCGAAATACAATAGAAATACGCTTCGCGAAATAAAGAGGAGATAAGATTCCCGAGTCGAAATGTAAAGTCAGAAATTGATTTTAGAATTCTTAAGCGGAAATTTTAAAATTCGATCACATAAAAAGAGGCGGGCAAAACCCGCCTTTTTTGATAACCAAACAATCAACCAAATTAACCCTTACGGATAGTTTCGTTAGCAAGTCCCGGGATTCTGGGACTTTTCATTTTTGTAGATGTTGATCTGATGCAGTTCAACTTCTGGATTGGAATCAAAACCGATTTGTGGAGTTGGTTTAGTAGTTTCAAATCGGGCAGTATGCTTTTCGATGCTGGATTCAGCTTTTGCTTTGAGGACGATGGTGATTGCCATTGCGAATCCCAGCGCCGCACAGACATTTTTTTGGGAAAAGAATGAAGTAGTCATGGCAGTAATAATTTGTTGGTTTGTTTTCGTAGGTAGGGAATATGCCAAAAGGTGACCAAACTGTAAAAACCCCCTAAAACGAAGCTAAATACCACTTTTTAAAAACTTGCTGTACGGTTTCGTACAGCAGAAAGCCATTGGCGGACAAATGGACAGAACCATAATTGGTTACATTTTCTAAAGAGATTTAACATTTTTCTACATAAGCAAAAAAGCTGCCTTGGTGGGCAGCTTTCTACTTCGTGTTTTTATTACAACAACTCATTCGCCAGATTTGCCAGTTCGGACCGTTCCCCCTTCTCCAGCTTGATGTGGGCATAGAGTGGATGATCTTTGACCCGGTCGATCAGATAAGACAAGCCATTGGACTGTGAATCCAAGTAAGGCGTATCAATCTGGAAGACGTCACCCGTGAAGATGATTTTGGTGTTTTCCCCGGCCCTTGAGATGATCGTTTTGATCTCATGCGGAGTCAGGTTTTGCGCCTCATCCACGATAAAGAAGATATTGGAAAGTGAGCGACCTCGGATATAAGCCAGGGGTTGGATGACCAGTTTTTCCTGATTGACCAGTTCGGTGATTTTCTGATATTCCTTATCGGTCTCTTTGTATTGGTTTTGGATAAATTTCAGGTTGTCCCAAAGCGGCTCCATGTAGGGATTGAGCTTGGACTTGATGTCTCCGGGCAGGTAGCCAATGTCTTTGTTGGAAAGTGGCACAATCGGTCTGGCCAGGAATATCTGCTTGTAATCGCGTCGCTGCTCCAAAGCACCGGCCAAAGCCAAGAGCGTTTTCCCGGTTCCGGCCACTCCTTGAATCGATACCAGTTTGATGTTGGGATTCATGATGGCATGCAGGGCAAAAGTCTGCTCGGCATTTCGTGGCTTTACATTATACGCCAGTCTTTTGTCTACTCGCTCGAGCACATTTTGGTCGGAATTGTAATAGGCAAGGACAGAGTTTTTATCGCTTTTCAGAATGTAAAACGCATTGGCTTTCCGCTTCCTTGTACCCAAAATAGCCTTTGCCTCAATGTATCCTTGGTCGTAAAGTGAATTGATCGCTTGTGGATCCACATCGTCTAGGAAATACTTACCCGTGTTTTCAAGCTCGGAGATATTCTTGATTTTACCCGTTTCGTAATCTTCTGCGTGAACATTCAGCGATTTGGCTTTGAGGCGGAGGTTGATGTCTTTGGAGACCAAGATAACCTTACGAGACTTCTCGGTTTCCATGAGATGCACCGCGACATTGAGGATTTTGTTGTCATTTTTCTCCTCACCGAAAATCTTGATGGCATTGTTTTCGTTTTCGGGATGATGCATCATCACTTTGAAAAAACCCTTGGTCTTCCCATTGAGCGGGGTCCACTGATCGATCCGTTGATCTTGGGATAGCTTATCCAATAGTCGGATAAATTCCCTTGCCTCAAAATTTTTGGTGTCGTTGCCTTTCTTGAACTGATCAAGCTCCTCGAGGACCGTGATGGGAATCACCACGTCGTGCTCAGCAAAATTCATAATGGAGTTGTGTGCGTAAAGGATCACGGAGGTGTCCAGCACGAAGATTTTCCGATCTTTATCGGACTTGGCTCTAGGCATGCGCAGGAAAATTGTAGTGGTGTACTGTTGAAATAATTTAAATAATTATCTCCTTGAAAAATGATTTTCCCACAAGAAATTACGGTTAAGAATTTTCAATCAAGGGGATAGCCTTGAGAATCAATTTGATAAAAAAAGTGTGGCAAGGTGGCAAAGTTCAAAAGTTGCAAAGTTCGTTGAATCAACTTTTCAACCTTGCAACTTTCAAACTCCAAGTATTAATCTAACAACGCCCGAATATCCTCGTTGTCCAAGCTCTTCATAAAGCTTTCTTCATTGGAGATCAGCTCTCCTGCAAGGGCCAGCTTGCGATCTTGAAGAGCCATGATTTTCTCCTCCACAGATCCTCGGGTGATGAATTTGTAGATGATGACCTTGTTTTCCTGTCCGATTCGGTGTGCCCGGTCGATCGCTTGAGCCTCTACGGCAGGATTCCACCATGGGTCGAGCAAGAATACATATTCCGCTTTAGTGAGGTTGAGTCCGACACCACCTGCCTTGAGCGAAATCAGGAATACTTTGACATTTGGATCGTTTTGGAATTTTTCGACTTGTGCCTGACGGTCTTTGGTAGATCCGTCGAGATAGGCATAGGGGATTTTTTCCCTATCCAAAAACTCCCGAACAATAGTCAAATGACGGACAAACTGACTAAACACCAGTACTTTGTGATCTTCTGAGATGGTCTCTTGGAGCATGTAGGTGATGTCTTCCTGCTTGCCTGATTCCCCTGTATAATCCTCCCGAACTAGCTTTGGATGGTTGGCGATCTGGCGCAGCTGAGTAAGACCGCGGAGGAGCATGAATTGCTGACTACCCCTACCCATCCCATCGAATTCGCCGATGATTTTTTCTCTGTAGTAGGTTTTTACTTCCTCGTACACTTTTTCCTGCTCGGCCGTCATGTCGGAATATTTCACATTGGTCAGTTTCTCAGGGAGATCTTTGGCCACTTGAGATTTGAGTCGGCGTAGGATAAATGGCTTGATCATCGCGTGGAGGCGTGATGCCTTGCTCTTATCGTTTTGCTTTTCGATGGGCTGCAAAAACTGCTTTTTGAAAATCGTCTGATTGCCTAGGAGACCTGGATTCACAAAGTTCATCTGAGACCAAAGGTCCATCGTGCCATTTTCCACTGGCGTACCGGTCAAGATCAGTCGACGCTTGCTTTTCAGCTTATTGACAGCCATGGCAATATTGGACGTAGGATTCTTGATCGCTTGCGATTCGTCTAGGATCACATAGTTGAAATAGAAGTCCTTTAGGACATCGATATCCAATCTGACGATCCCATAGGATGTCAAAATCACATCATAACCTCGGAATTTCCATGGATCTTTGATTCGTTGCGTGCCGGAATAAACAAGGATTTTGAGGTCAGGGGTAAATTTGCGGGCTTCCAATTCCCAGTTGTAAATCAGGGAGGTCGGCATGACTAGCAATGATGCAAAGCCCGGATTTTCTTCCTTTTCATGTGCCAAAAGGGCCAAGGTTTGTACCGTTTTTCCAAGACCCATGTCATCTGCGAGGCAGCCTCCAAATTGGTATTCATTCAGAAAACGCAGCCAGTTGTAGCCAGCCTGCTGGTAAGGTCTGAGCGAGCCTTGGAAAGATGCCGGGATGGAATAGTCATCGATGGCATCAAAATTTCGTAATCGCTCAAGCTTTAAGCTCAGATTGAGTCGGATCAACTCTCCATTTTGGAGCTCTCTGGCAAAAGCCAAGTGGTGTTTTCGGAGCACAAGCTCATCTGCAGAGCGCTCTTCGATAAAGTTGAACAGCTCCGAATAATTCACAAACCAAGAGGCTGGAATGACGGCAATTTCTCCGTTTGGAAGCTCAAACTCATGTTTTCCCTGGATGATCAATCGTCTGATTTTAGCAAAAGGAACCAGGTATACGCCGAATTTGATCAAAGCTTTCACATCAAACCAGTCGATGTTTTCATTGACTTCAATGGTGATTTGTGCTTTTCCTATATGGTAGGTTTTTCCGTTAAGCCCACTTTTTTGGACAATTCGGATTTTATTTTCTGTCAGGTAGTCTTCATGATTTCCCAGCCATTCAAAGGCTTGGGTTTTTGGTAGGGCTGTTTTTCCATGAATGAAATTGAGCCCCTTTTTCTTCATAATGGTGACATACCTTTCTTCTACCTTAGCTGTTCTGACGGTTTTGAAAAAAGTAAAATTTCCATCTTTTTCTTCATATCGGCAAGAGTTGCCGCTGCCTTCTCCATCATTGCTCAGCATCCCGAAATCAAATTCTCCATACTTGAACCGTGGCTCCAAGACCATGATTTCCTCCGTGGAGTTTTCTATTTCTTCTCCGAATAGGTTTTCAGTAGGTACCCCTCCTGGCAGTTCACTGATAGCCAAAAGCGCTTCTGGGGTACCTTGCTCGGTGTGGATTTCAAATCCCTTGGCAATTACTTCAAATTGGGTGATCAGCGCAGTTACAAACTTGCGATAGTATTCCGGCTCAAACCTCCGCTCGATCATGATGGAATTTTTATTGAGAAAAGGCTGAAGTTTTTTCCCATCTATTCCTTTTTCAAAATGGAAAAGTTGCTGGTCTACAATCAGCCAAGCCGGATCTTTGCACACCAAATAGCCTCCCCGGTGTTGCCAGGTTAGTTTTTGTCCCTTGAATTTTACGGTAGGATAATACTGGGTATTGAATTCACCTTTGTCAAAATGAAAAATTACCGTGGCCCTTTCCGCATGAATTAAAATCTCCTTTCCTGTAGGATTACCGTCAGATGCAGTTTCAAAAAGTCGCTTTCCAATCAATAGAGGAAGGATTTTGGCTCTCTTAATTTCAAGATTTTTGAATAAAAGTTCCTGTACGGTTTTGTCTTCTGTTTTGGGATCAAAGATTTTTCGGAGGTATTCTTTGGGTTTCAGATTGCCCTTTTTCATGTAAGGCTTCACTACCACGTCCTGCTGCATGGAATCCATGAGCTTGATCAGTTCGTAATCGGTTTTATCCAATCCGGAGTCAAACTCTGTTGCGTTTGCCGAACTGATATTTTGATAGGCATAAGTGAGTCTCCCTTTATCGTCCAAGGGTACTACATACGATTCAAAAAGTAACCCTAAAAATTCATGGCTGAATATAGAATAAACAATTTCAAACGGCTGATCCGGATTTACAATCATACTCTTTAGATCAATTTATATAGTATTAGAAATATATATTCAAATACTATATGATGTAGATAAGTTGGTGGATAGATATACAAAAGGAAAATTACTTAAAAACGGACACCAAATTGAAAAATATATTCCTTTTTTTGGCTCCATCCATAAAAAAGGCGGCTTAGTGATCTAAACCGCCTGTAAATCAGCTGTTGAACTAAGGATGGATTAAGCTTCCGGTATTGTTTCCTCAGCTTTTTTTTCAGGAAAAAACCTGTTTTGGAATATCAGGATTATTGCAACACCTATAAATATGGATGCATCAGCAATATTAAATATCGGCCAAAGTGCAGTATAACTTCCGCCCCAAAGTGGAACCCATTCCGGAATATATCCTTCCCAAATATCAAAGTAAAACATGTCTACTACCTGGCCATGAAGCCAAGGGGTGGGAGCATTATATGGCGCATTGTCCAGCCATACCCCATAGAAAACCGAATCTACCAAGTTGCCAATAGCACCTCCCAAAATCATGGAGATACAAAGAATGTACACCGGATGATTTTTCTTATCGATGATGTAGTGTAGATAATATCCTATCCCAACCATAGCCACCAATCGGAAAGAGGTCAGGATCATCTTCCCATATTCAGACCCCAGTTCCATGCCAAAGGCCATCCCCGGATTGGTGGTATAATGCAACTTAAACCAGTCTCCAAAGACAGGAATCTGACCTGGAGTGCCAAAGTCCATTTGAAAATGAACCAGCATTTTCACTGCTTGATCCAGGGCAATCACCAAAAGTGCGATTCCGAAATATTTGATATAGTTGTTCATGATGCTTGGCTTATGCCTTCACTACGTTTACGGACAGTTCAAAATCGTCCATGTCCAAGACAACCGCGTTATGCAATTGTGCTGCCGTTAAAAGACTCAATGCTTGGGTCTCAGATTGAATGTATTCGCCAAAGTTTGAGATGGCCTCATTTACCAGTGGATGGCTGTCTGCCACGGTTACATTGATTTTATCTTGGACTTCCAATCCCATGTCCTTGCGTAGGTTTTGGATTCTGTTGACCAAATCTCTGGCTACACCTTCCTGCTTCAGTTCTTCAGTGAGCGTCACATCCAATGCCACCGTCACTCCTTGGTCTGAAGCTACAGACCAGCCTGGAATATCCTGTGAGCTGATCAAAACTTCCTCTAGTAGCAATTCGATGGTTTCGCCTTCAACAGTGACATTGATTTTGCCATCACGTTCGATTTGGGTGATTTCATTTTGGCTCCAGCTATTGATAGCAGCTACGACAAAGCGCATTTTTGGTCCCAACTTTTTACCCAAAACTGGCAGGTTGGGTTTCACATTTTTCACCAAAATACCGGATGCATCATCCAGGTATTCGATGGCTTTGATATTGACTTCGGTCTTGATCAGTTCCTCTACATGCTCAATTTGAGCCTTAGTTTTTGCCGAAAGTACGGGTATCAAAATGCGCTGAAGTGGCTGGCGTACCTTGAGTTTTTCTTTTTTGCGCAGCGAATGCACCAAAGAAGAAATGTTCTGTGCCAAGTCCATGCTCACCTCCAAATCGGTATTGATCAGCGAAGTATCTGCTGATACCCAGTCGGTCAAGTGTACCGAATCTTTGCCGCTTTCATTGGCTTCAGTGAGGTTTTTGTACATCCAGTCAGCGTAGAATGGTGCAAAGGAGGACATCAGCTGAGAGAGCGAAAGTAGGCATTCATACAACGTTTCGTAAGCTGCCTGCTTGTCCACATTCATGTCACCTCTCCAGAAACGCTTTCTTGCCAGTCGCACGTACCAATTGCTGAGCTGATCCACCGTGAAGTTCATGATCGCGCGGGTAGCCTTGGTCGCATCGTAATTGTCCATGGCCTCTTCCACCTCGGAGATCAAGGTTTGCAGCTTGGAGATGATCCACTGATCGAGCTCGGCACGTTCGCTTACCGGTACTGCCTTGGATTTGTCATAGACAAAAGCATCCAAATTAGCGTAGAGTGCAAAGAAGTTGTAGGTATTCTGAAGTGTACCAAAGAAGCGTCGCTGCACTTCGGTCACGCCATCTAGGTTGAATTTAAGGTTGTCCCAAGGGTTGGCATTGCTCAGCATGTACCAACGGAGGGCATCAGGACCGTATTCTTTCAGAGTCTTGAAAGGATCTATGGCATTGCCCAATCGCTTGGACATTTTGTTCCCGTTTTTGTCTAGCACGAGTCCATTGGCGATCACATTTTTGAATGCCACACTGTCAAAGAGCATCACGGCAATCGCATGCAGAGTAAAGAACCAACCACGGGTTTGATCAACTCCTTCTGCGATGTAATCTGCAGGATAGTTTGCCTCGAAAATATCTTGATTCTCGAATGGGTAGTGCCACTGGGCATACGGCATCGCTCCTGAGTCAAACCACACGTCAATTAAGTCCGGCTCGCGGAACATTTTTTCCCCTTTGTCCGACACCAAAATCACATCGTCCACATACGGTCGGTGAAGGTCTAGCTCTTTTCCTTCGTAGGGAGATTTAGCCATGAAGCCTGCGGCCACGGATTTTTCGATTTCCGCATTCAGCTCAGCGATGGATCCAATGCACTTTTCCTCCGTGCCGTCGCTCGTTCTCCAAATCGGAAGTGGTGTGCCCCAGAATCGGGAACGGCTAAGGTTCCAGTCTACCAGATTTTCCAGCCAATTGCCAAAGCGGCCTGTGCCGGTGGCCTCTGGCTTCCAGTTGATGGTTTTGTTAAGCTCCACCATTCGGTCTTTGAAGGCCGTGGTTTTGATAAACCAGCTTTCCAGCGGGTAGTACAAAACCGGCTTGTCTGTTCTCCAGCAGTGTGGATAGCTGTGCTCGTATTTTTCGACCTTGAAGGCCTTATTTTCATTTTTGAGAATGATGGAGATGATCACATCGGTGTTCTTGTAATCCGCTGCGCTCTCGTCATCATTCGTGTAGTTCTTGACAAAAAAGTCATTTGCCCCGTAAGCTTTGTGCGCGGTGATGCCGTGCTCCTGCATTTTGGCAGCGAGGTACTCGCCCACGACAGGGAGGAATTTGCCCTGCTTGTCCACTACCGGAATGTCATTCCCAAGCTCGTCCTGCACAAAGACGCCTGGTACATTATTCTGCACCAACGTTCTAAAGTCATCCGCACCAAAAGCTTTGGCCAAGTGAACGATTCCTGTACCGTCTTCGGTAGTCACGTAGTCTCCGGCTACTACAGTAAAGGCTGGATGTGGCAATGCAATTCCTGCTATCGGGAATAATTGCTCGTATTCCCATCCCAGCATGGTCTTACCTTTAAACTCCTCGATCACCTCATAAGGGATCAATTTGTCTCCAGCTTTATAGTCTTCCAACTTGAGTTCGGCAGCCTTTGGATTGAGGTAAGCCGCCATTCGGGCTTTTGCCAAAATCACATTTGCCGGTTCGTGGGTGTAAGGGTTGAAAGTTTTCACTTTCACATAATCCAGGTTTTCACCGATCGCCAAGGCCGAGTTGGAAGGCAAGGTCCAAGGAGTGGTGGTCCAAGCGAGGATATAGGTATTTTCTGATCCCTTCAGCTTAAACTGGGCAGTGATCGAAGTGTCTTTGACGTCCTTGTAGGTGCCAGGCTGATTGAGTTCATGGGAGCTTAGTCCAGTTCCGGCCGCAGGAGAATAGGGCTGGATCGTGTAGCCTTTATATAGGAGCCCTTTATCATAGAGTTTCTTCAGCAAGTGCCAAAGCGACTCGATGTAGTTAGAATCAAACGTGATATACGGATCATCCAGGTCCACCCAATAGCCGATTTTCTCAGTGAGGTCGTCCCATTCGTTTTTGAAACGCATGACCGTCTCCTTGCACTTTTGGTTGTATTCGGCAACGGAGATTTTCTTGCCAATGTCCTCTTTGGTGATGCCCAATTCCTTTTCCACCTGAAGCTCTACCGGCAATCCATGGGTATCCCATCCGCCTTTTCGCTTCACCTGGAATCCTCGCAGCGTCTTGTATCGGCAGAAGATATCCTTTAGGGTACGTGCCATCACGTGGTGAATTCCCGGAGTGCCATTGGCCGAAGGCGGGCCCTCAAAAAAGGTAAACGTCTCGGCACCCTCACGGTTGGCAATAGACTTCTCGAAGATTTGATTTTCTTTCCAATACTGAAGGACGGACTCTCCGATGTGCGGGTAGTCGACCTGTTTGAATTCTTGGTACGTTTTCACTGCGTGTATCTGGTGAACTTGGTAGAAATGGATTTTTTGGGCGTGCCCCGCCCGAAAAGGGGCGGGTCGGGCTATCCGCTGTATCCCGCCTCCCCGATTTCCATCGGGTTGCCGGGATGCCGCTTCTATCCCTCACGCGGGGCATCCCGCTCAAAACAAGGCACAAAGATAGAAGAAATGGGCTTTTGGGGGAGAATCATTTTAAAAATCAGGAAAGAGTACTTTTTACAAGGCAAAAACAATAGGGGTTAATTCTCAAAAGACAGGTTTTTACAGATGTTATGAAAATAGATCTAACCTGCTCCCATATTATATCAGCATGAAGAACCTTATGTTTTAATTAATGATAATGTAATGCATTAAAAATGAGGTAAAAGGCACTGTTAGATAATTTCGAAATCATTTTGTCTTATTTAAACTTCAAAAAAACGATGAAGAAATTTTATCTATTGGGTGCTTCACTTTTGCTATTGGCAAGTTGCACTGAAAGGATCTCGAGAATGGCACCGGTGGGGATTTCATTCCAAGAGGTGTCAAGTTTAAAAATTGGAGGTGCCACCGCCGCTGAAATTACTGCATTTGACCCTTTAAGCAAAAAGCTCTTTGTGGTCAATAATGACGGAGGTTCCCGTGTAGATGTCATTGACTTTGCTGATCCTAAAAATCTGGTCAAGCTTTCTCCAATCAGCATCACTGCCTATGGTGGGGGAGTGAATTCAGTAGCTGTAAAAAACGGCAAATTGGCCATCGCAGTAGAAGGAACTGTAAAGACGGATAATGGGGTGGTTTTGGTCTATTCAACAACCGATTTGAGTACTCCCCAAGCGGTGGTTCCTGTAGGAGCTTTGCCGGATATGGTGACGTTTAGCCCAGATGGTAACCTTATCGTAACAGCCAATGAAGGCGAGCCAAATTCAACTTATACCATAGACCCGGAAGGTTCGGTTTCTATTATAGAAGTCAATAAAAATTTTGCGGTAAGTACCCTTGGCTTTGAGGGATTTGCTGGCAGAAAGCAGGAGCTCATGGCAAAAGGAATGCGGATTTTTGGCCCTAATGCCTCATTTGCTCAGGATATCGAGCCGGAATATGTGACGATCGATGCTTCCTCCTCTACTGCTTGGGTCACTCTTCAAGAGAACAATGCCTTGGCTAAAGTAGACCTCAAGCGTAAAGTGGTGACCGACATATTCCCGATGGGCGTTAAGGACCATTCGCTTTCCGGAAACGAACTTGACGTCAGTGATCGGGATGGTATAGTTGGAAATTTGAAAAACTGGCCACTGTTGGCGTATTACCTTCCTGATGCCATTACTTCTTTTGAATTGGGAGCCAATACGTTTTTGATCACAGCAAACGAAGGTGATACCAGAGATTATTCGGGGTATGGAGAGGAAAAGCGAGTAAAAGAACTAAAGCTCGATCCTACTGCTTTCCCGGATTTGGCGGAGCTTGTGAAAGATCAAAATCTTGGAAGATATACCGTGACCAATTCAGCAGGCGATATCGATGGAGATGGTGATTTCGATATCCTTTACGGGATAGGTGCAAGATCCTTTTCCATTTGGAATGGAAGAAATGGGGAATTGGTAAGAGATTATAAGGACCTGGAGCGAGATCTTCTGATGGCAAATTCATCGCTGTATGATGATGGCAGAAGTGATAATAAGGGGGTAGAACCGGAGGCCGTCGAAATCGGCCAAATCCAAGGCAGAAATATCGTTTTTGTTGGCCTGGAGCGCTCAGATGCCATTATGGTGTATGAATTGAACGGAGCATCCGGATTAAGATTCCTTCAATTGCTAGATGGAGTAAAATCCTTGGGCGATCCGGGTCATGATGCCCCAGAGGGTTTATTGTTTATCCCTGACTTCGAAAGTCCAACGGGAAGACCACTTCTGGTCGTCAGCTCAGAAGGGGACGGAAGAGTAACCGTCTATATGAATTAATGTAATTTGGGTTTAATTATCTTAAAGACCGGCTGGATGACTAGCCGGTTTTTTTTTGGTTAAGTCCTAAAACTTGAGAAGTACTTGAATTTAATCACTTGCATGGTCAAATGTAACTTAGCTTGATATCAAAGTTTATTGAATTGTTGCCCTTTTTAAGCTTTCATGAAGAATGGGGTAAATGTTAATTTTTAACAAATCCCAGCTTGTGTCCCAGGCTAGTTTTGAGGCAAAATCAACCAACTCAATACTATGGGATTTAAAACTTTTACAAAAACCCTCAGCATAGTATTTCTTTTGATGATCACCATACTGATCCATCAGAATACTTATGCGCAATTAGTGAATGCGTCCGTATCTGGAAAGTTAACGGACACAAGTGGCGAAGTCCTGATTGGTGCACAAATCCTTGTCAAAAACGAATTGACAGGGTTTACAGCTTCTACAGTGACGGGGATTACCGGTAATTATTTGATTTCCCAAATTCCATTAGGGAATAACTACACTGTTACAGCGAGCTACTTAGGCTATGGTTCAAAGACAGTTACAGGAATCACACTTAACCAAGGGGACAATATCAAACTGGACTTTTTGCTAAGTGAACAAGCTACCGATTTAGGAGAGGTAAGCGTTATAGCCAGTTCAATCGCAAACAGCCTAGATCGCCTAGGAAGCTCCACTGCGGTATCATCCAAAGACATGTCTACGCTTCCGGTGAATGGAAGAAATTTCAACTCCCTTGTTGATCTTTCTCCAGTATCTAACGGTAGTAATCTATTAGGCCAGCTTTTTTCTTCGACCAATTACACCATTGATGGGATGACCAATCGAAGCCCACTATCGAGTGGTTCGACTAATAGAGGTCCATTTTCTATTTCGATGGAAGCTATCCGAGAATTTGAGGTATTGACCAATGACTACGATGTTACGAATGGTCGAAGTGGAGGAGGGATCATTTCTGCTGTGACGAAAACCGGTACCAACCGCGTAGAGGGATCTGCTTTTCTTTTCAATCGGGCAGATTGGCTAGCCAGCAAGTATGATATCCGTGGTAATCTTAGAAACAATGAATTTGCAATTCAACAATATGGGGTGACCCTAGGTGGTCCCATCATCAAAGATAAGCTTCACTATTTTGTGGCCTATGATGGTCAGAGAGACGCTCAGCCTCTATTTATCGCAGATCTTCAGACTCCAGAAGATGAAGTTAGATTTAATGTATCCCGTCAATCCCTAGATCGATATCTTCAGATTGCAAGATCTAAATACGGTGTAGCTGAATCTCCTCAAACAGGAAGTTTTGACAAGCTACGGTATTCCCACACTGCTTTTGCCCGACTGGATTATCAGATCAATTCAAAGAATTTGCTAACGGTCAGAAATAACTTCTCTTGGGATTTAAACAGCCAAGGTGTAAACGATAACACCTCTATCAACCTATATGAAGTTTATGGAGATCATTTATCTACAGCCAATAGTTTAATGGCATCTTTGAGAACAGTCCTTGCTCCAAACTTGACCAATGAGCTAAAGCTCCAATACCTCTACACGTTGGATGATGGTCGTCCAAGCTCTCAGCTACCCAGTGAAAATATCCCCAGAGCCATCGTACAGAATGTGCAATCTCAGGTCAATGACCGTACAGTCAATACCAACATCCAACTTGGTGGACAGCGGTATCTGCCGGAGCGATTTGAATCCAATGTTTACCAGTTGGTCAATAACCTTTACTACAATAA
Source organism: Algoriphagus sp. (assembly GCA_018336015.1). GTDB lineage: Bacteria > Bacteroidota > Bacteroidia > Cytophagales > Cyclobacteriaceae > Algoriphagus > Algoriphagus aquatilis. The sequence continues at coordinate 10,187 of JAGXQZ010000065.1, read as the reverse complement.
GGGAAAAACCAACTATACATTCGGAGTGGACATGTTGATGAATAAACTTTCTTCCTTGGCCACCAGTGAGTTCAACGGACGTTTCTTTTTCACCGGGTTGGACAATTTTGACAACCTAAAACCTTTTAGATATGCCAGAGAAGTGGCGTTGACGGACCCTACCGTGAAGCAAACCATTTTTGGTGGAGGGATCTTTGCCCAAGCTGATACTGATTTGGGTAGTGGAATGAGCTTGGTTTTAGGTTTGAGAGGAGATTACACCGGGTATAAAAATGCCCCAAACTTCAATCAGACTGTATTCAATGAGCTTGGATTGAGAACTGATGTGAAGACCAATGCTTTTCAAATACAGCCTCGATTCCAATTCACTTGGGATATCAATCAAAAACAAACTGATGTTTTGAGGATCGGGGGTGGTGTTTTTGGATCTGCTCTGAACAACTATTCTGATGTCAATAACCTACAGTTTGACGGTACCAAAATCGTTGCAGTTGACATTACAGGAGCGGCGGTTCCAACCCCGGATTTTGTGTCCTACAGAAATAATCCTGCTACCGCACCGGGCGCAAATCTCCTAAATCTTCCAGGGGTATCGCCTGTCACCACGATCAATATGAACAGTGAGGATCTCAAGGTACCTACTGTTTACAAAGCGAATGTGATGTACAACAAGATCATCAATAATAGGCTACGTCTTGGTGCAAATGTCATTGCCTCTCTGGCTCGTAACAACTACATGTATGTGGATAGAAACATGGTAGATCAGCCTTACTTCCGATTGGCAAATGAAGGTAATCGTGGGGTATATGTGCCACTAGAGACCATCAGCACGACCAACGGAAACGCTGACTGGACCAAAGGAAGAAAGACCACACAAGTAGGTAGAGTTCTCGAATTGGTAAGTGAAGGAAGAAACAATACCTACACGGTGGTAATCGACGGTACTTACCGATACTTCAAAGATGGTCAGATCACTGCTAGCTACACTTGGAACGATTCAAGAGATAATACTTCTTACAATGGAAATGTGGCAAATACAGCTACACTTGGACAGGCCGTTGTAGACGATCCTAGAGATCTTTCCCGTATGAGTTATTCCAATGGTCAGTATAGAAAAAAAGTGGTATTCTATGGAACACTTCCATCATTCAAGGGAGTGACAGTGGGAGTCAGATATTCAGGCATCGGAGGTACTAGATATTCACTTGTGGTAAATGGTAACGTGAATGGTGATTTTGTCAATTCCAACGATTTAGCCTTCGTATTTGATCCAAACACCCCGGGTTTAACTGAATCTGTCGCAACAGCAATGAAAGAGGTTTTGGCCAATCCAAACAACCAAGCACTTTCTTATATCCAGAACAGCTTGGGCAAGGTAGCCGAAAGAAACGGGGGTGAAAATGGATACTTCGGATTTTGGGATGTGCGTGTGACCAAAAAATTCTACCTCAACAATGCCAAAAGAACAGGTATTGAATTGGGAGCCGATATTTTCAACCTCGCCAATATGTTTAACAAAGAATGGGGTACATCCAAAAACCTGGGTAACCAAAACCTGATGACACTCCGAAACTTTGACCGAGTGAAGCAGCAATATGTCTACCAGATCAATCCTAACGTAGGCGTGGCTAATCCGGGCGGTACTCCTTACCAAGTTCAGATTTCAGGAAGAATCTTCTTTTAATTGATATCATAAATCAAGACCCGGATTTTCCTTCCGTGAAATCCGGGTCTTTTTTCTTTCACTCTTGATAAAATCCATTTTCACCATGAGCTATTTAAAATCTTTAAGCTTGGGACTGATGCCGGTCCTTTTTCTGGCTATGGGCGTCTCTCAAACCATAGCCCAGGACCGCCCAAGCAACCATGTGGTTCTAATTTCCATTGATGGGTTCAGACCTGACTTTTACCTTGATCCATCTTGGCCTGCACCCAATCTCCAGCAGATGGCTTCAGAAGGGGCACGAGCAGAAGGAGTGACAGGTGTTTTTCCTTCGGTCACCTATCCTTCCCATACCACCATTGTGACTGGTCGTACGCCTGCGGCTCATGGTATTTATTACAATGCCCCATTTGAAGAAGGAGGACAGACCGGACGCTGGTATTGGGAATCTGAAAAGATCAAAGTGCCTACCCTTTGGGATGCAGTCAGAAAAGAAGGAATGAAATCTGCCAGCTTTATCTGGCCGGTCACGGTAGGTGCACCTATTGATTACAACCTTCCTGAATTTTGGAGTCTGGAAGAAGGTTTTGGCCGAATAGAACCAATGCGAAATGAGGAAAATCCAAAAGGGCTCCTCGCTGAGCTGGAAGAGCAAGTATTGGGCAAGCTCAACCTGCGCACCTTCAATGGGGATTACCTCAATCGCGAAGATCGAATCGGAGAAATGGCCGGCTATGTCCTCGAAACCTACAAGCCCAACTTGATCACCTTGCACCTGATTGCTACGGATCATTTCCAGCATGAAGAAGGAAGAGAGGGACTCATGGTTAGAAAATCCCTTGCCGCCACCGATCGTGCCATCGGCAAAATCATGGAAGCAGCAGAGCGTGCCGGTATTTTAGACCAAACGACCTTCATCGTCACCGGAGATCACGGATTTGTCAATATTCATAGTTCCATCAGCCCAAATGTATGGCTCGTAGCAGCAGGATTGATGGAAAACAAGCCGGATAGAGGCAATTGGAAAGCAACATTCCATACCAGTGGAGCCTCGGCATTTTTGCATCTCAAAGATCCTAAGGATCAGAAAACGCTGGATCAGGTAAAATCCATTTTGAACCAACTGCCGGAAAATTACAAGAAACTGTTTCGTGTAGTGGAGAAGGAAGAGTTGGCTCAAATCGGAGCAGATCCCAACGCCGCTTTGGCCTTGGCCCCTATCCGCGGAGTATCATTTTCTGCCAGTACGCAGGGAGCCGTATTGAAGCCTGCCAAAGGGGGCACGCACGGATTTTTCCCTGATTTTGATGAGATCGAAACAGGCTTTATTGCCTGGGGTGCGGGAATCAAATCCAACGTGGAGATCCAGGAAATGAGCTTGGTGGATGTGGCAGCAGTGGTGGATTACCTGCTCAATCTGAAAATGGAACTTCCTGAAAGTAACCTCTACCCAGGGATCAAAAAATAATATTTTGCCTCCAACCTGAAAGCCGGTCGATGTTTCGACCGGTTTTTTCAGCTCTTTCTTTTGGATCGGGCAAGGCCGGATCGGAAGTATTCTTCCTTGATTACTTTAGATACCGTCTGTCGGGTCATCCCGGTCAGATCTGCCAAGTCCTGCATGGTGAGGAGATCAAATACCAGCTGATTTTTGCCGGTAGCATCTTCCAGATTCCCTTGAAACTGCTTGATGATTCGCTGCACTTTTTCACGCGCATCCATACTGCGCACGGCATACAACCGATCCTCCGCCAGGCACCAGCGGCTGACTAGTTTGTAAGAAAACCACTCGGAGATCTCCGGTATATGGGTGGTGATTTTTTTGAAAAAAGGCTGCTCATACGACCGTAAAATCACCGGGGTGAGTGTCCTGGCAAATTCTGAGAATTGCCCGTTGAGGTATTGGAGGTTGCCAAAAAAGTCGCCCGGTCTGAGTAGGTCATAGCAGATTTCCTCACCTTGGGGAGAGTAAGTCCCTATTTTTACCGCTCCTTTGACCAATTCATAGATCGGTGTAATCCGCTGTGGGGGTTGATAGAGCAAGGTTCCTTTCTCAGCTTCCAAGCTTTTGACTTGGGAGTAGCCTTCCACCTGGTGGTCGGTTAGGTATTCAAAAAGACTGAACTCCATAAAGGTACTTTTTTGCAAAAATCGGTATTCTACAAAGGCTTTCTCTCACCGATGATCATACTTCATGAGATCATAACATTCCGTAAACCTTTCTGAAAAGAATGGGAATAACTGGCAGTATTACTCACAGCTCTCAATTCATCTTGTCACTCGATTTCACACCAGATCCCCCTTCCAGTTACCTCAATCTATAGAGCCAGATAAAATCGAATATTTAATAATATAGCTCAAATCAAAATGCCGAACTAGATTCATTGGAACCTAGTTCGGCATCGGGTGGTGTAAGCAAAAAGTGTCTCCTCGTGTTAAACTTTTTGGATGGCTTTTTTGACTCATCTAGGTGTAGTATCCCAATACTAGTCTGGGAGTGATATAAATCCTTAGGTCTAAGCGTAGATGCAATTTACGCTTTTATATTTTTCTGGATCCCGTACAGCTGTCGGGATGTAATTCCATTCTCTTCTAGGTGTAGACTTTCTTATTTAAGTTTTGAAGTTCAAGTGGATGCTGGGTGTAATTTGTAATTACACCCTTCTATTTTTTGGAATTTGTAATTCCTTTTCCCTGAAGTTCAACCCCTCTCGGGGTTGCCAAAACCAAATCAATCATCATTCATTTTTCCCCCGGTTACGGTTCGACTTCGCTCACCGACTACACCGGGGGCTATTGAGAAGTTCGATCCTTTCAGGATCATATATTGGATGGAACAGTGTTTCTGATTAAGACCCCGAAGGGGTCAAACTTTTGAATAACCGCGGGTGAAACCCGTGGATAAAACGATCCCTATTCTTTGGTTTATGCGACCCCGAAGCGGGTCGAACTCTTTTCATCTCGATCACGAGTCCTGAAGGGACGCATGGTTTAAGCCCCCAAGCTGGGGGTAGACTAAGCGTAGATTGCATCTACGCTTTTATATTTTTCTGGATCCCGTACAGCTGTCGGGATGTAATTCCATTTTCCTAAAGCTATCCTTAGGATTGGGCTAAAGCCCGGGAACTAGGGTGATTGATTCTTTGCCTCCTGCTTCAGCTGGAGGCAATTCATTATTACCCATCTGAAGCAGGAGGCAATTCAAATCTAGGGTGCTTCTATTTTGAATTGGAATGTGGCTTTAGCCCATTCCACCCTGAGAATTTTTGTGTCATGGGGCTTTAGCCCAATTCTATCCCTTGGATCCCCTACAGCTCTGGGGATTTAATTCCTTACACACAAGTTCAACCCCATTCGGGGTTGCCAAAACCAAACAATTAATCATTCAATTTGCCCAGTCTAAGCGAAGAAGTACTGAAAATCGAGAGTATTCCAAGCACCAAAATCAAAATGCCGAACTAGATTCATTGGAACCTAGTTCGGCATCGGGTGGTGTAAGCAAAAAGTGTCTCCTCGTGTTAAACGTTTTGGATCGCTTTTTTGACTTTTTTAGCTGCTTTTGCGGCTTCTTTATCCATCTTTTTCACCTCTTTTTTCAATTGGCCTGAAAATTCCTTGGATACCTTGTGAAGTACCTTTTCAGTTTTTTTGGAAGGCGAGGTGATGTGTAGCTTTTCAAGGGTAGTTCCCATTGCTGCTTCTACCGTATTGGCAATTTCTTTTTTGGTTATTTTTTCCATGATGTCCGTGTATAATTCAGTTGCTATAGATCAAAATTAGGTCATATTATCTGTATGTTAAAAAATTGGTCAAAAACTTAACATTGGAAACATGGTAAGAAATAAGATGCCTAGTTGCTAGAGCTGTACACTACCTAAATAAAACCACTTTCAACCCAATGCTGTAGAAGTGAGACGTGTATCCTAAATGGAAGTGAAATTGAGGCTCAATAGATTTTTTTATTCAATAGTTCACCGGTTACTCCAACTTTTCGGCTTTAGGTGCCCAACTCAAAGACCCAAGTAGGATTAGTTTAAAAATCCATAATATTCAGATCATCAGGCATTCGAGTTCTTGAACTATGTTTGTCAAGTCTAATCCATGGACACTTTTTCTCTCATAGTTCGTTTAGATTTTCTGAAAAGCTGTACCCCTCCTTGACCCTTCGGTCAGGGATTTTTTTTTGGCAGTGGTGGATTGTACTCAGGGCTCTACTGTGGCCTGTTGTAACCGGCCAGGACTAGTCCTACATCAAGGATTGCTTCCATGGTGCGCAGTAAGGCGAGGGGGTACTTCCGAAGTCCCCCCACCACTTCATTACTCCTACGTTGGACCTTTTAGCTCTTACGTTCCACCTTTTTGCTCGGCTTTTGCACCTTTTGGGTTCAAGCTTTCCTCATTTTGTTCGGAGTTTTCACCTTTCTGGCCGGATGCTTCGCGTTTTTGCTCAATTGATTCACCTTTCTGCTCCGAGGCTTCGCTTTTTTACTCATGCATTTCACCTTTTTACTCACCACTTGCAGCTTTTCAAGCCAGCGTTGGGTCTTTTTGCTCCGCAGCTGGACCTTTCTAGTGCTCCAATAAAAAAGCCGGACCCAAAGGCCCGGCTTAATTAGGGGGATTCATGCAACTTTTCTGTTTGTCCTACTCCGGAGAGGAATCATTACCGTTTCGAGATTTTCGCTCAAACCGCTTGCGCAAGTCCTCATAGATAGCTTTGGCATCCGGTGCGTTGACTCTCGCGGCCTGCTTCACCGAGTTGTAGTAGCTCAGCGCGCTTACATAGGCTTCGGATCCCGCCATCATGCTGGTGTCGCTCAGCGTGTCCTCGATCTGAGTACATAGCCTCAGCAGGGGGAGCAATCCGCTGATAGCCTGCCAGTCCTTGTCAAACTCATCCTTGTTCACAAAAGGAGGAAGAAACTGAGGGGCATCCGCTGCGTACTCGATGACCTTTGCGACGAAAGGCTCCGTGCCGTCACTCATCTTCGGAAGAGACTTCCGCTGTTCGGGAGTGAGGGCGATCACGTAAGGTGCCAAAATGGTCTGCACCTGTTGGAGTGCGGCTTTTGCCGCGGCGAGATCCGCTGCCGGGATCTGAATGGAAAGTCTGTTTTCCATAGTAAAAGTGAGGTTAAGTGAAAGAATAAATTGAATCAGTAAAAACTGTTGCTATAAGTTAAAAAGACCAACTAGAAAAAACAATTTTTAGTCGAGTTAATGGGCTGGAATTAAGTGTAGTCTATTTTTCAGCATGGACCTCTAGGATTCGGGCAAGCCTTGCCTACACGATTTGATAATTATGCTACAATCCAGAGGTAACATAGCGGCTTTACCTTTAGCTAGGATTTTATTGAGTTAAAGTGGATGCTGTTCACCCTACATTTTTTTAAACACTCACCGGACTTGTTTTCAAGTTCGGTTTTTTTATTTGTCCATTTACAGGGAGCACTAAATGATCTTATTTAAGATCCTAACAAATACCTAGTTCGATAAGGCACATTTTGCAGATTGAAAATAGGTTAACATACAAATAATTTGCTTGTTACCTATTTTAAGCTCAATTTTAAAAGCCTCACTCTGAGCTTCTTACTATGCGATTGATTTTCCTTGTACAGTTATCTATTATCTGTTTATTTTCCTCAATGAATGTATGTATTGGCCAGGTCAAAGCAGATCATAATACATTAGATGCTTTTGATAGCATATTCAAAACAGCGCAAAATTCGCCTGCTTATGTAGTGGCGAGTAAGGCGGATATCCACGCGCTTAAAGAGTTACTAAAATTGGAAAGAGACAGTTTAGATATCAAGCTAAAAACGCAAGAGGAAGAACTTTCCCGCTTAAAAACCGCCACCCCACCAGTAGTAGTCCAAGCCAACCAACAGGAGGAGCCTTCTCCCGCCAAAGTTCCCTCTCCCTCTAATTACCTTATTTTTCAATTGGTAATTGCCCTTTTGGTGGGTGTGTTGATCTACTTTTTTATGAAAGATTTTTCCACAAAAAAGGAAGCAAAAGAAGCCAAAGACAGCTACAAAAACTTGGTAGTGGAGTTTGAAGACCACAAGAAAAAGGCAATCGAACGGGAGCGAAAACTGATGCGGAAGGTGATTGATTTACAAAATGACTTGACAGAAAAATCCAGTCCTACCACTTGATTTTTTCAATTGCCAAGTCAAATGCTGTAAAAATGCCCATTAGATCTTTTCAAAAACCAACAGGGAATTTTGGGTATTGCGCCGTAGGGTGATCTGACTTTCCCGGATAAAATCTTGGTTCCACTCTCCATTGAGACCTTCCAATATGGTAAAAGAAAGTTCAAGTTTGATTTTTCCCGAATCGATGTAGGCTCGCCAGTTTCCCTGATCTATAAGCTGTGTGGTACGGTAGGCTTCTGATTTGCCATTGGGATAGAAAACAAAGCTCATCCCTTGGAATTCTTCCGTTTGGATCCTGCCATTTTTATCAATAAAGCTGATTTCCCATACCCCGGAGGTCAGGTTTTGGGATAAATTATCTACAGTTCGAACTTGATTTTCCTCCTGGCAGGATGAAAAGAGTATCCCGATAAAGCATAGAAACCAGAAAAATTTCATGAAGTTTTTTTCAAGAAATTACGAATAATAAAGACTTAGGTTCTCCATCCTACCCTTTCCTACCTCCTCTTTATTAAATAAAAAATTGGTAGAGACAAAATTGGGAAAAATAGGAAAGACCTGTGTGCTAGGCTTGAATCATTATCTACCGGAAATAGGAGTATTCCCGAGGATCAACTGGCCCTATTTTTGACCCAAAAAAATCTGCACGCGAAAGGAACCAATTCACCTGATTTGGCTATTTTCAAACCACTCAATCACTAACAACCAAACATCACTTTTATGACCGAACAACAAAAACTAGCCCTTGAGGATGCCATTGCGGCATTGAAAGGAAAACTGACCGGGGACATGTTTGCCGACATGGAAGTCCGTGATGAAATTCACAACCTGGAGATGCAGCTCAAAGGGATTAAGCCTATGGATTCGCATTTTGACTGTGTAGGCTGCGGAAGCTAATCTAAAGGACTTGGCCAAGTATTTCATTATTTACAAGCCCTATGGGGTTTTGACACAATTCAGCGGAGAGGGGCCCACATTGGCCTCTCTTGGCGCTTTTCCCCGTGAAGTTTATCCCGTGGGTCGTTTGGATAAAGACAGCGAAGGCCTATTGCTGATCACCGATGACAAATGGCTAAACCATCACCTACTTAATCCCCGATTTGGCCATCAGCGAACTTACTACGCTCAAGTCGAAGGAATCCCCACGCCTGAAGCCTTGAATCAGCTTAAATCCGGGGTCATTATCAATGTGGACGGCACGGACTACAAAACCAAACCTGCACTTGCCAAAATCTTAGAACCAGCCCCCACTCTCCCCGAACGGAATCCGCCCATCCGTTACCGTGCCGCTATTCCTGATACTTGGATTGAACTTACGCTGATCGAGGGTAAAAACAGACAGGTTCGGAAAATGACAGCTGCTGTAGGCTTTCCTACGTTGCGCTTGGTCAGGTTTTCGATGGAGAAGATTACTATTTCGGGAATGGAGGTAGGTGAAATCCGTGAGCTCGATCAAGAGACCGTCTATCGGGGGTTAGGTTTGACAGGATTTATGAAAACACAGTCTTCCAAGCAGTCGGCAAAACCACCCCGTCGTTCTTAAAAATTCCTAAAATCCTTAGCTGACAGCCGCAGGCTTTACCGCTGTTAAGATTTGGGATTGTGGGTTGGTACAATTTCCCCTATTTTAGCCCAGCCATTTAAGGCCTCAAATTCGCATCGCACATGCATCAGGAAAAAATCGCCGAAGTCATTCAGGAAGTCAAAAAGGTAGTCGTAGGACAAGATAAAATGGTCAATCGACTGTTGATCGGCTTATTTACCAATGGACATATTTTGCTGGAAGGCGTACCCGGCCTAGCCAAGACACTTACCGTAAATACCTTGGCTAAGGTGCTTCATTTGGATTTCAGCCGAATCCAGTTTACACCCGACTTGCTTCCTTCCGACTTGATCGGTACCATGATTTACAATCAGCAGACCTCCAATTTTGAAGTAAAGAAGGGCCCTATCTTTGCCAATGTGATTCTTGCAGATGAAGTAAACCGATCCCCGGCTAAGGTACAGTCTGCCCTGTTGGAAGCGATGCAGGAAAAGCAGGTAACCATCGGAGAGACCACATTTGCCTTGGATCGACCATTTTTGGTTCTAGCTACCCAAAACCCGGTAGACCAAGAAGGAACCTATCCGCTACCGGAAGCTCAAGTAGACCGATTTATGATGAAAGTCCACATCGACTATCCAAGCAAGGCCGATGAAATGGAAGTCATGCGTCGCATGTCCAATATGCAATACGCCGCTGAGGTACGACCTATCCTTTCCAAACAGGACATCTTCGATATCCGCAACCAGATCAATGCGGTCAATATCGCCGAGCCTTTGGAGAATTACATCATTGAGTTGGTATTTGCTACCCGCTTTCCTCA
>JAGXQZ010000064.1 GCA_018336015.1 Algoriphagus sp. | reverse complement strand
GCAGCAAGAATTTCATCCACTGAATCAAACTCGCCTTCACAAAATCCATATTGAATTGCTTCTGAAACAGAAAAAGTAATTACCGATCCGGCCTCAGAGATGCCCTCGATTTCTATTTTCTCATCCACCATGGCTTCAGCAATTTTGGGGTCTCTACCTGTGGCCTCGGCTGTACTGCGCATCATGGATCGCATGTAAGATTGGTATTTGTCCGGTGCGGCGGCTCCATCTACGCCATTCACCACAGTGGCAGCGCCTATACTGGCACCCGGCGCCATATAGATGCTATCCGAAGCAATAGAAATCAAAGCTCCCGCGGAGGCAGCATCCTTATTGATAAATACATAGACTGGAATTTCTGATTCTAAAATCCGTGTTCGGATCTCATCCGCATCAGTTACGGCACCTCCATAGGTATCCATCTCGATCAGAATGAGATCAGCCTTTAGCTTTTCGGCTTCTTCCATGGCGATTTTTACCCTGCGATTCATCGCTGGATCAATGTCTTTGTCAATCTTGAAGACGTAGACCTTTTTATCAGCTTCCTGTCCAAGCAAGACCGAAGGAATCAAAAGGCTGATGGAGAAAAAGAGGATCAGAATGTTTTTCATGAATAGCAATTGTGCTTGAAAAGATAGCAAATTGAAAAGATTTGTCCGGAAATACCTTTTTGAATTTGATCTGTCTCCTTTTGGTGGTTTTTGAAAAAATGAAAATCTTGATGCTGATAAGAAGGTTCAGATTCCCCTCATAGGCTCTTTTTAGCACTATTATTGCTAAATTCTGAAATATTAAAAAGTATCCAGCCTTTGACCACTAACTCACAGTAACGTTTATGATTTTAAGACCCAAAATTGCTTTCCTTTCTCTTCTACTTTTTTTGGCCGCGCTTCCAAAATTAGAGGCTTCGGTTCCGATTCCAGGTGATTCTATTGGAGTAGAGCGGGTAGGTGATAAAATGTTCATTTTGCACAAAGTATCTCCTCAAGAAACCCTTTTTGGTATCTCAAGAAAATATCAAGTTTCTGTAAGTGATATCCAAAATGCCAATGAAGTGCTGAAGCAAGGTTTGAAAATTGGTCAAACCATTCGTATTCCTTACGAAGGGAAAATTACTTCAACTCCACCTGCTTCCAATCCCGTGAATTCGGCGCCTGTAGCTTCCACTCCTGTTGCTACCACACCAAAATCAATCACACACAAAGTTACCTCGGGTGAAACACTTTTTTCCATTTCCAAAAAATACGGAGTGACTATTGAATCGCTGAAAGAATGGAATAAGCTCTCAGGAAATGGAGTAAAAGTGGGTCAAGTGCTCACAATCAATGAAGCTGGTTCCACCCAAACTCAAGTTGCCTCTGCTACCAAACCTTCTGAACCTGTTACTGTGAGAGAACAGCCAAAGGTAGAAGAGAAAAAAGTGGAAGCTCCTAAAGCAAAATCGGAAACTGTAAAATCAAAACCGGAACCGGTAAAGGCTGCTTCTTCACCTGTTGCAACTTCGGCACCTATTGCACCTGGAGACTGGATTTCACATACAGTCAAATCTGGGGAGACACTTTTTTCGCTTTCTTCTGAATATGGAAGCAGTGTAGAAAACCTAATTCAATGGAATGCGCTTACTTCCAACAACCTCAGAGCAGGTCAAGTCATCAAAGTCGGAAGAGCTCCTGAGGGACCGAGCACCGTTCCTATTGTAGGCACTCCAAAAGTCGCTTCATCCACTGCGGAAATGAACGTAGAACCTACCCCGGAAAACACTTCGGGAGGTTTTAAAAATATCAAAGAAACGGGTCAGGCAGAATTGATAGAGGGAACTGGCGGGCATAAAAAGTACCTCGTCCTTCATAGAACTGCGCCTGTAGGCAGTGTGATTCGGGTTAAAAATGAAGAAAATGACCTGACCATATTTGCCAGGGTAGTGGGTACACTTCCAGATACTGGTGATAATTCCAAACTGGTTATCAAACTTTCCCAAGCAGCATTTGACCAACTCAAAGCAGTCAATCAAAGATTTCCGGTAGAGATTCTTTACTAATCTCCATCGAAACAGCTAAGAAAGGCCTCTTTAGAGGTCTTTTTTTTGCTTTTTCTTTTTTAGAGATCAAGCTGAAAATCCCTTCCTTGGGATTCTTAAAGGAGGAGGGTACCTTTGTGATCTGAGTAAGCTACCATGAATAAATTCCAACTATTCTTCCATCACCTGTTTAGGTTTATTTGGAATGCCATCTTAATCATTTCCTATCCTATTCTGGCTAGTTTCGGACTGATTTTTATCGGCTTGACTTTTCTTTTCTCAAAACTTTCTCAACTTCTGACCAGAATCAGGCCTGAAGGAAACAAAGTGGTGTTTAAAGAATCGGACTGGGAGACCTTGCCTTATTCCAATGAGTTGCTGGAAGCCAAACTGATTAAACAAATCATATTTGGACCGGCAGGTTTTCAGTTGAGGAGAAAAGATGGAGTACCTTCGGTATTGAGTGATTATGTGTTTGGGAAAAAAGTAAGGGTGATCGAGGAAGGCTTCATTTTAGAAAAATGGAATACACTTGATTCCAAGCAAATGCCGGATTTTGATATTTGTCTTTACAATCCGGACGAAGATAGCCTTCGCTCGTTGACCAATATCAAGTGTTTTGATTGGCATGTGTCGGAAAAAACCGATCAGGAACTTTCCTTCAAATGGTTTGACGGAACACAAGGCGGAGAGGTGAAAGTGGCTTTGTGATGAATGCAATCAAGGATTTTTTGGATGAAAAAGTCATCCAATACAATCAACCGGGGTTTATCACACTAGACCCCATTTCCATACCTCATCGGTTTTCCAAAAAGCAGGATATTGAAATCTCAGGTTTTTTCGCAGCCATCCTGGCTTGGGGTCAGCGCAAAACCATCATCAATAAGTGCTTGGAACTTTTTACTCTGATGGATAATGCTCCTCATGATTTTCTCCTTCATCATCGGGAAGAGGATTTAAGATCCCTGCTGAACTTCAAGCACCGAACCTTCAATGAAGTGGACACGCTTTATTTTGTACACTTCCTTTCTTGGTATTACAGGAGATTTGCGAGTCTGGAGGATGCCTTTTTGATCGGTCAAACAGGGCAAGCAGACAGTATGGAGTCCATTTTGACTCATTTTCATGAGTATTTTTTCAGTCTTCCTGATGCCCCTTCCAGAACCAAAAAGCACATCGCCACTCCGGTAAGAAAAGCAGCTTGCAAGCGGATCAACATGTACCTCCGCTGGATGGTGAGAGACGATGACAATGGGGTGGATTTTGGACTGTGGAAAAGGATAAAACCTGCTCAACTCATCTGTCCATGCGATCTGCATGTAGATCGGGTAGGAAGAAAACTGGGATTGATTACCCGAAAGCAAACCGACTGGCAAACAGCTTTGGAGCTGACGGAAAGGCTACGTGAGTTTGATCCGAATGATCCCGTGAAGTATGATTTTGCCTTGTTTGGCTTGGGAGTAGAGGAGAAGTTTTGAAAAGTCCACAGTCCACAGACCACAGTCGACTGTGTACCGTGGACCGTTGACAAAAAGAATTAATGAAACTTCTTCACTTCAGGGGCCTCGGCAGTGGCAGATAGCTCCGAAGCAAAGCGCTCTGCATACTGATCGAGGAGCTGCATGATGCGCTCCTGCTTGGGTGATTTTACGATCAAGCCTGCATGGTATTCCAAAGGCACTCGAAAACAAACTTCCGAATCGTCATAGCTGCTGAGGTCAGGATGCTCATATTTGGAAAGGGTAAGTACAATGCCTGCATAGTTTTTAGCCACCTTTGGTAGCTCGTATTTTTTGTTTTTTGCCACGGCATCCTCGATTTTGGCCCATTCAACCCAAAGATTAATGTCAGTGGCTGCTTCCACCATCTCAGCCAAATGTGCTCCGCCAACACGGGATGCAGTCTCCAAAAAGTAGATTTCTCCATCTTCTCTGGACTTGATGAATTCCGTGTGTGAGGCGCCATTTCTCAGCCCAAAGGCTTTCATGATTGCCTCATTGACCTTCTTGATTTTTTTGTCGTCATCCGAGCCGTAAGGAATATTCGCAGAACGGAAGATGCCTCCGCCTTGTGAAATCTCCATGGGGGTGGCCAAGTATTTGGAAACGGTCAGAAACAATGTCTTCCCCTCCAACTGTAGCCCATCGGCATGGTAGACATCGCCGGGTTTGAATTGCTCGATGAGGTAATAAATCCGGTTGTCGCCCAATTCATCCAAATGCCTCCAAAGGGATTCTTTGTCATACACTTTGATGATGCCATGGGCAGAAGCTTCCGAGCGAGGCTTGAGAACCCAAGGTGCGTCTACCGTATCTGCAAAGTGATTGATATCGGCATTATGAAAAAGAGAGGAAAATGCCGGTACGCGGATTCCCGAGTCTTTAGCCTTGATTCGCATGGCGAGTTTGTCACGGAAGTAGCGGCCGGTAGTTTGACCCATTCCGGGAATTCTGAAGTTTTCTCTTAAAAATGCCGCTTTTTCCACGTCATAATCATCCAGTGCGACAATGGCATCGACTTTATGCTCCTTCATCAATCCTCCTACACCTTTGAGCAACAAGTCCATATCCCAATCCAGATCCTGTCCAGGCATGTAAAAGATTTCATCGATGTATTCCTCAGCCCAAGGTTTGTCACGAAGCTGTTCGGTGGTTACCAAGTATACACGATTTCCTTGTTTTTTTAGGGAGGTCAAAAAGGCGTTGCCTTTGAAGTAATTGGAGATGCAGAGAAAAGTCTTGGAATCACTCATAGGTAGAAATCTATTTACAGCTTAAGGTCAAAAAAAATCCGGCAAATCAGAAGACTGCCGGATAATTTTTAAAGGATGCTTTCAAAGTAGCGGAGTAACAAGCTAACGCCGTATGCTGTCCCGGTTTTGGTTTTGGCAAATTCTGTATCTGAAAATGCAACACCGGCGATATCCAAATGTGCCCAGGCAGGATGCTCATGAGTAAATGCCTGCAGGAATTTTGCGGCGGTAATGGCACCTGCAAAAGGTTTACCATGGTAGTTTTTGATATCTGCGATTTCGGAATCCATCTCTTTTGCGTAGCTGTCCCAAATCGGAAGTGGCCAGGATTTTTCGCCGATTTCTTCTCCTGCAGCTTGCAGTCCGTGGGAGATACTGCCATCGTTGGTGAAAAGGGCCGCGCATTCATAACCAAAGGTGCCAATGGCGCTTCCCGTGAGTGTGGCCAAATCGATGACTTGGTCCGGAGAATAGTTTTTGATCAAATACGAAAGCCCATCAGCCAAGATCAGGCGGCCTTCTGCGTCCGTATCGATTACCTCAATGCTCAATCCTGCATGGCTTCCAATAACCTCAGATGGCAAATAGGCATCCTTATCAATGGCATTTTCCACTGCAGGTACTATGGTCGTCAGGTTGATAGGCAATCCAAGGTCTGCTACCAATTGGGTAGTAGCCAAAACAGCTGCCGCACCGCCCATGTCTGATTTCATGTGGTGCATGCCTTGGGTTTTGACATTGAGTCCACCGGTATCAAAGGTGACTCCTTTTCCAACCAATCCCACGTGTTTGGAAGCTTTAGGATGACGGTATTCGAGGATGATGAATCGTGGATCTTTGGCAGAGCCTCTGCCTACTGCCAAAAAGGCTTCAAGTTTCTCGGATTTGGCTTTTTTGGAATCCCAAACTTTAACATTCAGGTCTAGCTTTTCGCCAAGGTTCTTTGCCCAGTCGCCCAAGTGTTCAGGAGTGATCTTATTGGGAGGAAGGTCTACGAGCTTAAAAGCTTCCATTTTTGCAGAGGCGATTTTTTCGGCTCTTTCTGCCAAGTCTTTGGACTTTTTCAGCTCGTTGAGCACCTCCACTTTGAGCTTGCTGTATTCTTTTGGTTTCTCTTTTTTATAAAAACCTATGGAATAAGCGCCCAGCTGAAAACCCACCAAGGCAGCTTCCACTTGACTAGATTCCATGTTGCTTGGAAGATCCAAAACCACTTCTTTTTCGACCAAGGAAGCATGTTTGGAAAGCACGCGCCGGAAACTGTTTTCAATGGTTTTGTAATCGGGATTTTCTCCCAAACCCAAAAGAAGGATCACTTGTCCATGACTATCAAAACTGTATTGACTGTCTTTTTTTCCTGAGAAAAGTGAGGCGGGAACGGAAATTTTGATGTTTTTAGCCGCAAGGGTATCGAGCACCTGATTTTCAAAAACAGGGATGACCCTTAGTCCTGAGGAAGAAGGGGTTTTGGGATTAAGTTTGAACTGCATGGTAGGGTAGTTGGGAGATTACTCCGGTTTATCACTAAAGAAAAGCCATTCGATGGCTTTCGGGAACTCGTCGCTCCAATAAGATTCGTTGTGCTTGCCGTGTTCGTTGATGGAAAGTCTGACTTTCATTTTTCCCTGAAGGCTTTCACGCTTGAGAAGGCGCTTTCTGAATTTGGTCACATGCTCGACCATAGTCTCGCTTTCTTCACCACCTGCATAGAGGTAAATGCGCGTATCCATGGGTTCGAAGATGTCCAAGAATCCAAGTTTAATCTTAGGAATCACCCAAAGTGAAGGCGAAAAGATCATCAGCTTGCCAAATACCTCCGGATACATCAAGCCGGAAAAAATACTCACCAGTCCGCCCATCGAGCTGCCACCGATTCCTGTAAACTCCCTCTCGGGTTTGGTGCGGTAGGTTCTGTCTACAAAAGGCTTGAGGGTATCTGTGATAAAGCGGATGTATTCTTTGCCTTGGCCTTTTCCGAGCACGGTTTTACCCACATTGTATTCCAGAAGGCGCTCTTTCTCCCCATGCTCCACGGCAATGATGATCACTTTTCCAATGCCGTAATCTGACATCACTGCGAGTTTTTTGTCGATTTGCCAATTGCCAAACTCGGCATTTTCATTAAAAAGATTTTGTGCATCCTGTAGGTATAGGACGGGATAATGATCTATGCTCGTGTCGTAATCGTGTGGGAGCAGGGCCCAGATCTTCCGGGTTTTGTTAAGTTGAGGGATTTCAAATTCCTCCGAAATCAAATGGATTTGGGGCAATTGAGATGGACGATAGGGCAGCCAGTTTTTTCGCCATTTGGCTACTTTTTCCACTTTGATTGACCTGTCATCCTTCCAATGCCTGTTGGGAGTCCGGTTTCCGTGATGGTCAATTTCCACTTCTGACCAGTCCCCTTTGGTAAATTTATAGATAAGTTCGCCTTCAAATTCAGGAGTATTCGGAAAAGCAAATTCATAGACTCCCTCTTTGATTTTCTGCATTTTAAATCGAAAATCCTGAGTTGCCCAATTGTTGAAATTGCCCGAAAGGTAAACCGGTCTGCTATCGTCCTCTTCGGTATGAAGGATGATTTTTTTGGTTTGGGTTCGGGTAGAAGGTGCTACTGAAGTTTCTATAACCATGTTGGAGTAGGTGGTAGGATTAACCCGAGTCGCCAAAAATAAGTTTTAACAAAGGAAGAAAGAAATTAAACTCGCTTAATCAGGCTCTCCGGGACGGAATCTAATCTCCTCAGGATAAGGGATGGCATGAATTAATTCTCCGTTTTGTATTCTTTGCTGTAACCCCTGCCAAAATGCCGGATCAAATAAATCTCTATGATAAGCTAGAAAATGGGGTTTTAAATCCGCTCTTCCGATCATCCACCGTTTGAAATCCTCCGGAAATACATCATTCTTTTTGATCTCGTACCAAGGCTCGGAAGCATAAATCTGTTCGTAAGTCTCCGGCCTTGGCTTTTCTCTGAAATTCATATCCTCCAAAAACTCAATCTCATCGTAGTCGTAGAAAATGACCCGTTTCTGACGAGTCAGTCCAAAGTTTTTGGTCATCATGTCGCCAGGGAAAATGTTGGCTTGGGCTAATTGTAAAATGGCCCGACCATAGTCCTCTACTGCTTTTTGGCCTTCTTTGACAGAGCAGCTTTCTAGGAATATATTCAAGGGAACCATCTTCCGCTCGGTATAAAGATGCTTGATGATCAGGGTATTGTTTTCAATTCGTAAAAGGGAATTGGCTGTATTTCTCAACTCTTTGATCAACTCTGGACTGACTCTATCCATGGGAATTCGGAAGTGTTCAAATTCATGTGTATCAGCCATCCGGCCCACCCGATCGTGCAAGGAGACAAGCTTGTATTTTTCTCTCACCTCCTGTCGGGTCATATTTTTTGGCGGTTCAAAATGGTCCTTGATCAGTTTAAAGACAATGTTGAGAGAAGGCAAAGTAAACACTGTCATCACCATTCCTTTGATCCCGGGGGCGACTACAAACTGATCGGTGCTTCGCTCCAAATGGTGCAAAAAATCACGGTAAAAGATCGTTTTCCCATGTTTGTTGAATCCGATGGCATTGTAGAGTTCATGGATTTTTTTGTGGGGAATCACGGAACTTAAGAACCCGACGATCTGAGAAGGTACCTCTGCCTCCACCATAAAGTAGGATCTGGTGAAGCTAAAAAGATGACTCATGATGTTGGGATCAAAAATCAGCGTGTCCACATAAATCCCTTTCGGACCATTCAAAACCGGGATGATAAAGGGCATCCATTTTTTGCCCACATAAGTTCTCCCGATTAGGTAGGCTGCTTTATTTCGATAGAAAACAGGCTTGAGTAATTGGGTTTTGGTACCGACTTCTACTTGATATCTAGTCAGAATCACATCTTTGACTCCTCTGATCAAAAATTCAACATCCTGCTCCTTATTCATGAACGGAACTCCAAAATCAAAATCCTCAAGAATCTGACGAATGATTTGCTCCAATCCCATGGAAGCGGGATAAGTGAGGAGAAGGTCTGAATTTTCTCGGATTTCGCAGGTATTGTACCCTTCCATGACATACATGAGTTCTTCATCGAGGGCATTGTTTGGGAAGGTTTTTCTGAATACGGAATTGAAAAAAGTCTCTGCAAGCTCCACATCAGGACGTTTGCTGATCATTTTCTGGTATTCACTTTTTATGAGTTGCCAGATTTGTCTATTGGTGTTGTCTTCGCCAAGGATTTCTTGGAAAACCGAGGAAAGCTGAAACAAGAGATCTTTATACAGCCTAAGTCGCTGCCGATGATTGAGTTGAGTGGCTTGCCAGTTTCGTTGAGCAAAGTAAAGCGGCGCCAGACGCGTATAGGTATTGAAGGTCTCGATGTAGGTAAGAAATCCTTCAAATATTTTGGAGGCGAGGGGATGAGCTCTAGTCGGCATAGGAAATTTGGCAATAAAGGTAAAAAAGGATTATTTGAAGGTTATGATAAAAAATATTTGAATTAAAAGTCTTGATTTTCTGATAATTAAATGGGTTTGGGTCCTGCCGAATAAAATTTTGAAAATTTTTCGCAATCGATTGTTTGGACAGAAAAAAAACATTCTCTACTTTTCGAGTGTATTCATGAATTGAATATCTACAATAGGTTTAATAGGTTTGAGAGCAGGAAAAGGTCGGAGTTATATTCCGGCCTTTTTTGATTTTTAGTGGTAGTGGTTAATCGTATAAGTACATGAAAAAAGGGCGGATTTCGATCAAATCCGCCCTTTTCTATTTTTGGAATTAATTCAAAACAATTGGGAAGGTGATGTCTAAATCTGTTTCTCCACCAGCTTGAACAAAGTTTTCAAAGTTTGGATTGTTTGCTCCTGCGAAGCTTTTGTTTAAATCATGTCTTAATACCACTCTCATTGAGGTATTGTTGGTTCCAGGAGAAGAAGATACTGTGACCAAATTTCTTAGACCTAAAGCGATTCCTCCTGCGTCGGCATAGGCGATCGTCAAAATGTTGCTGGTGAACGCTGATCCCAAGAAGTAAAACTGATGCTCTGCTGCTTCTTCAAGAATTTCCTTGGTGATATCTTCATTTTCAATGGCATTTCGCACTTCAATTGTCATGAGATACTTTTTGCCTTTGGTAAGGTTGATCGTTTGAATGGTAGGTGTTTTGCCTACTTCTATACCTTGGGGATCGCTTGCCTTGAAAGATACAGCTGAACCTATAGGATTATTTGAAGCATCTACTTCCTGAAATTTCAAGGTTACATCTGTGATTACTTCACCTTCGTTT
This sequence comes from Algoriphagus sp., assembly GCA_018336015.1. Classification (GTDB taxonomy): domain Bacteria; phylum Bacteroidota; class Bacteroidia; order Cytophagales; family Cyclobacteriaceae; genus Algoriphagus; species Algoriphagus aquatilis. Next base: position 52,220 of record JAGXQZ010000064.1, on the reverse strand, counting down.
TCTTTCTCCGGATCTTCGCTTTCGCAAGATGCAAATCCCATGGTAAGGGCAGCAAACAGGTAGAGGGGTAGTTTTTGTAGGTTTTTCATAATAATTGATAGTTAGAATTGGTAATTGAGTTTAAGTAAAATGTTGCGTCCCATATCGGCCGTAAAGTACCTGAACCGATTCATGTATTCTCGATATTCCGTATTGAGTAGGTTATTAATCTGTAAACCTACATTTAACTGATTATCAGATAGTTTTATTTTTCTGTTATAGCCCAGATTGATTAATGTGTACGCCGGAGGAGCAGGCGAAAGATCAAATTCGGGCTCTCGGGTTTGTCTTGCTACCACGAGGTTACTGAGGGTAATTCGGTTGGATTCCTTTCCAAAAGAATAGGCCAATCCCCAGTCCATCCTGTCAGAAGGGATAAATGGAAAATAGGTTTGAGTCTCGGTATTCTTTGCTCTGATAACGGAACCTTTCAGGTATCCATTGAGACGATCAGAGAACTGGTAAGTTCCTGAAAGATCCACGCCGTAAAACAATGCATTGGCCTGCAGATATTCATAGACATTGAAGGTGCCTCTCAGACTGACAAAGGTGCCACCGGTAGGATTTAGATAAATGTATTCATTGATTTGGTTGACGTAGGCCGTAAGCTCTGCGGTACCTCGCTTACCTTCATATTCAAGACCATTTACCCATTTGACTGACTTTTCGGAATTTAGATTTGCATCACCAATTTCCACAGCAGCAGCTCCATGGTGAAGCCCCTGACTGAATAGTTCATTTACATTGGGTGGTCTCCAGGCTGTTCCCAAATTGGTTGTAAATGCGAAATGGGGACTCAACTGATATAATCCACCCATAAAAGCGGAGAAGTTTTGGTATTCCAAATCAGCTTCTTGCAGGTCATTTCCTACAAACCTTGCCGCACTTACAGTTCTGTAATCATATCTTATGCCGCCTTCTAGTTCCAAAGGCCCTTTTAGGTATTTTTCCATCAAATAGATCCCGCCATTGATCATGTCATAATTTGGAATCAAGGGTGTCACTCCTGTACCGGGTACATTACTGTTGGCTTGTTGGATTAGATTGATTCCAAAAGATCCACTCCAATTTGAGTTTCTGCTGTGATCAAGAAATAGATCTATGGTATTGGTAAAAAGTTCTAAATCCAGACTAGGACGCGCATTCAAATCACCTCTTCTTCGATCAAATTCCTGTCGTTGGTTCAGTTGAAACCCATATTGGAAGTTGAGTTTGAGTTCAGGATTAAGATGGTAATGTGTTTTTACTTTGGCCAAATGGTGAGATACCACCTGCTTTGGATTGTTAATTTGATAAGTAAAGTTGGGTTTAAGAAAGGGTTCACCATTTTCGATGATCTCAATCAGATCGGATAAATTGCCGGTATGGGAATCCCTCAAAATCCCAATTTCAGTATTGAAAAAGCTGTAATAGCCTTCTATTCCAAGTTTTTTGGAGCTGTAGCCTACCGAACCGGAGAAGTTGTACTCTGCCATGCCGGTATTGGCTTGGAAATAGCCGGGAGTTCTCACATTCCCTGCTTTTTTTACTGAACCTTGTACTCTATAGCCTAGTCCTTGGATTTTTTCAGAACCTCCTGTATGCGAAGCAGCCAGGTTTCCCATTCTGCTGTTTGATGCACCAAGCAGATTGATTTCAGTTAGATGGTTTTTACTGGTCGGTAGCGTGGGAGGATTGACCAGAATTACACCTCCCATGGCTTCAGGACCGAATCTTACTGTTTCGGCACCTTTGATTACGGTAATTTCATCAGCTAGAAAAGGATCGATCTCAGGAGCGTGTTCGGCTCCCCATTGTTGACCTTCCAGACGGATCCCATTATTTAGAATCATGATTCTATTGCTATGCAATCCATGAATCACAGGTTTTGAGATGGTATTTCCTGTAGAAAATGTCGTCACACCAGCTACCCTTTTCAGACTTTCTCCTAGGTTTTCACCTCGAGATTGAAGCAGTGCCTCCCCATAAAGCGAACTCACAGCAGTGGTCGTCTGTACTGCCTCCCGATGACCATGGACTTCCACGCCTGAAAGAGCTACCGATTCTTCCTGCATTTTGAATGTCTGGTTGGTGGTACTTCCGCTTAGGTTGATGGTTTGTCTAATTTCTTTATGACCCAAATATTGGACGGTAACTGTGTAAGTTCCCGGACAAAGTTCTCGAACTACAAAGTTTCCGTTTTGATCTGTGGTGCCTCCGGTTCTGGTCTCCAAAATCCAAACATAGGCTGCCTCAATGGGTTGATCATTTTCCTGATGAAGGATCTTTCCTCTTAGTACCAAATCGCATTTCTGAGCCGAAACATGCGTTAAGGCGAATACGAATAGACTTAGTGTGAATATCCCTTTTTGAATCATTGTTGCAAAAGTAGGAGGAGAACAGGAATTAAACCAAAGGTTTTGAAACAAAGTTGCAGAAAGTTTTTTTAATCGCATTTTTAGCATAGCTCAATGGCTTCTTGGGATAAGTCAAGATCGATTTAAATAAAAAAATCCGGCTTTCGGGCCGGATTGTGATGAGTAGTCATGAGTGGGTTATCCCAACCATGCAGACCAAGGGATTCGGCTGATGATTAGTACAAAACCTACTGCATATAGCATGTAGATGCTTCTGAATTTAGCACGGGAAGCTTCTATTTTTTTAGCGCGGATATACCCAATGGAGATGATGGCAATGGCCACGATATTGATTAATGGGTGTTCCAAAGCCGTAAGTCTTGCGGCTGCGTCTGACATCGCACCGCCACCTGTCAATAGAGCCAATCCAAGCGGACTCACAAAATAAAGGATCAGACCCAAAAGGAGTTGGATATGGCAAATGATGAAAGTGATCATAGCGATCTTGCGGTCACGTTCCTGAAATTCTCTTCCGGAAAGTGAGCCGACCAAGGCCCAAAAGATTACAATGACCAAACCAAGGAGGGCCAAATAGGCTAATCCTGAATGTGCGTGCTGAAGTCCTGTATACATATGTTGCGTATTTATTGAAGTGAAATTAGTACAAAAGAAATAAGAGAAGTGATCAAATTGTTTGAAACTTATTCAACAAACAGGACAAGACCTTTTAGGTACTCAGTTTCCGGATGGAAAATATTAATCGGGTGGTCTGCAGGTTGAGAAAGTTGGTGCAGGATTCTTACTTTTCGCTTACTCTCCATAGCAGCCGCAGTGATGGTGTGCGAGAAAAGACTTTTGTCTACCACCTGACTACAGGAGAAAGTGAAAAGAATTCCGCCAGGCTTAATTTTGCGAAGCGCTTCGGCATTCAGTCGCTTGTAGGCTTGGACCGCATTATGTCGAGCCTTGATGTTTTTGGCAAAAGCGGGCGGGTCCAAAATGATCAAATCGAAATCGTCTCCGATCTCCCGGATGTATTTGACTACGTCGGCTACAATCGACTCGTGCTTTCCGGAGAATCCGGCATTCAGACGTACATTTTCTTCAGTCAGCTCAATGGCTTTGGCAGAAATGTCCACTGAATGGACTTCTGAAGCACCTTCTTGAAGCGCCAAAACAGAAAAACCGCCTGAATAGCAGAACGTGTTCAGTACTTTTTTCCCTTTGGAATAGGTGGAAACCAACTTTCTATTTTCTCTCTGATCGATGAAAAAGCCGGTCTTTTGGCCCTTTTCCCAATCGATTCGGTATGTTGCGCCGTACTCCTTGACCAAGTCAGTTTCCGCTTTCCCCCAAATCCACTCGTTGGACTCGATACCCAAATTTTTGGGAAGAGTTTCAGCACTTTTGTCGTAGACTCCTTTTAGGCTCTTTCCATAGACGCTTTTCAATGCTTCCGCAACCTCCTGAGTGTGACGGTGCATTCCCACATGATGGGCTTGTATGACGGCTGTCCCGTTGTAATAATCGATGATCAATCCAGGTAGACCGTCACCTTCCCCATGAATCAAGCGATAGACATTAGTGTCTTGATTATCAGTTAGTCCTAATGCGTTTCTTACTGCAAAAGCTGAAGCTATTTTTTCTTTCCAAAAGTGTTGATCGATGGTTCTTTCTTCGAAGGAAATGATCCTGACCATAATCGATCCTTGAGAAAAATGGCCGATTCCGAGAAACTCATTTTTTGAAGAATACACCGCAACCAAGTCCCCATTTTCCACTCCGGGATCTGTCTTGGCGATCGCTCCCGAGAAAACCCAATGGTGTCTTCTCAGCAAAGAGACTTCTTTTCCTTTTTGTAAGATCAGCTTAGGGTAGTTCATAAGAGGTGTTGGTTTGGTCAGGGAAAAGCAAGCTTCCTATTATCATAGATAGCCCACTGCCTAAGAGGCCAATGAGGTGTGATTCGTCGGTTTGAAGGTAATTTTCTGAGGCGAGGTATACGATCATTCCGAATACCATAGACATCAAGGCACCCATTTTGGATGCTTTGTTCCAATAAAGTCCTGCAGTCAGCGGGACAAATAAGGAGACCAGCATCAGGATGGAAGCACCGGCTACCAATTCGTAGATGTTGGATTTCCAGGACGCCATTAAAATAGCAATCAAGGCAACAGCCACTACGTTGAATCGGAGAATCCACAGAAAATGGCTTTCCTTTAGTTTTTTACCAAAATAAGGGCGGATTAGGTTTTCGGATATAATTGCAGCAGGAGCCAGCAAGCCCGAACTTGTCGTACTCATGATTGCGGAAATCAATGCACCAAAAAATACGATCTGTACGGGCATTCCTCCGTGCTTCAGGACCATGGAGGGCAACAGCATTTGTTTGTTTTCGAGGTATAGTTCAGGATATAGGACTTTGGCTCCCAAGGCAATAAATAGGGGAAGTAATCCAAAACTGAGGTAAAAAGCTCCAGCCAAATAGGTTGAACGAACCGCTACTTTCTCTGATTTGGAAGACATCACGCGCTGGTATATGTCCTGTGAGGGAATACTTCCCAATCCCAAGATAATCCAAGCTCCGAGGTATTTGGTCCAGCCTGAAAGGGTAGCTTCAGGAAAAAATTGAAAACTCTCAGGAGGTGCCTGTGCGAATATCTCTCCAACTCCTCCGGCTTCACTGGCTACCATCATTGCCACCCAAAGTAATCCCACCACAATCATGGTGGTTTGAATAAAATCAGTGATGGATATCGCCCACATTCCTCCCAAAAAGGTGTAGAACACGACAATTCCAGCAGAAATCAAAACACCCTGGGTCAAACTGAGGTCAGTCACTGCTCCTAATACCAAGCTCAAAGCTATCAATTGAGCCGCTACATAGCCAAAGTAGGCAGGTATCATAAATACCGAAGCGAAAAACTCGATCCGCTTTCCGAAAATTTTTTTGAAAACGTCACCGATTGTGAGCACATTCATCCGGTACATGGGACGTAGGTAAAACATGCCAAACAGAACTAAACATAGCGCTCCTCCAAAAGGATCTTCGATCACTCCCAATAGCCCTTCCTCCAAATAAACAGAGGAAGCTCCGAAGATCGTCTCCGAACCAAACCAAGTGGCAAAAAGGGCAGAAGCAGAAAGAAAAAGAGGCAGGGATCGCCCTGCCAATACAAAGTCGTTGGAGTTTTTGACCAATTTGGAAGACCAAGCTCCTACAGCTACAGTCAATGCTAGATAAATGATGATCGCAGTGAGCAGCAAGGCCTTAGTGCTTAGCTTTTACCGTACATTTTTTCACGAAGCGCCTTGATTTCGGCACTTACCAAGTAGTCATCGTAAGGCATTCTTCGGTCAATGGTCCCGTTTGGAGTGAATTCCACGATGCGATTACAAGAGGACTGTACAAAGGTGTGGTCATAGGATGACATCAATACCGTCCCGTTGAATTCGATGATGGCGTTGTTGAAGGCTGTAATGGACTCCAAATCCAGGTGGTTGGTCGGTTCGTCCATGACCAAGAGGTTTGGGTTTTGAAGCATCATTTTGGAGATCATGCAGCGAACCTTCTCTCCTCCGGAAAGTACGGTACATTTCTTCAGGGTTTCCTCACCGGTAAATAACATTCGGCCCAGGAAGGTTCTTACATAGGCCTCTTCCTGATTAGTGGAGTATTGTCTCAGCCAGTCGATCAGATTCAAATCAGTTTGGAAATAGGTAGAGTTATCATTTGGCAAATAGGCCTTGTTGATCGTTACTCCCCACTTCAGGTTTCCTTTGGTAGGTTTGATTTCTTCGGTGATGGTTTGGAAAAATTTATTGACAGCCTGCTTGGTCTTGGAGATGAAGGCAATTTTGTCGCCTTTGTCCACCATCAAGTTGACGTCGGTGAAATAGGTCACTCCATCCGCTTTCAGTTCGAGGTTTTCAGTCATAAAGATCTGATCACCTGCCTCACGCTCAGGCTTGAAAATGATGCCCGGATATTTTCTGCTGGAAGGCTCGATTTCGTCCACATTGAGTTTTTCGAGCATTTTCTTTCGTGCGGTAGCCTGACGGGATTTGGCTACGTTGGCAGAGAATCTGGCGATGAAGTCCTGAAGTTCTTTTCGCTTTTCATCAGCCTTCTTGTTTTGATCGGAACGCTGCTTGAGGGCAAGCTGAGAAGATTCGTACCAGAAGGTGTAATTACCGGAGTAGATTTTGATTTTTCCAAAGTCAATATCCACGATGTGCGTAGAAACAGTATCCAGGAAGTGACGGTCGTGAGATACCACAATCACGAGGTTCTTGAAATCAATCAAGAAGTCTTCCAACCATACGATGGTTTCTGCATCGAGGTCGTTGGTAGGTTCGTCAAGAATCAGGATATCCGGATTACCAAAAAGAGCCTGCGCCAAAAGGACCCGTACTTTTTGGTTACCGGCCAAGTCTTTCATTTGGCTGTAGTGGATATCTTCTGAAATACCCAAACCTGAAAGTAGCGCCGCTGCATCGGATTCGGCATTCCAGCCGTCCATTTCCGCAAATTCAGCTTCCAACTCAGAAGCACGAATACCGTCTGCCTCTGTAAAATCTTCCTTCAGGTAGATGGCATCTTTTTCACTCATGATGGCATACAGCTTCTTATGCCCCATCAAGACGGTTTTGAGTACTTCTACCTCGTCGAATTCAAAGTGATTTTGCTTCAATACGGCCATTCGCTGACCTGGAGTGATATTGATCGCTCCTGAAGTAGATTCAATTTCCCCGGATAGGATTTTCAAAAAAGTGGATTTTCCAGCTCCGTTGGCTCCGATCACCCCGTAACAGTTGCCGGGTGTGAACTTGAGGTTGACCTCTTCGAATAGTGTCCTTTTGCCAAACTTGAGTGATAAATTATCTACTGAAATCATGGATATTTTCTGTTTTTGAGAGGCGCAAAGATAGAGAATAATATTTTTTCGGCTTGGTAAAATCAAGCTTTGGCCTAGCTTAATTTCACCCTTAAAGAATTTTCAACAGATAAGTTTGAAGTGTTTTTTATATTGACAGGTTGATTGGTATCAAATGCGCGAACATTTCCTCAAAAGATTTCTTAGGGGCCTTATTTTTCTGACTGTCTTGATGACCAGTCCCTTGGTATCTTTTGCGCAAATGTCCACGATTGGGAAGGAGTTTTGGGTAGGTTTTATGGAAAACAACCGAATACTTCCCAGCGGTCCTAACAATGCCGGTGCGTTGGATTATTGGATTATTTTAATCACAGCCAATGAAAATACCACCGGAGCCATTGAGTACGCAGGAAATTCCACCGCATTTACACTTGGTCAAGGGCAGCAGTACACGTTGCGAGTTTCCTCGCTGGATATTGACATGCTCCATAGGAGCTCAGGAATAATTGAAAATAAAGGAATTCATATCACTTCGTCCGGTAAAATAGCAGTGCATGCATTCAATGAACGGTATCGAAGTGCGGACGGAACAGTCGTTCTTCCCATCGGAGCCTTGGGAAAAGATCATTACATTACTTCTCATTTTGAATTAAATCCCCAATCTAACCTTAACGTCAATAACGAAAGCACCCTGTTGGTGGTAGGTTCGGAGGATAATACTCGGGTTGAAATCACTCTGACGGAAAATTCTATTTCAGGAAATACCAAAGGTGTTCCTTATGAAATTACTCTAAATCAAGGTCAAAGCTATCAGATCAAATCCCGTGGTGACCTGACCGGTTCCCGAGTACGGGTGGTAGGCGACAATGCAGATGAATGCAAGAAAATAGCTGTTTTTGGAGGAAACAAATGGACTTCTGTGGGATCCTGTGGCAATGCCAATGATCACCTTTTTCAGCAGACCTATCCCATCAATACCTGGGGCACCTCATTTATTCACACCGCGCTCGCAGGCAGAAGCTCCGGAGAACTGGTAAAGGTTTTAGCTTCTGAAGATGGGACTGAAGTACGGGTGAATGGGGCTTCAAAAGGTACCATCAACCGTGGACAGTGGATTCCGCTGGAATTTGGAGTGGATGAATCTGCCAAAATTGAAACTTCCAAGCCATCTTCCGTCACTGTTTTTGCAAAGAGTGTTTCCTGCAATCAGCCTAATGCTCCCAACTCGGATTTTGGAGATCCATTTATGATCTCATACAGTCCTGTAGAGCAGTTTCTGACCCAGCTTACTTTTAATGCGATCAATTTGCCTTCTATCGTCAACCATTACGTGAATATTGTAGTGAAGACTGGAGATCAAAATCAAACTCGACTGGATGGTCAAAACATCGGATCCAATTTTTCTCCGCTGCCCGGTGATCCCAATTTTCAGATTGCTCAGATACCCATTTTTCAGGGGGTTCATCAGCTATCCAATCCTTCAGGATTTGCGGCCTACGTGTATGGATTTGGGGAAATTGAATCTTATGGCTATGCTGCCGGTGCCGCTTTGAACAACCTGAATTTTCAAACGGATACGAAGTATGAATTTGAGGTCACGGGCGAAAAGGTGGCTTGTCTTAATCAGGATGCGGACTGGAGTATCAATCCGGATAATCCGAACTTCACCTATTTTGTCTGGGATTTTGGGGATGGTTCAACTACCAAAGTGGGGAAGGAGGTAACCCATAAGTTTACTGCCCCAGGGTCTTATGAGGTAAGAGTCGTAGCTTCATTGAGTCCCAATTCTTGTGACAACCAAGAGGAGATTTCATTTGAAGTCCAGGTGTTGGAGACCAAAGCGGTATTTATTGGCGAACAGTCCGTGTGTCCCGATGTGGAGGAGGTGATGTACCGAATCAAAAACAAAGAGAATATAGGAGAGACCAAGTTTGAAGTGGTGGGAGGGGAGATTATGCAATCCTTTGGAGATTCTGTTCTTGTGAAGTGGGGGCCTGCAAACTCAAATGCATTGGTTCGATTGATTCCCTATACCCCTTCGGGTTGCCCTGGGGCTCCGATTGAATATCCGGTCGTTATCAATCAACGGATTATAGTTACCGAGGCAGTGGGACCTAATGAGGTTTGTTTTGATCCGTCTGTTACTTTTACTTACTCAGCACCAAATCCGGGTCAGGGACGAGGCTATGCCTGGACAGTAACTGGAGGGGTTATTGTGAATGGCCAAAACCAATCTAAAATTGAAGTCCGCTGGGATCAGCCTGATGTAGTAGGAACTGTAGTGTACACAGCTTTTAGTCTAGTGGATAATTCTTGTGAAGGCACAGCTCCTGCTATCTCGGTGAAAGTGTCCAAAGAATTTACACCGGAGATTGAGACACTCACTACCATACTTTGTTCGGGAGAATCTACAGGCGCTATTCGATTGAAAGTGACGGGAGGCGAACCACCTTATACTTATTCTTGGTCACATGATTCCAAGCTCAATCAGCCATTTGCAGAAAAGTTGCCTGCTGGTGTTTATAGTGTGAAAATCACCGATAAGTTAGGGTGTGAAAAGTCCATCAGTGCAATTCAAGTCACGGAACCCTTGCCTTTAGTATTGGCAAAAGCTGTCCCTCAAGGCACTTCTTGTTATGGGAAAAAAGATGGGCTCATTTCAATTCAGGTCCAAGGTGGAGTACCGCCATATTCTGTCAACACTCCTGGGCAAAATCAATTTTCTTCTCAGATCGAACTATCAAATCTAGGAGCAGGCCAATACGATTGGAAAGTCATTGATTCCAATGGTTGCGTGATTCCGGTTACTTTTCAAATTACTTCACCTCCAGCCTTGGTGGTAGATGTGAGATTGGAAAAGCCTGCCTGTCCCGGAGGTAGCAATGGAGAACTTTTTGTCACTCCTGGAGGAGGTTCTGGTCCTTTTATCTACCGCTGGAGCAATCCGACATTGAGTGGGCAGTACGTGGTAGGCTTGGCCAAAGGTGAATATGAGTTGGAGGTGGAAGACAATCAGGGCTGTGTGTCGCTCGGTAAAGGGATTGTGAACGAGGAAGCTCCCCAAATCCGAATGCCGAATGGTTTTGCACCCACCCAACCTACCGGATTTTATGCAGGTGTTTCAAACTGTGACACCCGATTTGAGTTATCCATCTATAATCGTTGGGGCCAATTGATTTATTTTGGTTCTGAAGGTTGGGATGGCATGATTTCTGGAGACTTCGCCCCGCAGGGAACCTACTCCTATTCAGTGAATTACTATTATCAGTTGGAAGGGAAATCCATCCGACAAAATTTAAAGGGTTCTTTTGCCCTAATCAGATAAAAAACTAAAACCTAACTACTTTGCGAGACCCGAAGCATTAAAATGAAACAACACAAAAGATTCACCCTGTTTTTTGTGTGCGTTTTATTTTTATTGAGCCATTCGTTATCAGCTCAAAGCACCATTGGAAAAGAATTTATTGTTGGCTTTATGGAAAATAACCGTAAAGCTAATCAGCCTGACAAAGCGGTGATCGTCATCACGGCCAATGAAGCCGCGTCCGGTGCAATCTCTTACCAGGGACAAACTATTCCATTTACTCTTACCAAGGGGCAATCTATTGTTCAAGAATTTGTTTCGACGTCCCAGGATGTCATTCATCGGGATTCTGAAGTGGTGGAATCCAAGTCAATATCGATTTCTTCCAGCGGCAATGTTTCGGTCTACGCTTATAATTCCAGACAAAATAGTTCGGATGCGACCTTGGTTTTGCCTCTTAATGCACTCGGGGATGAATATTTTGTGACCGCTCATTTTAGCCCACTGGCTGCCGGTCCTGACAATTCGGAGAGCACCATGCTGGTAATAGCTACTGAGGATAATACTCAGGTTCAGATCACGCCCACCCAATCAACCTTTAAAGGAAATCCTGCAGGTGTGCCTTTTTTAATTACGCTTAATCAAGGCCAGACCTATCAAGTCAAAGCAAATGGGGACTTGACTGGTACCCATGTGAAAGTCCTTAACGCTAATCAGGGCAATTGTAAAAAAGTAGCGGTATTTGGTGGAAATAAGATGACCAGTGCAGGAAATTGCGGAAAAACAGGTGACCACTTATTTCAGCAAGCTATTCCGGTAGAATTCTGGGGTAAATCCTACATCCACGTTCCCTTGAAAAATAGAACCTCGGGAGAATTGGTAAAGGTTTTAGCTTCTGAAAATGGCACTCAAGTGACTGTAGATGGACAACTAGAAGGCACCCTGAATACAGGGGAGTTTTTGACGCTTGAGTTTGGGGTTTCTGAAGTTGCTGTCATTGAAACATCCAAACCATCTGCAGTTACTCTACTTGCAAAAAGCCAAGATTGCAATACTACGCCCAATAATATCGGCGATCCTTTTTTACTCACCTACCAGAGTAACGACCAAACTGTTAAAGACATTGAATTTTATTCTGTCAATGAATTTTTCAATAACGCCAACATCATAGCCCCAACAGCTTCTCTGTCACAAATCAGGCTCAATGGAGTGGCTATCACCGGTCAGTTTAGTCCGGTGCCCGGTAAGCCTGAGTTTTCTTATGCTCAAGCGACTCTTCCTGATGGCAAAAACACATTTACCAGCCCTGATGGAGCGATTATTTATGTTTATGGAGCAGGTCAGAGGTCTTCTTATGGGTATTCAGCAGGATTTAATTTGAGTGGAAATACTACCAATTCAAACGGTGTCCAATACGAATTTTCTACCAAAGGTGAACCTATTGCGTGCGAAAATAAAGAAGGGACTTGGGAGATTCTTCCCAAAGACGATCGTTTTACATTCTTTAAATGGGATTTCAGAGACGGTTCTCCCATAGCAGACGGAAAGGTTGTTTCCCATACATTTTCCAATCCGGGAAAATACAAGGTGTTAGTTCTTGCCAGTTCAGGTCAAGGTTCCTGTGATATTTCTGCCGAATACGAATTTGAGATTGAGGTCATCGAAGAGGCTATAGCCACCATTAAGGGCTCGGTGGAAACCTGTCCGGATCAAGAAGTAACTTATACAATTGAAAGTCAAAACGCTGCAGTCAAAGCGGAATGGGGTACAGTGACAGGTGGTGTAATCCTCTCCAAAACTGAAAAAACCATTACGATCAAATGGAACTCAACTGCGACAGAAGGAATCATAAAGGCTCAACCGTATTTACATCCGGCCTGTCTGGGAGATCCGATCGAATTAAAAGTGGTCATAGGGAAAGGCGAGCTTCTTGAAGCACCTGAAGGAATTTCAACTTGTTGTGGAGATTTTTTGGAGCCCATTACCTACAAAGTTCCTCAACCTTCAGCTTCTGCAACTTACCTCTGGTTGGTCAAAGGAGGTCAGATTGTCTCCGGTGGGTCTTCCTCAGAGGTAAAAGTAAACTGGGATGCGAATGCTGCAGAAAAAGAAATCTCTTACGCCGTTACAGATCCTTCAGCGACTAACTCGTGTTCCAAAGAGTCAAAGATTTTGAAATTGTCTAAGTTGGTGCCGATTGAGATTGAAAAATTGATTTTGACTACACCCGATTGCCCTGGGGAATCAAATGGAGCAATAGAATTAACAATCACAGGAGGAACTGGAGCGTATACTTTTTCATGGAGTCATGATTCTAAGGTGAATTCTCCGCTTGCCACCGGACTGAAAGCAGGAACTTATGTCGTAACAATAGCAGATAAAAGTGGCTGTGGAAGTTTGAAAAAGGAAGTTACGATTTCCAATCCCGAGCCTGTGGGACTGGTTGGTGGATTGGAATTGATCCCCACTACCTGTGCTGGTGTCTCAGATGGAGGATTCAGGGCTAAAGTAAAAGGGGGTACCCCTCCGTATTCGGTCGAAGGAATTTCTTCAGCTTGGAATGGTGAATTTTTGGAGGTCAGGAACCTCGCATCCGGAAATTTCTCTCTCTATATATTAGATTCAAAAGGATGTTCACTACCTATTTCAGCCAGCATTCCAGAGAATAAGCCTCTTTCGATTTCCTTTACAGAGGTGGCTCCGGGTTGCCCGGGTGGGGCTTCCGGCGGGTTGAACATGTCAATTTCTGGAGGAAAAACTCCCTACCAGATCTCATGGTCACATGGAGCCCAGATTGATCCTCTATCAAATTCTACCACCAAAACTTTACCTTTCTCAGGGCCATCAATCAGCGGATTACCTTCAGGGTTTTACACAGCCACAGTAACAGATGCCAATGGGTGTGAGGTGGTGGCAACTGGAAGAATTTCTGAAGTACCTCCATTAGTAAGAGTACCCACCGGTTTTATTCCTGCAGATGGACTTTTTGCACCTGTTTCCAATTGTTCGATTTCTTACACCTTACAGATTTGGGATAGCTGGGGCCAGGTGGTTTATTTGGGAAATCAGGGTTGGGATGGTTCAATCAAGGGAAAGGATGCCGTCATTGGTGCCTATACTTACCAGTTGACCTACGAATATTCTATTGAAGGAAAGGTTGAACAGATTTCAACGCGAGGAGTTTTCACCTTAATCCGGTAACTTGAGACGAATGATAGCGGGGCAGAATGATGATTTCTTTTCCAAAAAAGCTTGCTAAGTTTCTATTTGTCCTGATTTTTTTTGGACAATCTTCTTCCTTATTTGCCCAGCTCAATACGCTTGGCAAGGAGTTTTATTTTGGTTTTATAGAAAATCACGCCACCTCTTTTTTGCCGGTGACTGGCTCAGTCATTGTCACAGCCAAAGAAAAAACTACTGGTTACATCGAGTATAATAACCAAAAGACGTTTTTTACCCTTGAGGCAGGCCAGCAATTTGTAAAAGACTACGAGGAAAACCGGGATTTCATCCTTCATCGGAATTCGGGTGTGGTGGAGAAAAAATCCATTTACATCAATTCCATGGGCTTGGTGGCAGTGCATGCATTTAATAAGCGTCAGGCCAGTGCCGACGGTTCAGTGATTTTGCCCTTGACCGCTTTGGGAAAGGATTACTACATCACCTCGCATTACGATGAGTTTGAGCCAGGTCTGGATGTATCACCTACCAATAGAAACTTTGAAAGCACGCTCTTGATCGTCGCTGTGGAAGATGACACCGATGTGGAAATCAATCCGACTACCCGAGTGGATTTGAATGGCAACCCAGTGCCCGCTGTGGCGCCGATTCAGATTACCTTGGATGCAGGGGAAACCTTTCAGCTGAAAGCGATCACCGGAGACCTTACCGGTACTCGTGTGAGAGTAGTCAATTCCTCAAATGGAGATTGCAAAAATCTGGCAGTCTTTGGAGGCAATAAAATGACAAGTGCGGGTGAAAATTGTGCTACCTCAGGAGATCATTTATTTCAACAATCCTATCCGGTAAATTCCTGGGGAAAGTCGTATATCCATATTCCCCTGGCAGACAGGACCTCGGGAGAGATCATCAAAGTAGTCGCTTCCCAAGACAATACTCAAGTCCGTATCAATGGACAGGTACGAGGAACAATCAATCAGGGTAAATTTTTGACTTTTGAGTTTGGGAGAAATGACATCGTCTCCATAGAGACAAGCAAACCTTCTTCAGTTTCGATGATCGCCAAAAGCGGAAACTGTAACGACCAAAACGATACCTACTCCCGCTATGGAGATCCTTCCTTGGTAGCCCTTAGCCCGGTCAATCAACTGATGAAAGACATGATATTCTCCTCGGTGAAAATCAATTGGGTCCGAACTCATCTCGTCAATATCATTGTCAAAAAAGGAACTGCCAATCAAACGATACTTAATGGTTTACCAATCGGCAATCAATTCAAACCGGTTCCTACCAACACCGCTTATGAGTATGCCAGAATCTCTGTCAACGAAGGAGCCAATCGGCTTCAAAATCCAGAAGGATTTATAGCCTATGCCTACGGTTCCGGTTCGGTAGAGTCTTATGCCTATCCCGTGGGAGCTACCTTGGAAGCTATTCAATTTGAAACGGAGACTACGTACAAGTTTAATGTGGAGGGTGATAAAGTGGCTTGTTTGGGTGAGGAAGGGACTTGGGAGATTTTTCCTGATTTTCCTGGTTTCAAGGACTTTACTTGGAGTTTTGGAGATGGAAGTTCGGTGAAGGACGGTAAAAAAGTGACTCATACGTTCCAAAAACCCGGAAAATATGAAGTCTCTGTTTTGGCCTCTACCGGGGAAGGAAAGTGCGACAGCGAGGAGACTTTTCGTTTTGAAGTGGAGGTATTGGAGGTTTCTGGTACACTTGAAGGTCCCGAGTCAGTATGCCCTTTGATTGATGAGTTTGTGTACACGTTTGTCAGCTACCAACCAGTTGGTCGTTTGAAGTGGGAAGTGGTAGGAGGTACGGTGTTAGAAGAAAAGGATAATCAGGTCAAAGTAAAATGGGGTGCAGCTATGCAGCCTGCGAAAGTAAAAGCCATGCCATTTACAGCGGCGGGATGCCCGGGTAAAGAAGTGGAGCTTTCCATTCTCATCACCGAAACGCTTGAACCCAATTTGCCTAAAGGAAGTAGCGGTATTTGCGGTCCCAATTTGCCTTTGATTTATGAAGTGCCTTTTCCATCTCCGGACCGAACCTACACTTGGACCCCGGTAGGAGGTACGCTGATCTCAGGACAGAATACGCCCAAGGTTGAAATCCTATGGGATATCAATGCCCCGATTAGGTCTGTTTTTTATGAGGAGAATAGTAACATCAACGGAGCTTGCTCAGGTGTGTCTGAGGTGCTTGAAGTGAAAATATACCCCGAACTGAAGCTGGCTACATCCACTGCAATTGATCCGCTGTGTCCGGGACAATCCAACGGAAGCATCCAGCTAGTGCCGTCGGGCGGATCGGGAAAATACACCTATACCTGGTCTCATGATGCCAAACTTCAGACAAACATGGCTACTGGGCTGGAGGCTGGAAGCTACACCGTCACCGTGAAAGACGCTTCAGGTTGTGCAGCGATCAGCCAAATCATAACGCTTAAAGATCCCCAGCCCATTCGATTGGATGGACCAGTGATTGCTGAGGATAATTCGTGTTTTGGAGGAACTGATGGGGTGTTTAGACTAAAATTGGTGGGTGGTACACCGCCCTTTTCTGCAGTGGGATTCACTACTACTTGGGATGGAACTTTCCTTGGAGTACAAGGAGTAGGACAGGGGAAGTATCAACTTACCGTGCTGGATAGCAAAGGCTGCACACTTCCTGTGGAGGCCGAACTCGTGGGCCCTGAAGAAATCAAGGTCGAAGTGGAGGTACTCAAGCCCGGTTGTGCGGGAAGTTTGGATGGTGCGCTTTCTTTGCAAATCAGCGGTGGAGTAGCTCCTTATCAGGTGGTTTGGGATAATGGAAAAACCGGAACAGTCCTCGACAAATTACCTCCTGGAGAGTTTACTTATACAGTCACTGATGCCAAGGGCTGTGCTCTGGTGGGATTGGCAGTTGTCAATCAAGCCGAGCCACAGCTGAGAATGCCAACGGGCTTTGATCCAAGAGATGGTGTTTTTCAGCCTGTTTCCAATTGCAGTGTGTCATTTGAACTCATGATTTGGGATCGTTGGGGAGATTTGGTTTTTGTCGGTTCGGAAGGCTGGGACGGCCGGGTCAAAGGGCAAAATGCACCGATCTCCACCTATTCCTATTTGATTCGATACACGTATCTGCTCGAGGGTGTCGCAACCACCTCTGAAAAATCCGGCATTTTTACCTTGATTCGATAGGTTTTTAAGGCTCCTAATCCGAGGATTTGAATAGCTTTGCTAAAGCTAATTTTTCCCAATTCATGAAGAAAATATTGATTACAGGCGGTGCCGGTTACATTGGTTCTCATACGGCGGTGGAGCTTTGGAATGCCGGAATGGAGCCGATCATCCTGGATGACCTATCCAATACCAATGAGGATGTACTGGATCGGCTCAAAGAAATTACAGGAAAACAGTTTGTGTTTTACAAAGGTGACTGTAATGATAAATCCCTTTTAGAAAAGATTTGTGCAGCTCATCAGATCGAGGGCGTCATTCACTTTGCCGCTTTCAAAGCGGTAGGAGAGAGCACCCAATTCCCTTTGAAATATTATCAGAATAACGTGGGATCGCTGCTTGTACTTCTCCAAGTAATGAAGGAAAATGGAATCCATGACCTGGTATTTTCTTCTTCTTGTACGGTTTATGGTCAGCCGGATGTGTTGCCTGTTACTGAGGCTACCCCGAGAAAAGATGCCGAAAGCCCTTACGGAAATACCAAGAAAATCTGTGAAGATATTTTGGTGGATTATGTGAAAAGCAAGCCGGGAATCCGGGTGATTGCGTTGCGTTATTTCAATCCGGTGGGCGCACATCCAAGCAGTAAAATAGGGGAATTGCCCATCGGTACACCTCAAAACCTCGTGCCCTTTATCACTCAAACGGCAGCAGGTATCCGGGATAAATTAACCGTCTTTGGCAATGACTACGACACATCAGACGGAAGCTGTGTGAGGGATTACATTCACGTGGTGGACTTGGCTGATGCGCATGTGAAGGCTTTTCAGTACCTAGCTGAAAAAGGAGCAGATTTTTATGATGTCTTCAATGTGGGTACAGGAAATGGCAATACCGTACTGGAGGTGATCCATGCTTTTGAAAAAGTAAGTGGTGAAAAGCTCAACTACGTCATCGGCCCACGCCGTCCCGGAGATGTGGTGAAAACCTGGGCAGACACCACTAAAATCAACCAAGTCCTGGGCTGGTATCCTAAGTTTTCGCTGGAAGACTCCATGCGAGACAGCTGGAACTGGCAGAAGAGTTTGGGGTAATTTTTCATTGGAAGCTCCTCGGGATACAAGATTGTAATTTGTGCCACTTCCGGGGAGCCTCTTTATGTTTTTTATTCTTTTTCTTTCAGATTAAGGATTTCAAATCCAAGAATCAAACTTGAAAATTTCAAATCCTACCTAATACAAGAGCGCTAGCGGTATTCAGTTGAAAGCAATTCATCGATTTGTCTTAAGAAATTGAGACATGTTCTGTCATTAGAATAAATCTGCTTTCTCAACTAACCCCCAAAAAATTA
The DNA here is from genome assembly GCA_018336015.1 of Algoriphagus sp. Taxonomy (GTDB): domain Bacteria; phylum Bacteroidota; class Bacteroidia; order Cytophagales; family Cyclobacteriaceae; genus Algoriphagus; species Algoriphagus aquatilis. The sequence continues at coordinate 33,963 of JAGXQZ010000064.1, read as the reverse complement.
TATTTAGAAATTAATTTTTAATTCATCCATAATGAACGATTCTGCCTTTTTCTCCGATTTTCCTGAATTTGACACACCCGACGCACACTTGGATGTGATTTACAAGGAGGGGAAATTTTTTGATGCGATAACCAAAAAGGAAATTATCCTTGAATACAATTCTCTACTTTTTCCAGATGGAATTCATTTAAAACTACTTGTTCCCTTATTTTCGCTTCATCCAGAAGATCAAAAGTTCCATTGCAATAGAAAGAAGAAATTGTTCTTGGAGAAAAGCACGATTCTTTACTTTGCTATAGACCACCTTTCCTTCTATTGCGAATTGGAAGATGATCTTTATCTGGTTCAAGTTGGAAATCGAACAGCCAAACTATCATCCTGCAGTTGTAAATTGCTTGGAGCAGATGATTCAGGAGGAAGGCCTTTATCCCCATTTCAACAGAAAATTTATGGTTCATTGAATCAACTCTACACTGGAGCATCCATGGATTATTTTCCTCATCGAAACTATCATACAGGGAATGCCTTCAAAAAATTTTCAACACAAGAACGAGAAACACTTAGATACCTAAGAGATACCTTTTCTTGGGAAGATTAATTATAAACCAACATGTTCGAACAAACTTTTAAAAACGTAGACGATATACTCCACAAGGATGCGGGCTGTGGCTCGGAACTGGATTACGTGGAGCAGACTTCCTGGATTCTTTTTCTCAAATACCTCGACGATCTGGAGCAGGATCGTGCTACGGCCGCCGAACTTGAAGGCAAAGAATACACACCGATCATCGGAAAAGAGTATCAGTGGACTATTTGGGCAGCACCCAAACTCCCCTCGGGCGAACTCGACCATCATCGGGCCCAATCCGGGGATGATCTCAATCATTTTGTCAACAACAAACTCTGGCCGTACCTCCGCAGCTTCAAGCTCTCGGCCCAAAGTCCCGACACCATCGAATACAAAATCGGGGAGATCTTCAGTGAACTGAAAAACCGCATTCAAAGCGGCTACAACCTGCGGGAAGTAATCAATCTGATCGATTCCCTGCGCTTCCGGACCTATGCCGAAAAGCACGAAATGTCCCATCTCTACGAGGGAAAGATCAAAAACATGGGTAATGCAGGTCGGAATGGGGGAGAATATTATACGCCCCGTCCCCTGATCACCTCCATCATCAAAGTGGTTAATCCTCAGATCGGGGAGACGGTCTATGACGGGGCTGCCGGGTCTGCGGGCTTCCTCTGCGAGGCATTTGACTACATGAGATCTCGCCCTTCGGCAGGCTCAGGGTCAGGATTGTCCACCAAGGAGTCCGAAATCCTCCAAAAGCGCACCTTCTATGGCAAGGAAAAGAAATCCCTGGCCTACATCATCGGGATCATGAACATGATCCTGCACGGGGTCGAGGCGCCCAATATCATCCATACCAACACGCTGGCGGATAATCTGGCCGATATTCAGGAAAAAGACCGCTACGACGTGGTGTTGGCCAATCCGCCTTTTGGGGGAAAGGAACGCGCCGAGGTGCAGGAAAACTTCCCCATCCGCACGGGCGAGACGGCCTCGCTCTTCCTGCAGCACTTTATCAAAATCCTGCGGGCAGGAGGTCGGGCCGGGATCGTGATCAAAAACACCTTCCTAAGCAATACAGACAATGCCACCGTCGCCCTGAGAAAGCAACTGCTCCAGACCTGCAACCTGCATACCGTCCTCGACCTGCCTGGGGGCACCTTCACCGGTGCGGGGGTCAAGACCGTCGTACTCTTCTTCGAAAAAGGCAAACCCACCCAAAAAGTATGGTTCTACCAACTCAACCTCGACCGCAACCTCGGCAAGACCAATCCGCTCAATGAAAACGATCTGGCAGAGTTCATAGAACTGCAAAAGACTTTCGCCGATAGCCCCAATTCATGGAGTGTAGACGTACGATCACTGAGCGGAGCCGAAGTGGATCTCAGCGTCAAAAACCCGAACAAAAAAGAAGAAACCGCCCTGCGCTCACCCAACGAGATTCTGGAAGAAATGAAAGCCTTGGACGAGGAAAGTGCGGAGATTTTGAACTCAATTTTGGAGTTGCTATGAAAAATTGGGGCAGAAAAAAAATAGTTGAAATAAGCACTGACTTTGAAGATGGCGATTGGATTGAAAGCAAAGATCAATCTGAAGAAGGAATACGCCTTATTCAAACAGGTAATGTTGGAAACGGGTTTTTTAAAGACCGAGGTGAAAAAGCACGGTACATTTCAGAGGATACTTTTAAAAGATTACGTTGCACTGAAATTTTTGAAGGTGACTGTTTAGTTTCACGATTACCCGATCCAGTTGGAAGAGCTTGTGTTTTACCAAATACAGGCGAAAAAATGATAACAGCTGTTGATTGCACAATTGTCCGATTTGACAGGAAACAACTTATACCTAATTGGTTCCTTTATTACTCGTTATCAAATGATTATCAAAAGGAAATTCAAAAGCAAGTAACAGGAGCAACACGACAACGAATAAGTAGGAAAAATTTAGGTTTAGTATCCGTTCCCCTTCCCCCTCTCCCCGAACAGCAACGCATAGTTTCCATCTTGGATGAGGCTTTTGCTGCAATAGCCAAGGCCAAAGCCAATGCCGAAAAAAACCTCCAAAACGCCAAAGAACTCTTTGAAAGCTATTTGCAGGGGGTGTTTGAGAATGGGGATTGGGAAAAAATTGAATTTGGTGAAATAATAACAGTACTTACCGATTATCACGCTAATGGAAGCTATCAAATCCTTAAACAATATGTAGAGCTAAAAGAAACAGAAGATTTTGCTTGGATGGTGAGAAGTACAGACTTTGAAAATAATTTTGAAAACGAATTTAGATTTATTGATGAGAACGCTTACAACTTCCTAAGTAAAAGCAAGGTGTTTGGTGGTGAAATAATTATGAGTAAAATAGGTAATGCTGGTAATGTTTATTTGATGCCAAGAATTGATAGGCCTTGTTCATTGGCAATGAACCTCTTCTTAATAAGATTAAACGAAAAAAAAGCATCAACCGAATTTGTATTTCAATACTTGAAATCTTATAGTGGAGAATTTCAGATAAAATCACGGCTTCAAGGCGCTACAACAAAAACAATTACAAAGGATAATGTTAGAAGTATAATAATTCCATTACCAAAACTTAAAGAACAACAAACCATCGTCCGCCAATTGGATGCCCTGCGCGCCGAGACGCAGAAGCTGGAAGTGCTGTATGAGAAGAAGATCACTGACTTGGAGGAGTTGAAGAAGAGTATCCTGCAGAAGGCCTTTGCGGGGGAGTTGATAGGAAGGGAGGTAGGGGTATGAGGTATTGTGGAGAACTTGTTCACAAAAGCTTAAATTTATTCTTAGTTTTAAATAAGCTTTTATACTGATCCTAGTAATGCGTTTTTCTGATTCCCAATACTATCTCCCTCAAATCGAGGCCCTTCGAGCAAATCGAGTAATGTCATCTGGCACTACACTGCCTATGTCTCTTGAGGGAGTGGATCGAGTGACGGGTGTTCGGGATCAATTTGTTGTAAAGTTTGTGAAATCACCGCGAATGAGTCCTGCTTCATCTGCAAAAGAACTTATTGCTGCTTGGGTGGCTATGGAACTGGATTTGCCTGTCGTGGATCCTGTAATTATCCATATTTCACAGCCATTTGTAGAATCCATGCGAGGCTATGATGGTTTTATTCATGCATCGCAGAGTTTAGGGGAAAATTATGGTTCTCGATACAAGGCAGGCTTTGAAGAACTCCTTGCCGGTCAAAAGTTCAGCGGAAAAATGGAGACTGATGCCTTGAGGATCTTTGGATTTGATTTGTTTGTAACCAATTCTGACAGAGGGCATCAAAAAAACAATGTGAACACCAACGGTGAGGAATTCTTGATTTTTGATCACGAATTGAGTTTTTCGCATGTTACTATACTGCCATTTCTAAGGACAAAAACGCCATGGATTGTCCTAGATCACGAGAAAACTTTGTATCAAAAACATGTGTTTTATCCTTACTTAAAAGGTAAAGTACAAGACTTTTCTACTTTTGCATCAGATTTGCAGCGAATAGATGACGCTTTCTGGCAAAAAGTGGAGACTCTTTTACCAACGGCTTGGAATACCTCCGAAGTTGGTGAAATTAGGGCCTATCTCACGGAGATAGTAAATCATCGAGATGAATTTGCAGACCAATTGACCCAATCCTTATTATGAAACCCTATTACTATCAAGTACTTCGCTATGTACACGATCAGTTTACAGGCGAATTTGTCAATTTGGGGGTGGTTGTCTATTCCCCAGAACATGATTTTTTAAAGGCAAAGGTGACTAATCGGTTTACTCGTATCACTTCTCTTTTTCCGGAGGCAAAGGGAAAGTTTATAATGGATTCGGCAAAATATCTTGAAAACCGGATTAATAATAAAATTGCAATCCAATTAAAAGAACTGTTTCATCCATCTGCCAACCTAGAGCAGATCACATCAATTATCCTAAAACGGGATGACAGTGCTTTGCAATTTTCTGAAGTTTCAAAGGCAATAGACATCGATTTGGATATTGCTTTGGAATATTTATTTGAGTTCCTGATCAATAAATATCTTCCTGAAGAAGGCTCTTTAAAAAGGCTTAATGATGATGATGTATGGAGGAAAAAGTACAAAGCTTATTTTGATAAATATAATGTCTCTCCCCGGCTTACCTCCCATACGATAACAACAGCAAATGATGTTTTTCCCTTTGAAAAAGCTTGGAAGAATGATATTTGGCACTGTTATGAACCACTTTCATTTGACTTAAAAAGAGAAGAAACAGTTAAAGAAAAAGTATATAGGTGGGCTGGAAAAATTAATGAATTGAGTCATTCCAATGAGGCTGTTCATATAACTTTCTTAACATCAATTCCTAAAAAACATGAACCCTTATTAAAATTTGTAAAGAAGAGTTTGCAAATAGAAAATAGAGTAATTCATGTTGAATTAGCTTTAGAATCAGATGCAGAGCGATTAGCTAAAGAGATCTGTTACCAAATGGATTTACATGATTCAATTCTTTAAATCGTGTAAGTAGTTTTTCAATGAACGAATCCGAAACCCGCGCCGAACTCATCGACCCCAAGCTTAGAGAAGCTGGCTGGGGCCTGGTCGAGGGCTCCAAGGTCCTGCGTGAGTACAAGATCACCGCAGGAAAAATCCAGGTGGGCGGGCGAGGCAAAAAACAAATCGCAGACTACGTCCTGGTCTACAAAGGAACCAAGCTAGCAGTCATAGAAGCCAAGTCTGCTGACCTAGAAGTCGGAGAAGGCGTGATGCAAGCCAAACAGTATGCGGATAAATTGAAACTGGCAACCACCTATTCCACCAATGGAAAGCAGATTTATCAAATCTGTCTAGAAACTGGAACAGAGGGTTTGGTGGATAATTTTTTGAGTCCAGATCAGCTTTGGGAAAAGACTTTTCCGATACAGGATGTAGAAACTGTTGAAGTATATTCAGAAGAATGGCGAGAGCGATTTGCCTCAGTTCCTTTCGAAGATAAATCGGGCACTTGGGAGCTTCGCTATTATCAGGAAATCTCAGTGGCCAAAACACTGGAATCTATCGCCAAGCAAAAGGACAGAATCCTGTTGACTTTAGCCACGGGAACAGGGAAAACAGCCATCTCTTTTCAGATTGCTTGGAAACTGTTTCAAACTCGCTGGAATCTCCAGGACAGAAATAAAACTCCGGAAGAGGCCAGTCGAAGGCCACGCGTCTTGTTTTTGGCAGATCGGAATATTTTGGCCAATCAGGCGTATAATTCCTTTTCGGCTTTTCCGGAAGATGCCTTAGTAAGAATCAAGCCCGATGCCATCAAGAAAAGTGGGAGAGTACCGACAAATGGGAGTTTATTCTTTACCATTTTCCAGACCTTCATGTCTGGAACGGATGCGGATGGCAAACCTGCTCCGAACTTTGGCGCCTATCCGCCTGATTATTTTGACCTGATCATCATTGATGAGTGTCACCGAGGCGGAGCTCAGGATGAGAGTAATTGGAGGGCTATTCTGGAATACTTTGCTCCTGCGGTCCAATTGGGATTGACAGCTACTCCTAAGCGAAAAGACAACGTAGATACGTATCGGTATTTTGGTGATCCTGTTTACGTCTACTCACTCAAGGAGGGAATAAACGATGGCTTTTTGACTCCATTCAAAGTGAAGCGGATTCAGACCACGCTAGATGATTACATCTACACCTCTGATGATGAAGTAGTAGAAGGAGAAGTTACTCAGGGAAAGCGATACGAGGAAAAGGATTTTAATCGGACCATCGAGATCGTAGAGCGGGAGCGGAAGAGAGTCCAAATTTTTCTTGCTGACTGTGGACCAAAAGAAAAAGCCATCGTCTTTTGCGCCAATCAGGCACACGCGGCATTGGTTCGGGATCTGATCAATCAGGAAAGCAAAACCAAAGACCCGTTCTATTGCGTTCGGGTGACGGCCAATGATGGAGAAGAAGGGGAGCGGCAGTTGCGGGAATTTCAGGATAATGAAAAGACTATCCCTACGATATTGACTACCTCACAGAAGCTTTCTACGGGAGTCGATGCCCGAAACGTGCGGAATATCGTCTTGCTTCGTCCCGTCAATTCGATGATAGAGTTTAAGCAGATTGTGGGTCGAGGAACAAGAGTTTATGATGGAAAAGAGTTTTTTACCATCTACGATTATGTGAATGCCTACCATCATTTTGCCGACCCAGAGTGGGATGGAGAACCTGCTGCACCTGATGAGGTAATTGGTGACCCTCAGCCACCAGTACCTTGCACAGCTTGTGGTGAGTTGGATTGCCTATGTGTTAAAGAACCGCCAGCACCTTGTATCGTTTGTGGAGAATCTCCTTGTGTCTGTGAGAAGAAACCTAAAAAAGTCAAAATCAAACTGGCAAGAGGAAAAGCTCGGGAAATCCAACACATGATAGCCACCTCTTTTTGGAGTGCAGATGGCAAACCTATCTCGGCGGAGGAATTTTTGAATGACTTGTTCGGGGAATTGCCAAAGCTTTTTCACAATGAGGAAGAATTGCGATCGATTTGGGGAAATCCCGTGACCCGTAGGACCTTATTGGAAAAACTGGATGAATTGGGCTTTCCAAAGAGTGATTTGATCACGTTACAAAAGCTGGTCAACATGGAAAAGAGTGATCTTTTTGACGTCTTGGAGTATGTTTTTAATGGAGATTACATTGCTAAGTCACGGGAAGAACGAGCCAAATTGGCTCAACAAACCATCATTCCTTTGCTTTCTGCCAATCAAAAGGACTTTATCGATTTTGTATTGGAAAAATATGTGGAAGCTGGCATTGATGAATTGGATGATTCCAAACTCAAAACTCTGATTGAGAACAAGTACCAGAGTTTGCCAGACGGACTCAGCGTGTTAGGAAATGCAGGAGAGGTAAGAAAGCTTTTTATCGAGTTTCAGCAGTATTTGTATCAGGATGTGGTGGCTTGACATTGAAAATGTCTGCTCTTCAGGATCGTGATTTAGCTTCTTTTTCTATTGGATTAGAAAACCTTGAATCGTATCCCTTCATTTCAAATTTGGAAGAGCGAGTCCTCACTCCACCACCCATAGGCTATCTCTCATAGTATAGGCCACCAGGCCTAGTCGCCTGACCAAATAGATTTCTTGCGGCCTTGCACCTGGACTGGACTGGCTTATTTTGAAGACATTGTTGTATTGCTTTCCGGAGATCAGCAAACTTTTAAAATTCTGGTAAAGGTAATCCTGCGTATCATCCACTGTGGAGTTGATTCTTTTGCCTACCAAAGTATCATTGACGATATCAAGCCGGAAGCCCATTTGCAAAAAATAGACATCCATAAATCCCAAGCCTGAGGTTTTTCCATAGCCTACTTTATTAGAAAAAGAGACCGATCCGTCTTCCGTGCGGTAATTCGATTGGTATAAGCCATAGCATTTACTTTGGCCAAGCTTCACTAACTCAGGGTCAGATGCTATTGTAAATGGCTCTGAAATCGTATAGGTAGAGATGATTTTTCTGACTTTGTCACCATTTCTGAAGGTATAATTGGGGCCGGGAGTCAATAGCATCCAATCCCTTGCCGGAATAGTAAAATCAAAACCCTCGCAGGATTCATAAAAGAGTTCTTCCTCCTCAGGTACACATCCCGCTGAGCCTATAAGAAAGGAAAGTAAAAACAAAAAAGACAGGGTTTTCATGGTGTAGGAAATCGCGTGGTTTTAGCTTATTGAAAATATAAAGAATTATTAGGCAGGTTATGGAAAAAATCTCGATTTCCTTTCTGAAACTTTGTTTCTCGAGGTTTGTGACCAAATGAAATTTTCTATGAATTTGAAATCCTAGGATATGACCTCCAAATTTCAAATTGGAAGAAGCCCTGAGAGTATGAGCTTATTACCCCAATCTTTCACAGGTTAATCCGGAGTGTTTTCTGTTTTTAGAATTGATGATTTTCCGCTTTTCTACCGGTAACCAAATAAGGTAAGGTTTTAAGTCCGATTAGAGGTGCTATGGACTGTCGTCGGTGGTCAGTCGACGAATGTCCGCGATCTTTAGAGCCGTTGACCTACTTAATACTTAGATTGCGGATATTCAACCCGGATTTTGCATTAGGGTCCGTAGTGAGAGGGGAAAATGCAAGAAAATCAAGGATTTAACGAATGCAGCATAGCATCGCTATGGTGAATGAGTTAAATGCAGCGAAGCGATTGATTTTAAAGCATTTTGACCTCGTAATAGGAATTCTAATGCATATTCCGGGTTAAAACTAGAATTAATTCAAAATCCTTCGCTATGCATTTGAAGCAAATGATTTCATTCCTCGCGCTACTATTCTTCTGGACCAATTTATCAGCACAAGTGGCGGATTTACCGATCACCTTGCAGACCGAAACAGGCAATATAGAAGGTACTCTGCTTGTTCCTGAAAGTAAGAATAAGGTTCCGTTAGTGTTGATCATTGCCGGTTCGGGTCCAACTGATCGAGATGGGAATAACCCGGTGATGAAAAATAACTCCTTGAAAATGTTGGCCGAAGGCTTGGTGGAAAATGGGATTGCCTCTGTAAGGTATGATAAGCGAGGAATTGGAGAAAGCAAAAATGCAGGCGTAAGCGAAAGTGAGTTACGATTTGAGCATTATGTCCAAGACGCCCAAGCTTGGGTGGATTTTTTAAGTAAGGACAGCAGGTTTTCCGAGATTATTGTCCTTGGACATAGTGAAGGTTCATTGATTGGGATGATTGCAGCTCAAAATTCCGAAGTAGACAAATTCATTTCTTTGGCGGGAGTGGGTACTCCGGCAGGTGAAATTATCCGCGAGCAATTAAAGCCTCAACCACCCTTTGTATTGGAGCAATCCCTTCCTATTCTAGAGAAATTGGAAAAGGGAGAGACAGTGGCTGAAGTCCCTCCCATGCTTTTTTCGCTTTTCCGTCCCAGTGTTCAGCCTTACCTTATTTCATGGTTTAGGTACGATCCTCGACAGGAACTTGCTAAGCTAAACAAGCCTGTTTTGATCATTCAAGGCACCACCGACCTTCAAGTGGGAGTTGCGGATGCTGAAAAATTGGCTAACGCAACAAAAAGGGCCGAACTGCGCATCCTAGAAGGGATGAATCATATTTTGAAAGAAGCTGAATTAGATCGAGCAAAAAACATTGCAACCTATTCCATGGCTGATCTGCCACTAAAAACCGACTTGGTTAAAAGTGTGGTTGAGTTTATCAGAAAATGACCCTGCTTTCTTATTGAGCCCTTACTCAGGATAATTCTCCAAGACAAATGCCTCCGCATTGCCAAAGCAAAAATCATCCACCCATTTCTCCACGTCTGCGCTGGATTTGAAATGAGCAAGGTGAGTTGCTTTTGGATCTTTTCTCGCAAGGTCAATTACCTCCACTAATTGATTGGCCAAGGAATCGAAGCTTAGCACGGTGGGGAATGGATTGACCGGATCAATCAACCCTTCGAAATCAGTGCCGATGGTGAGGCATTTCCAAATGGAAGTTTTTTCAGCGGCCGATAGATTCGGATTGGAATAGGCACTTTTCACGAAACCTTCCAGATTTTCCCAAATCAGCTGAATGCTGTTTCGTTTTTTCTCCCTTGTCTTATCCTTCTTGATATCGTCTGAGGTGAGTCCCAAGATTCGTTGGTCAAATGAAAGCCCAATCAAACCTCGTGTCTTGACGATCACCTCAATGTCCTCATCGCAAAGGTTGATGTTCCAGGCATTGAATTTTCCCGAAGGGTCGGTGTAGTCGTCTTTTTCTTTTTTCTTAAAAGTGATATGGTCCTGAAGCGTTTTTATACCCGAATAACCGCAATGGGAAGCAATCACCGGAATTCGGTCACCTTTTGCCAGACGCATTTTCACCAAGTCATAATATTCTACGCGTGACCTAGCAGCCATGTGTTTGACATCAATGAGAATGCGGTAACCCAAGGATGAGTCAGGTTCGCCCGCTAGATTGAGCCCTAAGATTTCTCGTATGATGCGATGCCCATTTCTGCGAAATCCCTCATTCATATGCGGACGCTGCTTCATCAGGATTTTTCCCATTCCGGGAATCGAGTGGGCATGCCCACAGAGTCGATTGTCAAAGTGATGGGCAAACGTGATGAAAAAGACAGGAACCTCCCACATCTTCTTGATGAACTGAACGCGGTCAGAGATGTCCTGCACGGTCTTGACTCGGTCAGTACCCAATGCGTGTGCCCCTTCAATGGTGAGAATCATGGTGATTTCGGTATCGTCAGCCAAGGAGGTTTGTAATTCAGCTCTGTTTTTTGGGATTCGGTAACAGGCATTTTCTGCGACATAAGAGGCGGGATCTTCTTTTGCTCTTTTTTCTGCCGCTTTTCTTTCTCCCAAAATTGCTCCAGGAACATGTATTTCATTCTTTGGGATTCGAATACCGGAATCTTTGATGACAAAATTTTTCTCCCGAGTTAGGGATTCCCAGTAATCGTAATCAGGAGATTGGAAGTAATCCACGACCTTGTCCGGGATTCGCATGTAAGCAGTCTGGAGTAAATCCCTTCTCATACCTTTATCTCCCAGTAGGACACTTGCCAAAAAGTGGTACCATTTATCTTCTTTGATCTTAGGGTCCATGCCCTGAACAAATTCTCGTTCAAGCGGGTACAGAGAGTTGAATGTGAGTCGAAGGTTGGCATTCCAGCACTTTACGAGATCGATCTGACTGTAGCTGGCACCCATTTTTCCATCTTCGATTGCTTTAGAATTGGAGGCAATGACGGTCCAGGGGCTGAATTCGCCTTTACGGGTAAATTTCTTTTGCTTTTCCTGCATCTGGAAATGCGCCCTCATGTGGTTGTGGCAATGCAGGTCTGAAAATTTTCTCTTCATGATTTTTTAAAAATTGGTGGATAAAAGTGGAAATCTGAGTTGAATTGAAGCTCATTCAATCCTGAATTCAATAACTTCAACTGCCTTTAAAACAGGATTTAAGGTCAAAAATTCAGCTAATAATTCCAAGAGTTGAAGCTAAATGATCCTGCTTTCCATGTGAATAAATTGAGAAATTTGATCAGAGGCGAAGGTCTTTTCCATTCACTTTTGCATTTTGATCTTAAATCTTTGCCCATGAAAAATCCAATCCATCCGCTATCCTTTTTCTTCTGTCTCTTTTTGCTTTTCGCCAGTAAGGATGATGTCAAAGCGCAGCAAAAGGAATCCATTCAGGTGATCGCCTTTGGCTCTTGTAATCGTCAGGATGCTCCCCAGCCGCTTTGGAAATCTATTGTAGCTGATCAACCAGATCTTTGGATGTGGATGGGAGATAATATTTATGGGGATTCGCCGGTAATGGATACGCTAAGAGCCAAGTATGCGCGACAAAATGCCAATCCGGACTATCAGGCTTTAAAATCGAGTACTCCGATCATAGGAATTTGGGATGATCACGACTATGGAATCAATGACGGGGGAAAGTATTTCGCTCAAAAGAAAGAATCACGTGATCTCATGTTTGAATTCTTAGGTGTGCCTGCAGGTGCTCCGGAAAGGTCCAGAGAAGGCGCGTATGCTTCTCATACTTTTGGAGAGGGAGAAAATCTGGTAAAAGTCATTCTGTTGGACGCCCGATATTTCCGCGATACACTGGAGCGGATCAATCGAGTCTATCAAATCAATAAATCGGGAGAAGTATTAGGGGCAGATCAATGGAAATGGTTTGAAAATGAACTCAAGTCAAGTAAAGCAAAAATCAACCTGATCATTTCGGGTATCCAGATGCTTCCCACCGAACATGCCTATGAGAAATGGGCTAATTTCCCTCAGGAACGTGAAAAGCTCCTATCCTTGATTGCAAGTTCGGGGGCTAAAACACCGATTTTACTCAGCGGTGACCGACATATTGCAGAGATCATGAAGCTCCAGGATGCTCGGTTTCCAAAGGGACTTTATGAAATCACATCCAGCGGACTCACCCATACCTGGAGCGGAGTTGCAGAGGAAACCAACTCATTCCGGGTCAGTGAATTGATCGCTAAACTGAATTATGGATTGGCGACGATCGATTGGAATAAAGGGGAAATCAACTTTCAGGTGAAAGGAGAAAATGGGGAAGTCTATGCAAGTCAGGTGATCAAGCTGGAGCAATGAGCAATTCTCAATGACCAATAACTATAACACTCATAACCCAAACCAACCATGTTCAACAGAAGAGATTTTATCAAAAGCCTAGGATTGACTTCAGCCGCATGGCTGAGTTTAGGGGACAGCGTTTTGGCTGATATTCAGCGCGAAATTCCAATCCAGAACCAACCCTTGTTGTTTTATCCGATAAGGATTAAGGGAAAGGTAAGTGCCTCAGGAAAAGGAATAGCTGGTGTATCTGTATCCGATGGACGACTTGTCGTTAAGACGAATGCTTCCGGAGAATTTGACTTGATTTCAGGTTCAGATCGGGATTTTGTATTTGTCTCCCTTCCTTCCGGATTTGAAATTCAGAAGCTTTCCAATGGTTCGGCTTCCTTTTTCCAACGGATTGACAAAAGCAAAACCGAGCAATCCCTGAGTTTTGAATTGAAAAAATCATCAGCATCAGATTCCAATCACCATTTTCTATTGCTGTCTGATACCCAAATCCAAGATGAGTATGAAGCAAATCAGCTTCTCACTGTAGCAGCTCCGGATGTGATGAAAACCCTTGCCTCCCTTAACGATCCGAATGCATTTGGAATAGGCTGTGGTGATTTGGTATTTGATAAGTTGGAGCTTTTCAAAGAGTACAATCAATCCGTGCAGATGTACAACATTCCCTTTTTCCAGGTGATCGGTAACCATGATATGGATTTTGGAGTGCGATCCGATGCCTGGACGGCGAGCACCTTCAAGGGCCACTTTGGACCAACCTATTATTCCTGGAATAGAGGGGATATTCATTATGTAGTGTTGGATGATGTGTTTTATCTAGGCACAGGTTCCCGCTACATTGGTCACTTGCCCGAAGAGCAACTGGCTTGGCTTGAACAGGATTTGAAGACGGTGGAAAAAGGAAAAACAGTCGTAGTCTCCCTACATATTCCTACACTCACAGGCGCAGTCAAGCGATACCCTCAAAATGATACGCTTGGAGGAACAGTGAGTAATCGGGAACATCTCTATCGAATGCTGGAGGGCTACCAAGTTCACATTCTCTCTGGCCACACCCATTTCAATGACAATATGATCAATGGTCATGTCTACGAACATTGCCATGGAACCGTATGTGGCGCATGGTGGTCAGGACCGATTTGTCACGATGGTACTCCGAGTGGCTACGCAGTTTACGAAGCCAAAGGCTCCGAACTCAGATGGAAGTACAAGGGTACAGGATTGGACATCAATGAGCAGTTTAGAGTCTATTCGGTAGGTTATCACAAGGATTTTCCCGATCACATTTCCATTAATTGTTGGAATTATGATCCGGAGTGGGAAATCTCTTGGTTTGAGAATGGCATGAAAAAAGGTACCCCTGAAAAGATTCTTGCGGTAGATCCTTGGAGTGTCGAATTACATACAGGGCCAAATCTACCCACCCGACGCACTTGGGTGGAGCCACAGCTAAATGATCACATGTTTTTCTTCAAACCTGAAAGCAAGGAAAACTTAACAGTGGAAGTAAAGGACCGATTTGGAAATGTCTATTCCAAGAAGATTTAAGCTTTCTTAAATTCAAAAAACACACCGCTTATTCATCAAAAAGGCGGTGTTTTTTTATAATTAATGTATGGTTTTGGTCTGAAATTTTGGTGATGAAAAGTTTTTTCGAAGTGGAGAATTAAAGAGTCATGTGCTTCTTGGAGAATCTTTGAATCTGAAGCAACTTGTGCGTTTAAATCACACCTTGCTAAATTCGGTCATTTCCATGAACCTTTCCCATACCCTCAAATCATTTCAAGAGCTGAGTACTGACGAGCTTTATGCCATTTTGAAGCTTCGGTCGGAGGTGTTTGTCGTAGAGCAAAACTGTCCCTATCAGGACATGGATTACAAAGACCAAAAATGCTTCCACCTGATGGTCTATGACGGGGATATTTTGGCAGCATATTGTCGACTGCTTCCTTCTGGAGTTTCCTATGAGGAAATTTCCATTGGTCGGGTCATATCTGCGCCTTCCTACAGAGGCACCGGCATGGGGAAAATCGTCATGCAACTCGGTATCCGCTATTGCGAGGAGCTATTTGGCGCAGGACCTATCCGAATCGGTGCCCAAGTGTATGCCAAGCCATTCTATGAGGCATTGGGTTTCGTCGCAGAAGGGGAGGAGTATCTGGAAGACGATATTCCTCATGTGGAAATGGTTCGATCCTAATGGATAAAAGCAAAAATGGCTCTCAACGCGGAGAGCCATTTTTGTTATTTGCAAACGTGATGTGCCAGTACTCGCTGCACATCGTAGACATTGACCGATTTGTTAAACTGCTTGCGGATGCTGGGTTGCTGCTCACTGGAAATCCAGATTTTGAGTTCCGCATCCAAGTCAAACGTACCCGAAGTCTCCACGCTGAATCGAGAGATGCTTTTGTAGCTGATGGAGATGTATTCCGTCTTGCTTCCCGTAATGCCCTGCACATCGACTAGAATCAGGCGCTTGCTGGTAAAAATAAAGGTGTCTCTGACCAGTTTGAATCCCAGTTCAAAGGACTCTCCCTCGGCCAAAAGCTGTCCGTATTTTTTTGAAAGTTCCTCCTGGCTTACCGCCCCTGCATTGCCTAATAAGGCTGAAAATAGTCCCATGGTAGTTGATTTTTTTGTAAGCTAAACTAACCTAATTTTTAAATCATGACCCTCATTTCTACAAAATCTCTTATGATTTCATTTTCTCAATCGCTTTGAAAAGGAAAAAGGAACAGACCTCCGTCCATTCCTTTCCTTTTAATCCGAAATCTGAGATCCGAAATCCCAAATCCCAAATTTGAATTTTACCACGCTATCCCATAATCATCTCCATAATTACTCGCACCACCCCAGAAGGTGCCATGCTTCCAATCAATCCAGATGGCGGTGATAGGTCCCGAGGTTTTATTCCAAAAGTCCATGATGTAACCTTTGCGGAGTAAATCTCTTCGGATCCATTCCGGAGTGTCTTCTCTAAGCGTAATGGCTCCGGGACGGATTTCATGGTCGCCAAAGCTGCTTTGCATTTGGTAAGAGTTGAAGTTGGGAGCCTCGACAGCTTCCTGCACATTCATGTCAAACTCGACCACATTCAGGAAAAACTGCAGGAGGTTCTGATCTTGTGAGTCTCCTCCTTGCACAGAGAAGGCTAAGTAGGGCTTTCCGTCTTTCATCGCTAGGCTTGGAGTCAAAGTCACTCTCGGACGCTTGCCAGGTTCGGGTAGGTTGTAAGGATTCAGGTTTTCATCTAGGACAAAACTCTGCATCCGTTGAGAGAGGCCTACACCGGTATTTCCGGCAATGACTGCCGGGATCCAGCCACCAGATGGTGTTACCGACACGACCCAGCCTTCCGCATCTGCAGTTTGTACTGAGGTGGTGCCGCTTTGGAAATCTGCTAGGAATTTTTCATCCAAACCTGCTTTGAGATCTTCAGGAGAAAGGGTGGCGAGGGTTTGTTTGTTTTTGTTTAACAAGTGAAGGTAAGGATTGCTTTCCCCTTGGAAAGGGTAGGGGTCACCTGCGGTGATTTTCGGATCATTGATCTCTCCGATCAGCTTGGCTCGTTCTTTTGCATATTCTTTGGACAGGAGTCCTTTCATCGGGGACTTCACAAATGCCGGATCACCGTAGTAAAAATCCCGGTCTGCAAAGGCCAAACTCATCGCCTGATAGACAGTATTGATGTAGTTGGCTGAGTTGTAACCCATCGACTTCAGGTCAAAGTTTTCCAGGATATTCAAAGACTGAAGCAATGCGGGACCTTGGGTCCACTCCTGAAGTTTGTACACGTCTACGCCTCGGTAGTTGACCTGAAGGGGTTCTTCGATTTTCACTTTCCAGTTGGCCAAATCTGATTCGGTGAACAGCCCGCCTTGCTCTCTCGTACCTCTTACGATTTCTTTGGCGATATCACCTTTGTAAAATCGATCATAGGCCGCATAGATGGCTTCTTTTCGGCTTTTCTTGGCTTTCAATGCCGCTCGTTCTGCTTCTACCAGTTTGAGAAGGGTTTGGTAAAGGTCTTCCTGCACAAAGATTTCACCCGCGGATGGTGCTTCTCTTTGTTCTCCCAAGTGTGGTAAAAACACCTTTTTAGAATAGGGCCATTCTTTGATTCTGGCTTTGTTGTTTTCGATGGCATTGGCAGTTTGGGCTTCGATCGGGTAGCCTTTGGCCAAATCCATCGCCGGCTTGAGCACTTGCTCTAGACTCATGGTACCAAACTCTGCCAACATAGTCATGATTCCACCTGGAGTACCCGGAGTAGTAGCCGCCAAAGGACCAAATTGGGGAGGATAAGCCATTCCTTGGGACTTGTAAAAATCTACGGTGGCACCGGTTGGAGCAACGCCCATGGCATTGATTCCGATGACTTTTTTGGTCTTTGGATTGTAGATCAAGGCTTGGGTTTCTCCTCCCCAAGAGAGCACGTCCCACATGGTGGATGTAGCGGCAATCATGGCGCAGGCAGCATCCACGGCATTTCCACCTTGCTGGAAAATCATGGAGCCTGCAGTCGCTGCAAGAGGTTTTCCGGTGATTGCTACCCAGTTTTTTCCATGAAGAATGGGTCGATTGTTGGGTGTGGTACCTGCACCGAGTCCGGGCAATCCTTGAGCAAAAGCATTCCAAGAAATAAGCAGGAATGCCAGGAAGTAAATCTTTTTCATGTGTTTATAATTTGATTTTAATATGCCACATGGAATGCCTGATTAATCATTTCCCTGTGTGAGAAGCCATTCTTAAGGGCATTTCATGTGTTTATAATTTGATTTTAATATGCCACATGGAATGCCCTGATTAATCATTTCCCTGTGTGAGAAGCCCTTCTTATGGGCATTTCATGTGGGTGAAGATTGGGGTTTATTTTTCGTCCATGAGTTGACTCATGATGGGCACAAATCCGGGAAATTGGGAATTGTAGTAGGTGAAGACCTGAAAGATAGATCCTGCTACTTTGAGGTCAATTTGATTTTCTTCTGCGAAGGCTTCCATTTCGGCTGCTTTGTCCCCAAAAATCAGGAAAAACTCCTTCCGTTTTTTGGGTACTTCAAACATGTCCTTTCCTCTCAAGAAGTAATACACATTTCGCTTCACAATCTGATCGTTCCGGTTGCCCACCATCAGAGCCACATTGTAGTTGGATTCCTTGAAAACCGCAAGTGTTCTTCGCATCAATGGTAATTCCCCTTCGACAAGCACTTCAAAAAATCCCAAAATAGGAGCGCCCTCATCTCTGAAATCCATCCCATTCACAAAGTAGCGAGGGACTTTATAGCTGCTGTCCATCCACACTATGTTTTGAACTCGCAACCCTTGCAGCGTTGTCACTTGAAGGGTTTCGGGTTCCAGCAGTTCAAATTGGTTGGCGTTGATGTTATATCGTACTCTGTAATTTTCGAGTACTTGCTGATCTTTGTAAAGAAGGATAGAGGCTAGATTCCATTTTTTATCGAGGTAAAAATTGCCTTCCACTTTTTTGGGTTCGGGAGGGATTCCGTAAAACATATTCCCTCCTATAAAATTGGGCCTCTCCACGAGCAAGCGGCTTACATTCGTGCTTCGGATGGTTTTTTGCAAAGCAGCGCCTGTTCCTTCGCTGCCGAATTTGACTAAATACAAATTGCCCAAGTTGAGGTCACTGCTGATTCTGACAACCTTTTCATAGAGATTATACCCCGACATGGTAATGGCTAAGGTGTATTTTTCTGCTGTGATTCCTTTAAGTGAAAAGTTGCCGGTGGCCCCACTTAAGTCTCCGAATTGAGTGTTTCTCAAGGTTATTGTCGCCCCTTCGATAAATTCTTGCGTGTCGGCATCTAAGACTCTTCCTTGGATAGTAAAGGTTTGAGAATAGGCACCCAAGTAAGAGAATAGAAAAAGAAGAAAGGCAATTAATTGGCGATTGAAAAACAAGTCAGCTTTCATGGTTGGTTTTACAGAACTTTAATATAAACCAAACTCTCCCGGTATGCTAATGGATTTGTGTGGAGGAGAAAAAATGAAAAATATCCTTCAAGTTATCCTTTCTGATGCGAATAGATGCTTACCTATCGAGGCATCTTTCAAGAAATACTTCCCGCTTAACTTCAGCTAAAATCCTGTATATTTGATCGATCGGTGTTTTGCCGATTCCTTTTTACCTAATAAAATCACCTTAAATTGAATTTTCAGTCCTTTAATTTTGAGTCCTCTCTCCAGGAAGGACTCGATGCCATGGGTTTTGATCAACCCACCCCGATACAGCAAATGGCCATTCCGGTCATTCTTGAAGGTAAAGATCTCATTGCCTGTGCTCAAACGGGTACCGGCAAAACAGCAGCTTTTGTCCTTCCGATCCTCAACAAAATATCCAAATCAGGTTCGAGTACGCTGAATACCCTGATTTTGGCACCTACCCGCGAGCTCGCTATTCAAATTGATCAGCAGATCCAGGGTTTTTCCTATTTTTTGGGAGTAAGTTCTGTTCCTATCTACGGTGGTGGTGACGGGGTCATTTGGGAGCAGCAGAAAAAGGCTCTTGAAACAGGTGCAGAAATCGTAGTGGCTACTCCAGGTCGCCTTATTGCCTTGCTAGCAGGAGGAAAAATGGATCTCAGCACTTTAGAGCATTTGGTGCTTGATGAGGCGGACCGCATGATGGATATGGGCTTTTCCGATGACATCCTGAAAATCGTCAATTACCTACCACAAAAGCGTCAAACGATTTTGTTTTCGGCTACGATGCCTCCAAAAATCCGTCAGTTTAGCATGAAGATCCTCAATAAACCGGAGGAGATTTCTATTGCAATCGGAAAGACGGCAGAGGGTGTGACTCAATCCATGTATTCGGTTTACGACACGCAAAAAGAAGAATTGGTTCGTCACATCCTATCCCAAAAGCAATATGAGGCAGTAATCATTTTCTGCTCGACCAAGGATAAGGTCAAGGCATTGTACAAAGTGCTGAAAAAAGGATTTGACGTGGAAGCATTTCACTCAGACCTCGAGCAGATGGAACGCGAAAAGATCATGTCAGCCTTTAAAAATAAGGCTGTTAAAATTTTGATTGGTACAGATATCATTTCCAGAGGTATTGATGTGGTTGGAATCGAGTTGGTGATCAATTACGACACGCCAAGTGATCCTGAAGACTATGTGCATCGCGTAGGAAGAACAGCCCGGGCTGACAAAGAAGGAGAGGCCATCACTTTTGTCAATCCAAAAGACCAACACAAGTTTGTCCGGATAGAGAAGTTGATCGGAATGAGTGTGACTCAAAATCCACTTCCCGAATCCATGGAAAAAGGCCCCGAATATGCTGGAGATAAGCCTAAAAAGGATTTTTCTTCTGCTGCTCCGGATCGAAACAAGAAAAAGAAAAAGAAGAAAAAGCCAAGCGGTCTGGCTTCAGAAACCCCTCGAGAGCATCAAAAGCCAAGACCTGAAACAAGAGCTCCAAAATCGGATCAGTCGGTGGAAAATTCAGCTTCAAGGCCAGAATCAAAGCCGAGCAAATACAGCCAAAGAAAGAATGTGATCGAGCCTTAAAAATAGAATGTAGCTATTGGTTTTTAAAAAGTACTTCAGGTATCTTGAAGTACTTTTCATTTTTAAAACCAGCACATTATGCAAAATTTAAAGCTTAAATCAAGTGGTTCTTTTGTCTCGTACCTTCAGGAACTTTTGGGAAAACTCGGCTACCCAATCCCAGCTACAGGTTACTTTGGGACAATCACAGAAAATGCGGTAAGGGACTTTCAGCAAAAAAACGGATTGGTCGTTGATGGGGAAGTAGGAGTTAAAACCTGGACCTTGCTCAATGAGAAAACCAAGCCAGCCCAGGTTTTGGGAGACAAGTTTCTCGGTGAGCAGGATCTCATGGACTTTGCTCAAAAACATCAACTCCAGCTTGCAGCTGTCAAAGCAGTCAATGAAGTCGAAAGCAGTGGAAAGGGATTTTTGATGGATGGAAAGCCTAAGATCCTTTTTGAAGGTCACATTTTCTGGAATCAGCTCAAAGAAAGAGGGATCAACCCGAGTTTGATCTCAAATCCTTCCAATGCAGACGTACTCTATCCAAAATGGACCAAGACCCACTACGTAGGTGGCCCAAGAGAATACGACCGACTTGAAAAAGCCGCAAATCTTCTTCCTGACCCAAAAGTGCGTGAAGCTGCATTAGCTTCAGCTTCCTGGGGAAGTTATCAAATTATGGGTTTTCATTTTAAAAAGCTTGGATATGCATCCATTAAAGAGTTTGTGGATCAGATGTACATCCACGAACGAAATCAGTTGGAGGCCTTTGGTAGATACATTAATGCCTTTGGCTGTATTACCCATTTGAAGACAAAAAACTGGGCAAAGTTTGCCAATTGCTATAACGGGCCCCTTTTCGCCCAAAACAAGTACGATACCAAGCTTGAAGCTGCTTATCGAAAACACCTCAACCGACCATGAAATTAGAAGAACTCAATCTCTTGTTTCAGAGAGATTTAACTAAGCTTGAACAAGAGCTTTTGAGCTACTCCAGTGAACATTCTATTTGGCTTGTAGATCATCAGATTGCTAATTCATCTGGAAATCTTGCCCTTCATCTGATTGGTAATCTCAGGCACTTTGTAGGCTTGGATTTGGGTGGATTTCCCTATGAGCGAAATCGCGAACGGGAGTTTGGTGCCAAAGGTGAACCAAGAGAAGGAATCCTTCAAGAATTGCAGGAGGTGAAAAGAATAGTGGAAATGTCGCTTTTGAATTTTCCGGAAGAGCGATTAAGCGATACCTCTCTTCATGCCTTTTTTGGCTATCCCATGAGTATAGGATATTTCTTGATTCACTTGTATGGTCATTTCAACTACCATCTGGGACAGATCAACTATCATCGAAGGATGATTGAATGAGGTATCAAATTTTGTTAAAGTGACATGAAAAAGCTGATTTTCGAAACGAACGTCAGCTTTTTAGTTTACTTTAGATTATGCAAAGTTTCCTCCTAAACCTTTTATTGTTTTATGCCATTCTTTTTCTGACCAATGTACCAGCTTACTTTTTGGGACTTAAGTTTGAAGGAAATGAAGCTCGCAAGCGATTGTGGTTTGAGCCGCCAGGCTTTGTCATTCCGATTGTTTGGGTGATTCTCTTTTTTCTATTGGCCTTGTTGCGATTTAAGCTAGAGCAGATTCAGGCGGAAGACTTATCAAGTATGACATTGGTATTGGCATTTATCTGTGCGAGTTATGCTTATTATACCTTAGGGTTGGAAAAGTTAACCGGCATCTCAGCTTTGAAATTTGGCCTGGCAGGAAATATCGTGGTGATTTTGGCTGCCCTTTGGGTAGGTCGTATGGTGTCAGACCTGTCTGCAAACCTTTCTTACTTAGTTTTTCCCATTGTAGTGTGGACGTTTTTTGCCACCATGATTATTCTGGGTCAGCTTCGTATGAACAAGGGTTAATGCGAAACTTCCCGCTTGTCTAAAGCATAAATCAGTCCACCCAATCCCAAAATCCCTAATCCTGCTAAGCTTTCCATAGGGCGGTCATAAACCAAATATCCCATTACTGCGGTACTGAAGATCAAATAAATCACCTGCAGCACTGGCTTATAGGGTGTCCTGAAGCCTAGTTCTTTTTTGATCCTTAAAGAGGAGTATACAGTCACAGTTCCCATCAACTGAAGTACAAATCCTGCATACAACATCACTTGCTCAAAAGATCCCGTAGAAAAAAGTACCAAACTGATGAAGGTATTAAGCATAATGGCTCGAGTGGGAATACCATGGACATTGACTTTCGAAAGTGGCTTCCAGAGCTTGAAGTCTTTGGCCATCGCATAGGTCACTCGAGGACCTACCCATGAATAGCCCGAAATCGTAGCGATAAGTTGAATCCCTATAAAAAAGCTTACCCAAAGGGCCCCCTTAGGACCAAAAAGATTTCCAAAGGCAATGTCTGCCACCTGTACTTTGCCTGATAGTTGATCCACTGAGGCATGCTTAAGTAGGACCAATTGAAGCAGAATATAGATAACCATCACCGATACGGTAGCCCAAATCAAAGCCTTTGGCAGGTTTTTTTGAGGCTGATCTACTTCTTCGATGATGTAGGCAGCAGAGTTCCAACCGGTATAAGCATAAAACACATAGATCAAAGACACTGCAAATCCTGGCATAAGGACTTCATTTTTCCATGAACCGGAGAAATCTAAAGCCGGAAGCTCCACGTCACTGGCATAAACAATCCCAAGCACTATCAAAACGAGCACAAACAGAATCTTGACCAAGGTCATTAAGTCTTGGAATTGAGCGGATCGACTTACTGAAAACATATGCGCGATGGGTACAACTAGCAGAAAAAACAAGCCGGGCAGGTTAGTGTCTCCAAAAAGCGGACTCAGGTAATCATTCATTGCCATGGCAGCAATGGCTATCGGGGCTGAAAAACCCACGACTAAAGATACCCATGCATAAAGATACCCGATGGAGGGATGGATAGTTTCTGATAAAAAAATGTAATCCCCGCTGGTTCGTCGGAAGTGAGTACCCAATTCGGCATAGACCAAAGCCCCAATCAAAGCCATTCCTCCTCCCAGTGTCCAAAGAATAAGAATGGTCCAGGTATTTTGAACCACAGCAAGCTGAAAGCCGAGGCTGGTGAAGACACCCGTTCCGATCATGTTGGCAATGACCAGGCCTGCGGCGGTTTTCCAGGAGATTTTTGAGGTAGGTTGCATTTGAACTCAAATTAGAAGAAAGGTGAACACAAAAAAAAGCATCCCGATTTTCGGGATGCTTTATTAAATGGATTTGAGTAGAAACTTAGTTTTTTACTGCTTCAAACAGGTCAATTGGGGTGGCCTTTACTTTCTCTTCGAAAGCTTTCCAATCTCCGTTCATGAACGCGTTTACCTTGGCAATTGCCTCTTCAGCGGCTTGTTTTGCCTGAGCTAATAATCGCTCTTCGGTAGCACCCGGAGCGCCATAGCTGGAGTTAGCATAGCTGCGTGGTGCAAAGAGACGCGTCATGGTAGTAGGGTAGAGGCTTCTCACGATTCCTTGGCCTTCTATTTTTGGACCGTTGAATGCTTCTCTTGTGGTATCCAACTTTTTCTTGATGTCTTTAGCTGCGGTTTCCAATGCTTTTGCTTCATCGGTTTTGACATCTTTGATCATTGCGTTCACCTTGTCGATTACCTTTTGAGCATCGTCCAGTTTTCTGGTAGCTGCGGTGACTTCAGAAGAAAGTGCCTCGACTTTTTTGACGAAGACTTCTCTGGCTTGGAGATCAGCCAATTTTGGATCAATTCTAGGATCTGCATGAACCTTGATCGAAGTTTCAGAAGATTCTCCACCGTATTCAAAGACTACTTTGTAAGTACCTGGAAGTGCATCGCCACCGCTTGGTTCGAAGAAACCTCTGCTTCTTCCGCCGCCTTGGCCACCACCACCAAATCCACCGGTCATTTCAGCGGTAGACTTGCGGTCTAGGTTCCAAATCATACGGTTGACTCCTTTGGTAGGAACCGACTTCAAGGTTCTGATTTGTTCACCGGCAGCGTTGAAGATTTTGACAGTTACTGTATCCAATTTTTCTTTATCGTCATTGATATAGAAGCTCAATCGGCCACCAAATGGTCTGTTTTCTCCAGCATACTTGGCAGAAGCCATGAAGCGCTCTCCATGTGGTTGCTGGATTTCAGCCTGATAGGCATCAGGAGTAGCAAATGCAGTTACTTTTCCTGCAGGTGCTTTTCCAGCGTTTTTAGCAAAAGCTCTCAATGGACGAATGTCATCCAAGACATAGATCGCACGACCAAAGGTACCAATCACCAAGTCAGCTTCTCTTTCTTGAATGGTCATGTCGTAGGTAGAAACAGCCTTAGGATAGCCGTGTTCCCATTTGTTCCAGGTTTTGGCTTTGTCGAATGAAACGTACAATCCGAATTCAGTACCTAGGAATACCAAGTTAGGTTCCTCGGTGTCTTGCTTGATAGAAAGGGTATATCCCCAAACCTTAGAGTCATCTGCAATTCTGGTAAAGGTCTTTCCAAAATCCGAGCTGTGGTAAGCATAGGCCGCAAAGTCATTGTTTCGGTAGTTGTTTGCTACTACCCATACTTCACCGGCATTGTATTTGGAAGCCTGAACCTGAGGAATCCATGACGCTTTTGGTAGGCCAGTCAATTTTGCTGCAACATTAGTCCAGGTCTTGCCTCCGTCTGTTGTCACTTGGAGATTGCCATCATCTGTACCCACCCAAATGACATTCTTGTCTACCGGAGAAGGTGCGATGGCAATGATGGTGGTGTGATTTTCAGCACCGGTGATGTCAAAGGTCAAGCCACCTGTCATTTGCTGACGCTGCTTGGTGGAATCATTCGTGGTCAAATCCGGTGAGATGATCTCCCAAGTTTCGCCTGAATCAGTGGACTTGTGAAGGAATTGAGATGCATAATACACCGTATTCGCATCATGCGGATCTTGTGCAATGGCTGCATTCCAGTTGAATCTCAAGAACACATCTTTATCCGGATGGGTAGGACGGATCGTACGGTTGTGACCAGTTAACTTGTCAAATCGGCTTACATTTCCTCCTTGCGACATGGTGTAGCCATAGCGTGAGTTGGAAGGATGTGATACTACATCAAAACCGTCTCCGAAAGATACTTCCTGCCAGTAAGTGTTTCTGATGCCTTCTAATCTCCAAAGGTAAGCAGGTCCTGTCCAAGACCCGTTGTCCTGCATGCCACCATAGACATTGTATGGAAGTTCATTGTCTACATTGATGTGGTAAAACTGTCCTACTGTGATGCCTTCGGCAAAAAACCAAGTCTTACCCATGTCACGAGAGATGTTGAGACCTCCGTCGTTTCCATTGATCAATAAGGAAGGATCGTTTGGATTGATGTACCAAGCGTGGTGATCCGGGTGCACCCCTTCGTAAGAAAGTAGTTCGCGGAAACTTTTACCACCGTCTTCAGAAATACCTACTCTGGAATATAGTGTGTAAAGACGATTCTCGTTCTTTGGATCTGCATAGATTTCAAAGTAGTAGAAAGGTCGATCGCCAATTTCAGGTTTGTCATTGATCATACTGAATTTTTGGCCTCCGTCTTCAGAAACATATAATGCATTTTTGGAAGATTCGATCAAGGCATACACCTTATTGCTGTTGGCTTTGGAGATTGCCAAGCCCATTCTTCCCAATTTACCTTTTGGAATTCCATTTTCTTCGGCGGTGAGTTTTTTCCAGTTTTCGCCACCATCCTGAGTCACATAGAGACCGGATGATTCTCCACCTGATTCAAAAAACCAAGGGTATCTGCGATGCTCCCACATGTTCACAAAAATCTTATTCGGATTATTTGGATCCATGATCATTTCGCCTACACCGGTTTTGGAGTCCACGTAAAGGATTTTCTTCCAAGTCTTTCCACCGTCTGTGGTTTTGTAAACCCCACGATCCTCCTGAGTGCCCCAAGGTGAACCGATTGCTCCTACGAAAACGGTATTGGGATCATCCGGATGAACGATGATTCGGTGAATGGCACGGGTTTTTTCCAACCCCATCAGCTGCCAAGTTTTTCCGGCATCGAGAGAGCGATAGACACCATAACCCATGTTGAGTGAGTTTCTTGGATTGCCTTCTCCGGTACCTACCCAGATGACATTTGGGTTTTTCTGATAAATGGAAATGGCCCCGATGGAATGCACCCGCTCATTGTCGAAAATCGGCTCCCAAGTGATCCCACCTGAGGTAGATTTCCAAAGACCGCCTGAGGCAGATCCTGCGTAGATGATATTCGGGTTTTCATGGACTGCATCGATTGCCGTGATACGCCCACTCATGGCGCCTGGACCGATGCTTCTGGCTTTCATGGATTTAAATACATCCATGTTGACTTGCTGAGCCTGAACTGCAAAGCTCAGCATAGCCGCCACAATCAAAAGGTAGATTTTGTTCATTTGACTAAGGTGGTTTTCAAATTTGTCCTCAATTAAAGGAAAAGTTTTGGAATGGGAAGCTCGATTTATTCCAAAGGAAAATGGATAAGAGATAAAATGCGATTCTAATTTTACGGTTGGTTTGGGCAGACTTTGACTTTTGATTTTCTTTAAAGAAAAAACAGTCATATGATCAAAAATTGGATGAAGCCTGCGGTTGGGCTTTTTCTTTTTGTAGGAATCACTTCGGTTTCGGCTCAAAATGGCCGATTCCAGCAGGCGGTGGATTACAAAATGGACGTCAAGATGGATGTCAAAACCAACCAATACACCGGAATACAAACCCTCAAGTACACCAACAATTCCCTTGACACGCTGTCACGGGTGTTCTACCACCTCTATTACAATGCTTTCCAGCCTGGAAGTATGATGGATGTGCGATCCAGGACCATTGCAGATCCTGACGCACGGGTTAAGGATCGAATTTCCAAACTCAAGCCTGATGAAATCGGATACCTTCATACCAAAAGTCTGAAAATGAACGGTAAATCCGTCAAATTTAAGGAGGTTGAAACCATTCTTGAAGTGGATTTGCCTGAGCCGATTTTGCCAAATTCTACCGTAACTTTTGAAATGGAATTTGATGGGCAAGTACCGCTGCAGGTGCGACGATCTGGTCGTGACAGTGAAGAAGGTGTGCGCTATTCCATGTCACAATGGTATCCCAAAATGGCGAACTATGACGAACAAGGCTGGCATGCCAATCCCTATGTAGCACGAGAGTTTTATGGGATTTGGGGGGATTTTGATGTGAAGATCACCATCGACAAGACTTATGTCATCGGCGGAACTGGCTACTTGCAAAACCCGAATGAGATCGGACATGGCTATGAAGATGCCGGAGTAAAAGTGGCTTCCCCGAAAGGAAATACCTTAACCTGGCATTTTGTGGCGCCAAAAGTGCACGACTTTATGTGGGCTGCTGACCCTAAATACAAGCATGATAAAATCCAGATGGCCAATGGTATCACGGTTCATCATTTCTACATTCCAGGAGAAAAGACTTCTGAAAATTGGGAAAAGCTGAAGTCATACACACCCAAAGCCATCGAGTATATGTCAAAAATGTTTGGTCAATATCCATACAAGCAGTTTTCGGTGGTACAAGGCGGAGATGGAGGGATGGAATATGCGATGTCTACCTTGATTACAGGGCAGCGCCCTTTGAATAGTTTGGTGGGAGTGATGGTTCATGAGTTGGCTCACAGTTGGTTTCATGGAGTACTGGCAACGAACGAATCGCTATATCCATGGATGGATGAGGGATTCACTTCGTATGCATCTGGCTTGACGATGGCTTCTATATTTCAGCCATCTACAAGTCCTCATCGAGGATCTTATGCCGGTTATTTCCGGTTGGCTAAGTCGGGCCTCGAAGAACCCATGTCTACCCATTCCGATCATTACCATACCAACTCTGCCTACAGTTCGGCGGCTTATTCCAAAGGGGCAGTGTTTTTGGAGCAGTTGGGCTATGTCATCGGATCTGAAGTAAGAGACAGAGGCATGCACCGCTATTGGAATACCTGGCAGTTTAAGCATCCGAATGTGAATGATTTCATCCGGGTGATGGAAAAAGAAAGTAGCCTTGAATTGGATTGGTATAAAGAATACTTTGTCAATTCTACCAAAACAATTGACTATGGAGTCAAAGAGGTCAAAGCTTCAAGCGTAGGAACTGAGATTACGTTAGAGCGAATTGGCTTAATGCCTATGCCTATCGACTTGGTCGTCACCTACAAAAATGGAAGTAAAGAAATGGTTTACCTCCCACTTGTGATGATGAGAGGGGAAAAATCAGAAGAAGCAGGAATGCCAAAAAGAGTCCTGACTGAAGCATGGCCTTGGACTAATCCTACCAAAACCATTCAACTTGCCAAACCATTTGCTGAAGTCAAATCAGTGGAAATTGATCCGAGTAAGCGATTGGCTGACCTACAGCCTGAAAACAATAAAGTGGAGTTTTAAGGCTCCACTTTATTGTTTTGATCAAATAAAAAAAGGTGGCTTATGACCACCTTTTTTTATTTTCCGGATCAACCAGCGTTTTTCTTGTCTTGTACTTCAGTACGGATTTCTTGCGCCAGGTTTTTCAATTCTTGCATTCCTTTACGAACTCGGGTACCAGCTGCCTGATTTCCTTTGTCGTAGAACTTTTCGAAATCAGCTTCCAAGCTCATTACAAGATTTTTTACTTCACTAAATCTGCTCATAGTAAAAGTTTATTTTTTAGGTTGATGATAAGTTTATTGAGAACCAATATAGCCCAAATACTTTCTATTTCAATCCAGAGGCCTTTTTTTTTGATTTTTTTTTTATTCTCCAAAAGAAAGAGCCAACTCAGAATTTTTATAGATACCCGATGTGAGTTTATCTTTTACTGCTGCAAAAGCTTTCACAGTTTCTTCTACATCTTCTAGGGTATGAACAGCCGTTGGAATTAATCTCAAGATAATCATTCCTTTAGGTACGACAGGGTAAATTACTACTGAACAGAAAATACCGTAGTTCTCTCTCAAGTCCATAGAAAGTGCCGCCGCTTCACCAACGGTGCCATTTAGCACGACAGGAGTTACAGGAGAATTGGATTTACCAGTGCTGAATCCATTTTCATGAAGGCCTTTTCTCAAAGCGTGGACAATTTTCCAAAGGTTATCCTTTAACTGTGGCTGAGTTCTGATCAATTCAAGACGCTTCAACGCACCTTCTACGAGGATCATTGGAAGGGATTTTGCAAAAATCTGAGAACGCATATTGTATCTCAGGAATAAAATCACGTCTGCGTCACCCGCAATAAATGCTCCGATGGATGCCATGGACTTGGCAAATGTAGAGAAGTAGAGGTCAATCTGATCTTGTACACCTTGCTCTTGTCCAGCACCAGCACCTGTTTCACCCAAAGTGCCAAAACCGTGAGCATCATCTACCAAAAGTCTGAACTCAAATTTCTTCTTCAGTTCACAGATTTCTTTCAGCTTTCCTTGGTCACCCGTCATTCCGAAAACCCCTTCAGTGATTACCAATATGCCTCCGCCGGTTTCAGCAGCGAGTTTGGTAGCTCTTTCGAGTTGCTTTTCACAGCTTTCGATGTCATTGTGAGGGAATACGTAGCGCTTGCCTAAGTGCATTCTGAGTGCGTCGATGATACAGGCATGACACTCTGAATCGTAGACGACCACGTCTTTTCTGTCCAAGATCGCATCGATGACAGACATGATTCCCTGGTACCCATAATTCAAAAGGTAGGATTTTTCTTTGCCAACGAACGCTGCCAACTCGTCTTCCAACTGCTCGTGAATCATCGTTTGACCAGACATCATACGAGCGCCCATCGGATAAGCTGCTCCCCATTTGGCTGCTGCATCTGCATCCGCTTTGCGGACTTCTGGATGGTTAGCAAGGCCCAGGTAGTTGTTCAAACTCCAGGTAAGCACTTCCTTACCTTTGAATTTCATTCTTGGAGCAATCTCACCTTCGAGTTTTGGGAATGACCAATAGCCGTCAGCAAACTCAGAGTGTTTGCCCAATGGGCCCATGTTCGTTTTTAATTTTGCAAATAGATCCAAAGCAGTTTGAATTTAGAATAGTGGGGAAATAAGACTTTTCTTTAAAAACGGCCAAAAATAAGACTATTCTACCTTTGAAGCAAAAAACTGTTTTTATGAAAAAACGGACTCCAAAAAGCTCAGATTTATTTCCTTATTTCGTCTCAGGCTGTGGAGCCAACCCAAAAAAACTTTAGAAAAACATGGCAAAAATCAAGAAACTTTTGGTTGCTAATCGCGGAGAAATTGCCCTCCGAGTCATGCGAACAGCCCGTGAAATGGGAATCGCTACCGTCGCTGTCTATTCAGAAGCAGATCGCCTTTCTCCGCATGTCAAATTTGCGGATGAAGCAGTCTGCCTAGGTCCTCCTCCTTCCAATCAGTCCTATTTGGTTGCAGATAAAATTATCCAAGCCTGCAAAGACCTTGGAGTGGACGCCATCCATCCAGGCTATGGTTTTCTTTCCGAAAATGCTGCTTTTGCACAAAAGGTGGCCGATGCAGGGATTATTTTCGTAGGTCCTTCCCCTGAGTCTATCGAGGTGATGGGCTCTAAACTCGCAGCCAAGCAAGCTGTCGCCCAATACAACATTCCCTTGGTTCCGGGTACGGAAGAAGCCATCTCAGACCTTGCTGCCGCAAAGGCAAAAGCCTCCGAAATTGGCTATCCTATCCTGATCAAAGCCTCTGCAGGCGGCGGCGGAAAGGGGATGCGAATCGTCGAATCAGAAGCTGAATTTGAAGAGCAAATGCAGCGGGCAGTGTCCGAAGCGCAGTCTGCCTTTGGAGATGGAGCGGTTTTTATCGAAAAATTCATCACTTCTCCCAGACATATCGAGATTCAGATTTTGGGAGATCAGCACGGCAATACGGTGTACCTCTTTGAGAGAGAATGCTCCATTCAGCGCCGCCACCAAAAAGTGATCGAAGAAGCGCCTTCTGCGGTTGTGTCACCTGAGATGAGAAAAGCCATGGGTGAAGCTGCTGTTGGAGTTGCGAAAGCTTGTACTTATTATGGTGCAGGTACCGTGGAGTTTATCGTGGACGATAAGCTTAATTTCTACTTTTTGGAAATGAATACCCGACTTCAGGTGGAGCATCCTGTGACGGAAATGATTACAGGCAAAGACTTGGTTCGCGAGCAGATTTTGATTGCAGAAGGTAACCCACTGTCTTTTGCACAGGAAGATTTGGAAATCTATGGTCATGCGGTAGAGATCCGGGTCTATGCCGAAGATCCCAAAAACAACTTTCTTCCGGATATCGGAAAATTGATCACCTATCGAAGACCTCAGGGTCCTGGGATCCGAGTCGACGATGGCTTTGAAGAGGGGATGGATATTCCAATCTACTACGATCCGATGATCGCCAAACTGATC
The DNA here is from genome assembly GCA_018336015.1 of Algoriphagus sp. Classification (GTDB taxonomy): domain Bacteria; phylum Bacteroidota; class Bacteroidia; order Cytophagales; family Cyclobacteriaceae; genus Algoriphagus; species Algoriphagus aquatilis. Next base: position 2,395 of record JAGXQZ010000064.1, on the reverse strand, counting down.
ACTCACGGTGCCAATCGTCAGGAAGCGATCGATAAAATGATTCGAGCGATCAATGATTACCGAATCACAGGCATTCAGACCACCTTGGATTTCTGCCGATTTGCTTTGCAACACGAGGCTTTTGTCTCAGGGCAATTTGATACCAAGTTTGTTGAGCGCTATTTTACTCCCGATAAACTAGAACCGGTTTTCACTGATCAGGAAAAAGAAATGCTGGCCGCTCTGGCAGTGGAGTTTTTTGATAAACACGACCATAAAATCAATCCTCGGGAGGCAGTGAAATCCCTGCCCTCGACCAACTGGAAAAACCGCCTGATCTGATGGCTGAACTATTACCATTCAGAGCTTGGAGATACAACAAGGAATTGGGCAAAAATCTGGAGGAGCTGACTGCTCCTCTTTTTGATGTGGTATCTGCCAAACAGCGAGAAACGCTTTATCAAAATCCTTTAAACAGCATTCATCTCTCTGTCCCCCAAGGAGAAAATCCTGCTCAAGAAGCTCGAGTCATCCTGGAAAAATGGAAAGCTGAAGGAGTTATTCAGCAGGATCCTGTGCCTGGAATCTATGTGTATTACCAGTATTTCCGACTACCGGGTGAGCACGAGGAGCGTTGCCGCAAGGGCTTTATGGTGCATATCAAAGCGACAGACTGGACCGAAGGTGTCATCCATAGACATGAAAACACCATTGTCTCAGCGGTCAATGACCGAACAGCTCTTTTGCAAGCGACAGAAATACAGGCTAGTCCTACGCATGGACTGTATGAAGATGAAAGTAATGAGCTCGAGCGATTGATGGATAAGGCCATCGCTCAACCGCTTTACGAATTGGAGGATTATCAGGGCGTGAGGGAGGTGTTAGCGGTCATTACTGATGTGCAGACTATTTCCAGATTTCTTGATAAGCTGAAAGACAAAACTATCATTCTGGCGGATGGGCATCATCGCTTGGAGGGAGCAATTGCCTATCGAAAATCCCAAGCGGGGAGATTTTCCGAAGCGACCTGGAAAGGGTATGACTATCATCTGATGTACCTGACCAATGTACACGGCAATCACGTGACGATTTTGCCCACCCATCGTTTGTTTTATGGGTTGGAGGTTTCTAAAGCAGAGTTTCTAGTCAAAATTCAAGACTGGTTTGAAGTAAGATCGATCGGAGAAGCAGAGGAATTGGCCAATTATTCTTTTCAAAGGAAGTGGTCCTTTGGACTGATTTGGGAGGATGAAGCTTTTGTGATAAAATTCAAGTCTGAGAAATTTGAGCAAGTGAGGCCTGACCTCCCTGAGGTGCTGAGAAATCTTGACCTGGTGATTTTACACCATATTTTATTTGAAAAGATCTTGGGATTGACTGAGGAAAAGCAACGAAGCTCGGATCAACTGGCCTTTGAAAGAAATTTTTCCCGATGTGTCCGTGAGGTCAGGGGAGGAAAGGCTACTTTCGCAATTATCACCCGTGAACTTGAACTCGAGCAAGTGCTTGAAGTCTGTAAGTCCGGACAGGTGATGCCGCAAAAATCCACCTACTTTTATCCAAAAGCCCTTGGTGGATTGTTGTTTGCCAGTATAAAGCAAGATGAATTTGACTATGACTATGGAGCCTTTTTTAAGTAAACTGAAGGATATTCGCATCATTTTAGCCTCCAATTCTCCCAGGAGACAAGAACTTCTCAGAGGTCTGGAAGTTGATTTTGAGGTCATGGTACATCCTGTGGATGAAACTGTACCCGCTGAGCTTCCTGCCGAATTTGCGGCTGCCTACCTTGCCAAATTAAAGGCAGATAGCTTTCCCCATGAGTTGAAAGACAATGAGCTTCTGATTACCGCTGATACCGTAGTGATCGAAAAGGGTCGGATTTTAGGAAAACCCAATTCGGAACGGGAAGCTTTTGACATGATCAAAAGCCTATCAGGTACCACACATTCCGTCATGACAGCGGTGACCATGAAGAGTGCGAAAAAACGAATCACCTTGGAAGATGAGGCCAAAGTGACCTTTCGGTTTTTGGAAGAAGATGAGATTTGGCACTATGTGAGAAGGTATCGACCTTTTGACAAGGCGGGATCGTATGGCATTCAAGAGTGGATTGGATTCATGGGAGTCAGCAGTATTGAAGGGTCCTATTTCACCGTCATGGGATTTCCGCAGCATTTGGTCTATCAGCAGCTGAAAAAGTGGTAACTCACCCATGATCTTTTCCCGCAGGCATGTACTACCTCGACTCCATACAGCTACCTCAAGGCGATCCAAGCCGGTTTCCGTTTAGCATTCCTGCTTTACAGTCTTTGGATCAACTCCGGTTTGAAAAAGCGATTACGGTATTTGTGGGAGAAAATGGATCCGGTAAATCTACCTTACTCAAGGCCCTTGCTCTGAAAATCAATCTGCC
>JAGXQZ010000063.1 GCA_018336015.1 Algoriphagus sp. | reverse complement strand
ACTACTTCAGAGGGACAAAAACTTGAATTTCTCCTGTAGCAAAAATCAAGAATAGCAGTCCTCAATACTTCCATTTCTCCAAATTAATGGCAAACCATCACAAAAGCCGGCGGGAGATTTTTGAAGGTAAATTTGGCATCTACTTTTGAGAAGTATTTAAGAAATAGTTTTTTGAGCAAATAGGAATAGCAAATCTGTATAAACTTTCCTTTAGGCTTCAAGCATTCTCTTGACTGCCTCATGATTTGATCCGTGGCTTCTTTGGGAATCAAACTAAAGGGCAAAGAAGAAAGCACGTAATCCACCTTTCTCGAGCCGATGTAATTGGCAATATGCTCCGCAGAATCATTGATGATCTTGACATTAGCTTGAGGAAATTGCTTCTTCATAGCTGCACAAAAAGACGGGTTGATTTCAAAAACCAGCAACTCCGCAGAGGGATTTAAGCGATCCACAATACCTTGTGTGATGCTTCCATCACCACCTCCCAGTTCGACTACCAAATCAGCGTGTGCAAGATCAGTAAAGGACAACATTTTTTTAACCAAAGCTTTAGAACTAAAAGTCACAGCTCCTGTGGTAGTAAGGTTGGAATAAAGCTCAACCAACAAATCTGATTTACTCATATTGTGAAAATGACCATGGAAGATACCTGATTTTGGCTTATATTTTGGAAAAACTGACAAAACTTAATTAAGAAAATATGGCCCAAAAGGCTGAAATCCGATCGACATTTTTGGATCAAACTCAGAAAGTACTTAGGAATTTTTGGGGTATGTCCTTGATTTTTTTGGTGTTAATGTTACTCTTCAGGGTGATTGAGCTACTGCTGATTTTTAACAATCACGTGGTAGATTTTACTTTTTCAGACGTAGTCATGTATGGTGTTTTAGAGGATCTAAAGTGGATTTTTTACTTCCTAGGTCTTGTTTTCATCGTTTTTCTCACCTTATCCCTCGTGTCAAAAGGTTTTGCAAAAATCCTAGCACAAGGCGTAATGACCTTGGCCTTAATTATCCATGTAGCACTGATTTTTTACTTTACCAAAACGCTTTTGCCTCTTGGAAAAGACCTTTTTGCCTACAATTGGAATGACCTCGTACTGACGATATCCTCATCCGGCCAATTGAATTTCACTAATGGCATCCTGGGAATCGTATTGATTGCCTTCCTGCTTTGGCTTTTAAACCTTGGGATCAAGTTTATCCCGCTTAAGCTAAACCTTTCCTTGTTTCTGACAGGAGTACTATTTTCCATGGTAGTCTCTTTCGCAGTTTTACCTAACCTCATCAGTACCGGTACCAGTGAAACCAGACGAAATGTTGAATTGAACAAATCCCGTTTTCTGACTGAGGAAGCGTTTGATTATTGGCTCTATGGAGGTGAATACTACTTTGATTTTTATCTGAGGGGCAGCAACGAAGACCTTTTGGTGCAAAAAGAATTTACCAACGATGAATACCCTTTTGTTCATAAAAGCAATTATCCTGATGTTTTAGGTCCATTTTTCGATTCGCTCCAAAGACGACCTGATATTGTTTTTATTTTCATTGAAAGCTTGGGTAAAGCCTATTCCGGAAAAGATGCCTACTTGGGTTCGTTCACTCCCTTTTTGGATTCGTTGGAGCAACATTCATTGGTTTGGACAAATGCCATTTCATCCACAGGTCGAACTTTCGGACTCTTACCGGGTGTATTTGGAGGTTTACCTTTTGGAGAAAAAGGGTTTCTTGAACTTTGGGAAGAATTCCCTTATCATCAATCCTTATTGAGCGTGCTCAGAGAAAACGATTATGAAGTAAGGTATTTCATAGGTGCCGATCGAAACTTTGACAAAGTCTCCAACTTTCTGGAATACCAACAAGTACATCAACTCGAGGATGAATCCACTTTTCTTTCAGGCTTTCCTAAGTCACCCTCCCAAAATGGATTTTCTTGGGGATATGCAGACAAGGAACTTTTCAAAAATGGGTTGCAGAAATTACCACTAAATCCAGAAAAGCCTCAAGTCAGGATTTTTCAGACCCAAACTTCACACGACCCCTACCTCGTTCCGGAAAGGGAAGCCTATGCTGCAAAATTAAAGTCTCATTTGACCGATTACTTGGGATTGAGTGCTGAGAAAGTGGCAGAATACATGGCTTATCAGGACATTTACATGACGGTACTGTATGCTGATGATGCGGTGAAGCTTTTTATAAATGAATACAAGAAACGGCCTGAATTCAGCAACACCATTTTTGTCATCACCGGTGACCATAGATTGCCTGAGGTTCCGATGTCCTCCAGAATAGACCGTTTTCATGTCCCGCTGATGATTTATTCTCCTTTACTTAAGCGCAGGGATTACTTCAAGGGATTAAGCAGTCACTATGAAATCACTCCTTCCCTTCTCGCCTTTTTGGAAAAAAATGCTGGAATTAATTTACCGGAGGAAGTTACTTGGCAAGGTCAAGTTTTGGATACAGCCAGGACTTTTCAGTCAAAAATTGCCATGCCTTTGATGAGAAACAAAAACCAGCTCCTAGACTACATCCATGGAGAGTTTTTCCTGTCTGACGGTCAGGTATTTTTAGTTTCTGATGGTTTAAACATCGATCCTATTGATGATGGAGATGTTTTGAATCGACTAATTGGAGAATTTGAGGAGTTTAAAAACAAAAACAACTACATGGTTCAAACCAGAAAACTCCTTCCTCCCCCAACGATGTCTAGCAACTAAACTGCAGGTATTCCGGTTTTTCAGCTATTTGCTGATCAAAAACGATGATTCTTGATCAGCTACTGCGTGATGAGAAGCCAATTCAACCGTGGGTGAGGAGTCAACGAAAATCGAAAGCTCTTATACCCTAACCGAAAGGAATTTGAATGATAGATAGTTGATTTAATCTTTAGCTTTTAGAGCTTCATCCATGATCTGCTCCAAAAGAGGATTGTAATAATTCCAAAAGAAACTTCGACGATCTGTAAAATCAGCGGCCACATACAGAGATCTCCAAAGGAACGGAAGGCCTGAGAATCTAGGAGAACCCAAGTCTTCCTTTATCTCTGAAAAATCCCCAGCAAAATAATATTGCCTGCTTTTATCCAATTGCCTAAAGACCACAGCCGGGAAAAATCTAGGCAAACCCATCGTTCTCAATCGCTTTAGGCCTTCAGCGGTAGGGTTGATATCATAATAAGAAACTACCTGATAATCCCGCTCTATCAATACCACATCAAACCAATCTGGATAGGGAACTACCTGAGGCAATGAAAACCCATGTTTATTAACTTTTTGAGTCCGGATCAGAGGAGTTTTATTAAGGACATCCCTATTGAAAATAAAGGCTTCAATCTCTCCGCTTTCTTTCAAAAAGATTAAACCCGGACCTATCAAATCCCATTTTCCATGTTGAATTTGGTATTGACTAATCATCCATCTGGGTATGTCTTTGTTTTGAACAGTATCCAGCTCATCAAAATACCTGCCTATCCAACCTGTCCATTTCACCCCCATTAGGTTTTCAAATTCAGTTCGAATTGGTTTGGGTGTGGGTGAGGCCATTGAATTATATTCTGCAATGACCGTTTTTCCCTGACGCTTGGCACTACTGATTAGCTGAATTTCAGCCAGGTCCATACCGCCGTATATTTTCTTACTTGGGCTTTCCACGGGCGGTTTATCAAAGTCATTCTCAAATACACCATAGGTATCAGCAAAAAAGATGAGGTCATTTTTGGCAACCAACGAATCGATTTGGCTTTTTGATTTCCCAGTCAAGTCCCTTTTTTCTCCCCTAGTTTCAGTTCCATTTGGAAAAAAACCGAGGTAATCCATTGACTTGTCATAAAAATGGCCGGACGAATTTTGAATTTTACCGTGCTCCATCGTCCAAAATATCCCCTGATGCTCGGAATAAGACTTGTCCCTGACAGTTTTATCGATGATCAAAATATCTGCAAGCTGGGTGGGAGTAGAAAACCAGATCAAATAACTGATCAAAGGAATGCCGATCAGGATCAATATGAATGGAAGTAATCGGGTCAAAAAAAGTTTTAATTCTATTTTCATGGACAAGGGCTGGCTTAAAACCTGTATTCAAAACCTACAGATAGATTGAGGTTGTTTCTAAAGTTGTCTACTGATAATTCGTCTCTCGAATATCCGGTAAACCCATAAATCATAAATTTGGAAGTCACTAAATGCTGGTACCCCAGACGAGCTCTGTAGGAATTCAACAGCTGAGTTTGGTCTCTGGTCTCTTCATCAGGAGAAACCCCTGTTCCAAGCTGTATGCTGAAAAAATCCTCTGCAGACTTGAAATAGTACCTAGCCGTAAACTGACCTGAAGTGCCGGTAGACGTAGAAGAAGGGATCACATTTGTCCTGAGATTCAACCACCAATTGCCCACATATTTCCCTACCGAACCCGTCAATATATGAGTAGCGGTGGTAAAGCCTAGGTATCGATATCCACCCTCCACCTCCCAGGCCTTGGGAAGATTATGAAAATAAGAGGCTCCGAATCGGACTTTAGGAAAAAAGCTGGCACCAGAACCTCCCAAATTGAGATAGGCATAGCCATTTTTCCCAATTGAGGGATAGGCATCTAACTCAAATTGAGTCCCAAACCGATCAAATCTCGATGATTGGGTTACCCTTGCAATAAATGCTCCAGTCAACTTGGTCCGGGTACGGGCATAGACTGACCACGTATGCCAAGAAGCAATATCTCCATAAAAGGTATCGTAATCATAGGTGGCCCCTACTGCATTGGTGTTTAACAGCCTTTGGAGATTTTGCATATATCCAAGTATTCCTTCTTGGCTGTAACCTTTATCAAAAAGCGGCTTTGCGATCGCGAAAGCTTCTTCGTAATGCTCTCTGAAATAAAGAAGTCTGGATTCTCTGTATGCGATTGGATCAGGCAATGGATCACCTAAATTGGATTTTGCGATTTTAAGGACTTCATCAGCTTTTGGAAGATTGTCCGACCAAAACAGGTTGTCCAAAAAGCCAGAATAAGCATCGGCATATGCTGGAGATGAAATAATTGCTCTTTCAAAATAGATCGAAGAGGAATCATTTTTCCCTTCCCAGGCATAACTTCTCCCCACCAAAATCAGGATATCCGCATAGGTTGGATATTTATCCAAAGCACGGAAAGCTATTTTTCTTCCCTCTTGGTATTTGCCTGCGAGGATAAGTGTCCTAGCTTGACCTAATAATTCATCCGGATCAAATGACTCTTGGCCTTTTGATCCAAAAGTAAGTGAAAGGATGAGCACTAAAGAGAGTATTATTCTATTCATCAGTTGGTTGAGGCTGAGGTTTGAATGTTCTTTTTGTCATCTGCTTTTTTGAATCCTGTTCGGATCATTCCACCCCATCCACCTTTTCCTTTGATAAAGTCGATATGGCCTTTCAATCCCCACCAAATTATTTTTGGGTGTACAATAAATGGCTCCAGGATAATCATCCAGATTAATTTTCTAAGGTCCTTCTTGTCCTTGTAGTTGTTGAAAGCCACTTGTTCATACAAGACACTGAATGCTGATACCAACAAGGATAACAAATACATCAAAGCCAACAAGGCAAAAAAGTAGATGGCACTGAAGTCTCCTGTGAACAAAAGAATCAGGGTGTAAATCAATCCGGTAATTTCCAAAACAGGCCCGGACTTCTCAAAAATGGACCAAAAGGGATAGGAAACCATACCCAATACACCATACTTTGGATTAAACCGAGCGGTCCTATGAAGCTGCAAAGTCTCAATCGTACCCCTCATCCATCGGTTACGTTGACGAGACAGTACCTCTTCACTTTCAGGAACTTCTGTCCAGCAAAGCGGATCGGGCACAAAGCCCAATTTGTAAGGAATATTTTGCTCATCCATATACCTTCTCATCCGCACGACCAGCTCCATGTCTTCACCCACTGTTTTGGGAAAATAGCCTCCCACTTTTCGGACAAGGTCAGTTTTGAAAAAACCAAATGCTCCGGAAATAAGCATCAAACCGTTGATTCTGGACCATGCCATTCTTCCCATCAAAAAGGCTCGGAAGTATTCAATCACCTGAAATTTTCCCAAGGTAGTTTCTGGTATTCGGTAATGAGTCACAGTACCATCCTGTACATCACAATTGTTTGCAATCCCGATTACCCCACCTACTGCGATGACCTTCCTGTTAGTCTCTTCCATAAATGGACGCACCATTCGGCTGATGGAGTCACTTGAAAGAATGCAATCCACATCAATACAGGCAAGAATATCCATAGAGGCCACATTGATCCCGGAATTCAAAGCATCGGCTTTTCCTCCGTTTTCTTTGTCTATTACCATAAGCCTTCTATAGGAAATATTACGGGACCTGTAAATTCCTCTTACCGGCTTCGTTTCGATTTCAGGATGATATGCAAAATTGGTTTTTTCAAGATCGAATGAGTCAATGAGTTTATTCAGGGTGTCGTCTCTCGAGCCATCATTGATGATGATGACTTCAAACTTGCCATAGTGAAGGGAAAGTAAGCTTTGCGCATTTTGCACAATAGTTTTTCCTTCATTGAAAGCAGGCGCCAAGATAGAAACACCAGGTGCAATTGGAGAGGTAATGATATCTCCATAATCGGCAAATCGATTTTTCCGAATGTAATCTCTCATCTCCAATGCACTCAATACCATCAGGGTAATGTATATAGCGATTACACCAAAGCTGAGGATCAAAAACATCCATCCAAAAACTTCCAGAAGAAAGTAAAAAAGAAAGTTATACATAGCTTAACATAGGGTCTAGGATGTGAGCTCTCAATTGAACCGTGGTGGGATCGACTTTACCTAAAGTGACTTGGTCAAATTTCAATTTGTCAAGATGATAAAGTGCCCTTAGGAATTGTTTTTTGAGCTTAAAAGAATAGGAACCAGTATTCAATCTTTTGAAAATGATATCCACCGTAGCCGTGTCTCCCAAGGTGGCGGCAGCCTTTGCGGCATACCATGCCACTTTCTCATGTTCAGATTGTAAACAATCATTTATGAAGTGGATCTCCATGTGAGCACCAAGCACGTCAAACGTTTCAAGAATCTCCAATTTCTCCTCTTCTGAGGCCTCCTGGCTGATGTTTGACAAATGGCCAATAAGGTCCACACGTCCAAGCATTCTTACCAGTTTAATGGCAAAAACTCTGATTGATGGGTTAGTAGATTCAAACAAAACCTCTATTCTAAGAGGCTTGAAGTTGTTTACAAACTTGATAATGCGCAGGTAATTCATTTGCTGCCAATCAGACAATGGGAAGCTTTGATCTTTCAAAAAGGTTAAGTCTGCTTTTTGGGACAAATTCAGCAAGGTGGCTACGGCTTGCGATCTGACGTGGAAATTTTCGGAATTGGCAAGCTTTTCTACACGTGTCAACGCTTCCAACAGATCCATTTCATTAATCTGAACCAGGGCCTCGGTAACTTTATGCCATTTGGGAGAATCCAACATTTCAAGGGAAAACTTATCCAATCCAAGTTTCTGGTAAATCAATTTTAATTTACCCTTGAATTCGCCTTTCATTTTTTTATTGAGGCCAATAATGTTATCAATTAAAACCTCTTTAAATAATTGATTATTAATATCATCCTTTGAAAAATATTCATAAAAATCCACCGTGTTCATAGCATGTATCTCTTCCAATTCCTTTTCAAAAAGAAGGCTGGTAAGAGGATCTACTATTCTATTTTCATATTCTTGGAGGAGGTTATCTCTTTTTGTTTTTTTCAATTTTAGGAATATCATAAAAATGATCATGCCTATAGAAACAACAAAAAAGAAAACAATTACACCTGTAACAATAAATAATTTGAAATCTGAAATAAACAGAAGTTTAAACTTCAATAAAGGTGAATAAGGAGCTTTTTGAGCTAATGCTACCAAGTCTTCCCTAGGATCACTTTCTTCAAAAACCGGTTGAAAATCACCATTCCGAATCAGATTAGCCGCGTATTCTTGAGTAGCTGAAAGAGTAGATGGACTTGAAAAAACATAAAAAGTTAAAGCCCAAGCCACGCTGTCTTCTATTAGCTCATTTTCCTGAATCTTTAAAAGATCAAAGTCGTCAAAGACTTTAGAATAAAAACCAGAATCAGTCTTGGAAAACTCAAAAGTGTTTAGAGAATCTATGATAGCTTGATTAGTACTTCTTTCGATTTTCCAATTGTATCCAAGTCCAGGGACATTTTTTTGTAGTAGGATAAATTTCAAAAATTCCGCACTGTCTTTAGGAACCAAATTCTCTTGAGCGGAAGCTAAAAAACTTCCCAATCCAATAAATAGGAAAGTTAAAAGTAGTTTTCTTCTCATATGACCTATCTCAAAACCCTTTTAACTCGTATGGCCAATTCATTGGGATTGAATGGTTTTGGAATGAAATCAGCTACCCCCAAATTGAAGGCTTCCAACACAACTTGTTCTTCTTCACCAAGCGAACTCAGCACTATGATTGGAGTATCTGGGTGATTCTTTTTTGCATGATGAATAATCTCTATTCCACTTTTAAACGGCATCATCACATCTGTAATAATTAGATCAGGAAGCCAGGAGTCAATGGCTTTTACACCTTCATTTCCATCTTGCACCAAAAGTGTATCATAGCCATCTTTCTTTAATCGAAACTGGACAAGGCTGGAAATCAGGCGATCATCCTCAATAATAAGGATCTTTTTCATAGTAAACGGTTATTCTAATCTTAAATATAGCATCTCAAACCTATTATCTAGCAGCTTATACCATTCAAATAAGGAGAATTTATATAGGATGAAAATCAAATGCACTTATTCGCATTTTAGCCTTCTTTCAGAGCCATTTGTCAAAAAAAAAGTTTCAAAAAAAAAATCTTCCTAAATAGTCAAAGGGCATTTATTAGCTTGCTGACTAAAGAATAACCATCAAACGAATGAAAAAACTATTTCTGAAAGCAAGCATGCTTGGATGCTTGGTGATGGGGATACTCAGCCAAACTGTATGGGGTCAAAGTGACCCTACCGGCAAAAGGCGGGTTACCTCAACCTACGCTATCACCAATGCAACGGTCATCACAGCTCCTGGACAAGCTGGCACCAAAGCAACCGTTATATTCAAAGATGGAGTGATTTTGGGTGTAGGATCTGGACTCCAGATACCTAAAGAAGCTAAAATCATTTCAGGGGACTCCTTATTTGTTTATCCTGGATTTATAGATGGTGCTGGTTCTATGGGAATCACCAGACCCAAAGAGGCAGAAAGACCCAAAGACCTCGTGTCCTCTAATCCACCTGATGAATTTGCTGGAATAACTCCATGGAGATCTGCCGTAGATCAATTTGCGATCAGCGGAAATCAAGTGGATGATTGGAGAAAGACTGGTTTTACCATCAGCCAAATTCTCCCTGATGGAGGCATGCTCCCTGGAAAGGCCGCTATCATGGTTTTGGGTGACGGAAATGCTACAAACCTTATTCAGGTTAACTCCAGTCTAGCTGCAAATTTTCGTGGTTCTAGAAACATGTATCCTGCAACTTTAGCAGGGGTTATGGCAAAGTTCAGAGATGTCTATCAGAATACCACCTTAGCCCTTGAGCATGAAAAAATGTATGCTTCCACTGCCGGGGTGAAAAGACCTCAGACTACTCCCACTCAAGCTGCTATGGCAGCTGCTGTTCAAAAGCAGATTCCTGTGCTGTTCACTGCTTCATCAGATCTTGAAATCAGAAGAGCATTAGCATTGCAAAAGGAGCTGGGATTTAAACTGGTCTTAACCGGACTTGAAAATTACGAAACCGTAATCGATCAAATCAAAGCCTCAGGCACTCCGGTGCTGATCAAATTACAAGTGCCGGACGATAAGGCTGTAAAATCACAGAAAACTGAAGGGGTAACAGATGCTACAAAAGCCCAATACCAGCGTGTGAAAGAATCCTATGAAAAAGCGCTTAAGCAAGCTTCAATGCTTGAAAAGGCGGGGATTCCATTTGCATTTTCTACGGCTGACGCCAAGCCAGGCGATGCCATGAAGGCCATTCAAACGATGATCAAAAACGGTCTGAGCGAAAAAGCTGCCTTTGCAGCCCTTACTACCAATCCTGCCTCCATTTTAGGAATTTCAAGAGTAGCCGGTTCTATTGAAAAAGGTAAAATGGCTAATCTAATTGTATCGACGGACGCAGTATTCCATGAAGATGCTCAAATCAAGCATGTGGTTGTAGATGGAAATATTTTCACCTACGAAGTAAAAAAGAAAGCTGCCAAAGAAGAACAAAAATCAACTGGAGCGGCTGGCACTTCGGTAGAGGGCGTTTGGGAATATACCTCTGAAACACCTGCAGGAAGCTCTGGTGGTGAAATCGTTTTGAAAAGAGAAAACGGTGTTTTGGGTGGTACCATCAGCTATGACGATCCTGCCGGATCAGGTAAAGTCACCTCTCCGATCAAAAATGCTACACTCAATGGAAAAACATTAAGCTTTGAATTTGCAGTATCTGCCGGAGGAATGAGTCTCAACGTCACGGTCACCGGGGAAATCAACGGCAATACCATGGAAGGTTCTCTCTCTGTTCCTCAAATGGGTTCTTTCCCAGTTAAAGCCACTCTTTCTTCACCAAGCCTAAGCAACTAAACAGATGAAAAAGCTCAATTTTATACTTGCTGCTTTCTTGGGCCTAGGTTTGAGTACCGCTCAGGCACAAGCTCCCAAAGGAAGTGTTTTGATTAAAAACGCAACTGTATTAACCGTCACCAAAGGAAATCTGGAAAACTCGGATGTACTGGTTCAAGACGGAATCATCAAGCAAATCGGCAAAAATATCGCAGCACCTGCCGGTGTTCAGACCATTGATGCCACAGGCAAATACGTGATGCCTGGAATCATCGACGCACACTCACACGTCGCATTGGATGTAGTCAACGAAGCCTCCGCACCGATCACCTCAGAAGTCCGAATGAAAGATGTGGTCAATCCTTTTGAAATCGGAATCTACCGTGCCTTGGCAGGTGGGGTGACTATTTCTCATGCCATGCACGGATCAGCCAACGTAGTAGGTGGACAAAACGCAACCTTGAAACACCGATGGGGCGCCAAAGACCCTGCAGACATCATCATGCAGGATGCTCCACGTACCATCAAGTTTGCCTTGGGTGAAAACCCCACCCGAGTACACGGACGTGGAAACGGAATTCAGCCTCGTACCCGAATGGGTGTGGAAGCAGTGTTGAGAAATGGTTTTAGCGAAGCACTCCAATACAAAAAAGCATGGGAAACTTACCATGCTGCGAAAGCAACCAAGGGAAACACCCTTACCCCTCCTGCTTACAGTGAGCGTCTACAAACGTTGGCGGATATTCTGGATGGCAAAATCATCATCCATTGCCACTCCTATCGTGCAGATGAAATCTACATGCTAATCAATGTAGCAAAGGATTTCAACATCAAGAAGCTCGTTTTCCAGCATACCAACGAAGGCTTCAAAGTAGCTCCTGAAATTGCCGAATACACCATGGGGGCGTCGGTCTTTGCAGACTGGTGGGCATATAAAATGGAAGTTTATTATTCCACAGCCTACAACGCAGCCATCCTTCAGCGTAACGGAGCAATTACCTCAATCAACTCTGACTCTGCTGAACTAATTCGTCACCTTTATCATGAGGCTGCCAAAACTCAGCGTTACGGAGGTTTGACAGACGATGAAGCTTTGGCCATGATCACGATCAACCCTGCCAAGCAGTTGGGAATAGATGATAAAGTGGGTTCTATCGAAGTGGGTAAGCAGGCGGATATCGTGATTTTCGATACCCATCCGCTTTCTTCTTATGCAGTACCACAAATGACCTTTGTGGATGGTGTGAAATACTTCGACATCAAAGCGGACAAGGATGACCAGCGTCAGTTGGTGGCCGCTACAGAAATGGTGGAACCGATTTTCCTGAGAGCCAATGAAGAAGCACATCGCTGCATGCAAGATGTAGATGCTTACTTTGAAGCCTTCCAAGGAGCTTTCTACCACGAAAAACACTAATCACCCCGAAAATTCAAGAATCACATGAACCGAATTTTAAAAACCTTTTGCGCCTCTATTCTTGCCCTGCTTCCCGTGGTGGCAATGGCCCAGATCGACGGGGAATTTGTAAAACCTCGCACCGGTAAATTTCTCCTGAAAAATGCTACCGTAGTCACCGTGACCAAAGGAACCTTGAACAACGCTTCTGTCCTGTTGGAAAACGGTAAAATCTCCCAAGTGGGAACCAATATAAATGCCTCTGATGCAGAAGTTATCGACTGTACCGGAATGTTTATCTATCCGGGAATGATTGATGGCGGCACACGCCTTGGCTTGGTTGAAGTAAGTTCTGTACCTGAGACCGTGGATTATGCAGAAAATGGAAATGTTACTCCAAACATGCAGGCTTTGACGACAGTCAATCCTAATTCTGAAGCCATCGGAGTAACCCGGGTTTCCGGAGTGACTACAGTATTGACAGTTCCTTCCGGAGGATTGTTTCCAGGTACAGCTGCCTTGATCAACTTGAATGGCTACACACCTGATCAGATGTACGGAGGATTCAAAGCAGTTGCAATGACCTTCCCAAGTTCAGGCCGACGTGGTCGATTCGATCGCAGATCGGAAGAAGACATCAAAAAAGACTCTGACAAAGCCTTGAAAGATGCCAATGATATCTGGGACAATGCCAAAAGCTACCTCGAACTGAAAAAGTCAGGCGCTCAGCTATCTTACTATCCAGAAATGGATCAGCTGGCTAAGGTAATCTCCGGAGAGCTTCCGCTTCTAATCGAAGTCAATGCTGCCTCTGATATACAGAATGCCATCAAATGGGTGCAGGGAAAAAATATCAAAGTGATCTTCACTGGAGTAGCCGAGGGATGGAGAGTAGCTGAGGAAATTGCGAAAGCCGGTATTCCAGTAGTTACAGGTCCTGTGCAGGAACTCCCAACTCGTCAGTCTGACCGATACGATGCAGCATATACCAACGCAGGTAAGCTAGCCAAAGCAGGAGTAAAAGTTGCCTTGAGAACAGATGAGGAGGAAAATGTAAGAAACTTACCTTTCCACGCGGCGTTCGCGGCGGCTTATGGACTTGGAAAAGAAGAAGCACTTAAAGCAGTCACCATCAATCCTGCTGAGATCTTTGGCATCGCCGATCAATATGGATCTGTCGAAGCTGGAAAGAGAGCTAATCTGATCGTCTCGACAGGTGACCCTTTTGAGACTCGCAGCCAAATCATCCATGTCTTCATTGACGGATACCGAATCCCGATGTCAAACAGACACATCCGATTATATCAGGAATTCCTCGAAAGATCTCCTGGATTAAAATCGAAATAATCCTTCCAATAAGCCATGAGATTTATTCTTGTGGCTTTTTTTACTATTAATTGAAAATCGGAAAATTGGAAAATTTCAATTCACAAATTGACTCAAATCTCAGTTTTGCCATCTTCCAATTTTGAAATATTACATTCAGCACCATGAAACAACGATTATTCGCTCTCACCGCGGCTTCCCTCCTTTCCTTTCAGGCTTTGGCTCAGCAGGATGGTTTTCTTCCTTCCCAACTGGCAGAACAAAAGAAGTTTGAAGGGGACTTCCTAAAAGCTGTCAACTTCGACAGATTTAAAGTTCATCTTTCCGAACTCACCAAGAACCCGCATATCGCCGGTACTCCGGAAAATGAACTCGTCAAAGACTACATGGTCAAAACCATGGCTGATGCAGGCATGGCTGTCAAAGTTTGGCCTTATGACGTGTACCTACCCAATCACCCCGGGAAATCTGAATTGCAGATCATCTCGCCTGTTCAGATGACGCTGTCTCAGAAAGAAGGTGCCTTACCCGACGACCCATTTTCTGCAGATCCTAGACTGCATTTGGGATTCAATGCCTTTTCAGGAAGCGGAGATGTCACTGCAGAGGTGGTATATGTCAATTATGGCACACGAGAAGACTTTATGAAGCTTGCCGAAATGGGTGTTCCCTTGGCTGGAAAAGTGGCCGTGGCACGCTATGGAGGCAATTTCCGAGGCTATAAAGCGAAATACGCGGAACAATACGGAATGATTGGATTGGTGGTGTATACCGATCCAAAGGATTCTGGTTTTACTCGAGGTGAAGTATATCCAAAAGGTCCCTTCTTCAATGAAACTACCATCCAGAGAGGATCGATGTTGACCTTGGATTTCACAGGTGATCCTCTGACGCCCAATCGACCTGCTCTTCCTTTGGATGGAACAAAGAAAATCAAGAGGGATGATCCGGCTGATGTGGATTTCCATACTATACCAGTCACACCGATCGGATACGGAGCTGCCAAAGAAATCCTGAGCCGAATGACCGGTTCGGAAGCGCCTGAAGCCTGGCAGGGTGGTTTGCCTTTCAAGTACCGAATCACAGGTGGACCTGAGTTAAAAGTCCGTGTGATGGTAGATCAAAAGCCTGATTTCATCCGGGCAAATAACGTGGTGGGTACGTTTGTGGGGAAAGATTTTCCTGATGAGTGGATTATCATGGGAAGCCACTACGATGCTTGGTCTTTTGGTGCGACAGATCCTAATTCGGGTACCGCCATGTTGCTGACTTTTGCAGAAGCTTTGGGAGAGTTGTATAAAAACGGTCAAAAGCCTTCCAGATCTATTTTGATCGGACACTGGGATGCGGAAGAGCAAGGAGTCATTGGTTCGACCGAATGGGTGGAGCACCTGAAAAAAGAACTAGGAGCCAAAACCATTTCGTACATGAACTTTGACGGTGGTGTATCAGGAAGAAACTTCGGTGCTTCTGCTGCGCCAACCTTGAAAAAACTCATCATCGACGCTTCGAAAGAGGTCACCTATCCAGATTCAGCCAAAACTGTGTTTGAAATCTGGGCAGGAAAAAATCCCGAGCCCGGAATTGGGAATTTAGGTGGTGGCTCAGATCACATCGCCTTCTACATGCATGTGGGCATTCCATCCCTCAGCGGTGGTTCAGGCGGACCTACAGCTTATCATTCCAACTATGATAATTTCCACTACTACTCGAAGTTTTCTGACCCAAGTTTCAAAATGGGAGGAGCAGTAGCCCAGTTGTTTGGATTGGTAGCGATTCGTCAGGCGAATGCTGCGGTGATTCCTTACGATGTGCCACGATATGCCAAAGATTTGAAAGGACACTTTGAGCAGGCAGTAAAAAATGTAAAAACCATTGACACTAATTTTACAGGCTTTGACCAGGTTGACACAGCCTTGGGAGCTTTGGAGGCAAGTTCTGCAGCTTATCAAACAGCTTTAGAAAGCGGACTTTCCAACGGAAAGCTTTCCGCTAAATCCCTTCATAAAATCAACAAAGGGCTGATCGGTCTGGAAAAAAGCTGGATCGATCCAAAGGGCATGTATTATGGAGAGTGGTACAAATCACTTTATGTATGCAATGACCCTTTCTCAGGCTATGCTTCCTGGATCCTCCCGGGAATCCAATATGAGGTTGCCATCAAGAACACAAGCAGACTGGAGGAATGGGACACCCGTTATGCTAAGGCAATTTTAAACCTGAGCAAAAAGATTGATAAGCTTACGAGTCAACTCAATTAACCAGCAGAAAAAAGAAACCGCGGAGAGAGATTTTCGCGGTTTTTTTTGTCCCTTGGATGTGATTAAATTGGAATCATGGAAAACATGGATGTCCGATGGAAGCAGAGACTTCAAAATTTTAAGAGGGCTTTTATTCAACTGGAAAAAGCTGTAAAAACTCCTGATCTTAATGAATTAGAAAGGCAAGGTTTGATAAAAGCCTTTGAATTCACCTATGAACTAGCTTGGACTACTTTAAAAGATTACCTGATAGAAATGGGCTATACCGAACTTATGGGATCAAAGGACACCTTTCGTCAAGCCTTTCAATTAGGATTGATCTCCGATGGAGATAGTTGGATGGAAATGGTAAAAAGTAGAAATCTCACCTCACACACTTATAATCAAGATACTGCCGAATCTATAGAGGAAGACGTAATCACTACGTATTACCCGTTGATAAAGCAATTGCTCGATAATCTTGAAACCAAAGAATGAATTTATCCTTAGCAAATGAGATTTTAGCATCCGAATTGGGTCTGAAAGACTCCCAATTGGAGGAAATCAGGGCATTTGCCAGAAAATACCCTTCGATCGAAAAGATCGTGGTGTATGGTTCCCGAGCAAAAGGAAACTATAGACCCGGTAGTGATGTGGATTTGGTGTTGGTAGGAAAAGATCTCAAACTATCCGATCAACTCGCCTTTTGGAACGATCTGGACGATAGCTATCAGCCTTACTTTTTTGATGTGGCAATATTACACCAGATTCAGAACGATTCCCTCTTGGAACATATTCAGCGAGTGGGGAAGGCCATCTACCAAAGAGGACGCTAAAGTTCAATCTTCAGCATTTTTGAAAAAGCCTCTCCATCCGCAGTTCTGCCTTCCATCCGGATTTGGACCGATTTCACACCATAAGGCACTTTCACCTTGGTTTTATACAGACCATCTGTGGTTTCAGCCTTTGGTTCCCAATAAACTGTGGGTTTTCTCTTTAGGTATTGGTCAGAAGGCGGGTTTTTGGGGAATTTTTCGAAATCTGTAAATCCAGGTACTGGAAAGATTTGGAAACCTTCAGAATTGAATTTCTGATCGGATTCAGGGCCTGTTCTAAACCCTTTTTTGGTCTCAATCATAATCACACCTGCATAACCAGCCATACCAAAAATGGCTTTATCGGATGGGCTTGAATACACTTTGATTGACTCCAATTGAGAAGGTTCTAAAACTCCCAATAATTCTCCAATTTGATCACCCGTGAGAAATGGATAATTTTTACCATCTAAAATTATCAATGGAGAACCTACTTTCTCCCCATAATTATAGTTCCCAAATAGTTTCCCTCCTTTGGACAATTTTCCATAGATCTGTTCCCATGGCAACCTCTCTAAATCTTCCTGCCCCACCTGCAGTGTTGGTTCACCATAGCCATAATTCCGTTGAGCCATCGTCTCTCGAACTTTTACTTCTTCCTTCACAAACTCCTCCAAGAGAATATAATCCCCAGACAAATCCAGCAGTTTGTTTTCGTCTTTTATTTGTTCTTTGGTGTAAGAATTACGAGGGAAGGTTTGCGAAACTAAAGGAGATTTTCGCGGGAAGATCTCTACTGATCCATAAGGTCTCAGCTTCTCATCCAAAGCAGCAACAGCAATCTTCGCTGTATCCTGAAAATACAATCCGGTCGCCCAAAAATTCCCCAAAGAATCCGTCATCACCTGACCATAATCGTCCAAATCTCCACGAACCACCGTGATCGGATTGATCGCCGGACGACGTTTGTTGTCAGCTGTAAACTTCCCCTGAACCGAAATCCCGTACTCGATTGGATAAGAAAGCGGAGAGTCAAAGTCATCCGGAAGTTTTTTGTCCAGCCAGTTCAACTCCTTTTCCAGAGAATTGGCTTGGCCTAATTCCACCACCGTTTCCCCATCGGTCAGGGATAGAATAAATTCTCCGTCAATCGGATTTTGAAACTCATCCAAAAATTCCAGCCTCAGATCCAGCACCCGGTAACTCAGCGAATCGCTAAGCGAAAAATCAGGCTTTACGGTGATCTCTCCCTGTACGGATTCTGATTCGATAGCCTCTACTTTGGGCTGAAACCCTGGCTCTATTACCAGAAACGGAGCTACAAACTGATCGAGCTCCCCAAAATTCTGATTCCAATGGGTATATCCTCGCATCACGTAATCTCCAGGAGCTAAATCCGCTGACAAAGCTAATCCTCCTTCAATTTTCCCCTGCTCAATCGGAAATGTCGCCGACTGAATGATTTCCGACTTGGAATTGATCAAGTCCACGTAGAGCACCCGACTGAGGGAATCGGCCATAGTCGGTTCCTGATACAGCATCCGGCCTCCAACCCAAGCTATCTCACCAGGATAGAAGTAAGGTTTATTGGTCTTAAGCCAAGCCTTTTCACGAAGTCGGTTGAAGCGGATGGCGGGACTTATCATCACTTCCTGCTGGGCTTCTTTGGTTACAAATTTCCCCCCCGGCTCAAAATCGAGCGGAAGGATTCTGGCCATCCGCTGCCGGCCTAAATAGCCGGAAAGAACGAGTTGGGTCGGGTTGAGCAGGACACCTTTTCGATCCACATCGTAGTAACCATCTGGAGCTTGAATCCAACTGATCGCGTGATAAATGTTGGTGTAATAGTCATTTCGCCAAGGCTTGTCCAAGTGGTGAATTTCCATCCTACCCGGTAGAAAAATTCGAAAATTCCCGTCTCCCAAGGGCCTTCTTAGGATTGAGTCCTTGGAAACCAACACGATCGATTCACCCAATTCTTCCTGAAAATCATTGGTTCGTCGACGATCCATCTGTTCAGGCAAAGCATGGTAAACTTTGAAATAAACAGAATCAGAACTATTCAAGAGAAGAATTTGATTCAAATGACGGAGTGAGCTGTGAAAATTGGATTCTCTTGCCTCTTCCCATTTTTTGATCTCTTTTTCGTCGGAAGAATCTATGGGGGAATAAAAAACCTGGCCATAAAACCTTGACCCATTTCGCAATACCCGAAAATCCTCGAGGTAATAATCGATCCTATATCCTAAGGCCTTATTGGTAATTTTCAAGGGCTCTTGAGCAGAAGCCTGAAGGTAATTCGGACCATTTTCGGGTTTGACTTTTTCGAATTCTACCACCCACGGGTTCTCAAGTTCGATTTGCGATCTGTAGGGATCGTCTGGCAGAGCCAAAAAGACTTCTTTGAATCGGCGTAATTCCCGCTCCCAGGACTTATCACGCTTGGCTTTGAGCTCAATCTCGGTAAGATTACCCTCGTTGAAAGCCAGGACAAAGTCGACTTGTACATCTTTTTTGTTTCGAAATGAAATCGTCTTTACCTCGGTCGCATAGCCTACAAAAGAGGCCACCAACTCAATCCCATTGGTAAAATTTCCGCTGATCTGAAACCGACCCGCTGCATCAGTTGAAGATCCTAAGGTCGTATTGTTGACAAACACATTGGCAAACGGAAGCGGCAAACCCGAGTTTTTTTCTCGCACCGTACCGGAAATGGATTGGGAAAAACAGAATCCATTTCCCATACAAAACAATAGCAAAAGAAACAGGCGCATGAAAATCACGGGGGGACAATTAGTTACCTAACTCTCGAATATAAGCTAATTTCCCCCATTACAGCCTTTGCACCCATCTTTTTGCTTATCCGAATAGCCTTTCTTCGAGACTTCGCGCCTTTCTGTCTCTTTACAAAAAGTGTCCGCAGAAAACTGTCCGATTTTTAAACAAGCTTGATGGTAAATATCATGTTTCTGAAATGGGAAGGCATCTTTTTTATCTTGGAATGCAATTTGACACCAAGCAACCAAACCTGAACTCAATGCTTACCTTTCTACTTTGGATTTTCCTTTTTATCGTTTGTTGGCCATTAGCTATCGCTGCCTTGATCCTATATCCGATCATTTGGCTTTTGCTTCTACCCTTCCGGCTTTTAGGATTTGCGGTCAACTTAAGCTTTGACCTAGTCAGAAATCTCTTTATGCTTCCCTTTCGGTTGGTAGGTATGAAATAAACTTCAAAACTTAATACTGAAAAAGGTCTATTGAATTGTAAACACGACCACTGATTCAGCTTTCTCACTTCATACTTCTAAACTTACTGAGACTGACCACTGCCTGCTACCTACTCCCTCTTCCCCTCGTACATTTCATATTTGAGCAATCGGCAGTCAATCGTCCCATTCCAAAATTCAATCCTTCGGCTCGCCTTTAGTCCTACTTTCTTGGCTAGTTCAAGATTTCCGGTGAAAATATAACCCCTGTATCCGGCACATTTTTGCTTCATAAAATCCCCCATTCGTTTGTAGGTCACTTCGAGTTCATCGTTTTCACCCAATCGCTCTCCGTACTCAGGATTAAACATGATCACACCTCGAGGTCGTTCCGGAATTTCGGTTTCCGCAAAATCACACACTTGAAAATCAATCATGTGCTCCACTCCGGCGAAGGCCGCATTTTCTTGGGCAAAAGAAATAGCCTGTAGTGAAATATCAGAAGCAACAATGACCACACCAGGATCATGGATGACTTTATTTTCCAGCTTTTTCTTTTTAGCCAAAAAAGCCTGCGGATCGTAGCCGAGGATATGCTGAAAGGCATATTCAGTTCGATACAAACCCGGATAGCGCTTGGACGCCATCAAGGCCGCCTCAATCGCCAAGGTACCCGAACCGCACATGGGATTGATAAAGGGTACTCGGGTGTTCCACTCAGTTGCATAAATTGTTGCAGCTGCAAGAGCTTCCATCATGGGTGCTTTTCCGGGGATCTTGCGGTAACCGTGCTTGGCCAGCGTTTCACCTGAGGTATTGATGTAAACCGAGGCTTGCGTTTCTTTCCAAAAAACTTGAAAAACCATGCCAATAAAATCCGAGCCCGAATCCGGTCTTCTACCTTTCAACTCTCGGAAACGGTCCACAATGGCATCCTTCACCTTGACATTCACGATCAGCGGCGTGGTTACGGATTCATTTTCCACCACCGAATTCACTGAAAAATACCCATCCACATCGAGATAGTCTTCCCAAGGAATGGCTTTGAATCGTCGGTAAATATCCTCTGCCCCTCGGAGGTAAAAAGATTTGATCTCATAAAGCACATGGGAAGCCGTGCGGAGGTGAAGATTGAGGTCCATGCAATCCTCCATCGAAGCGATCAGCTCTATGCCTGTCCGAGTTACTTCTTTGGGTACAAATCCTAACTCCCGAACTTCCTGCTCAAGATACATGACCGAACGGTCTTTGCAGGTAATGAATACTTTTCCTTTTTGATTAAAATCAAGCATGCGCAAAAGTACTAAACAGATCGCTCAAACCTCAGAACTCCAAAAAATACCTGACCGCCTATCCCCTTTTCATACGAAAAACTCGCAATCGTTTTCGTAAATTGAATCCATCTAATATTGTCCCTCCCCCTCGATTTGGTCAATTTTAGCTAATTCAAATACGAAAAACCCTATGAAACTAAGAATCGCATGCTTAGCCGTCTTGACCCTGTTTACGATGGCGGCTCAAGCACAAAACGGCAACTGGAAAAACCTCTTTAATGGCAAAGACCTGAGCGGTTGGAAAGCTATTGCCGGAAAGGCAACCTTTGAAGTAAAAGACGGAGTCATCGAGGGTACAGCAGTACATGGTACAGGTAATACCTTCCTTGTCAGCGAAGAAATGTACACAGATTTTATTCTGGAAGTCGACCTCAAAATCAACCACATATCTTCCAATAGCGGGATCATGGCAAGAGGTCAATTTGACCCGGCAGCAAGAAATGGCGAAGGCTTGGTATTTGGCTATCAGATCGAAGCAGATCCTACACCTCGTGCTTGGTCTGGAGGCGTATACGATGAAGCAAGAAGAGGGTGGTTTTACACCCTAGATCTCAACCCTGCTGCCAAATCTGCTTTCAAAATGGGTGAATGGAATACCTATCGCATCGAAGCCATCGGAAACACCATCAAAACTTGGGTAAATGGTCAGGAAGTAGCCTACTTCGTAGATGACATGGATGCCAAAGGTTTTATTGGATTACAAGTACACAGCATCCAGAAAAAAGAAGACGAAGGAAGAAAGACTTATTTCAGAAATGTCAGAATCCAAACTGAAAACTTGAAGCCAATTCCCTTCAAAGGCGATGTATTTGTGGTAAGCACACTAAAAAATGAACTCACTGACCTTGAAAAGAAAAACGGTTGGAAGCTGCTTTTTGATGGAAAAACCAGCAATGGCTGGGTAGGTGCCTATAAAAACACTTTCCCTGAAAAAGGTTGGAATATCAAAGATGGAATTTTGACCATTCAAAAGTCAGACGGCAGCGAATCCAATTCCTTTGGGGATATTGTGACTACCGAGATGTACAGCGCCTTTGATTTGGCCTTTGATTTCAAAATCACTGAAGGTGCAAATAGTGGAGTGAAGTATTTTGTAACCCTTTCCGAAGGAAACAAAGGCTCTGCAATTGGTTTGGAATACCAAATTTTGGACGATGTCAACCATCCTGACGCCAAGCAAGGTATAGACGGAAATAGAACTTTGGCATCTCTATACGACCTGATCAAAGCCAACAAACAGCCTCGTTTTGTCAGAAAACCAGGAGAATGGAACCAAGGCAGAGTCGTAGTTTATCCTGACAATCGAGTGGAGCATTACATCAATGGTGTCAAAGTGGTAGAATATGTCAGAGGATCTAAAGAATACCGTGACCTCGTGGCAATAAGCAAATACAAGATTTGGCCAAACTTCGGAGAAGCCAAAGAAGGCAGAATCCTCCTACAGGACCATGGAGATGAAGTGAGCTATAAAAACATCAAAATCAAGCCATTGAAATAATTGGTAGTAAAACCTATTGAATCATGAGCAAATCCAACAGAAGAGAATTTATAAAAAAAAGTGCTGCCGCTACGCTGGGACTATCCGCACTTGGAGCAGTGGGATTTTCCCCAAAATCCTATGCTAAAATCCTAGGAGCCAATGACCGCTTGAATGTGGCCATTGCTGGTTTGGGAAGAAGATTGGGAGCGTTCTATGAGCCCATTGGTCTGAAAAGCAGCAATGTCAATCTCCTTTACTTGTGCGACGCCATGCAGTCCCAGATGCCCAAGGCCGCTAAAAACTTTGAAAAGTGGATTGATTACAAACCGAAGCAAGAGCAAAACATCTTTAAAGTACTGGATGACAAGGAAGTTGATGTATTGATCAATGCCACACCTGACCATTGGCATGCGCCGGGTACTTGGCTTGCCTTGGATCGGGGCAAACATGTCTATGTAGAAAAGCCTTGCTCACACAATCCTCGTGAAGGTGAATTGCTGATTGCACTTCAAAAAAAGTACAACAAAGTAGTCCAAATGGGCAACCAACAGCGCTCCGCACCGGAAAGCCGCGAAATCATTTCCGCAATTCACAATGGTGCAATCGGAAAAGTGTACATGGCAAAGGCCTTCTATAGCAACAACCGAGGTGCTGTTCCTAATCCAATTCAGCAGGCACCACCTGCAGGCTTGGATTGGGATCTTTTCCAAGGCCCTGCCCCTCGCAAGCCTTACATGCACGATACTTGGGATTACAACTGGCATTGGTACGGTTGGGATTATGGTACAGCAGAGACCGGAAATAATGCAACCCATGAGCTGGATGTGGCTCGGTGGGCATTACAGGTGGATTATCCAAGTGAGGTGATGGTGGTGTCAGGAAAAATGCATTACCCCGAGGACGGTTGGACCATGTATGATACCATGGATGCTACGTTCAAGTTTGCAAATGGTGGAATCATCCAATGGGAAGGAAAAAGCCGAAACAACTACAAAACCTATGGTTCGGATAGAGGAACAATCATTTACGGAACCGAAGGCTCGGTGTATGTTGATCGCGGTGGCTACAAGCAATTTGACCGAACAGGCAAAGAAATAAAGTCAAACCTAGCCAGTAACAACGAAGGAGGAACTGTGCTCGGCGGCGGAGGCGATATGAGTACCACTCATGTGGTTAATTTCTTTAATGCGGTAAGAGGCAAGGAAAAACAAAACTCCAACATCGAGGAAGGCGCGGTTTCTACTCTGCTTTGTCACTTGGCCAATATCAGTAGCCGAACTGGCGAAAAACTGGTTTGTGATCCGAAAAATGGGCACATCACCAATTCTCCAAAAGCAATGGCACTCTGGTCAAGAGAATATGAAAAAGGCTGGGAACCTCCCAAAATCTAAAAATACTCATCAGGTAATTCGTTTGATTGGTTTTCTTAATTACACTCACCCGGCTTTGATTCAAGGCCTGGTGTTTTTTTGTCTGCTGGGGTAAACCAAGCATTATACTTAAGCTTTTGATTAGAAGTAATCAAAAGAAATAGCATATAACCTTTAATGTTATTTATAATTTTTTATTATGATTTTTTGATTTGAAAAAGATAAAAATTAGACGGTTTCTAATAGGAAATAAACAGATTTAGCTATTCCAAATATTGTTTGGTAAAAAATAAAAATCACAGGTAACTTATTCGAAATTACGGAATTGTTTCGCAATCGATTCCGTAATTCCGGGGTTTGATAATTTGATCATACCTTTCCTTCTATCTACCTTTTAGTATCGAAAAGTTCGGTTTTTGTCCACTTGTCCACAATCGGACTTCTCCATACAAGTAACCAATTTATCTATAACAATAACCCCTAATTACTATGCGTAAAAAGTTTTACACTTACCTCTCGGTGGTGTTCATGCTTATGCTTAGCGCAGGATTTGTGCAAGCTCAAGATGTGCAAGTGAGTGGGACCGTATTGGATGAAACGGGCATGCCTTTGCCAGGTGTCTCGATTCTTCTAAAAGGTACCACCCGTGGCACCACAACCGATTTGGATGGAAAGTATTCCATCGCCGCTCCAGCTTCCGGAGTATTGGTTTTCTCCTTTATTGGATACAATAATATTGAAGAAACTATTGGAAGTAGAACCAAGATTGACGTTTCTCTAAATCCGGATGTATCCAACTTAGAAGAAGTGGTAGTAGTCGGTTACGGCACTCAAAAGAAAAGCCAGCTGACGGGTGCGATATCTTCAGTAGGCAATAAAGAAATCCAGGAACTTCCAATTACAGATGCTCGTCAAGCCCTTCAGGGTCGTGCTGCAGGTGTGGACGTGGTTCAGCCCGGTTCTAAGCCCGGTTCTGCGCCACAAGTTCGTATCCGTGGTCGTCGTTCGTTCAACGCTTCCAATGAGCCCCTCTATGTAATTGACGGTATCCCAACTGTGGGTGGACTGGAAGACATCAACCCTCAGGATATCACTTCCATGGAAGTGTTGAAAGATGCCTCTGCTACAGCGATCTATGGTTCTAGAGGTTCCAATGGAGTTGTTTTGATTACAACCAAACGTGGTGGTGCCGGAAAAACTGTAGTTTCCTTGGACTCTTATTATGGTGTGGCTAATGAATTGGGAAGAATCGAAGTATTCGATGGACCTGCATTCGCCGAATATAAAAGAGAATCAAGAAGAGCTACTGGAGCTTACCCTGAAGGTCCAGCAACAGAAGAAGCCGACAAAAAGATATTTGAGCCTGTAGAATTGGAAAGTATCGCATTGGGCAGAAGCACAGATTATGTGGCAGGATTGATGAGACAAGGAAACATCCAAAGCCATCAGGTGGGAGTTTCTGGCGGAAATGACAAAACCACTTTTTTCGTATCTGGAAACTACTTCAAAGATTTGGGTGTGATTATCAATCAGGATTTTACCCGCTATACTTTTAGAATCAACCTGGATCATAAAATCACCAAAAATGTAAGCATTGGTACTTCCACTCTATTTACAATGAGTGAAAGAAATGGTGAAAACTTCAACCCAATCGGTGGAGCACTACAAGAAAATCCGCTAGGAAAACCTTATGATGACGAAGGAAATTTGATTTTCCTTCCTACTTCTGATGGTTTGAGAACCAACCCATTTGCTGAAGTTGTACCAGGTGCTCAGGTAGATGAAACCTACAGAACCAGAATTTTCAACAGCTTGTATGTGAATTGGGAAATAACCAAAGGCTTGACTTATCGAGTAAATTTCGGCCCTGACTACACCGTAAGAAGAAACGGAAGATTTACAGGTGCTCAAACCAATTCCCGTCGAGGTGCTGATCCTACCGGCAGTGTGGATGACAGATTCCAGTTCAACTATACTTTGGAAAACATTCTGAACTATACGAAGACATTCAATTCAGTTCACAATTTGAATTTCACAGCCCTTCAGTCTTTCCAAAGAGACCGTTTTGAGCAATCTTCTATTAGCGTGTTGGGTATTCCAGCTCCTTCTCAGTTATATCATAGATTGGGAGATGCTTCTCAGATTACAGGTGCAAGTACCAATTTGGTAGAGTGGGCATTACTTTCTTACATGGGTCGTGTGAACTACGATTACAAAGGCAAATATCTATTGACTGCGTCTGCACGTGCCGATGGTAGCTCAAGATTCGGCGAAAACAACAAGTTTGGTTTCTTCCCTTCTGCAGCTTTCGGTTGGAACATGCACCAAGAAGAGTTTTTGAAAAATTCCTCATTTGTAGATCAATTGAAATTCAGAGTAAGCTACGGTTCCATCGGTAACCAAGCGATTACGCCATACCAAACACAAGCTCTTTTGGCCAGAACTTCTTACTCATGGGACAACACGGCTGCTTTTGGATATTGGCCAAACACGATTGGAAACCCTGATTTGAGATGGGAAACTTCCACTACATTTAATACTGGTTTTGACTTCTCTATCTTCAAAAACAGAGTATTCGGTTCGATTGAATATTACGTCACCAATACTTCTGACCTTTTGGCTCCTCAGCCTCTTCCAAACTCTACTGGCTTTGGCGGATTCACCACCAACATCGGTGAGACCCAAAATAGAGGTATTGAAATGTCACTTTCTACTTTGAATATTGAAAAGGGTGACTTCAGCTGGTCAACTGATGTGATTTTCACCAGAAACCGAGAAAAGATCGTTTCTCTTCCTAACGGAGACGACATTGCTGCTGGTAGATTTATTGGACAGCCTTTGACCGTATTCTATGATTTGAAGAAGATCGGTATCTGGCAAACCTCAGAAAAAGACTTAGCTGCCAGCTTCGGAGATAAAGTAGGTGAAATAAAAATCCAAGACACCAATGGTGACGGAAGAATTAACTCTTTGGACCGTGTAATCTTGGGTTCAGCAGTTGCAGATTTTGCTTTGGGTATGACTAACAGATTCACTTACAAAGGTTTTGATGTATCCTTCTTCTTGTTTGGAAGATTCGGTTCGATGATCCGAAGCCAGTTCCACCAAAGCTTTAACTCTCTCTTTGGTCGATACAACAACCTTGCTGTGGATTATTGGACACCATCCAATCCAACCAACGCTTATCCAAGACCAAATCAGAACCAGGAATTCCCTAAATACAATTCCTCCATGTCACTATTTGATGGAACATTCGTGAAAGTGAGAAACATCAACTTTGGCTACAACTTCAGCTCTGACATTGCCAAGAAGATTGGATTGACCAGCTTGAGACTCTATTCAAGTATCCAAAATCCATTCATTTTCTCTGAATACAGAAAAGTGCACAAAGGCATCGATCCGGAGACCTTTATCGACGGTGAACAAGGCGTAGAAGGCGGTGTGATCAACGCCAACATTGCTCCTCCTGTAGTTCAATACACCTTTGGTATTAATGCTAAATTTTAATCCTAAGCATGAAGACAATGAAAAATCTGACAATAAAAAATCAATTTAAATCCCTCTTGCTTTCAGGGTCATTGGTATTAGGCTTAACATTTACTCAAGCCTGCCAAGACGCTCTTCAGGAGGATGTTATTTCTCAAATTGGTGCAGAGTATCTGAATACTCCAAAAGGCCTTGATGATGCGGTCAGTGCCGCTTATAGTTCAATGAGATCTTGGTATGGTACGGAGAGAGGTCATAATTTGACAGAATTTGGTACCGATATCTACACTAACGGTGCAGATGGTTCTTGGAAATTCATGAACACCTACACCAACCAATTTGACTCTCAAAATGGTCAGGTAAGGGAACTTTGGGATGATTTCTATAGAGGAATCAATACCTGCAACGCAGTGATTGAGCGTGCCCCAAACATTACAGGTGTTTCTGACGCAGTCAAAACCCAGCGTATCGCAGAGGCCAAGTTTATCAGAGCTCACCATTACTTCATCCTGGTCCAATTATTCGGCCCGGTTGAATTAAGATTGGAAGAGACAAAAGTTCCGACCAAAGTGGTTAAGCGTAATCCTGAATCTGAAATCTATGCGGCAATTATCAAGGACTTGACCGAGGCGATTCCAGGCTTGGAAGCTAAAAAAGCAGCCACTCAGTATGGAAGAGCAACAAGAGCAGCAGCTGAACACCTTTTGGGAAAGGTTTATGTAACCAAAGGAACATCTTCTGCTAAAGCAGCAGATGATTTTGCCAAAGCGGAACCCTTATTCAAGAATGTAATTGCAAGCTATGGATTGAAGCTTCTTCCTGATTTCGGTCTTGTACACGCTTTTGGAAATGAAATTAATGATGAGGTAATCTGGTCAGTACAATACACAAGAGTCCAGTTGACCAATGGTGGAGGGAACAACTCTCACGTGTTCTATTTGATGGAATACGATACTCAACCGGGGATGCGTAGAGATACTGAAAATGGCCGTCCTTTCAAAAGATACAGACCAACTGTATATGCCATGGAAACGGTTTTTCAAAACCGCGAAAATGACAGCAGATACAAAAAGTCATTTAAGGATACGTACAGATCTAATCGCCCAGGGACATTCAATGCAAGTTTTGACAATAGCAAAACAACTTTGACTTTTGCACAGGGTGATACCACTATGTATTTACCTGGAGTTGAAGTCCCACTTGCGGAAAGAGCTAAAAAGAAATACCAAGTTCTTGTACCAAGTCGATATGATGAAAAACTGTTCCCTTCTTTGTCCAAGCACATTGATCCAGGAAGAGCAGATTTGACTCAATTCGAAGGAGGAAGAGACTTTATCGCCATGAGATTAGCCGAGACCTATCTTCTGCTTGCAGAAGCTCAATTCCGCCAAGGCAAAATAGCTGATGCTACTGCAACCATCAATATCGTAAGAAGAAGAGCAGCTTGGCCAGGAAAAGAAGCAGCTATGGAAATTACTGCCAATCAAATGACATTTGATTTCTTAATGGAAGAAAGAGCAAGAGAATTGACAGGTGAACAGTTCAGATGGTTAGATCTTAAGCGTTGGGGTAATTTGATTGAGAGAGTAAAACTTTACAATCCACAAGGAGCTCCAAACATTAAGGAATTCCATGTATTGAGACCAATTCCTCAAAATCAGATCGACCGAGCTGAAGGTGGCGCCAATGCATTCCCTCAGAATCCTGGTTATTAATCATCTGTATTGAGTGTTAAAAAGGTCCTGAAGATTTTCAGGACCTTTTTTTTACCCATTATTTTTCCAGAACAACTTCATTTTACCAATCTCCTTTAGACCAAATGGAAAAAAGGTGAATTAATTTTTCAAAGTAAATAATCAACCGTTAAAGCAAAGAAAAAAAGAGGCCCTGAAATCTCAGGGCCTTTTTCATAATTAAAAAAACCAATAACAAGTTATGTGACGATCGTTGAAGATCTAATTGTGATTTTAGAAGGAATACTGATGGTCTGATTGGGCAAGTCTGGTTGTCTTGGCTTGGTCAATTTTTTCATCAGCAGTTTGGCACACTCCTCTCCGATCGAAAATGCCGGCTGGGTAATCGTGGTCAAAGAAGGATTAAGCAAACTGGCAATACTCAGATTGGAAAAGAAGCTGATAATTTTCAAATCATCCGGTATTCGTAAGTCTGTACGCTTTACCGCATGATAGGTTGCGAGCGCAAGCTTTTCTACTGAAGATAAAATTCCATCTGGCCGATTGGGAGAAATAAGCAATTGACGGATAGCCTCCACATTTTGCTCCTCCTCTTGGTAGCAGGTAATGTTAAGTTGGGGCTCAGGTGAAAGCCCGGCCTGCTTCAATGCATCCAGATACCCTCTGTATCGATCTTTGGTAATAGAAAGCTCCTTGGAAAGCATCAAAAAGGCAATTTTTCGACATCCTTGCTGAATTAGGTGCTTAGTACCTTCGAATCCACTTTCATAGTCATTGGTGATAAACTTGGTCGTAGGAATGTCTGCACATATCCTGTCAAAAAATACCAATGGAAATCCTCTTTCATGCAATCGGGTCAAGTGAGAAATATCACTTGTCTGACTGGACACCGACATAATAATGGCATCAGCCCGACCATTCATCAAGAGATTTACAATTTTTTTCTCTCGGTCTACGTCTTCATGAGTACTGTAGACTAGGAGATGATAGCCATATTGCTGAGTAATTTCTTCTATTCCGTCAACCACTTTTGAGAAAAAACTACTGATCCGCTCAGGGATAACCACTGCAATGGTTTTGCTTTTATTTTCTCTCAGACTTCTGGCAAAAGGATTAGGCTGGTAGTTGAGCTTTTCAGCCATGCTGATCACCTTTTTTTTGGTGGCCTCACTGATCTCGTAGCTATCATTCAACGCTCGGGACACCGTAGAAGGCGAAAGCTTAAGCTCTGCAGCCAGTTCTTTTAAATTTACTCCGGCACTCATGATTGTTTTGGGTTAATTGTTCTAAAAAGATGCATATTTTTTTTAGCTAAATCAAAATTGTTTTTCACTTACTTAAAAAATAATGCTTGCAATCGTTTCCGTATTTTAAAAAATATTAGCCGCTCAGAAAGAATAAATTTATCCTTGTAACCTCTACACCCTGTCCACTAATCCAGGAATATGATCACTGAGCAAACCCAAAAGACCTTTCTTTCAGAGGACTTTTTGTTGAAGAATGACTTTGCAAAAATCCTTTACCACGATTACGCCAAACACCTGCCCATCATAGATTACCACAACCACCTCCCTCCTGCCGAAATTGCCCAAAACAGGAAGTTTGAAAACATCAGTAAAATCTGGCTGGCAGGTGACCACTACAAATGGAGAGCCATGCGAACCCTTGGCGTCGATGAGCGATTTATCACGGGAAATGCCTCAGATCTGGAAAAGTTTGAAAAATGGGCCTTCACTTTGCCCTATACCATGCGCAATCCACTCTATCATTGGAGTCAAATGGAGCTCAGTAGATATTTTGGAATAGACGATTTACTGACCACATCCAATGCAAATGATATATACATGAAGACTACCTCCATTCTCCAAGAGGAAGATTTTCGGGCTAGGGGTTTATTGGAACAAATGAACGTGGAAGTAGTCTGCACTACAGACGATCCGGTAGATTCCCTTGAGCATCATACGGCTTACCTAAGCCAGAATCAACAAGTAGGTATGTATCCTGCATTTAGGCCAGATAAGTCATTTGCCATAGAAAATCCAGAAGCTTATAAATCCTATCTCCAAAAACTTGGAATTGCTGCAGGGATAGAGATCAGTTCCTTTGATACGTTAATCGAAGCGCTCGCCAAGAGAGTGGACTTTTTCCATTCCCGAGGTTGCAGACTGTCCGATCATGGCTTGGAAAATTTGTACTACTCCACCGATTCCAGACTTTCTGCTGATGGTATTTTGCAAAAAGTGCTTCGCGGAAATCTCCCTAATTCTGAGGAAATCGAATACTTTAAATTCAAAGTGCTTAAAAAACTCTGCAAGCTCTACCATTCCAAAGGTTGGGTGCAGCAGTTTCATTTGGGAGCACTGAGAAATACAAATACCCGAATGCTTTCGGTGCTTGGACCGGATACAGGATTTGATTCCATCGGAGATTTCAGTCAGGCGATGACTTTGTCCAAATTCCTCAATGAACTGGATTCCACAGATCAGCTTTCGCAAACTGTCATCTACAATCTAAATCCTCGAGACAACGAAGTTTTTGCTACGATGATCGGTAACTTTAACGACGGATCGATTAAGGGAAAAGTACAGTTTGGCTCCGGTTGGTGGTACCTTGATCAAAAAGACGGTATGGAAAAGCAGATGAATACCCTGTCCAACATGGGATTGATCAGCTGTTTCATTGGAATGCTGACAGACTCAAGAAGCTTTCTGTCCTTCCCAAGACATGAATACTTCAGACGGATTCTATGTAACCTTTTCGGTCAGGATGTAGAAAATGAAGAATTGCCTTGGGATGAAAAATGGCTTGGAAAACTAGTTTCAGACATCTGCTACCACAATGCCAAAAATTACTTCAACTTTTCCCGAGACAATTTCAACTTATAAGAATGAATTCTTCGACTATATTTTCTCTCCAAGGTAAAAAAATCGCGTTCTCCGGAGCCACTGGCGTACTCGGTCATACGATGGCACTTCATCTGGCACAAGAAGGCGCAGAAGTACTAATTCTTGGACGAAGCCCCGAAAAAGTCAGTGATTTGGTCAGCGAGATCAATTCCAAAGGAGGAAAAGCTTGGGGCTACTATGCGGATGTCACCGATGAGGATTCTCTAAAGAAAATGGCAGAAGTCATTGAAGCCCAACATGGCAGAATAGACACCCTGATCAATTCCGCAGGCGGAAATATGCCTGGTGCTGTCATCAGACCTGATCAAAACTTCCTTGATTTGGATACCGCTTCATTAAAGAAAGTGATTGATCTGAATTACCTGGGTACCGTATTGCCAATTAAAGCCTTGCTCCCGCTGATGCTGAAAAATGGCCAAGGAAATATTCTCAATATTTCTTCCATGGCCGCAACTCGGCCCATGACCCGGGTAATGGGCTATGCATCAGCTAAGGCTGCAATTGACAACCTGACCAAATGGCTTTCGGTAGAGTTGGCGCATAAGCATGGACCAACTTTCCGTGTCAACGCCATCGCGCCGGGATTCTTCCTGACCGAACAAAACCGAACGCTACTTACCGAGTCAGACGGAAGTCTGACCCAACGCGGCAACCAAATCATCACACATACCCCAATGAACCGATTCGGAAAGCCTGAAGATTTATTAGGCGCCTTGCAATGGCTTTGCAGTGATGCTTCCGCCTTTGTCACAGGTACCATTGTGGCGGTGGACGGAGGATTCAGCGCCTATTCAGGAGTGTAAAATGGTTAAGAGTTTATGGTTACTAGTTTTTCGTCAATAGCATGACGATTTAACTTTTAACACATATCGTTTAACCTTTACCTTCCAGAAAGCCAATTACGAATTACTCTATTACGATTAACTAACAACTCAATAACTAAAACACCATTTCCATGAGCTATAGAATGGAGCAAACCATGCGCTGGTATGGACCCAAAGACCCGGTAAGCCTTAGAGATATCAGGCAATCGGGGGCTACCGGAATTGTCTCTGCATTACATCACATCCCCAACGGTGAGGTTTGGTCCAGAGAAGAAATCAAAACGCGAAAAAATATCATTGAAGCAGCCGGACTTACTTGGTCTGTGGTAGAATCAGTTCCTGTACACGAACGAATCAAAACCAGGACTGGTGATTACCTTCAGTTGATCGAAAATTACAAACAGACCTTGAGAAATCTGGCTGCAGAGGGAGTTTTCACCGTTTGCTATAATTTCATGCCTATTCTGGACTGGACTCGTACTAATCTGGAATACGAACTTCCCAATGGTGCTAAAGCGCTTCTCTATGAGAAAAAAGCTGTAGTAGCCTTTGATTTGTTCATTCTTCAGAGACCTGGAGCTTTTCAGGAACATTCCCCTGAAGAAATAGAAGCTACCCGTGCGTATTACGAAGGGCTTTCTCCTGAAGCCAAACAACTCATCATTGACAATATCCTAAAAGGATTGCCTGGTTCGGAAATTGGCTATACCATGGACGAGTTTCGTGCGATGCTCAAAACCTACGAAGGAATCGACGCACCAAAACTGGCAGATCACCTTCGTCTTTTCCTTGATGCGATCACACCTGTAGCCGAAGAAGTTGGGGTTTACCTGTGCATCCACCCTGATGATCCTCCATTCTCACTTTATGGACTTCCTCGAGTCGTAAGTACAGCAGCTGATGCACGCAGAATCCTCAGCCAAACCCCGAGTCATCACAATGGATTGACTTTCTGTACAGGAAGCTATGGAGTAAGAGCTGACAACGACCTGCCTGCGATGGTAAGAGAATTTGGAGATCGAATCCATTTTATCCACCTCCGAAGTACCAAACGTGATGCCGAAGGTAACTTCTACGAGGACAACCACCTGGAGGGAAATGTACCCATGGTCGATGTGATCGATGAGATCCTAAAGTGGCAGGAAAAACGAGGCAAGAGTCTCCCGATGAGACCTGACCACGGTCATCAAATGCTGGACGATTTGAATAAAAAAACCGCAAATCCTGGCTACACAGCGATCGGACGACTCAAAGGACTCGCTGAAATCCGAGGTGTAGAAGAAGCCTTACTTTGGGTAAAAAACAAGAAATAACGGTATCAAATACCCCCTAATCTATCCCCGGCAATGTTTTTTGTCGGGGATTTTTTTTCATTCAACTTTTCCCAAGGTTGAAAATTTGGAAAAATTCAACGCATTGGTGAGTTTTCCAGTAACTTCCCGCACAAGCCCAAAAGACGCCCTTATGCCTTCCTTTTACTCAAAAAGAGACCTTTATTTTCAGCTTTTTGAAAACCAAAACTGTCTCGAACTGACCCAAATCCCTTATTTCTCTGATCACAATAAAGAGACCTTTACCCTTGTGCTTGATGCAGCAGAGCAGATTGCTGAAAAATCACTTTATCCCATTTTCAAGGAAATGGATCGGAAAGAGCCTCAATTGGTAAATGGCCAAATTAAGGTTCATCAAGGCTTGAAATCCATCATTCAAAAGTTTGGAGATGACGGATGGATCAATGCCATATTCTCATACGAAGAAGGAGGACAACAATTGCCTTGGACACTCCACATGGCTGCAGGATTTATTTTTCAAGCCGCCAATTACTCTGCTAGTGTTTTTCCTTTTTTGACCACAGGTGCTGCAAATCTGATTCGGACGTTTGGTTCGTCTGAGCTGAAAGAAAAATTTACCCCAGCTATGTACGCTGGCAAATGGCAAGGCACTATGGCCCTGACAGAACCAGATGCTGGAAGTTCGCTCTCCGATCTGACCACCACTGCTTATCCAACTTCCACTGCCGGAATTTTTAAAATCAAAGGACAAAAAATCTACATCTCTGCAGGGGATCATGATGCCTGTGAAAACATCATTCATTTGATGCTCGCCCGCATCGACGGAGCTCCCTCAGGCACTAAAGGAATTTCCCTTTTTGTGGTTCCAAAAATCCGATTGGACGGTACTCCAAACGATGTATTGACGCAAGGTATCTACCATAAAATGGGCTACAAGGGTGCTCCTATTGCCCATTTGATGATTGGTTCAACTGAGGGATGTGAAGGGTATTTGGTAGGGGAGCCAAATCAAGGCCTCAAATACATGTTTCAAATGATGAACGAGGCCCGCCTAGGTGTGGGGATGAATGCCGTTGCGATTGCTTCTGCTGCATTTCAGGCATCTTTAGCATATTCAAAAGAGCGACCACAAGGAAGAAAAATATCCGAGAAAGACCTCAACAGGCCCCAAGTTCCAATCATTGAGCATGCGGATGTCAAGCGCATGTTACTTTTCCAAAAAAGCGTAACCGAAGGAGCGTTAGCCTTGCTGGTATTTTGCGGAATCCTTTCCGATAAAATTTCACAAATGGCATCTGTAGGAGAAAAACTTGAACTGGAGGCCTTATTGGATTTACTTACCCCTATCGCCAAAAGCTACCCATCCGAAATGGGTGTGCTGAGTACTTCCATGGCGGTACAGGTACTTGGCGGTGCAGGTTACACAACAGATTTCCCGGTAGAGCAATATTTTAGAGAGTCCCGAATTCATCCGATTCATGAGGGCACCACCGGAATCCATGGTTTGGATCTGTTGGGCAGGAAAATCTGGATGCACGAAGGATTGGGCTGGAAAAAATTACAGGCCCATATCGAACAAACCATCATACAAGCCAAGCAGGAAGAAGAGCTAAATCAAATCACAGAAGATTTTGAAAGTGTGGTGAAAAGATTTGGTCATGCCGCCAGTGGATTGCTCTTCAAACGAAATCTGGATCCTGAAAAATTCATGGCAGATGCCAGTCTGTTTTTGGAAGCTACAGGCATACTATGTATCGGATGGATGTGGCTTCGGCAAGCTGTTTCGGCCCAAAAAGCCCTCAGCCAAGGAGCAAGTGATCAGGGTTTTTACTTCGGGAAAATTGAAACGGCCACCTATTACATGGAATATGAATTGGTCAAAATTCAGGGATTGATCTCAAGATTTCATTCCACTTCTTTTCCAACCGTGAAAATGCAAAGCGATTGGTTTTAAATGAAATAGTAATCCATCCCTATACCACCCAAAAAAGAATACAGATTATCTACAAAATGCAAGGGGTATTAAAATTTGAATTCATTCACATTTAATTAATTTTGGCCAACTTGTTTCACCTAAGAAATAATCAATGAAAAGAATTTTAGTAAGCGGTGGTGGTGGCTTTTTGGGCAGCCATCTCTGCGACAAGCTCCTCAGTGAAGGGAATGAAGTACTATGCGTGGACAACTTTTTCACCGGAAATCGAAGGAATATTCATCATCTTTTGGATAATAAAAATTTCGAGCTCCTTCGCCATGACATTACGCATCCTTTGTATGTGGAGGTTGATGAAATATACAACTTAGCCTGTCCAGCATCCCCTATCCATTACCAGTTTGACCCGGTTCAAACCACCAAAACATCTGTAATTGGTGCGATGAATATGTTGGGACTGGCCAAAAGACTCAAAATAAAAATCCTTCAGGCTTCCACGTCAGAGATTTACGGCGATCCACATGTGCATCCGCAACCAGAATCCTATTGGGGAAATGTCAATACAATTGGACCTCGAGCTTGCTATGACGAGGGTAAAAGATGTGCAGAGACCCTTTTCTTTGACTACCATCGTCAGCATGGGGTAGCCATCAAGGTGATGCGTATTTTCAACACCTATGGTCCAAGGATGCATCCCAATGACGGTCGAGTAGTTTCCAACTTCATCGTGCAGGCACTGAAAGGCCAAGACATTACCATTTACGGCGAAGGAAATCAAACTCGCTCTTTCTGCTATGTAGATGACAACATCGACGGCATGTACCGATTGATGAATTCAAAAGACGGATTTACCGGCCCTGTGAATATTGGTAATCCGGGAGAATTTACCATGTTGGAATTGGCTCAATTGGTGCTTGAATTGACTAATAGTAAAAGTAAACTGGTGTTTATGCCACTGCCCCAGGATGACCCCATGCAACGAAAACCAGTCATCGACTTGGCCAAATCGGAGCTAGGATGGGAACCCAAAGTTCCACTTAGAGAAGGCTTGGTCAAGACTATCGCTTATTTTGATTCGATTCTGAGCGAATAAACTTCAAAAGACCGCCTCCAAGCGGTCTTTTTCATTTCAATCTATTTTACCGCTGAGATCAAAAATGACTTGAAAGTCAACCTGATCTCAGTTAATTGCTTTATGAAGTCCTCCACCCTTCTATTTGTCACCACCTTTCTGATATTATTTACACTTGGGCTTCTGGCCCTTTTACATTTTCAGCCTGAGATCAAAAATGAATTCATCAGTATTTATGAGGGCCTTTTTTCACCTCAAAAAGAAGTCAAACTGTCAACACTGCCAGTGGTCACTGAGAAAGAATTTGATCCAAATGAATTGGTTTCTTTTTCAGGAAGGCTAAAAAAAGACACCTATGAAGAGCATTTGACTGCCGCAGAACTCAAGGGCCTTCGACTCATTCAGGACGAATACCAACTTTATCAAAAAATTCATGACAGTACCTTGGTAGATGTCAGCCAGGGACGTGGATACAGAGTGGATTCTTTGACCCACAGTTTTCCATTCATCACTCCTGATTCAAAAGCGGTACTTGAAGAGCTTGGCAAAGCCTACGAAGCCTTAGCAGGGGAAGGGAATTTCTTTACGGTATCTTCTGCCACGCGGACCGAGTCTCAGCAAAAAGCACTCAAGCGAAGAAATCGAAATGCGACAGACGGCAATAGCTCTCATTCTTATGGGATTTCCTTCGATATATCTTACATCCGATTTAATGGCATCAGAGAGTGGGATGGAAAAGCACAACAAAACTTGGAAAAGGTACTTAATCACTTCCAGCAAACTGGAAAAATATACGTCATCAAGGAGCGAAGACAAAGCTGCTATCATGTGACAGTGAGGTGAATTAGTCAACGGTCGACAGACAAAGCGGATGATGGTATAAAAGCCAACTGAACGAATACCCTCTAAAAAACCGAAAAGACCGCCTTTTCAGCGGTCTTTTTTTCTTCTGTCGCCAGCACTGAGCGAAGTCGAAGTATCCGTCTCCTGTCTTCCCTCTTCTAATATCCCAAAGTCTTTAACATGCTCTCCTCAGTCTGATCTTTGGCAAAAAGCCAATGCTTGATTTCACCGCTTTCGTCCCGATCGATCAGCACATGCTTAGGTGCAGGGATCAGGCAGTGCTGAATGCCTCCATAGCCCCCAAGTGATTCTTGATAGGCGCCGGTATGGAAAAAGCCGATGTACTGCTTCTTTGATTCCTGGATTTTGGGAAGGTAAATATTGAATTGGTGAGCTTCTGAGTTGTAGTAATCCATGCTGTCGCAGGTGAGCCCACCTAGGGAAATACCCTGGTAGGTTTCATCCCAATTATTGACCGCAAGCATGATGTATTTCTGATTGAGACCCCAGCTGTCCGGAAGCTGGGTAATAAACGACCCGTCGATCATGTACCAAAGCTCCTTGTCGTTTTGCAGTTTTTCTTCCAGCACGGAATAGAGCACTGCCCCACTCTCCCCTACGGTGTAGCTTCCAAACTCGGTGAATATATTGGGCTCGGTGGTGTTGTTTTTAGCACACATCCACTTGATGTTTTTGACGATCTGATCTGCCATGTATTGGTAATCGTAGTCAAAAAACACATTGGTCTTGATCGGCCAACCCCCACCGATATCCATGGTATCCAGGCTTGGGGCAACTTTTTTCAAATCCACATACTTCTGGATAAATCGGGTCAATTCGGACCAGTAATATGCCGTATCCTTAATCCCTGAATTGATAAAGAAATGAAGCATCTTCAGGCTGACTTGAGGATTGTTTTTGATTTTCTCCTCGTACAAGCTAATGATGTCATTATAGCGCACGCCTAATCTGGAGGTGTAAAACCCAAACTTCGGCTCCTCGTCTGAAGCAATTCGAATCCCCACTTGAAAAGGCA
Organism: Algoriphagus sp.; assembly: GCA_018336015.1. Lineage (GTDB taxonomy): Bacteria > Bacteroidota > Bacteroidia > Cytophagales > Cyclobacteriaceae > Algoriphagus > Algoriphagus aquatilis. The sequence continues at coordinate 33,881 of JAGXQZ010000063.1, read as the reverse complement.
CCTTCACATGCTCGAGGTAATAATCGATCTCAGTAAGGTTGTCCAAAATCGGAATACAGTTCTTAAACCCGTCATTCAGAAGTTCGGAGATGTATTCCTTGTATTTCTCCCTCTTGAATCCATTGCAGACGATGTAGGTGTCTTTGGTGATTTTGCCTTTAGCATATAGACTGCGAACCAACGGTATGTCAAAAGTCGAAGAAGTCTCGATATGGATATCGTTTTTCAAAGCTTCGTCAAGGACAAAGCTGAAATGGGAAGACTTGGTACAGTAGCAATAGGTGTAATTGCCCTGGTAATTGTGTGCCGCCATGGCATTACCAAAATACCGTTTCGCATTTTGGATGTTTTCCGAGATTTTAGGCAAATAGGTCAGCTTGAGTGGCGTACCGTAGGTTTCGATGATTTCCATCAGATTGACTCCGTTGAAAAAAAGCTCATTGTTCTCAACATGAAACTCTTTGGTAGGGAAGTCAAATGTCTGCTGAATCAAGTCAATGTATCTATTCATTTACCAAGGGGATTTACTACGGAAATTTAAGGGTGCAAAAATTGCTCTTTTATTGGGGTATATCAAATGCAATAGTGAAAACTTCACAGAGCGATAACAAATCCAAACGAGTTTCGATTGAGGATAATCTGGAAAAAACAACCGCGGAAAATAAAAAAGGACAGGTCTACCGTAGATCTGTCCTTAATTCAATTACTTGTTTGAGTATCAATCCCAAGTCACACGATGAAGCGAAGCCTGAAGCAGGGCTTGTTCGGCCTGAAATCTTCGATTGTTTTCAATCACTTTTTCTAGAATCTGCTTAAACTTGACTTCTTTTTTCAGCAGTTCGATGACACTGTTGAAGAACCTTTCCACTTCTTGGGATTCTGATTGAGAAAAAGTGAAAAACGCTTGAGCTCGATCAAAATCATAAATCAAGCTCAAGGAGGATGGCTTACCGAGCAGAATCAACCCTCTAAATAGAGGAAGCAACTTTTCAAAACCTCGTTCAAAACGACACATACCCTGCATTTTGTTGGCAATCGGTTGAGAAAAAATCTTGAGGATTTCCTGCTGACCAAGATTAAATCTGATTAACTCCGGTGTAGAAGTTACAGTCCATGCAGGTGATGCGATTTCCAAATTGCTGATGGGTAAGGCTAGGCTCATAAGAACTAGTGTTTATTTGTAAGAGCTCAAAAGTAAGTAGAAAAATTTATAAACCTATATTCCCTATAATTTTTATAGGTTATTTAGTGAAAAAATTATTCAATCCTGCTCAAATGCGATAAATTGGGGCATTTGAGTAGTTTTGTTTCATACTTTTAAAAGCACAAAACCCAAATTTTAACCTAATGAGAAAAATTAAACTAGTAGAGGTACGCTCAGAAATTGCAGCTGGAACAAGAGGCGCGAGTCTTGGAGTAGATGCTGTCAAGATCGCTAGCTTAGACAAAAAGTCGAATTTTTTCACCCAATTCGATCCAATCAATGTACCAGATGCCAATAATTTCCTTTGGAGAGGAAACAAGTATCCTCATGCTAAATACATCGATGGAGTGTATCAGGTTTTGAAAAACGTCTATTCCACGATAGAGTCTCTCCGCTTGGAAAAGAAATTCCCCATCGTTTTGGCAGGAGATCATAGCACCGCGGCAGGCACGATCATGGGGATCAAAGCAGCCCATCCAGAAAAGCGCCTAGGAGTGATCTGGATCGATGCTCACGCTGATCTGCACACCCCTTACACTACCCCCTCAGGGAATATGCACGGGATGCCTCTGCCTATGGTAGCACAGTTGGATAATCTTGACTGCAAAATCAACCAACCCAGTACGGAAACCCTCTCCTATTGGGAAAAAATCAAGAAAATCGGAGGCGATACTCCCAAAATAGAACCAAAAAATATTGTATTTATCTCCGTGCGTGACACCGAAGAACCTGAGGACTTTTTGATCAAACACTATGGAATCAAAAACTTCAGTACTGCTGAGGTCAGGGAATTGGGGATTTCAAAAGTAGCCCAAGAAGCACTCCACATCTTGAAGGACTGTGATCAGCTTTACATTTCCTTCGATGTGGATAGCTTGGACAGTTCCATTTCTGTAGGAACAGGCACTCCTGTACCCAATGGCCTGACTGTGGAAGAAGCGATCCAGCTCAATGCAGAATTGATCAAGGACAAACGTGTCTGCTGCTGGGAAATCGTAGAAGTGAATCCAACCCTCGACACCGAAAACACCATGGCCGAAATCGCTTTTGATGTTTTGGAAATCACTACCAAGTCGCTGGTAGATAATTTCTAATTTTGCCACAAAGAACACTAAGAAACACAAAGAAATGGAAACATTTAACCTCTTAAGCGAGGATGAATTAAGTAACATTGTTTTGGGTATTGCGATTGACATCCACTCTCAACTTGGGCCTGGACTTTTGGAAAATGTCTACAAACAAGCGTTGTTTCATAAACTAACCAAAGCAGGGCTTTTTGTAGAAATGGAAAAAAATATGCCTATTCAATTGGATGATTTCACTTTAGATCTAGGTTACAAAATCGATCTTTTGGTAGAAAATAAGCTAGTATTAGAATTAAAATCAGTCAAAGAAATATCTAACGTACATGTTGCACAAATAATTAACTATTTAAAACTGGGCAAATTCAAATTAGGTCTAATCTTAAATTTCAATGTTTATCAATTAAAGTCAGGCATCAAACGAGTCATTCTAACAGAAGGTCCTAGGTCCTTTTGATTGATTTTCTTTGTGTACCTTCGCGTTCTTTGCGGTTAATACTTCAGTCAAATGAACTTTCAAGAATCCATTATTAAGGGCATTCAGCTCGCATTCCAGAATATATTCAACCATGATCTTCCTTTGGAGCAAATCAGCCTTGCTCCTACCAAAAAGGAATTTGAGGGCAGTTACACGTTTGTAGTTTTTCCCTTTTTGAAAATCTCCCAAACGACTCCTGAAAATACCGGAAATCTCATCGGTGAATATCTCAAAGCCAATGTGCCTGCGGTAAGCGACTTCAATGTGGTCAAAGGATTCCTGAACCTGGTGCTCAACGAGCGTGTGTGGCTGGATCTTTTCCAAAAAATCTACAGCAATCCGGCCGTAGGCCAACTCCCCCCAAATGGTCAAAAGGTCATGGTGGAGTACTCCTCACCCAATACCAATAAGCCACTACACCTTGGACATTTAAGAAATAACTTCCTCGGCTATTCGGTGGCAGAAATTCTCAAAGCAAACGGATACGAAGTCATCAAAGCCAACTTAGTCAATGACCGAGGAATTCACATCTGCAAATCCATGGTGGCCTATCAGCACTTTGGCAAAGGTGAAACACCTGAAAGCTCCGGTTTGAAAGGTGACCACTTAGCCGGAAAGTATTACGTCAAATTTGATATCGAATACAAAAACCAAATCAAAGAACTCATTGCTGGTGGCCAATCGGAAGAGGATGCCAAGAAAAATGCTCCTATCCTACTTGAAGCGCAGGAAATGCTCCGTAAATGGGAAGCAGGAGATGAAGCTGTAGTTTCCCTTTGGAAGCAAATGAATGGGTGGGTATATGCCGGATTTGACGCGACTTACCGTAAAATGGGGGTCAACTTCGACAAGTTTTACTACGAGTCAGACACCTATTTACTCGGAAAAGATATCGTAGAAGAAGGCCTTGCCAAAGGTGTGTTTTTCAAAAAAGAAAACGGATCAGTTTGGGTAGATCTGACTGACGAAGGTTTGGATGAAAAGCTCGTACGAAGAGCAGATGGAACTTCTGTTTACATCACCCAAGACTTAGGAACAGCCGATTTGAAATACAAAGATTTTCAAATTGACAAATCAGTCTATGTAGTTGGTAATGAGCAAGACTACCACTTCGACGTCTTGTTTAAAATCATGCGAAAGTTGGGCCGTTCCTATGGTTCTGGGCTATACCACTTATCTTACGGTATGGTAGATTTGCCTACCGGAAAGATGAAATCCCGAGAGGGCACCGTGGTGGATGCAGATGATTTAATCCAGGAAATGATTGAAACAGCCGAGCATCATACGAAAGAACTTGGCAAAATCGAAGGATTTACCGAAGAGCAGGCTAATGAATTATATGAAATCTTGGGATTGGGAGCTTTGAAATATTTCTTGCTCAAAGTGGATCCCAAAAAACGAATGCTCTTCAATCCCCAGGAATCTATTGAGTTCCAAGGATACACTGGTCCGTTTGTCCAGTATTCGCACGCCAGAATCGCTGCAATCCTTAGAAAAGCAGAACAAATCGGTGTGGATTACAAGGCTGCCGATTTTTCCGGAGTATCAGATTTAGCCGAGTCCGAAACCGGTTTGATCCAACTATTGAATGAATTTGATCGCAAGATCAAAATGGCTGCTGATGATTATTCCCCTTCCATTATCGCGCAGTATTTGTTTGATTTGGCCAAAGAATACAACCGATTCTACGCGGACCTCCCGATTTTCCATGAAAAAGATTTATCGATTCAGGCGTTCCGTGTGGCACTTTCTGCACATACAGCCAAAACAATCAAAAGAGGAATGAGTTTGCTCGGTATACAGGTTCCAGAACGAATGTAACTATGAAGATCCTTTTAATCACCCTATCGGTACTCCTTTTTGCCTGCGGCAAAACCCTACAGCGTCCGACTGACGCAGCAAGTTTCCACCCATCCTACGATCAAACTATGGAAAGTTCCTTTTACAATTTTAAAATGAAAGACATCAATGGTAAAGAAGTTGATTTCTCTTCTTTTAAAGGCAAAAAGCTTCTGATTGTCAACGTGGCATCTAAATGCGGCTACACCAAGCAGTATGCTCAGCTTCAGGAGCTTTATGCGAACCACAGTGATAAAATCATCGTGTTGGGTTTTCCTGCCAATAACTTTGGCGGTCAAGAACCCGGATCAAACGAAGAGATCAAAGAGTTTTGCTCCACTGAATATGGGGTGACATTCCCTATGTTTGAAAAAGTATCAGTAAAGGGTTTTGACAAGCATCCGCTTTACAGATGGCTATCTGATGCTAAACAAAACGGCTGGAATAATGAGGAGCCAAGCTGGAACTTCTGCAAATACTTCATCAATGAAAAAGGTGAATTGGTGAAGTTTTTCCCTTCTTCTGTGACTCCTTTGGACGAACAGATTCTAAAACTCATCGAAGCTTGAATTGACTGAATTCCTTTGAAAAAAGAATTTACAACCAAAAAAGAGGCCTGGCTGCACGCAGTCAGGCTTCGTACTTTACCCTTAGCCTTAGCAAGCATTTTAGCAGGTTCTTTTCTGGCTAAATGGAAAGACGCCTTTCGGTGGGAGATTTTGCTTTTGGCCTCTCTTACCACCATTTTCTTACAGATCCTATCCAACCTCTCCAATGACTATGGCGACACGGTGCATGGGGCGGATTCTGCCGATCGTCAAGGCCCCATTAGAGCGGTGCAATCCGGCATTATTTCTTTGGCAGAGATGAAGAAGGCCATGTATCTCTTTGGTATGCTCTCGCTGATTTCAGGGCTACTTTTGATCTATTTGGCACTGGAAGATTGGAAAATGTTTCTTCTTTTTTTGGGAATTGGATTAGCAGCTATTTGGTCTGCCATTACCTATACATCCGGAAGCAATCCTTACGGATATGCTGGCTTGGGTGATATTTCGGTATTTGTTTTTTTTGGATTGACGGGAGTGCTGGGCACCTATTTTCTCCACACCTTGAGTTTTGAACCCTTGGCTGTGTTGATTGCCATTTCATTGGGATCATTTAGCACTGCCGTACTCAATATCAACAATATCAGAGATATCGAATCAGACTGGAAAGCAGGTAAAAAATCAATCCCTGTAAGAATCGGCCGAAAAAAGGCTGTTTTTTACAACTGGGCCTTGATCGGGACAGGCTATTTGACATTGATTCTTTTTTCACTATCCAGCAATAATTACTTCACTCTATTGGCGGTCCTTGCAGGAATTATGATGCTAAAAGTGGGTTTGGGAGTACACAATGCGCAATCCTCCGAGGCTACTGATCCATATTTGAAAAAGATGGCGATCAGCACTCTACTTTGGACCATACTTTTTGGAATTGGTTTGTTGATTTGATCAAAAGCTGACAAAAGTCCTTTTCTGCTAGTTTTTAATCCCTAATTTGGATTAATAAAACCCAAAAGCTATGATCAGTATTTTCGTGCCATTTGACTTTTCAACCACGGCAACTTATGCATTAAATTTTGCCAAAAGCCTGGCAACCAACTACTCAAAAATTTCTATTACGATTCTTCACGTGGTAGAAATTCCTCTGTCCACAGGAGTTGGCACCATGGGTGGTGGCCTGGATCCAATCCCTGATTTTGAGAATCAACTCTTCTTCAAAGAGTTGATAGATTTAAGAAAAAAACAACTTGAGGCGCTTGAAAAAGAATATGCAAATTCAGATTTCACACTGAGAACTAAGATTATTCTTGGCAATGCATTTAAAGGTATCTCGGATGCAATCCATGAAGCAAAACCCGATTTGGTAGTAATGGGATCAAAAGGAACTTCTGGCTTGGAAGAAATTATGGTGGGCAGCAATACTGAAAAAATCGTCCGAACATCGCCCTGTCCCGTGATCACCATCAAAAGTGAGACAGACGTAAGCACGATGAAAAAGGTCGTGTTTGCTTCAGACTTTAGAGACTCTGCAGATGAAGTTGCTTCCCGAATCAAAAGAATTCAAAACCTCTTTAATGCTCAGTTTTACTTTGTGGTGGTAAATACTCCTGGAAATTTTGAATCGACAAGAGATTCGATGTCCAGAATCCGAACTTTTGTCCAAAAGCACAACTTTGAAAATATCAAAGCAGAGGTTTACAATTCATTAAGTGAGGAATCGGGCATAATTGAGTTTGCAGATGATATTGATGCGGATTTGATAGCCATGACAACTCATGGTCGCACTGGACTTCTCCATTTGATCACAGGCAGCATAGCTGAGGATGTGGTGAATCATTCGAAAAGACCTGTCTGGACCTTTAAAGCGAACTAAACTGAAATACTTAACTTTGAAGCCTGTCCAAAGACAGGCTTTTTTATAAAACCCATGAGCAAAAAAAGTAACGACTGGAAAAAAAGAGATGGAGTAGTCTATTCCACCTCGGATAGTTTCGAATACAACTTTGGAGAAGAAAGCGAATCAGAGACTTTATCACCTTCTCAACAAAAACTGAAAGTCCTTTTGGACAAAAAAGCCAGAGCAGGAAAGCAGGTGACTTTGGTGGAAGGGTTTATCGGTACAGAAGATGACCTAAAAGAATTGGGAAAACTGCTAAAAAACAAATGCGGAGTCGGTGGTTCGGCAAAAGATGGAGAGATTTTAATTCAGGGAGATCACCGAGACAAAGTTTTGCAGGTATTGTTACAGGCGGGATATGGGGCAAAAAAAGCCGGAGGCTGATTGTTCATGTATTGGTTTTTCAGGCTAAAGCTTCTACCATACCTCCCATTTTTAATTAATGAAGCATCCGGAATTCGCCGTAAAGGAATCAAACTCCCATCGATTGCTGAGAATCTATCTCTTGGATCTGGAACTTCGACTCTTTTGATTTTGGGAGAATCCACCGCTTCAGGAGTGGGTGCTAGTTCTCAAGAAAATACACTTGCAGGTAATTTTCATCGAATTTTGGGGACCTCTTGGGAAATAAAAAACATAGGCAAAAATGGCCTAAAAGCAGGCTCAGCCTACGAATACTATAAAAATTCAGAATATTTACCTTCAGGGAAGATTAGCGGCTTAGTCCTATTTTTAGGAGCAAATGATTGCTTCAAGCTTACTGCCCCTTCTGTTTTTCACCAACAACTCAAAAGCTTGATTGACCAAATTTCTTCTGAATTACATCCTGATTGGATTTATTTGGCAGACATTCCACCAGTTCATCTTTTTCCTGCTTTTTCCTTCAGAATGAGGTCCTTTTTGAAAGAACAACGAAATTTTCTGCAAAAAGAAATGACTGAACTATCAAGAGAACATCCCAACCTGATTTTTGAGCCTATTTCTCTGGATTTGAGTCCGGACTTTTTTTCGCAAGACCAAATTCATCCATCGGATTTGGGCTACCAAAAAATAGCAGAGTTTGCTGTAGATGGCATTCGAAGAGCAGGTTTTATTTAGCCTTTAAGGCTGGTTTTATCCTTCAATTTCGGTAATGAGCTCTTCATACCAAGCTTCTCCGTATTTTCTTACCAAGGCCTCCTTAAGGAATCTGTATAGAGGAACTTGAAGACTTTTGCCAAGTTGACACGCAGGATCACAAATATGCCACCGGTCGTAATTTAGCGCATCAAATTCATCGTACTTGGTCACACGAATCGGATAGAGGTGACAGGAAATGGGTTTTTTCCAAGCTATTTTTCCATCGAGGTAAGCTTGCTCAATGCCGCATTTTAGAATCCCTCGATCATCATACAAAGCGTAAGCACATTCACGATTTTCCCCTATGGTTGGGGTTCCTTTATCTCCGTCTTTATCAAAAACCCACGTACCCTGTGTTTCAATGGCTTTTCTTCCTTCTTCAGTGATGTAATTCTTGACAATAGGATAAATTTCCTCAAGAATCTTGGTTTCCTCGTCCTCAAGTGGCGCTCCGGCATCACCTTCTACACAGCAGGCCCCTTTGCAGGCTTCTAAATCACAGACAAAAAAATTCTCTTTTATATCGTCAGACAAAACCGCGTTTCCTACCAGAATCATACACAATTCAAATTTTTCCAAAGGTAAGCAATATCAAGGAGGCCAACCAACCAGTTTCGGATAGGCAAAAAAAAGAACCGCTCCTTTCGGAGCGGCTCAACCCAGCACTATGAAGAAAAGCTTTTTAAGCCTTTATAATGATAGAACAGGCTTATTGCGATAAAGTTTTCCTTTCAATGAAAAAAAAGTCATTTTTTTTTCAAAAAAGTGATGGATCATTGGCTTTGGGATTCATTAATGCGGCAAATTGCTTAAAATGAAACAGTAAAACTGCGGATAATTGATTGCCATGACAGCACCAAATTGGAAGGACTAAAATCGTTTTCGCCCATTAATATTTCTATTCACCAAGTAAAGGCACGAAACCGATAAAGCGAGGAATCTTAAAATCGTCAAGTTCCCAAATCCTTTCCTTTAAAATCCCGTACTTTGCATCGTGCAAGTCGTCTTGTCGCCTTGATCCCGGTACGTATCGGGACAGGGAGGAAAGTCCGGGCAACATAGAGCGCCATACTTCCTAACAGGAAGGCCTTTGACTGGTGACGGTCAGGGGACAGAAAGTGCCACAGAAAATAAACCACCCTGATGCCGATAGCTATCGGCACGAAGGGAAAGGGTGAAAAGGTGGGGTAAGAGCCCACCGCTCCGACAGTGATGAAGGAGGCATGGCAAACCTTATGGGTTGAAAGATCAAATAGGCCTCGGGCAAAGAGCTGCTCGTTCGATTCTTTCTCTTTCGGGGAAGATTCCGGGGTGGGTAGATCGATAGAGTCTTGGTGCGAATCAAGATCGAGATAAATGACAAGAGCCCTGAGAAATCAGGGGACAGAACCCGGCTTACAGACTTGCACTTTTTTATTTACTTTACATTATGCCAAAAATTCTGATCATCGACGACGAGCGGTTTATTCGCGCATCCCTCAGGGAAATTCTTGAATATGAAAAATTTGAAGTCACCGAAGCCCAAGATGGAGAAGATGGACTTCAAAAAATAAAGGAAGAAGACTTTGACTTGGTACTGTGCGACGTGAAAATGCCCAAAATGGATGGAATCGAGGTACTCGATCAAGCCAAAGCCCTGGACAAATCCCCACAGTTTATCATGATTTCTGCCCACGGCAGTATAGAGACAGCGGTTGAAGCGACTAAAAAAGGGGCATTTGATTTTATTCCAAAACCTCCGGATCTCAATCGGCTTTTGCTTACAGTGAGAAATGCCCTGGACAAAAAACAATTAGTCACTGAAACCAAAGTGCTCAAGAAAAAACTTTCGAAAAAGTTTGACATGGTAGGAGAATCTCCTGCCATCGCTCGGGTAAAAGACACCATCGAAAAAGTGGCGCCCACGGATGCCAGGGTCTTGATCACAGGCCCGAATGGAACCGGTAAAGAACTGGTAGCGCATTGGGTACATCAAAAAAGCAATCGGCAAGATGAACCATTTGTAGCGGTCAATTGTGCCGCCATTCCTTCAGAATTGATCGAGTCAGAATTGTTTGGCCATGAGAAAGGTGCCTTCACTTCAGCTCATAAGCAACGAAATGGAAAGTTTGAACAGGCACAAGGTGGCACCTTGTTTCTGGATGAAATCGGTGATATGTCGCTTTCTGCTCAATCAAAGGTGCTGAGAGCACTACAGGAAAACCTAATTAATCGGGTAGGAAGTGATAAGGATATTAAGGTGGATGTAAGGGTATTGGCTGCTACCAATAAGGATTTGAAAAAAGAAATCGAAGCAGGTAGATTCAGAGAAGATCTCTACCATCGCCTAAGCGTAATTTTGATTCAGGTACCTGCCTTAAAAGACCGAAAAGAAGATATTCCTTTGCTAATTGAAAAATTCCTGGAAGATATCGCTCAGGAAAATGGAGATGCCAAAAAGAAAATTACCGCAGAAGCAGTGGCCAAACTTCAGGAATTTCCCTGGACTGGAAATATCCGGGAACTGAGAAACGTGGTCGAAAGACTGGTCATTCTTGGAGAACAGACAATTAGTCTAGAAGATGTGAAAAAATATGCTGACTATTGAGGTCAGCATATTTTTTTTAACTGTTGGCTTTTTGGGAGACAGGAGCTTTGGCATAGGCTGGACAAGGCTTACTGGAAGCACACGCTCCAAGTGCCAATATCCCGATTAAAAGTGCTATTGAGGCAAATCTTTTCATTTGGTTATGTTTTAGTTCGATAAATATGTCCAATTATTTTTTAGATAGCAATTACTGAACCAACAAGTTACAGCCTCGCAATTCTGAATTATCAAATCTTCCTAAGACCTCCAGCATTCCTTTGTCATCGATTTTACCAAGGTCTTGTGTTTCGATAAATGCGCAGGAATGAAAATTTCCCAAATCTATTACATTGATTCCTCCTTGGACTTTGACAGTTTGGCTGTAAGGATCATTTACATCCCGGAGAAAAATGCGCAGGGATAAAGGTAAAGAAAACCTCCCCTCACCCTGAGAATAAGCCTGAGACATTAATTCAGTCATCCCATATTCAGAATGGATTCGATCCACTTGAAAAAAGGATTTCAATGAGTCATGAACCTCTTCACGAATCATTTCTCGCCTTCTTCCCTTCATTCCTCCTGTTTCCATCACAATTAGATTATCCATTTTTTCAAATGCCAATCCTGATTCAGCCAAATCCAACAGAGCAAATGTCACCCCTAGCAATAAGACTTTTTTTCCATCCGAAGATAGAAATGCGAGTTTGTTGAGTAGCTCTTTTTGATTGTATAAATAAAAGCCGCTATGGGGAGATCCACTTTCTTCAATAAAAAACTTGGCCATAGAAACCAGGCTGCTACCCGGGCGCTCAAGATATGCCGGTAAAAGTGCTAATACATGAAATTCACTCAGATCGCCATAGAAAGATTCAAAAATTCGTTTTGAATGAGACAAATACCATGATTCTGACCAAATCAAATGCTTACTGGTAACCATACCTGTGGTACCACTGCTTGAATAAAACTTAAAAAAAGCAGTGGAAGGTCCGCTGACCACTTCCTTATCTTTAAAAAAACGAATCGGTAAAAAAGGAATTGAAGTTATTTCTTTTATTGATGAAGGATTAATCCTTCTCGCTTTCAAATAGGATGCATAAACCGGGTTGGAACGTGACTGAAATTGAAACAACTCTAAAGCAAAGTCTTCAAATTGGTCGGAGGTCAATTTATCCACCCTTTCCGAAAAACTTTTGAATTCCAACATCGTTTTATAATTTGAGTTTTTCAAAGGGGAAAACTTCCTGTATTTTAGAAAGCAAATTTACCTCCATCGCATGCGATTCAAAAGTTATTCGGGAATATTGTTTGGGCTGCTTTTCGGCACGTCCTGTATTAGTCCACCCGAAAATTTTCCAAGTGTACCTGAAATTGAATTTTCAAGTTTGGAATACGCCCCTACCTCAGGTCAAGATTCACTGATTTTGACATTGAGGTTTAAGGATGCAGAAGGTGATTTGGGATTATCTGCAACAGATATCAATCCTCCTTTTAATCCATTGAATTACAAGAGAGATGCCGCAGGCAATTTAATTACGTATTCCCGTAGACCCAGTACCGCCCCAACTTACAATCCAGTAGATTGGGTGATCAATCCAATTGTAAATAATACAACAGTACGAGATACGGTTTGGGTTGAGAAAAACGAAAACCAATACAATATTTTCGTTCGTTTTTACATTAAGCGAAATGGTAGATTCACAGAATTCAGATGGCAGGATCCGCCATTTTTCACCACCTTCAATGGGAGATTTCCTCGAGTCTTGACCACAGAAGAAGGTCAACCGGTAGAAGGAAGTATCGCCTATCGGATGCTTTCCTCAGGATGGGAATCCATATTCAGAAATGATACCTTGAGAATTGACGTACAGATTCAAGATAGAGCACTCAACAGATCTAATGAAGTCTCAAGTCCTCAAGTGACATTGCGACAAATCACTAAGAAATAATGAAAAATGGCGCTTCGTAAATTGAAGCGCCATTTTTCATTAAAGGTTACTTTTAAATTAAAGAGATGGGAATTTCTTAGGATTGGACTCATGCATCAGGAGATAGACTTTTTCGACTACATCTTCCACACTTGGCTTGGAGAAGTAATCTCCATCTGAAGAATAAGCAGGACGATGAGCTTTTGCAGGAAGAGTCTGAGGCTCTGCATCCAAAAATCTAAACACATCCTGATGGTCGAGCACCTGCTGAAGCATAAATGCTGAGGCGCCTCCTGGGACATCTTCATCCGCAAAAATGACCCGGCTGGTTTTTCGAATTGATTCTCCAATGATACCATAGGTATCAAATGGAAGTAGTGTTTGAACATCAATTACCTCGACTGAAACCCCAATCTCAGCCAACTCTAAAGCCGCTTCCATCACAATTCTGCACATGCTACCATACGTAACCACCGTGACATCCTCGCCTTGTCTGAGAATTTCAGGCTTACCCAGTGCAATTGTATATTTACCAATATTATGAGGCATTTTTTCCTTCAGTCGATAGCCATTTAGGCACTCAATGACTATCGCAGGATCATCAGACTGAAGCAAGGTAGCATATATCCCCGCAGCCTGAGTCATGTCACGTGGCACAGCCACTATCATGCCTCTTAAACTGGAAAGGATCATACCCATTGGAGAACCAGCATGCCAAACGCCTTCTAGTCTGTGACCTCTTGTACGAACAATTAAGGGTGCTTTTTGACCTCCTTTAGTACGGTAATGCAATGAAGCTAAATCATCTGAAAGCATCTGTAAACCATACAGAAGGTAATCCAAGTATTGAATCTCGGCCATCGGGCGCAAACCCCTAAGGGCTGTCCCAATTCCCTGACCAATGATCGTACATTCTCTGATCCCGGTATCGGTGACTCTCCATTCGCCATGCTTAGCCTGCAAACCTGCAAAGGCCTGATTCACATCTCCAATTTTCCCTACATCTTCTCCGAAAGCGAAAAACCTGGGGTCATTTTCCAAAGTGTAATCGAAAAATGCCTGCAATACTTCACGTCCATCCACCAGTGCAGACTTTTCGTCGATCATTGGAAAAACCTCCTTCACTTTCAAAGAAGAAAACGAATCTTCCACGTATAAATGACTGCTGTATCGGTCGTGATTTTTTTCTACCTGCTTTTCATACCAGGACTTCAACTCCCCTTTTACAGATTCATTTTCCGCACGAAGAATGAGCAATATTTTCCTAACAGTGCTGATCACATCCTTTCGGATCGGATTGATGGTCTTTTTAAGATCATCTGCCATTTGAAGTAGGATAACCTTGCGGGATGAAAGTTCAGCTGCAGCTTTGATCAATTGAACAGCTGTCTCCAGCTCTTCTTTAATCTCTTTTGAAAACTCTTGCCAAGCTGCTTCTTTCTGTTTTTTAACTTCAGCTTTAGCTTCAGCATCTATTGCATCCAACTGGTCTGCAGTTGCTATTCCGTTGGTAGTGATGTAGTCTCTAAATTTTGCAATACAATCCCAATCCTTTTCCCACTTCAATCGCTCAGCTGACTTGTAGCGTTCATGCGAACCGGAAGTAGAATGGCCTTGAGGCTGTGTCATTTCCTCCACATGAATCAAGACAGGAACATGTTCAGATCTTGCAATGTGACCTGCATAAGTAAATGCCTGATTCAGAGCTTCATAATCCCAACCTTTTACTCTGAGAATTTCAAAACCTTTTTCACTTTCTGTTCGCTGAAACCCTGTCAAAGCTTCCGAAATACTGCCTTTGGTAGTATGGAATTCCTGAGGAACAGAAATGCCATAGCCATCATCCCAAATTGAAATTACCATGGGAACTTGAAGTACCCCGGCTGCATTAATGGATTCGAAAAACATACCTTCCGAAGTGGAGGCATTACCAATTGTTCCCCAAGCCACTTCATTACCATTGACCGAAAACTGGGTCAGGGACTTTAATCCTTTGTTTTCTCTAAAAAGTTTAGAAGCATAGGCCAAGCCTAGCAGCTTTGGCATTTGGGCAGCCGTAGGTGAAATATCTGCTGCTGAATTATATCGATTGGTAAGATTCTTCCAAGTACCGTCTTCATTGATTGAGCGCGTGGCAAAATGCCCATTCATCAATCTTCCTGCACTTGCAGGATCTGCCTCAACATTGGTATGAGCATATAACTGAGCGAAATATTGCTTCACGGTCAATTCGCCCAAAGCCATCATAAAGGTCTGATCACGATAGTATCCTGATCGAAAATCTCCCTTTTTAAAAGCTCTGGCCATGGCGATCTGCGCGAGCTCTTTACCATCACCAAAAATCCCAAATTTGGCCTTCCCCATAAATACTTCTTTCCTTCCCATGAGGGAAGCATGTCTACTCATGACGGCAACTCTAAAATCATCCAATATTGCTTCCTTTTGGAGATCTGAATTGGCTTGGGTCTTTGCGTGAATTTTGACTTCCATAGAATCGATTTTACTAAAGCTATTTTGGGTTTGCAATTACTAGTGCGATCAAAAATAGACAAAATGCTCGTTTGTGCAAATTCCCCATTAGGGCATTATCCAATATTTATTTGGCATAATTAGCTAATTTATCAAATTGATAAAATTTTATATTGAATAAGGAAAATTGACAGACTTTTAATGGGTGAATCCCAAGAAACCTAAAATTGAAAATTGGATAAATTTTTTGAAATTTTTTTTCAAAATTTTCGTTTTCAAAAAATGAAAAATCAAAATTTTATAAATGATTTTAAAATAAATAAAAACATCATTTGGATTTTGACATAAAAACAAAATGGTATCCAAATACAATTCTTTAAATGAGTTTTTGAAAATTATAGCTTATTATCTTTGCGGCGAATCATTTAAATCCAAATAAACTTAGCCATGATTATAGGTGTCCCTAAGGAAATCAAAAACAATGAAAATCGCGTCGCACTTACTCCGGCCGGTGCCAAAGAACTGATCAAGAGAGGCCATACAGTATATGTACAGCATACCGCCGGCGTAGGAAGTGGTTTTGCCGACTCAGAATATGAGGCAGCAGGTGCTACGATTTTGCCTACCATCGAAGCGACCTATGAAATCGCCGAAATGATTATGAAGGTGAAAGAGCCAATCGAATCAGAATATAAACTGATTAAGGCAAACCAACTTTTATTCACCTATTTTCACTTTGCATCATATGAGCCACTTACCAAGGCGATGGTAGCGAGCAAGGCGGTTTGTTTGGCTTATGAGACGGTTGAAAAAGCGGATCGCAGCCTTCCTCTTCTAGTACCTATGTCAGAAGTAGCCGGAAGAATGGCGATTCAAAAAGGAGCTAATTACCTCGAAAAACCATTGGGTGGAAGAGGTATCCTTCTTGGAGGAGTTCCCGGAGTTCTTCCTGCCAAGGTGTTGATCCTAGGGGGTGGAATCGTAGGTACACAAGCAGCTTGGATGGCTGCCGGAATGGGTGCTGATGTAACGATTATGGATGTTTCTCTTGCAAGAATGAGATACCTGGATGACGTGATGCCTAAAAATGTCAAGACCATGATGTCCAACGAGTACAACATCCGCGAAATGATCAAGCATGCCGATCTGATCGTAGGTGCGGTATTGATTCCTGGTGCAAAAGCTCCGCATTTGATCACCCGAGACATGCTCAAAGACATGAAAAAAGGTGCAGTATTGGTAGACGTTGCAGTGGATCAAGGAGGGTGTATCGAGACCTGTAAGCCTACCACGCACGAAAATCCAACTTTTGTAATTGACGATGTCGTTCACTATTGCGTAGCCAACATGCCAGGAGCTGTACCATACACTTCTACTCTTGCTTTGACCAATGCTACCCTTCCTTACGCCATCCAACTTGCAGATAAAGGCTGGAAAAAGGCAGCACAGCAAAATGCGGAATTAGTCCCTGGACTAAATGTGATCAACGGAGAGATCGTTTACAAAGCGGTTGCAGATGCATTTAATATGCCATACACTCCGGTAGAAAACTTCTTGGCTTAATTACTAATCCATTTTATAAAAAATCCCACTGGAGAGACTCAGTGGGATTTTTTATTGCCTAGACCTGCTAGGTTTTGAAAACCTGGCAGGTGTTTCCTAGGCCTTTCTTACAAACTCCGACTTCAAAGCCATCGATCCAAATCCATCGATTTTGCAGTCGATATTGTGATCTCCTTCCACCAATCGGATGTTTTTCACTTTAGTGCCAGCTTTGATCGGTTTTGGCGCACCCTTTACAGGAAGATCTTTGATGGTGACTACCGAATCTCCATCCGCCAGAATATTCCCATTGGAATCTTTCACGACCAATCCGGTCTCGATTTCTTCTTCACTTTCAGAGGGGTTCCACTCTAATCCACAGTCAGGACAGACCATTTGGCCATCCATCTCATAGGTGTACTCAGATTTACATTTGGGACAAAGTGATAAATTTTCCATAGGACAAAGATAAAAATAATTTATACCAAACCTTTGGCTGCCCTTACAGTGAGCTCCGCTAAGTCCATAATGACCGCACGGGTGAGCAAAAAATTATTCTTAAAGCGAGGCCAACAATTCATGCAGTGCAAGGTCCAAATCCTCTGGATTTAACAGACCACCTCCATAGATTACTCCGGTGCTGACACCCATCCATGCGATTTCATTCGTTTTAGCATCCTGAATCAAAAAAATCACTTTCCCTATCATTCCTCGATTCACTACGAAGGTACTCCTACCACCACTAGTGCCACCACCGCTATTATTATTAGAATTATTTGCACTGTAAAAAGGGCCCGGAATAGAGGAAGTCTGCCCAAGTTCTTGGATGAATTTGCGGGTAACTACGACTCCCTGGATTAAAAAATCAGGATTTTCGGAAGATTCTTCAAAACCATATTCGAGCAGTTTGTCCCTAAAGGTAAGCTTGATTCGTTCATTCCGTTTATCTGCATAATCTTCCTCTACTAGTTTAAAGTTTTGATATCCTTTCAGCATTTCTGCATTGGCAATGGAATCAACGGTGACGGTTTCGGAAACCTTGCAGGAACCTAAAACAAAAATCAGAGCGAGTAAAGGAAAGAAGTTCTTCATATTTCAAGGTCTATTTACCAATTGACTAAAAATACGATTTATTCAATAATTAGTTTAAAATCAACCTGCCATTTAGAAATTCAATCTAAAATTGACTCCTGAGAGACCCAAACTGACATTTTGTATCAAACCCGGAATTTCTTTTCCATGAGTCTGATGAAACCCGAACATCACCGCATCAAAAGCCATCAAAAAAGCCCCCTGCAAAATCACCGATTTCCCAAATCCAACCAATCTGGTATTGTCCGTTCTTAGTCCTCTTTCTTTCAAATAAAATCCTCCGGCCATATATGCTACATCAAGAGCTGAATTGACCAGAAGGATTTTCTCTATGCTTTGCTGTGCCTCTAGGGTGGCCCAGAAATCAGTACCCGGAACTTCCTTGGTCGCTTGATAGTACCCAAAACCTGCAATGGCAAGATTTACTGCATTCCAATACATATTCATTTGATGAAAAGCTTTGACCTCACCGGTACTTTGGTTCGCTCCTATCCCGCCCCACACCATATTTCCGAGAGCCCAAGATCCCAAAATCAGCATTCCACTTCGGTTGTAATCGAGCCTTGTTTGGTTGAAGTCTTGCAGAGCGGGAATTTCCTGGGCCATCAATGGAATGGAAACCAAAAAGAAAAATAAAATCAGTGCTGATATAAGAGCAGGTTGAGTCGGTGTTTGCATATTTCTTAAACCTACAATTTTATGATTGGTTTTTAATCGTTCGACGTTCGTTGTTCTACGTTCGATATCCGACATTTTGTATTTGGCTTGGATAACACATCCTGAACTTCCATAGGTTCGAGGTTGCCTTTTTCGCTATTCGATATTCAACTTTCGACGTTCGATATTTTAATATAGAGCTCGATAACTCATTATTGTTTGTAGAAAAGAAGGGTGTTCAAACTTTTCCAAAGTTTCGAACTTTGGAAAAGTTTAGGCTTTCTTCTCCAGCCTTCCGTCTTCGGTCTCCCCTCTTTTAAAGAACAAGTGCTTAGACTTCGAGACTCTCGGCTCTCAGGTGCTTAGCCTGACAGCTTCATCGGACATCAGACACCTGACATCGGACCCTATAATTTCAAAGTATCCCAAATCATCTTCACCCCAAAATAGCAGATCAGGATTCCTACGCCTTTATTCAAAAATCCTCTCAGCCTTGGTGTCATGTAGTGGGCGAGCCTTCCTGCCAAATAGGCCTTACCCAAGTCAATCCCAAAAACCGTCAAGAGTAGTCCGAAATAGTAAGAAAATCGATCTCCTGATTCCCATTCGGCTTTGGAAGACACCAAGCTGGCAATGGAAATCCAAAACAACATCACAAAAGGATTGACCCCATTTACTCCAAATCCTTTGGCAAAGGCGGTTCGCTTCTTGGCTTCTACTGAAATCAGTCCTCCGGAATTAGGCCGATCGCTGACTTTTTTCCTCCAAAAACTGATCCCAAAACCAACCAAAATACAGCCCCCCACATAACCCAAGCCCTTTTCTATCAAAGGGTATTGGGTCAAAAAGCTCACGCCAAAGTACGTAATCAACACGTAAATCAGGTCGCTGACCAAAATCCCCAAGGCCAATACAGCGGCGATTCGAAATCCTTGTTCCATGCTGGTCGTGATCAGCATAAAAAAAACAGGCCCTACCATCAGGGATAATAGCAGGCCCATCACCAAACCTTCTCCAAAGGCATTAATCATCTTTTCTGCTCTCTTTTAGAAATTCAGTCCAAGATATTGCCTTTTCGTTTTTCAAAACTCTCGGAAATTTATGTTGTCCACCCTCTTTTCCTTCTTTCTTCATCCAATTGTAAAACAAAGTTGGCGCTAAAACCTCAACCTTAATCTTTTTCAAGGCATGTTTTCTTTCTACAGCGTAATCATCGTTGAGCTTCATCAACTGCTTGTCCAGCGACTTGGCCAATTTTTTTGCATCTACCTGATCTTCCGAACCTATATACCAATGATGCCCAAAAAGATTCTGATGAGGTATTCCCATGACAGTAAATTCACGAACTCGAATATTGAGTTCTTCGGAGACCAATTCAATTGCCTTGTTCATGTTATCTACGGAAAGATGTTCACCGCATAAACTCAAAAAATGCTTGGTCCGACCGGTGATTATGATTTCTGAATCTTCCTTGGAGATAAACTTCACCACATCGCCGATCAAATACCTCCAAGCACCAGCGCAAGTAGTAATCAAAATAGCATAATCAGTCCCCTCTTCAATATCGTCGATTTTAAGGGTTTGAGCTGTGGATTTGACGTTTCCATCCGCATCAAAATTGGTCTCTTCAAAGGGGATAAACTCGTAAAAAATACCATTATTCAAGACCAATCGCATGGATTTCCGATTTGGTAAAGCTTGATAAGCCAAAAAGCCCTCTGACGCAAGGTAAGTTTCAATGTAAATCAGTGGCTTGCCCAATAGGCTTTCAAACCCTTTTCGATAAGGCTCAAAAGCAACACCTCCATGAACAAAAATTTTGAGGTTTGGCCAGATGTCATGGATGTTGTCGACTTTGTATCGATCGATGATTTTCTCGATCAAGATCTGAAGCCATGCGGGTACTCCCACAATGATCCCGATGTCCCAGTCTTTGGCATGCACTACGATCTGATCCAGTTTTTCTCCCCAATTCTTGTTTCTGGAAATCTTTTTTCCAGGCTTATAAAATCGCTGAAACCAAATGGGAAGTTTGCTTGCCGTAATTCCACTCAGGTCACCTGAAAAATAGGTTCCGTTGAACTCTAAATCGGTACTGCCACCCAGCATCAGAATTCCTTTTGTAAAAAGAGAGTCAGGCAGGTCATACTTCGAAAGGCTCAAAATTTGTCTGACCCCCGTTCTCCTGATCGCTTTCACCATCGATTTGGTGACAGGTATGTATTTAGAAGAAGCTCCCGATGTCCCCGAACTCATGGCAAAATATTGGACGGTCCCAGACCAAGTCACATTCTTTTTTCCGTCTAGAAGCTTTTTCCAAAACTCTTCATAGATCGAATTGTAATCGTAGATAGGAATCTGCGTTTTAAAAACCTCATAAAACAAATCGGCGTTACCCCTGAAGGCTTTCAACACAGCATTAAACTTGTACTTTTTCCCTATTTCAGTTCGCTCAGCTTTTAAGAGCAATTTCCTGAGTTGCTGCTTTTGCAAGTCTATGGGATTTGAAAATTCCTGCTCCAAACTTTCCCTTAGCCTAATGCCTTTTTTCAGCAATTTGCTGAGTATTGCCATATCTTTGATTGTCGAATAGTTGAACAAATTTCAAAGGAAACTGCACAAATGAGCATTAAGTCCAATTTAGATAGTGTTATTAAATCGTTTCCAAATCCCTCATGTACCCTCATCGCAGTAAGCAAAACCAAGCCCTTGGAAGACCTTCGCGAAGCATACGCAGCTGGCATCCGTGACTTTGGAGAGAATAAAGTGCAGGAAATCCAAGCCAAGCAACCCGAGATGCCTGCGGATACCCACTGGCACATGATCGGCCACCTGCAAAGCAACAAGATCAAATACATCGCTCCCTTTGTCCACCTGATTCATGGTGTGGACTCCTTCAAACTGCTAAAGGAAATCGACAAAGTGGGAAAAAAAATCAATCGGGCGATTCCCGTGTTGCTTCAGATGCACATCGCGATAGAGGAAAGCAAATTCGGTTTTGACCTGGCGGAGTTGGAAGAAATGCTGGCTTCGGCGGAGTTCTCTGACCTCACTCATGTGAAAATCGAAGGATTGATGGGCATGGCAACCTTCACCGAAAATCAGGAACAAATCCGACAAGAATTCCGTGGATTGAAGCAGCTTTTCGATGAACTGAAAAGCCGCAATCTACCTGACTTTATGAAAATGACCGAACTCTCCATGGGCATGAGTGGAGATTATCAGATCGCGCAGGAAGAAGGCAGTACGATGGTGCGGATCGGTTCGGCCATATTTGGAGCAAGAAACTATTCACAAGGATGACAGGGAAAAACATACTCACTATCGCCGGGATATCCGGTGCCTTAGCTGTAGGTCTTGGCGCTTTTGGAGCCCATGGCTTAGAACCGATTTTGATTAAATACGGACGGTTGGACACCTTCGAAACTGCCGTCAGCTACCA
Organism: Algoriphagus sp.; assembly: GCA_018336015.1. Classification (GTDB taxonomy): domain Bacteria; phylum Bacteroidota; class Bacteroidia; order Cytophagales; family Cyclobacteriaceae; genus Algoriphagus; species Algoriphagus aquatilis. The sequence continues at coordinate 12,024 of JAGXQZ010000063.1, read as the reverse complement.
TTTTTACCATACCTTAGGCTTGTTGGGATTGGGGATTTTGGCGATGATCAAGCCGGAGTGGAAAGGATTGAGTCTTGCTGCTTGGGGTATGTTACTAGGAATTTTGATCTTCTCGGGTTCGCTTTACATTCTCTCCCTGACTGGGATCACCTGGCTTGGTGCCATCACCCCGATCGGAGGAGTTGGGTTTATTTTGGGTTGGTTGGCTTTGGCCTATGCTGTTTTGAAAAATGCATGATATGATAAAAAGAGGCTTTTTTCTTTTTTTGATCCTGCTGGTTCAGCAACAGCTTTCCGCCCAAATCAAGCAGGACAACTACCTCGCTTTAGAAAAAGCTTTGGGACCAGAAAGCTTTTTTAACGGACATTTGACCGGGTTTATGCTGTATGATTTGGATTCCCAACATGTGGAATTTGAGAAAAACAGCCAAATCCGCATTCTTCCTGCCTCGACCACCAAACTGTTTACCCTATTTGCTTCCTTGGTGATTCTTCAAGACAGCACTCAAACGCTTCGATATGTTTCTGCAGGAGACACCTTGAAAATCTGGGGATCCGGCGATCCTACGTGGAAGTATAAAGAATTTGCTCAGCCGGACTTTCAAAAGGTTCTTGGCAATCACTCCGTCATTCAGTTTTCCGACGCCAATCAGGTTTCTCCCTCCTTAGGCTACGGCTGGCAATGGGACGATTATTACTATGACTATTCCGCCGAGCGTAGTTCCCTTCCGATTTATGGGAATTTGGTTCAGGTTCAAAAGATTGGTAGCCGTGTTCAGGTCAGTCCTTCCTTTTTCGAAAATCAGGTGTTCCCATCTACCAAGCCTGTCAAAGAACTGGAGCGGGACTTTCACAGCAATTGGTTCTATTACAATCCTTCCACCTATGTAGGTAGAGAGCGCTTTATCCCGTTTTTGACTACGCCAGAGATCTTGGTCCAACTAGCTGAAGCCGAAACTGGGAAGAGATGGATTTACAAACCCGAGCCTTTGCCCTCCGATCATCTTGTTTGGAGAGCTTCAGCCCTCACTCCGATCCTCAAAGAAATGATGCAGGAAAGTGACAATTTCCTGGCGGAACAGCTGCTTTTCATGATTTCAGACCGCCTTTTCCAGACCTTGGACACTGAGCGGGCCATCGAGTACATGGTCAAAACCTACCTCAACGACCTTCCAGACCAACCCAAATGGGTAGACGGCAGCGGACTCAGCCGGCACAATCTATTTACTCCGAGATCGATGGTGACGCTTTTTGAGAAGCTCTACCGCCTGCTACCAGAAGCTGAGCTGAATGAATACCTAGCCATTGGCGGAAAAACAGGTACGCTGAAAAACAGCTTTCAAGCTGCAGAACCCTACATTTTTGCAAAGACCGGAAGCATGAGTAACAATTACAGCCTCGTCGGTCTAGTCAAAACCAAAAGCGGAAAAAATTATGCTTTCGCCTTTATGAATACCAACTTCCCCTACCCTGCATCTACCGTGAGAAAAGAAGTGGAAAAGGTGATGGTGATTGTCCGGGATGGGTTTTAGAGTTTTTTTGAGTTGTCAGGTTGTCTTGTTATCGGGTTGTCGAGTTATATTTTACAATGATGTCCAGATATCTGGTTGCCAAATTTTCTATCGTACAAATAATCACTGAGCCTTTGACAACATGACAACGCAACAACGTGACAACCGGAAAACTCGAGAATGGGTCAACAGGACAACTCGACAACCTGACAACATCCATACTGACTTAGCTCCCATCTTGGGATTACCGTAATGATGTTTGCGGTCATGCATAGTAGCATCCGCAGAAGGATCAAAAAATATGATCAAACCCTCAAGCCAATCATGGAACAGCTAGAAAAAATGTTGCTGGAATTGAAGGCCTAATTTGCGCCAATTCCATTTATAACCATTTGAATTTGAAACATTAAGAGAATTAAGGCAATTAAGATGGGTTTTCGAACCAAGAAATGAAATTTTAAAAATATCATCTTGTTAAAGTCCTTAATTCTCTCAATTTCCTTAATGGTTAGTAAAAACCCAGTAAACTAGAGAATCCCAGTTCTTACCAAGATCTATTTCAAATTTAAAGGTACCAGCCGATGCATTTTGGCAGGGTTTTTCTTTTAGTTGGAAAAGAAAGTAATTTCAATTCCAATTTGAATTCTATGAACAAACGCGCCTTTCTCAAATCTTTCGGCCTTGCCACCGCTTCGGCATCCTTGCTAGGCTTTGATTTTAAAAGTAATTCTCCTGCTGCCACTCTTTTTCCCAAGGCCATTCAAAAAGGAGATACGGTAGGAATTATTTCTCCCTCAGCCGCCACAGCCGACCGCATGGAATTTACCTATGCGAAAGAAGCGATGGAGGCACTCGGATTTAAGGTAAAAGTGGGAGAAAACTTCAAAAATCGGTTTGGCCATCTTGCAGGAACAGATGAAGAACGGGCGGGTGATCTGAATGCCATGTTTGCAGACCCGGAAGTAAAAGCGGTCATCTGCCTGCGCGGCGGTTCGGGTGCAGCGAGAATCCTTCCGATGCTTGATTACGAAACCATCCGCAAAAACCCAAAGCCCCTGATGGGCTATTCGGACATTACGGCTCTGCACTGCGCCATTCAGAGTCAGACGGGCCTGACCACTTTTCATGGTCCCAACGGTTCGGGCAGTTGGAATAGCTTCCATGTCAAGCAGTTTCAGCAACTGTTTTTCGAGAAAAAATTGATGACTTTCCAGAATGAAGTGACCAAAGGCGATGACTTGGTAGCCAAAGGAAACCGTATTCAAACTCTGAAAAGCGGAACCGCCTCAGGTAGGATTTTGGGTGGAAATCTAACCGTGTTAAGTGCTTTATCAGGTACTCCTTATTACCCTGATTTTCAAGACGCTATTTTATTTATTGAAGATGTGGGAGAAGATCCTTACCGTATCGATCGGATGATGAGCACCCTCCAATTGAACGGTACTTTGTCTAAGATCAAGGGGTTCATTTTTGGTCAGTGTTCGGATTGCAAACCGGGAGGTGGCTATGGTGCATTTACCATCGATCAGATCATGGACCAATATGTTCTTCCTTTGGGAATTCCGGCCTACATCGGGGCCATGATCGGACACATTCCACGTCAGTTTATCGTACCTGTCGGGGCAAAAGTGAGTATGAATGCAGATACCGGAACCTTCGTGATGCTCGAACCCATATTTGGATAAAATTACTGGCTGGATCATGAGTTTTTTGAAACAATTTGTATAGAAACTCTATCTGCATACTGAACCCTATTTATTGAAAGATGCTCATTTCCCTAATCTCATTTGTCTCTTCCCTATTTTTGGTTACCCTTTGCAATCCTAAAGAACCCATGCCTGTAAAGACAATCAATTACCTCGCACTAGGCGATAGCTACACCATCGGAGAAGGTGTGGATGAAAAGGACCGCTATCCCAATCAGCTCGTCGACCGACTGAACGCGATTGGTGGTCAGTTATTTTTTCCGGCCACAATTATCGCGAAGACCGGCTGGACCGTCGATGAATTGGACGCCGGAATCACTGAAAGACAACCTTCTGCGAAAGGATACGACCTGGTCACGCTACTCATCGGAGTCAATAATCAATACCGAGGAAGACCGGTTGCCGATTACGAAAAAGACTTTGAGGCAATGCTCAAGCGAGCGATTGGTTTTGCAAGAGGGAAAAATGATCGCGTCGTTGTCCTCTCCATTCCCGATTGGGCTGTGACAGGATTTGCAAAAGCACGCAACACCGATCAAAAGAAAGTAGGGGCAGAAATCGATGCCTACAATGCTGCCAAAAAAGCCATCTGCGACAAGTACAAAGTCACATTTATTGACATCACCCAAGAATACAGAGTCATAGGCGGTCAGCCGGAAATGATGGCGGAAGACAGGCTTCACCCTTCAGGTTTGGTATATACCCGATGGACAGAGAAGCTTATTGAGGAAGTGAAAAAAATTGAGTTTTGATCTACTTCAATTATATAGACAGAACCAATTCTAAGTTTGGAATGCTTATTTTCACAGCGCAAAGGCTAATGAACACCTTTTTCATTCTTTGATAAGTAACCTATGAAAATCATCTGCATCGGCCGTAACTACGCCGCACATATTGAAGAACTCAAAAACGAAAAACCCGGAAAACCAGTCGTATTCCTCAAGCCGGATACCGCTTTGTTGAAAGGCGGCGCTCCGTTTTTTCACCCGGATTTCTCCGAAAATATCCACCACGAGGTCGAGCTTGTCCTGAAAATCAGCAAAGAAGGAAAGTACATCCAACCTCAATTTGCCCACCGATACTTTGATGAAATTGGTCTAGGCATCGACTTTACTGCGCGCGATCTCCAAGATCAATGCAAGGCGAAAGGTCTTCCTTGGGAAATCGCCAAGGCATTCAACGGTTCTGCACCGATCGGTGATTTCAAGCATGTGACTGCTTTTGCAGACCTGAAAGACATTGACTTCCACTTAGAAATCAACGGCGAACTCAAGCAAAAGGGAAATACCAGCCTGATGCTGTTTGACTTTGCGACCATCATCGCATACGTTTCCCAATTTTTCACCCTGAAAAAAGGAGATTTGATCTATACCGGAACACCGGCGGGCGTTGGTCCCGTAAAAATCGGAGATCACCTAACAGGTTTTATCGGAAATGAAAAAATGCTCGATTTTGAAGTCAAATAAGCTTAGCTCGGCTTCTCGTCATTGCGAACGGAGTGAAGCAATCTCTGATTTTTGGAAGTTGAGTAAACTTTTCGCTTTAGCACTAGTAATCGGTATCGCTGCAATACCGAAAATTTCCGCCCAGGAAATCCAAAAAGGCTATTTCCGCTCACCTGTAAAACCTGGGGCTAGAAATTACCTTTCCGGCAACTTTTCCGAACTCCGTCCCAACCACTTCCATACGGGTTTGGATTACAAATTCGGAGGAGTCGAGGGGGAACCCATCTATGCTGTGGCTGATGGCTGGGTGCATCGGATCAAAATCTCATCTTTCGGCTATGGAAATGTGATTTACCTCAAGCATCCGAGCGGGCATATCACCCTATATGGGCATCTCAGAAACTTCAATCCCAAGATCCATGCTTGGATGAAGAAAAAAATGTACGAGGCAAAACTGAATGAACTTGAATTATATCCTGAGAAAGGCGAACTACCGGTTAAAAAAGGGGAATTGATCGCCAATGGTGGCAATACCGGGAGCTCGGGTGGACCTCACCTTCACTTTGAAATCCGCGACAGTTTGGACAGAGCTATGGATCCACTTTTGGCCGGCTTTTCAGAGATACTGGACAACATCCCTCCTACTCCACAGAAAATCGCTATTGTCCCCTTGGAAATCGACAGTCGGGTGAATGGCAAATTTCAACGGATCGAGCTCACTCCCGTACTCAGCGGGGCAAGTTACCGCATCCCGGAAACGATCCGCGTGACTGGAAAAGTTGGGCTGGAAATCCAAAGCTATGACAAGCTCGATGGAGCTGAAAATCAAAATGGCTTTCCAAAATTTGAAATCTCCGATGAAAAAGGGCTGCTCTACACCCTTCATGTAAATAAAGTGGATTTCAATTTCACCCGACATTTCCTGCTGCATACCCATCAAAACCGTTTCACCCGACTTTACCACCAGCCTGATCTGAAATTCGATTTCTTTACTCCCAATACTCCTGGGACAGGTGCTTTTCAGGTGGAAGCAGGTCAGAAAAAAAATGTGCAGATTCGTCTCCTCGATGCCTACAGCAATTCGAGATTAGTCAATCTCACGCTGACCGGAGCAGATCTGGATTCTACCTTAGCGGACGGTGCAGCACCGGTATCTCCTCAGGTGACGTTCTTCAAAAACATCATGAAGATCAAGGTCAAGCAGAGCGATAAAGGAGGATTAGCGCAGTATTTTATTGGAAATCAGATTTATGAGATTTTACCTGCCTATCAGGATGCCCAAAGTCGAACCTACCTCTGGGATCTGAGATTTGGTATCCCAAGCAAGATTGACCTTTGTTCAGAAATTTACATTCCTGAGATTATCGGTCATTTTCCGGTAGGAAAAGAACACCTTCACGCAACCGATAAGCTGAGAATCCGAACTGAAGAAAACAGTCTTTTGGAAGATCTCTACTTGAGAGTTTCCCATTCTGGACCTGCAAGTGCGCCGGTTTTGAGGCTACAGGAACCTACCGAATACCTATGGAATCCGATCGAAGTCACTTGGAATGTGAATGGGTATCTAGGGGATAAAAGTAAAACCCACGTGTACCAACGGGCTGGAAATGGAGCCAGAAGTTTTGTGGGCGGTGAATGGGTAGAAGGTCAAATCCGCTTCAAAACCAGAAATTTTGGTAGTTTTGTTCTGGCTGAGGACAATGTAAAACCCACGATCGCTCCGATCCGGGTCAATGCCCAAGGCATGAGATTTACGATCAAAGACAACCTATCAGGCATCAAGAGTTTTGAAGCTTTTATCAACGGTGAATGGGTCTTGATGCGATACGAGCACAAGCAGTCGGTAATTTGGTCCGAAACATTGAATGAACAACCGCTCAAAGGTTCAGTTTTACTCAAGGTAACCGACATGGCCGGTAATGTGGCCGAGTGGCGGGGTACCATCAGTTAAATCTTGTTCCATTCTAAAATCAACAACAACATGTCACTAGAAGTAGGCCAATTGGCACCTGAATTCGAAGCAAAAATTGAAACCGGAGCGGCTATCAAGCTATCCGATTACAGAGGTAAAAAGGTGGTGCTTTACTTTTATCCCAAAGACGCCACTCCGGGGTGTACTGCCCAAGCTTGCAACCTGAGAGACAATTACGATGCCTTGCTTAGTGCGGGCTATGTGGTCCTCGGAATCAGTTCAGATGATGAAAAATCACACAAGAAATTTATAGAAAAGCAATCTCTCCCCTTTCCCTTGATCGCAGATACAGATCTAAAGGTGCACGAGGCTTACGGTACCTGGGTAGAAAAATCCATGTATGGCCGTAAGTACATGGGTACAGCCAGAACCACTTTTGTAATCGATGAGGAAGGGAAAATTGCAGAGGTGATCGAGAAAGTCGACACCAAAAACCATACTGCTCAAATCCTAAAGTAAACCTAGCTAATGAAAAAACAATCAATTGAAGAACTCCAAAACATCTGCACACAGCTGCGAAGAGATGTGCTGAGAATGGTCCATGCCGTTCAGTCCGGCCACCCGGGTGCACCGCTGGGCTGTGCTGAATTTTTCGTCGCACTGTACTTTGACCAGCTTCACCACAATCCTGACTTCAACATGGATGGTAAAGGAGAAGACCTTTTCTTCCTTTCCAATGGACACCTCTCAGCTGGCTGGTATTCAGTCCTGGCACGCAGTGGCTATTTTCCTGTAGAAGAATTGAAAACCTTCCGTAAGCTCAACTCCAGACTTCAAGGTCACCCTGCTACCCATGAGCACCTACCAGGTATTCGGGTAGCTTCCGGTTCGTTGGGTCAAGGTCTTTCTGTAGCCTTGGGAGTAGCTCAAGCCAAAAAACTCAATGGAGATGACAAGCTTGTGTACCTTTTGATGGGTGACGGAGAGTTACAGGAAGGTCAAGTATGGGAAGCTGCCATGTATGCTGCTCATTATGGAGTGGACAATTTGATTGCCACGGTAGATTACAATGGTCAGCAGATCGATGGTCCGACGACCAAAGTGATGGACCTAAAAAATCTGAAAGCCAAATGGGAAGCTTTTGGCTGGGAAGTTATCGAGACGAAAAACGGAAACGACCTGAAATCAGTGATCGAAGGTTTGGAATTGGCGAAATCATTGACCGGTAAAGGAAAGCCGGTAATGAACTTGCTCTACACCGAAATGGGCTACGGCGTAGACTTCATGGTCGGCACGCACAAGTGGCATGGTTCCCCTCCAAACGACGAGCAATTGGCCAAGGCTTTGGGTCAATTGGAAGAGACACTCGGTGATTATTGATTTCCCATCCCAAAAGACACGAAGATGAGCTTAGACTTAAAATTTACTTATACAGAAAAAAAAGACACCCGTTCCGGTTTCGGTGACGGTTTCCTCGAGGCAGGAAGAAAAAATCCGAATGTGGTTGGCCTTTGTGCTGACTTGATTGGCTCCTTGAAAATGGGGGATTTCCAAAAGGAATTCCCTGATCGCTTTTTCCAGACCGGGATTGCAGAAGCCAATATGATTGGTTTGGCAGCTGGTATGGCCATCGGAGGTAAAATCCCTTTTGCAGGCACTTTTGCCAACTTTGCCACCGGCAGAGTCTATGACCAAATCCGTCAATCGGTCGCCTATTCCGACAAAAATGTGAAAATCTGTGCTTCCCATGCGGGTTTGACCCTTGGAGAAGACGGCGCAACGCATCAGATCTTGGAGGACTTGGGCATGATGAAAATGCTCCCACACATGACAGTCATCAACCCTTGCGACTACAATCAAACCAAGGCAGCCACTTTGGCGATAGCTGAGTACGAAGGTCCAGTGTACCTAAGATTTGGTCGACCTAGCTGGCCGATCTTCACGCCTGCTGATCAGAAATTCGAAATCGGAAAGGCTTGGAAAATGATCGATGGCAAGGATGTGACCATTTTCGCTACCGGGCACCTCGTATGGGAAGCCGTAGTAGCAGAAGCCATGCTTCGCGAAGAAGGCATCCATGCGGAAGTCATCAACATCCACACGATCAAACCTTTGGACGAAGAGGCAATCTTGGAATCCGTGAAAAAGACAGGTTGCGCCGTTTCTGCCGAAGAGCATCAGATCAACGGTGGCTTGGGAGACAGCATTGCACAAACTCTGATCCGACACAATCCTTCTCCGCTTGAGTATGTGGGCGTAAATGATAGCTTCGGCGAATCCGGTACCCCAACTCAACTGCTGGAAAAATATGGCCTGAATGCTGAAAATATCGTGAAGGCCGCGAAAAGAGCTTTGGCGAGGAAATAACCTTAGAGGTTTTCCAAACCTCTAAGGTTTGGAACTTATATTATCCTGCTTCTCCAGAAGCAGGATTTTTTATTTCAACCAGTCCTGCGTTCGGAAAAGCGAGACAACGGCTAAGGCAACTTTTGAGATTTTCAAAAATCTCAAAGGTTGCCCTATGAATCTCATCCCTTCGGGATTCTTGAAAACCCCAAAGGTCTCTCCCCTCAAAAAGCAAAACAGCAAGCAAGAAATCCCCCTTCAATTCCTAATTTCAGGCCATGAAGATTATCTTGAATCCAACCTTAGACCTACAGCTACATCCGATTCAGCCAGAAGACCAGCCTCTCCTGTACATACTCATGGACGAAGTTTACCGAGCAAGCTATCGGTACATTTGGGATGATGGAGGCGATTGGTATGTGGAGTTGATCTATAAACCCGAGACGGTCTTCAAGGAGCTTTCCAGGGAAACTACTCATTACTTTTTTGTGGAATTGGGAGGTGAAAAAGTGGGAATTTTGAAGTATGACTTTCCTTTTTCTCCCAGGGAAATCGACCTTCCCAATGCGATGAAAATACACCGTTTCTACCTTCATCCTAAAGTTCATGGAAAAAGTATTGCTCGGCTGCTTATGTCTCATTGTGAAGCAGTGGCAAAAGAAAACAACATAGACACTATTTGGTTGGAAGTCATGGAATGTCAACCTCAAGCCAAGCGTTTTTATGAAAAATGCGGTTTCGGAAAAGTGTTTCATTACGTTTTAGACTTTGATCTCATTTTCCCGGAGTACCGGGGTATTGAGATTTGGAAGAAAGAGTTATAAACCAAAAAATCCCGCTTCGACATGAAGCGGGATTTTTATTTTATCAAACAACCTCAGTGATTACCTTTTGATCAGTCGCTTGGTCATCACCATGTCACCTACTTTCACCTGAACGGTGTAGAAGCCAGCGGCAAGTCCGTCCAAGTTGAAGGTCTGGGTGAAGCTTCCCTCACGGAATGACTCATTTTCCAACACCATTCGGCCCACTGCATCATAGATTCTGATCGTCACGGTAGCTTCTCTATCCAGATCTACCATCACATTGGTCTCGCGCTGTGCAGGGTTTGGATACAGGAAGAATTCTCCCGGCTTCAATTCTCTGCTCAGGCTGATTTCTCTACTGATCGTCTGACCTGCACGGTCTGTGCTGAAGACGGTGAGTCTCAACTGCGCCGGAACAGTAGTTCCTTTCCAGATCACCTTGTCACCATCCAGCATCAAATCAGAATTCTCTCCGATTTGATAGGTATGGATATTATCCACCGGATCGATCGTTCTTAGGGTTCCAAGCACATCGCCGGCTTTGAGATCCGTAGTCAGTTTGCTGTTATCTACAAGGATATCCAAAGCTTTTGGCTTATCCTGAACCAGCACCTGAATAGAGATTGGCTCATCCAGAGCGAAGAACTCATTATCGATCAGATCCGCTTTCAACTCATAGAATCCAGGAGTCAACGGATCGTAGTTGCTGGCATCCAAGGTCATTGGCAGCTTTCTGCTTTCAAACCAAGTGAGGCTCATCTGATCTACTTTTTGCTTGATAGTTTCCACTGGAGTATTCCATGGTACGGTGACCAGTTCAGTGCTCACGCGTTTGTTGCCTTTAGAAGCCTGGTGGATAACGATAGATCCACCACCAGTACCGTTGTTGCCTAATACAGTAGCATCAGCAGTGTTTTCGTCTTTACCGATTTGATTATCATAAACCACCTGACCGTTACTATCAGTGATCTTGATTCGGAAGCGGTCGGGGTTGGTACCGCCGTTCCACTGACCATCAATAGCCACTACCATAAAGCGGAATCCACTTGCGCCGTTCACAGTACCAGTACCACGATAGGTAGCGCGGCTTCCCGAGATTACCAAAGAACCTGATTCATGTAGGGTACTCTTAAAGTTAAGTCCACCGGCATTAAACTGGAATTCGGTATTTCCATCTACCTGCGTGCTTCCTTTCTTGTAACGTGATACGAAACCGAAGTTAGCCTTACCAACTGCATCCTGATTAGCAGGCATTGCACCAGCTGGAGATTCTATCCAGCCACCACCGGTTACAAAGCTTCCGCTGGCATCAAATACCGGGATGTAAGCCACAGATTCAGCACATCCTGTACCTGCCACTGCAGTCACCTTGAGTACACCTATAGTGCTTAGGTTACCCGTTGTGGCAGTTGCTATACCGGATCCATTTGTCAATACTGTGGTGGTATACACTGTAGCATTTGCTTCATTCGTCACCGTGAAGTTTACACTCACACCGGCCACATTTGGAGTCACCGATGCTCTCAACGTAGCCGGACTTCCCATCGGAACAGGAGTACTGGAAGCCGAGGCATCGATGGTGACACCATTGATGGTGAAGTTGGCCGTGTTGTAAGTTATATCATAGTTGCTCAAAACTGCCACAGGGCTCAAGACTGCACTAATAATATAGAGCAATCCTACAGTCTCTCCGGAGGTTCTACTGTAAACCGCAGTCACATTATCAGATTCAATAAACCCTTCTAAAGTTCCTCCAAATATTGGATCGGCCTGACCACAGAATTTGCTTGCAGAATTAGCGCTCACGCTTGCTGCTCTTTTGTTGATCACGATGTCAACCGATCCGCTTGCATTGTTGTAGTTGCCGGTTACGTCGGTAAAAGTCCAGTCTGCTGTTCCGCCAGGTACGTTGGTGAAGGTTGCACCAAGGTCTAGACCTGCAAGGTCTTCGCCCATCACGCCTTTCGCAGTGCCGGTTGCTCCGTGTGCTGTGCCGTCATAGGTTACCGTCTTGCCCTGTACCACAATCGTTGCATCTGCCTTTCCGATCGTGAAGTTCTTGCTGTCGCTGCTGGCCAAATGGTTCGCAGACTCTTCGTAGCTGTAGCTGGCAGTTGCCGTACCCGCATTGATGTTGTTTGCATAGCTGGCTGCAGGTGTCAGATTCAAGCCGCCCGCGCCGGTTACGGTCACCGTGGCCGGAGTGATCGCCGAACCAGTGTAAGTAAACGGTCCGCCGTTGATCGTTACCGTGGTAACGGTCGGTGCTTTGTTGATCACGATGTCAACCGATCCGCT
>JAGXQZ010000062.1 GCA_018336015.1 Algoriphagus sp. | reverse complement strand
AGGACACGTTTGGAAAACGCTGAAGTCTGTACTTGGTAATGAAGAGGCAAGAAAAGAGTTTTCCGGTTTTGTGAAGGGATTGCTAAGCGGAAAAAAGCCTAAAAACTCTTAATCACCCAAAGGGGCTTATTGATAAAATAGGACATCTTTTTGGAAAGGTTTTTAGAGAAAATCTGGTCAAAAAAGCTCTTCTTTCTACTCAGCGTCACGAGTATGTCACCTTTGGCCACTTGAAGGTAATTTTCCAAGCCTAGGGCAAGATCATCTCTGAATGATTTCAGCACGAAATTGATTTTCTCATACCTGACAAAAGGTTTGATCTCATCGATCATGGTCTGATGCAGGGCTTTTTCAATCGCTTTTTGGGAAGAAGAAATATGCACTAGGTCAATTTCGGCATCAAAAAAAGTCGCCCATTCTACCACTTTTTGGATGGCCAACTTATCCTCTTCTAAGTAATCTGAGGCAAAGACCAATTTCCTGGGATTTTTGAAGAAAACTCTTCTGGGCACCACCAAAATATCTCTGTCTGAAAGTTCCACCAATCGACTGGATCGGCTTCCAATGATATTTTCTCTCAGTTCGTTCATCCCTTCTGTACCTACCACGATCAATCCTGCCTTGATTTCATCTGCAAAGTCCAGGGCACCTTGGACAATTTTACCCTCCTTCAATGCGACTTGACAATCCTTTAATCCTTTGGCAAGACTTTCTTCCAAAACAGTTTTTTGAAGATTCTTAAGTTTTTGAAGAACAAACTCTTCCTGATACTTACCTTCAGTATCACTTGGAGAAAGTTTCAGGTAATCTTCCCGATTGAGCACGTGAAAAAGCACCAAATTGGCCTGGTACTTCTCACCAATCCTGCATGCGTATTCGATCGCATTCAAGGAGCATTCCGAAAAATCAGTCGGGCAAAGAATCGTGAAAGTCTGTTCCATAACTAAAAATCAATACCCTCTCTCTCGATTTACAAGATTTTGAAGAGGCCGGTTAGAATTAATTCTATTAAAGTTATCAATTATTTGGGGAGAAGCAGCCAAAGGATTGGTGACACTGGCAATGTGGGGAGTCAGTTGAATTCTGGATTCTTCCCAAAACGGGTGCGCTTGTGGCAAAGGCTCTACCCGATAGACATCTAACATGGCACCTGAAAGAAAACCTTGATTCAAAGCAGGAATCAGATCCTCTTCCACCAAATGCTTGCCTCGGGCAACATTGATCAAGTAAGTTCCCTTGGTGCATTGCTTAAATAGCTCAAGATTCAAAATTCCTTCTGTCTCTGGAGTCAGTGGTAGAAGGCAAACCAAGACATTGATTTGAGATAGAAATTCTCCCAATTGATTTTTGGAATAGTAGGGATAAGGAAAATCCGTTTTTTCCGAAAAGCCAAATCCAGACACTTGAAATCCGAGATAATTCAGTTTATCTATGACATCGCCACCTAAGGCCCCTACTCCCATCACTCCTACTCGAACAGGGATTTCAGGATTGGACATGTCCCACACTTTTTTCTTTTGATCAGCTTGGTAGCGAGTGATCTGACGGTGAAAATTCAAAACGCCCATGACCACATAATTGGTCATAGACCATGTAAGCTTTTCATCCACAATCCTGACAATAGGCATAGACTCAGGCACTGCGGGATCAGAAAGAATATGATCTACGCCTGCCCCCAAAGAACTTATCAGTTTGAGATTGGGAAACGAATTGAGATAACCGGGAGGATGCTGCCATACCAGGGCCATTTCTACATCCTCAGGTCGATGAATTTCAGGATAGACTTGAATGTCTATGTCAGGCTGATGGTGACGAAGTGCATCGATCCATACTTTAGGATTTCTTCCGGGACTGATAATAGCAAGACTCATTTTTTAATTTAAAGAGATAGGTGAGTAAAATTAACTCAATCTCTTTTTTGAGAAAGTCCACTGATAAAATATGCATAAAAACCTGTCAAAATGAGCGAATAAACTGTCAAATTGCAGACCATTCCAAAAATTGGAGTAGGATTTGCGATAGTCCATTCAATAAACAAAAATTATTTACCCTATATGCAAAACAAATTCAAACTCGTTTTTCTGGCTCTTCTTTTTGCCGGGTTTAGCAGCTTTGCGCAACAAATCCAAATGCCACAAGCCAGTCCAAGTGCCAAAATATCCCAAAAAGTCGGGTTGACGGATGTCACCGCGGACTTTAGCAGACCAAGTACCAAAGGAAGAAAAATCTTTGGTGAACTGGTACCTTATGGCGAAGTATGGAGAACAGGTGCCAACGGTGCTACTATTTTGACTTTCTCAACAGAAGTAATTGTTGGGGGGCAAAAAGTACCCGCAGGTTCTTATGCGTTGTACTCGATTCCTGGAAAATCCTCTTGGACGATTATCCTTAGCAAAAACACCAAACTTTGGGGAGCGATCGGGTATAATCAGGCGGAGGATCAGGTCCGATTCAATGTTACCCCTTCTAAAACCAGCAAAAAATATGAGTCCTTCGAACTGAGCTTCAACAACCTGACGGACAACAGCGCTGACCTTTCGATCAAATGGGAACAAACCCGAGTAGATTTCACGATCGCTACAGAAGTAGATCCGATCGTCATGGCAGATATCAAAAAGCAGGTGATCGATGCCAATAGCACCAATCCTGCACTACTGTATCAAGCAGCAAACTACTACTTCATCAACAACAAGGACATGAACCAAGCCTATACTTGGATCAAGCAGTCTACCGACAACGATCCTAAGTATTGGACCATTCACCTCAGAGCCAAAATTGAACTGGCACTAGGTATGAAAACGGAAGCACTCGAGTCTGCCAATAAGTCTAAAAAGCTGGCAATCGAAGCTAAAAACCCAGACTATGTCGGTTTGAATGACAGGCTAATGAAAACGATAAAATAAAGGAAATTGAAACCGGGTCGAGAGATCCGGTTTTTTTTGAACATTGCCACTAAGCTAGCAAGGCAGGAAGTTTAATAATTGGTAATTACTTAGACTTAACTCGTGGCTTTATTCATTCCCCCATCCGGGATTAAACTCTTTATTAGCCATGAGTTTTCCGCGAGCGAATTGAAACAAAACCCTTGGAAAAGAAAGTGGAAACCAATGGCTTAAACGAGCTGGAAGAACGTAGAACTTTTTCCCGTTGCAATCCCACAAATGGAAGTTAACTCCTACTTTCTCGGCAGCATCAATTGAATAATTACCGCAAAAACCATCACAGCCATACACCCTAAGGCATTGTACCAAAGAAATCCGATATCCCAATGGAAGCCTAGAATACCTTCCCCATTTTTGAAATGAACAAGTAAGATCAGAGCTTGTGACATCAAGGCACCAATAAACACAGCCTGTCCTTTGACCCATTTTACAAAAAAGCCAACCATGAAAATGCCTAGGATCGTCCCGTAAAATAAGGAGCCCAACAAGTTGACAGCCTGAATCAGATTTTCAAACAACGAGGCATAAGTAGCAAACAAAATTGCGCCCAATCCCCAAAATGCAGTGAATACTTTTGAGGAAAGCAAATAGTGTCTGTCAGTTCCTTCTTTCTTAATTGATCGCTTGTACAAATCAATTGTAGTCGTGGATCCTAGCGCATTGAGTTCAGAAGAAGAAGAAGACATCGCAGCAGAAAAAATCACAGCAAACAACAAACCCACAATGCCAGGAGGCAAATAATCCATCACAAACCGCATGAAAATGTAATCTGTGTCACGGGTCTCGGCAGTAGGATCATTTTTTACGATTAGTGATTTGACTTCTTCTCGAATAGAATTTTGTTCCGATTTGATGGACTGGACCTTTGATTTAAGTTCATTTGCTTTTTCTTCTTTTCCTTGGTCAATAGCAGCCAACATTTCCTGGTAAGTAGCTCGTCCGGATTCGAAGCTTTCCGAATATTTTTTCTCCAGCATCTCCAATTCTGGAGCGTATTCACTGTTTCGTAGCTGTTCGGTTTGCACCTGATTGAAAATCACCGGTGGCTGCACGTATTGATAAAACACAAACACCATCACTCCGATGAACAAAATGATGAATTGCATGGGGATCTTGAGGAATCCGTTCATGATCAAGCCCATTCTACTTTGAGTAAGCGTCTGACCGGATAGGTAACGCTGAACTTGACTTTGATCTGTACCAAAATAACTCAGAAATAGAAATACCGCAGCAGTCATTCCTGACCAGATATTGTAACGATCAGCCAGGTCAAATTCAAAACTGACCACATTGAGTTTATCCATCTTTCCAGCCACATGCATAGCCTCTCCAAAGGAGATTGGCAACAATTGGATCACGATAATTCCTGCCAGAATCATCCCTCCCATCATCACAGCCATTTGTTGCTTTTGGGTAATGGATACAGCTTTAGTCCCACCTGAGACGGTATAGATGATGACCAAAACACCGATGAAGATGTTGGTCCAAGTCAGATTCCAACCTAAAAGTGTGGAAAGGATGATGGCAGGAGCGTAAATCGTGATTCCTGCTGCCAATCCTCTTTGAATGATAAAAAGTAAAGAGGTGAGGGTTCGGGTTTTCAGGTCGAATCGATTCTCCAGATACTCATAAGCCGTGTAAACTTTTAGCTTGTAATAAATCGGGATGAAACTGACTGAGATTATGATCATCGCCAAAGGCAGGCCAAAATAGAACTGGATAAATCTCATCCCATCTTCGTAGGCTTGTCCAGGAGTACTCAGAAAGGTAATTGCAGAAGCCTGAGTCGCCATGATGGACAGACCAATCGTCCACCAATTGTCTTTATTTCCTTTGAGGTAAGATTCCAGGCTCTTTTGACCTCGGGTTTTATAAATCCCAAAAACCGCGATGGAAACCAGCGTGAAGAATAAAACCGACCAATCCAGCGTACTCATGCGAAGGCTACAGATAACCAGTAAAACAATCCAATCATGACCACGAGACTAGCCATTAGCCCTAGATATATTCTTGACCACTTCATCTGCCTTTCTTCCATTTTACTGTTCAATCAGATTTATAAATAATTTGATAGCACCTGGTACCCCGGAAGGCAATTGTCTGAAGAAAGAGATTCCTGTGTAGACATAATTACCTCGCTCAATTTGGGCATGAATCAAAGCTCCTTGGGATGGATTCTCTCCAGGATCTTGCATGGTAAACGGCTGCTGATAGTGTGCATCTGGGTTGGAAGCAAAATACAAGCCTCGCTCCTGCACCCAACCTTTGAAATCTTCTTGATTGATCTGATTTGGCCCTTTAACAATCGGGCTGTCTGAAGAAATTTCAACAGGTGACTCTTGCACTGTCACCCGATCACGACCAATGGTAAATGGATAAGGCCCAAGTTGATTGGTCAAAAGCGGAGAACTGGTGTTGTATTGGACAATCAGATTTCCTCCAGCTCGAACATAGCCCATCAAGATTTGTTGATTAGCAGCTAGCTCAGAATTGGTATTGTAAGCTCGAATGCCTACTACGATTGCTTTAAACTGGCTCAAATAGTCCACCGAATAATCCTCTGCACCAATCATAGTTACCTTGTAACCCAGTGCAGAAAGTACCCCAGGCACATCGTCCCCTGCTCCAGGAATGTAGCCAATCTTTTCACCGGAAACCTTCCAATCTGCCTGGATCAAATTGATGTGGGCAGGACTGAAATAAGTCAGGTTAGGGATGTGCTTATAGGAAATCTGTTTAGTCACCTGAGTATAGGACTTCCCGAATGAGGTCGTAAATCTGGCAGTGATCACCTTTTTACCATTGGTTTTTGGTAGAAAAGCGACCTTGAACACCCTCTTTTTTTGGAAAGCAATGTCCTCGATACTTAGGATTCTATATTGAGTGGAATCAAGTCCTTCAAAATCCAGGTTTCCATCCAAGATTTGATTTCTAAAATTCACTGTGACAGTAACTGTTGGATCTGCACCTGAAAGCAAAAAGACATTTTCCTTGGAAACAGTGAGATCCACCTCTGGCACTATGGTGAAGGGTTGTTTGATTTCCCCATCCACTTGATCATTGTATTTGTAAAACAACTGAACAGGCGACTTGAATTGCTGATCTGCAATCGAAAAGGCAAGGTTACCTCCAATGTTTTGGGAAGAAAATGGAACCCCGATTCTTTGTTGATCAGACACGGAAAATAGCGCACCATCTAATGGATTCTCCAGCCAATAGGGCTGTGAAAATGGGCTGTTTTCAGGAATAATGAATTCAATAGGGAGAGTAATGCTCAAATTTTCTTTGGCTGATTTTATAACTTGAGAAGATTCCATTACCTGGAAAGAGACATTACCTATTTCAATCTTTGATGGGTTGGTAAGGACTAGTTCGGTTTTGATTTTCTCCCCAGGAAAACCCACTTCTTTTCTTGCGATATATTCGTATTCTAATCCCAACGCATTGAAAATTACCTGATCTAATTTCTCGAGTTTTTCCTTTACCCAAGACTCTTGGGAGTTCAAACTCAAAATAGCCTTTCGCAAAGAAAGCAAAGCAGGCACATTTTGATCAGGCTGAACGAAATTAAAGTTTTTCAAAAGCTGATCGACCTGAGATAGAATTGCTTTCCCACCAGGTAGCTGTTCCCAACGATTGGCAACACCGTCAAAAGGAGTATTGGAATAAGCCTCACCTCCTACCTGTTCAATGTAGTCTTTAGCATTTCCAGCGCCGGCCGTCGAACCAAAACCTTGAGATTTATGCATCGTTCGGCTATCCGCAGCGATCTGATGATAAGTTTTTCCCAAAAGAGGATCGTATCCACCCACTTCAAAAGCATGGTATTTTTTCCCTTCTTCAGGTTCGAATTCACCTCGGAAATTATAGGCATTGAAAAAAATCCTCTTGGGCTGCCAAGGTTTCACATAAGAAAGTTGCTGGGGATAAGCTGTTGTTTTACCAGCTAAATCAAAGGCTTCACCTGCAAGAATGGCAGAAGTGGTATGATGACCATGAGTCACCCCTGGAATGGTATTGAATCGGGTGATGATGATATCTGGTTGAAATTTCCGGATTGCCCAGACCACATCTGCTAGAACTTTTTCCTTTTCCCAATTTTGAAGCGTTTCAGTGGGATCTTTGCTGTACCCGAAATCTAGCGCTCTCGTAAAATATTGCCTTCCACCATCAGTTTGTCTGGCTTTGAGCAATTCTTGAGTTCGTATCTGCCCAAGCTCGATTCCCAATTCCTTTCCGATAAGATTCTGTCCCCCATCTCCTCTAGTCAAGCTGAGGTAAGCCACTTCAGCATGCTCACCATTGGCTAAATAAGCGATGAGTCTGGTATTTTCATCATCCGGATGAGCGGCTACATAGAGCACTCGCTTGGTTTCTCTCAGTTGAAGAATGGAATGATAGATTTGAGAAGAAGGAAGCGATTGACCAAAAGCAGAAAAACTCATGAACCACACACAAATGGTCCATGAAAATGGGTGAAACTTCAATTTGATCATATTGGGTTTGATTGGATGCGAAAACTATTTCAATCCTACTCGAAATAAAAAGCTTTTTTTATCAATGGAAGTGAGATTTACTCAAATTAAATTACTGAAGATGACAAGTGAAGTAGCTATACAAAGAGTGATTATCACCAGACTAATTCCTCCCCTATTCCAATTCTGAGTATAGAACCAGTGATTCATTTACCGCCACTAGGGCATAAAAAAAGGCCGGCTAGACCGGCCTTTTCAAAGGTATTGATTCAATTAATTATCCTGCCAGTTAGCTCCAAGGATAGCGGAGATTTTTTTGTTCATAGCATCCATCTCTGCAGTTTTCTTCAGCCTGGAATACACTTGGAATAGGATGATCATGATATCCGTATTATCCGGCTTGATCTCTAGTGCTTTGGTGAAAAATGCAATTGATTCATTGTAATTTGCATCTGCTTTCTTTCCTACTATCGGAGACTGCTTTTCCCATTCAGCATCTGAAAGGTCATTGAGGGAATTAAGTTCTTTTTGGGCTTGCTCCAAAAGTAATGCACCGGTGTAGTAATTTCCTTCAAAGAAATTAGGATCCACTGCGACTGATTTTTTATAGTCTTGCATGGCTCCTTCAAGATCACCAGCCTGCTCTTTTAGGTAACCGGATCTTAGCAGAAGACCTGCGTTATTTGGATCATTGGCCAAGGCGTCTTTGATTTGAGCCATAGCTTCATCCATTTTGTTCAACTGTAGCAAAAGCTGGATTTCATACTCAGCAAGTACTCTGTCGTTTGGATATTCTTTCCTTGCCTTTGTCACGATGTCAAAAGCAGCTTCAGGATTTTTCTCTTCCGTGCTAAGAATCTGCACCATGAAGTAGTAAGCATTTGTTTTGTTATAACCTGGGATTTCGAAGAGGTAGTTGAAATGTCTCTTTGCATCTTCAAATCTTCCTAGGTCATTGGCAAGAAATCCTGCATTGTAATGAATGGTAGAGTCTGCCTTATCGATTTCACCAGCTAGATTGAAAAACTCATAAGACATTTCCAGATTCTCCTCTTCATACATCTTAAGCGCCTTATCGAAAGAAATATTTTTAAGGCTTAAGAGAGAATATGGCTTTAGGTTTTCTGGGATACCTGGCAATTCTTCAGCATAGACCGCTTTTCCAACCGGAGATGTTTTATTGCTTCCTGCCATCTCAAAAGCTTTTGAGAAGGTGGATATTGCCTGATTTCCGATCTCTACTGTTTCCATGGTGTTTGAAGAATCTCTTGCAAACATCTTGGTTTGAATTTGAGCCTTTAACAAAAAGGTTGCAGGATCACCACTGGTCTCAGGATTGGTAGTAGCACCCTCGATTGCGGTAAGAGCAGCGTCAAGCGTCCCTTGTTTGAAACCTTTCTCGGCTTCTTTTACTACCTTCTTTTGTCCAAAAGCCACAGAAGCTACTGCCACCATAGCCATTGAGAGAATTAGCTTTTTCATTAGCGTTTTTTTCTTTATTGTTTGGTTTAATCAGTTAATTCTACGTCAGATTCGGTTGAATCATTTGTAGGATCCGAGGAATCAGTCGCAAGATCGGAAGATTCGGTACTTTCTACTTCTTCTCTTGATATTTTTTCCACTGAGGAAATTTCGTCACCCTCTCCTACTTTAATCAATCTTACTCCTTGAGTGGCTCGTCCCATGATACGAAGCTGCTCCATGGATATTCTAATGGTAATTCCAGATTTATTAATGATCATCAAATCATCTGAATCTACCACTTCTTTTATAGCTACCAATGTCCCTGTTTTATCAGTTACATTCATAGCTCTTACCCCTTTACCACCTCTGTTTGTGATACGGTATTCTTCAAGATCGGATCGTTTTCCGTATCCTTTTTCAGATACTACAAGTAGTGTCGCATTTTCCTTGGAGGCACATACCATGCCAATGACAAAGTCATTAACATCCGTTAACGTGATAGCTTTTACACCCGTAGCAGTTCGCCCCATTGGTCTGACTGCTGACTCATGAAAATGAACAGCTCTTCCTGATTTTGCTGCAATCACAATGTGCTGATCTCCATTGGTCATCGCCACATGAACCAGCTGATCATCTTCCCTAAAGTTTAGCGCAATGATGCCATTGGATCTTGGACGAGAATATTGCTCAAGTGTGGTTTTTTTAATCACACCTTGCTTGGTCACCATTACTAAGAAGTGATTATTGATATAATCCTGATCTTCCAGATTCTCTACTTGAATGATAGATCTGATCTTATCATCCGACTCAATATTGATCAAATTCTGGATCGGTCTTCCCTTAGAAGTCTTTGAACCTTCCGGAATTGCGTAAGTCTTCAGCCAGAACAATTTCCCTTTATCAGTAAAGATCAAGAGATAATTGTGGGTGGAGGCAGTAAAGATGTATTCTGTCCAGTCGTCCTCTTTGGTGCTGACACCTTTGGATCCCACTCCTCCTCTGCCTTGAGTTCGGTATTCGGTCAATGCAGTCCTCTTCACATAACCTTGGTGAGAAACGGTGATTACCACTTCCTCATTAGGAATCATGTCTTCGTAGCTGAAGTCTTCTGCATTATGCTCAATCTCGGTACGACGGTCATCAGCATAGCGATCCTTCATTTCTCGAAGTTCGGTTTTGATGATTTCCATTCGTTTGTCTTCATTGGCAAGAATCTCTTTCAACTCCTCGATCAATGCCATGATCTCCTTGTATTCTTGGATGATCTTATCACGCTCCATTCCGGTGAGTCTCTGGAGACGCATGTCAAGAATTGCTCTTGCTTGAATTTCACTTAAGTTAAACCGCTCCATCAACCCATTTCTTGCGGTTTCCGGATCTGCAGAATTTCTGATCAAAGCAATCACTTCGTCTAGGTGATCCAATGCAATCAGGTACCCTTCTAAAATGTGTGCTCTCTTCTCTGCTTCTTTCAGTTCAAATTCTGTCCGTCTAACTACTACCTCATGTCGATGGCTAACGTAATGAACGATCAGATCCTTAAGGTTCAGTGTGTAAGGACGACCTTTGACTAGAGCAACATTATTTACTGAGAAAGAAGTTTGTAGCGCTGTTTGCTTATAAAGGTTATTCAAAACCACGCTGGCTACAGCATCTCTTTTGAGTTCATAAACCACACGCATACCTGACCGGTCAGACTCATCACGAATGGCAGAGATACCTTCTATCTTTTTCTCATTAATCAATTGAGCGGTCTTTTCGACCATGTTGGCTTTATTGACCATGTAGGGAATCTCGGTGATGACAATCATCTCTCTGTTTCCTCCGTCCTTGACCTCCACATTGGCTTTACCTCTGACTACAATTCTACCTCGACCTGTTTCAAATGCAGCTTTAACCCCATTGTAACCATAAATAATACCACCTGTAGGAAAGTCTGGCGCAATGATGTATTTCATCAATTCGGCTACGGTAATATCTCTGTTCTCAATGTAGGCGATAATGCCGTCAATGACTTCTCCTAGGTTGTGAGGAGCCATATTTGTAGCCATACCTACTGCAATTCCCGAAGCTCCGTTCAAAAGAAGGGCTGGTACTTTTGCGGGTAAAACGGTTGGCTCTTTTAATGAATCGTCAAAGTTAAACTGGAAGTCAACGGTATCTTTATTGATATCAACCAGAAGCTCCTCAGCGATCCTCTTCAATCGGGCTTCAGTATATCGCATCGCAGCAGCATTGTCTCCATCGATGGAGCCAAAGTTACCCTGACCATCTACGAGTGTATATCTAAGAGACCAATCTTGGGCCATTCTGACCATGGTCTCGTATACAGCAGAATCTCCATGAGGGTGGTACTTACCCAATACTTCACCTACAATTCTGGCAGATTTCTTATAAGGTTTGTTGTGTAATACACCGAGTTCCTGCATCCCGTAAAGGATACGTCTATGAACTGGCTTGAGTCCGTCACGGACATCCGGAAGTGCTCTGGAAACAATAACCGACATCGAATAATCGATGTAGGCACCACGCATTTCCTCTTCAATGTTAATTGGAATGATGTGCTCGTTTTCTCCTTGGGCCATAAAATGCTTTTTCTCGCGTCAAATTTAAGGCTGCAAGATAGTAAAAAGCACAAGGTTAAAAAACCCTGAATTCACATCAAAAAGGCCGATTTTGAGGGATTAATACCATTGTCCCACTTTTCGGTTTTGAAACCTGAAAACTGAACTTCCCCGGTATTCAACTCCATTATGCATGTGCTTCATTACTACTCCGCAGCCTGGTATTTTACAGCGTTTGGTACCGGGTATTTTCATAGCGAAGCCTGCTTGAAGCCCATAAACCATTTGTTCAATGTTCTGAAATTCAGAAAAGTCACTCGATGCAAAGGTGAACTTTCTGAGCTCTCCTCCACCTTTTAAAAACACTTTTGCATATTCTGAAAAATCATATTCCATTCTCAATGATGCTCCAAAATAAGGGTCTTCTGAAACCGCCAATCTCGGAGTATAAGGTGCGCCTGGCAAATCTAATGCAGGATCATAAGCCTTAGTAAGCTTCATATTTCCAAACTCTCCTTCCAAAATAAACCTCCAAGGATAGTTAGCTCTTGCTCTCTGCTTAAGTTCAGACTGCATGTAAAGGTTATTGGTACTATATTTTCTATACTGCCATTTCAAAATGGATTGTCTGCGTTTGGCATCAAAAAGAACCAGCCCAACTGTTCCGTAGGTCTTTGAGATCTGATAAGTGGCACCTTCAAATTTAAACTCGTGGTCATTTCCACGCATGGGTGCAAGATTTCCCCATTCTCTTCCAAAGCCTCCGCCGATAGTAAGCAGGTTGAACAAATTAATTCTTACACCTCCGTTGACTACGGGCAACACCCAATCACCACCTCTCAAACTCAGGGTATCAGACAGCGAAAAAGAAGAACTTTCTAAATTCTGAAACTTTGAAATGGGATAACGATTTGGGAATTCTGAGTAAAATGTGGTACCCATTTGTTGGTAGGCTGCCCCAGTGGAGAACTCCAAAGAAAACATCTCCAAGACATTCCGGTAAGCATTGCCGATTCCCGATTCACTTTTTGGATTTTTTGCTTTGGAAGAAATTCCAAAAATATCATCATCCTGACCAAAGCCAGAAACACTGACAGCGGATAAGAGAAAAAGAGCAATGCAAACGGATTTTCTGATCATGATTGGGTAACGAATTCAGACTTATTTTGGTGTGAAAATAAAAAAAGAAGCCTCTTTTTAAGGAGACTTCTTCAAATCTTTTGCCAGTATGCTTTTGGGTCAATTTTTAATTTCCTTCAGATTTTTTTTCCTTCATAGAAAGGATCATTTGATCCAATTTTTCTTTCAAAACAGGATTTGCTTTGATAGCTGTATTGACTTTGTTGTATATACTTACTCCCAAAACCTCCTCATTTTTAATCAATTCTGTTTTATATTCTACCACAGATTGTTGTAATGAATCCTGAAAATCTTTGATGGCTTTGTAGGCACCACGCTCCTCCTCGGTCAATTTAATTTCTTCTTCTTTGGCTGAATTGCCCCAAGCAGCTTTGATTTCATTGTACCTAGCCCCGCCGGCAATTACCTCGTTGTTTAAAATCATGTTTTTAAGCTCCTCAGTCTTATTTTCCACATACTCCACGGTCAGGACCTCCACATTGGCAAATTTTTTAAGATCCTCATCTGTCACTTCATTTTGAGCTGATTCTTCCTGAGCAAAAGCCGCTATACTCAACCCTCCAAATAGCATCAAAAACATCAAAATTTTTCTCATAACTAATAAACTTTTAAAATGAAACATGAATCAATAAAGACCTTAACGTCTTTAAAGACAAGTTAAAAAGTCTAAAGGAAAATAATTTTTGATAAATGGTAAGGCTAAAAAATCAAAGAGACTTAAGCTCAGCGATGGTAGCAATAGGGTCTGAAGAAGTAAAGACAAAGCTACCTGCAACAAGAATATCAGCTCCTGCTTCAAGCAGTAAAGGCGCATTTTGAAGGTTGACTCCTCCATCGATTTCAATCAATGCTTTAGCGTCTTTTGAAGTCAACAAATCCTTTAGCCTCAATACCTTGGAATAGGTGTTTTCAATAAAACGCTGACCTCCAAAACCCGGGTTAACAGACATCACACATACCAAATCCAATTCATCAATCACATCACGAAGAAATTCTACTGGAGTATGCGGATTGATCGCCACTCCCGCTTTTGCTCCTAGTTTTTTGATGGCCTGGAGGGTTCTATGGAGGTGGGTGCAAGCTTCATAGTGAACAGTTATGATCTCTGCTCCAGCATTTCTGAAAGTCTCTAAATACAAATCAGGTTGCTGAATCATCAGATGCACATCCAATGGCTTTTGGGCGTGACGATGAATCGCTTCGGTCACTGGCACTCCAAAAGAAATGTTTGGGACAAAGATCCCATCCATAATGTCAACATGGATGTAATCCGCCTGAGACGCATTGAGCATCGCTACTTCCTGCTGAATATTACCAAAATCAGCTGCTAATATGGAAGGTGCTATTCGAGGAGCCATAGGAATTATACTTTGAGATGAAGATCAAGGTGCTTGACCTTGGTGGTTATTTTTTGATGAGTTTGGTACGAGATACATGAAGCCCATCTGTCAACTGAATTATATAAAGACCGGGTTGAAGTTTAGCTAAATCAACTTGATAGGGTACTTCCTTGGATTCTCTAAGCAAAATTTGTTTTACTACCACTCTTCCCGAAACGTCAAACACTTTGAAATCCAATTCCTTGTTAGCTCCATAACCAATGGTTAACAGATCATCGGTTAAAGGATTGGGGTAAATTCCAATTGCCTGTTTTTCCTCAGAATCAATATTCAAAATTTCCCCCAAATAGGCTTTGGAAAAATTAGGAATGCCATAACCAAGATTATTATCAGGCTTTTCGTATTGAGATGCACTTCTGAGCAGATTCAAAATAAGCTGGTCTTTTTTCCATTCAGGTCTGGCTTGCCAAAGTCCAGCAGCCAACGCCGCAACTTGTGGAGCAGAAAATGAGGTTCCTTGACCTGTACCTACTGCACCATTTTCTCTAATGAGCACTGCGGATTGACCAAATGCCACCAGCTCTGGCTTGATACGACCATCTGCAGTTGGACCTCTTGAACTAAAGCTGGAAACCGTAGAGGTAGTTGTCACAGAACCCACGGAAATAATACCCTCTGCGTCAGCAGGCGCAATGAGGCTAGAAACTCCAGCCCCACCATAATTACCTACACTGTTCACTACCAAAATTCCCTTTTTGGCAGCGATGGTTGCTCCTCGAGTGATGTAAGTCGTCTTGCCATCCAATTGCTGTTTGGTGTAAGTCGTGGCAGGATCGTCAAAATCGATGTATCCTACCGAACTATTGATGACATCCACCCCAAGACTATCGGCATATTCGGCAGCCCTCACCCAGTTGAATTCCTCAATGCGGTATTCAGTGGCCACCTCTTCTGTAATGACAAAAATAAAATTGGCATCATAGGCACCTGCCACCAATTTAGCCTGCTCATTGGAAGCGATCAGGGAAGCCACATTTACCCCATGGGGATGTTCTCCAAAGACTTCAGTCCTCCAAGGTCTGACAAAATCCTTCTGACCTATAACTTGATTTTTGGAAAACAAATGCGCAAACGAACTGGCTGTTTTCATACCGGGAAACCCGGCATCAAACACAGCCACAGTTACTCCTTTTCCGGTAAATCCTGACTGGTGCATTTTGTCAATTCCAATGAGTTGATTTTGAAAATCGTAGGCATTGGATTGAACCTCAGATTGCCTGAGATGCCACTTAGGATGGATTTTTGTTGAATCAAAAGTCTGTGCAGCCTCACCAGGAAGCAACCTTGCACCCGGTCTTAGTAAAAAGCCTTTAGCCACCATTTCGACTCGGTCCACAAATGGCAAAGCTTGAATAGTTTTTGCCTTTGCCTCATCTGTCACCACAATGGCCGCATTTAGCCATTTGGAGGTATAGAGTAAATCTCTGGTCAATGGCAAAACCTGCGCTACATACTTCTCAGGTACAGGCAAATCCAAACTGTCTGCTTGCAGGTTTTCACGGGTTCTTCTATCAAGTGCTTTCTGAGTCAAAAAGACCTTAGGATTGGACAATGACAGGGAAGTCTGCGGCTTAAATTTGAAAAAAACCGCATATCGATCTTGTGAAAAAAGATCATGACTAGTTCCCAATAAAAATACAAGCAAAACTAAAAGCCTATCGCACCTCATAATCCACCAATTTCATTTTTACCCGATATCCACCATTTATTAATTGCAAACCGAGACAATTGTTCCTTGAACAATAGGTTAGGACCTCATCGTATTTTTCCACCAAACCTATCCCTTTTTGGTAAATCTCATATCGGTTGTCTCGCTGGGTGACTTTATCGTCTAATTTTTCCTGATTTACCCTGGCAAGTTGGATTTGGGTCTTCCCTTCAAGAGTTCCAATTCCTACTGAATCTATTTCAAATTCATCTGCTGCAAAGGCCCGAAAGGCATTTCCATTCCATTTTTTACCCAACTCAGGCGGAAAATTCATAGCAACCACTGGTTGGTTATTTATCGTTCTGACCAAGGCATTATTCTTCACCTGAAGCGAATATTCAAGTACTTTGTTCCAAGAAGTTCGGTTTGTGGACTTGGATCTCTCCACTACAAACACAATTTCACGCTCGGCATTCAAGTAACTTGATCTCAGTCGATCTCTGTAGAAAAACTTGGAAGATTCAGCATCATTTTCTCCAAAGTAAATGGTCTCATCGACTTCATAGATCCAAAAATTTCCCAAAACAAGAGGCTGAAAATCTTTTCCATTGTCTAATTGTATCGGTTCGATTTCTTGGTTGCAAGAAATCAAGGTTACACAAGAAAAAAACAGAAGTAGGTGAAGATAGCTCCTCATAAGATCGATCAATGCCTAAAAATACAAGGAATTTCCAGCTTAAGCACATCCAAAATCCCAATTCCTCAAACCCAAAATTTACTTTTCTCGCAAAAAATGCATGCTTACCTTAGCGCAACCAAACTTGGATAGCGGATATGTCTTTAAAAACTTTTGTAAAAATAAACCGAATCACCAATCTCACCGATGCCAGGTATTGTGCTGGAATGTATGCAAACGTGATCGGTTTCAGTCTGGAAGCTGATTCCCCTCATTTTGTCTCCCCCTCTCATTTTGGAGAAATTACAGGTTGGATTTCAGGAATTGAATTTGCCGCTGAGTTTAAGGATGCTTCTCCGGAAGAAATAATGGCAACATTAGAACAGTATCAGGGAATCACCTGGGTGGAATCAGAGCAACTTGATTCACTCCTTGATTTGCAAGTGGAGGGATTAAATTTGATCTACAAACTTCAGTTTGAAAACCTCGGTAACCTTGATGATTTAGCTGAAAAGGTAAAAAATCATTCCTTTTCTTTTCATCTAACTTCCAAAGAAGATACCCTCACTCCTGCTCATTTTGACGTTATCCATTCCCTTTCCTCAATCGGTAAAGTCATTTTAGGATTTGGAATTTCGGCGGAAAATGTGGCCCAGCTAAGTGCCAATCCATTCATCAGCGGATTGGCATTGGATAGCGGAGATGAGATCAAGCCGGGTTTAAGGGACTTTGATTTATTGGCGGATATCTTAGAAGCCCTGAAAATAGAAGACTAAACAAAGAGCCCCGAACTTTTCAATTCGGGGCTCTTTGTTATTTATACTTCCATTTTTAGCTATCCCACAAATCTGAAAGCTTGTAAGGACTTTGAGGACCGGTGAAGAAGCTTCCGTCAACGAATCGGTGAGACACTCCAATATGGGCTAGCTGAGACAAATCCTCTTGGTCTAGCGTCAACTCAGCTGCTTTTAAATTATCCTTGATCCGATCCTTATTGATTGACTTAGGAATGACGGCAATCGATCTGGCAATTGACCACGCGATCAATACTTGACCTACGCCTACTTGATGCTTCTCTGCAATTTTTTTAACTACTGGATTATCCAACAGCGTAGGATCATCCTTGTGTCGCTCAGCTCTGGAATCAGGTGAACCTAATGGTGAATACGCTGTAAGCAGTACTTCATTTTCCCTACAAAAATCAACAAGCGCTTGTTGGGGCAGAAATGGATGAAGTTCGATCTGATTCATTTCCGGTTTTTCACCATTTAAGGCCAACAACTCATTCAATTTGGCTTGATTGAAGTTGGATACTCCAATATGTTTGGTCAAGCCTAAAGCTTTGATATCCTGCATGGCTTCCCAGGTTTGTGCCAAAGGAACATCCTGATAGGTGTAGAACTCCTCTCTCAACTTCGCAAAACCTACCCCAGGCTTGAAAGCGATGGGCCAGTGGATGAGGTAAAGATCCAAATAATCCAAGCGAAGATCATTGAGTGTCTTATCCAAGGCAGGCTTCACATCCTCGTGTCGATGGGAATCATTCCACAACTTGGAAGTCACAAAAAGGTCTCGTCTTTTTACCAATCCTTCAGCTATGGCATCGTGAATTCCTTGCCCTACTTCACGCTCATTTTGATAAATCGCAGCACAATCGATATGTCTGTATCCTGCCTCAATTGCCCAAAATACAGCCTGACGGACTTCTCCGGGCTTACTTTTCCATGTTCCTAAGCCTAAAATTGGAAGTTGGTCTCCGTTTTTAAATGAAAGGGTTTTCATCTGGTAGATTCTTAATAGTGTGGTTAAATTTAAATTTCTTGAAGTGTATTCGATTCAAGTATTTTTCAAAGGGCAGCTTTTTTTTCTAAGTAATGCTTAAATCTATTCATGACCCAAAGGTGAAGTTTCGCTTGGGTGTGGATATAAACGAACCACGGCAATCGTGGCACAAATTCATGAATGGCGGATATGATGTATTTGCTGTCAAGCACTTCTCTAAATTCAAGCCAACCATAATCAAAACGCTTTACCAGCCAGCCACCCGTAATGTAGAACAGCTGCCTCTGACTATCACTACGATCGGGTATCTGAGTCAGTTGCAGCATGGGTTCTTTTCCCCATAGCAAATGAAAACCCAAATCACCTCTAGCGCTTACTTTTCCCCGAATAATAAATCTGAAAAAAATTGGAAGCCAAATGGCATACCGATTGGCTACCCAAAGGGCAGAATTTTGACCCTTGTTTGGCATCCGTTGAATAGATCGAACTGTATTTTTCACCCCTTCTGAACGGACAAAGACAGGCATTTTAGGACGTTCAACAGTTTCCAAAGCCACTTTTACCGACTCTTCATAACTGAGGTAATCCATGTTTTTTTGCTTGAATTTATAGCTGGGATTAACCAAAAGGGTGTGGCGTAAACTTTCAACTAAAGGAGAAACCAACTGAGGCGGACTATCACCAAATAAGCCCACCCAGAACTTGGAAAGACCTAAAGAAAAAACAGGTACTGAAAATACAAATCGTTTTTTCTCCATCACTTGGGCTGTCCGCTCAAGCATTTCCCGATAGCTCATCACCTCTGGACTTCCGATTTCGATGATTTGATCATACACCTTAGGATTGCCGATGCAGGCATCCAATATTACTAGTGTATCATGGAGGGAAATGGGCTGAGTCAAAGACTCTGTCCATTGGGGACACATCAGGACAGGCAGTTTTTTGACCAGATTTTTGATCATGTCAAAACTTGACCCACCTGGACCTACTATGATCGAAGCACGAATTGCAGTCAATTTGGACTTTCGAGAGCGCAACGTCTGCTCAACTTCAAGCCGGCTTTTGAGATGTCGTGAGAGTTTTTCCTCGGGTTCGTCCGGAAGCAAACCTCCGATATAGATGATCTGCTTGACCTCATTGAGCGCTGCTGCTCTGCTAAAATTATCTGCAAGTAGCAGGTCTGTGTCTTCAAAACTCCCTTGGTTCAACCTGGTCGATGCACTCATGGAATGAACCAAATAAATAGCTACATCCACACCTCTTAATGCTTCTACCGTAGAAGTAATCGAATACAACTCCACTTGCCTCCATTCTACCTCAGGATAGGGATTGAACTGAACCTGTCTTCTGCTAAGTCCGATGAAATGATACCGGTCTTTGTATTGGTCAATGAACCAACTTCCGATGTACCCTCCTGCCCCTGCAATCGCAACGGTCAGTTTTTTGGAAGGAAGTTCGGAGGATGGATTCATAAAAAAAGGGCTGAATACAAGTTTAACCTGCTCAGCCCTTTTAAAGTTTTTATTAACCCTTATTTCATTGCCATTTCGTAGGCTTTGGTTGTGGTGTAGTACTTGGTGATCATGTTGGGTACTTCCCAAGCTGGCATAGTTCCAAATTTGTAATACTCCAAAAACTTCTCCGTAACCTGTGCAAAATGTGCTTCGTGCCCATTATGATAGCTATCCGGGATGATCACTTGGTATTCTCCTGAAGGCATCAATTGCAGATCAATTCCAGGATATTTAGCTTGAAGAGTCTGTTTGACTGCCTTTTCCAAATCAGACTGAGCCGAACCAATGAGTTTCACATAAAGCGCAGGTCGGTAATTTTCTTCTTTGCCTTGACGGATGATCAGATTGGCTTTAGTGCCTCTCATCATGCTGTAATGGGTATCTCCTGTCCCCTCGGGAGCTTGATAGTTCCACACCACACTTACTTTCGCATGCTTGCCTTTGAGCGTGTAGTTCATTTCTCCGTTGCTGAGGACTTCTAGGTTTCCATTTTTGACATTCTTAGCCAAAAAGTCAGAGAAAGCTGATTTCCCTGTCACTTGGGTAAACTCTTTCAAAGTCATCGTGGTAGGCCAAAGCTTGGCTGTATTCATCTTTACATCGGCAGTATCCAAAACCTGATCGGGAAACGCTTCCCATTGAATCAAATCCACCAAGTGAGTAGTCACGTCGACGATTCCGGTTCCCTCTGTTTCCACATCAAAAAACCAATCTGGTCTCACCAAAGGTACACCCGACACATATTTGAAAAAGTGATGTACCGAAACCTTTGAAATGGCAGGATCCTCTGGGGTCCCATCTTCCAAGGTTCCAAATACTTCAGGAATCATCGAAAGCTCACGCTGAAGCAAGGTGGTGATCTCAAATCGCTCCGTCATGATGTCGTAGAGCAAGAGATTTTTGTTTTTGGCAGTTTGAAACGCGATGAGCAGTTTTTTGAACCCAGCCGGATTGATGACCAATGGCTTGTCTGCATAAACATGGATTCCATTTTCGACCGCGGATAGGATGTAATCGATTTTAACATCGTTCTTTCCTGCTACCATCATGACGTTTCCCGGCTTTTGGGAGATCATCTTTTGGAGGTAATCTGCTCCGGAATAAACTTCCAAATTCCAAGCAGTGGGATTCTCAGGTCTCCCATTGTAGGAAGCGAGGCGATTGAGGTGATCTTTGAGCTCCGCACCCTCAGGAGCAAAAATGTACACCGTCGAATCCACATCAGCATACATGGATTTGTGAATCAAACCCGCATGAAAATGTCCCGGATCCAAAGTCATAATGCGTACTCTTGAATCTGATTCAGCGTTATCGGTTTTCATTTCTTTTGGTGCACAACCTGCGAGAAAAAGGGCCAAAAAGGCCCCGGAAATATAGTTTTTGAATATCATGTTATCGGTAAATGGTACTGGTTTAATCTGATTTTAAAAGATTGATTTTCAAGCTAAAAGCAGGTAAAACAAAGCTTCTTTTTTTCAACTTTCTGTCTTCAGCTTTCTGATTTTAACTTTCAGACTTTCACATAATCTGTCCCCCATGGCTTTCGCTGCGGTCGGCTGAGATGGGAGTTTGCCTCGGCATCATTGACAAACTGTTCTTTGGCAGGATCCCATTCCAGCTTTCTGTTGACCTTCATTGCCACATGACTTATGAGACAAACCGAGCACGCACGATGACCGATTTCTACAGGAGAAAGCAGTTCTGCTTTACCTTGAATGGCATCAAGCCAGTTGCCGTGATGCTCTGTACTTCGGATTAGTCGGATTTCATTTTCTCCAATGACCGATTGAAGGATTTTAGGATCAGAAGCATCCAAAGCTTTGGCATTATTTCCTTGAGCCACCGGATCAGAGGAAGATGCCACATAATTCCCTCTTGACACCCAAATCCAACCTTCAGTACCCTCGTATCGGATGCCGTTTGGATAGCCTCCCGAAGTCAGCATGACCACGCCATTGTCATATTCTGCCTTGACCATGAAGTCTCCATGGACATTCCACAAACCGGATCTTGGAAATTCTGCCACGGCCTCAATGTACCGAGGACCTGTCAACTCGGTATCAATCCCCCAAGAAGCGGAATCAAAATGATGCTGTCCCCAGCCTGTGATCATTCCTGCTCCATAATTTTCATGTCTTAGCCATCCCGGCCGACTGTAGTCATGTTGCGGATGCACCCCAATCTCTGTGTAGGGAACCTCAGGAGTGGACCCAAGCCACATGTCAAAATTCAGATTGGAAGGAATCGGCATGGCAGGTGCCTCCGGACCAGAAGGATCCCCAGGTAGTCCGATTCGAACGGTATGCACTTTTCCGATTCGGCCATTTCTCACCAATTCAGCTGCTATTCTGAATTGCTCGCTCGAGCGCTGTTGAGTACCCAATTGAAGTACCACCCCTGTTTTATTGACGACATTGACGAGTTGGCGTCCCTCCTTGATGGTAAGAGAAGTCGGCTTTTGCACATAAATATGCTTACCGGCCAATGCCGCCTCCATCGCAGGCTGAGAATGCCAATGGTCAGGAGTAGAAATAATCACCGCATCGATATCCTTATTGAGGAGCATTTCACGGTAGTCACCATACTGCTTGACATCGAGGTAAGGACTCCCCATTTTTTTGGTATAGTAACTTTCTACCAGTTTCTTACCATCTGCCATTCGCTTGCTGTCCACATCGGATACAGCTACAATTCTGGCGACCTCGTGCTGCCACGTACCTGGCAAATCATGCTCTCTGGCAATGCGGCCACAGCCGATCTGTCCGATGTTGATTTTATTAGATGGGGCATTTTTGCCAAAAACTGAGGCAGGAACAATGGTAGGAATACCAAAAGCCGCTGTTGCAAGGGCTGTTTTCTTCATAAAGTCTCTTCTTTCCATAAGTATTAAGAGGTAGGTTGTTCGGGTTATTATTTGACGAATGCTCTCCAGTAAGCTTCTGCTTCTTCTGGGCTCAATTCCCCATCAAAGACAATCATTCTATATTTCAGACTGTATCGGTTATTGGGCTGAAGATCCCAAGACTCATGTCGGATCGGGCAAAACTCGATAAACACATTTCCTTTTCCATTGTACTGTCCCACTGGCCAAACTCGTAAGGGTTCCGGATGTGCTTTATTAGTGTTGTGACTCAAGAATAAAATCCCGCTTTGGCCTGAGGCATCACCGGTTCTTCCTTTGACGATGATCCATTTGGCGTTGGAACCATCGGCAGTTTTTCGGTCTTTTCCTTCGGATGTCAAAATGGTACTATTGTCATCACCCCAGAGTTCGGTGGCACGAAACCCTATTCCTCCTCCATATCGGTAATCATCCAATAAGATTCCACCGGGGATTTTGGTGGAAATGGTGGTCGTATAGTCTACCATGTAACGTCCCTTATCGGCAGGCTTTACTTTGATTCTCAGATCTTCTTCGATCGCAATTCGCTCCGCGTCGGGAGCTTTGAGATCGATGTGATTTTGACGGACATTCAGTTCAGCGGCTCCCCCTGCGATCTTCTTGGAAAGTACATGAGAAAAATCAACCCGTCCTTTTTCATCCCCCAAATTCCAAAAATCCACTTCCCTCCCGCTGATCGTTGCTCGTGTCCAAGGTCCCCAAATCCCGTAATGATGGTAATGATCTGCAGGTTGGATTCGACTCAGGACTTGACCGCTTGGAGAAGTGATCGGATGAATAAAACCCGATTTGCTGAAGGCTTCTTTGACTCCAGCAGGCACAGGTTCTTTCTTAGTTTGATAGGTTAATACGCTTTGATTATCAATGAGAAAATCTATACCAGTTGAAGTTTCTTTTAAATCAATCTTTTGCGAAAACGATCGCGTAAAAAAACCTAGAAATACGAGCAGTAGAAGTAAATTTCTTTTGAAAGGCATGGAAAATTCAGGTTATTGGGCTACGAGTTTGAAGATATCAAATTCTCAAAGAAAGAATCCAAACTAACCCACCTAAGTCCTATGATGAGGAATATTTTCTACGGAATCGTTTTCTTGCTTTCCGCCCAAATTTCACTAGCGCAAGGCCTACCCGAGGTCACCTTAGACGAGCAATGGAAAGCCAAAATCCAATCTCTTGCTCCGCAGAAAACCCGATTTCCCAGCAATAAAAAGAAGCATGTCCTGGTATTTTCTCTGCATACAGGCTTCAAACATTGGGTGATCCCACACACCGAAGAAATGATTAAAATCATCGGGGAAAAAAGCGGATCCTTCACGGTGACAGGCAGTAAAGATATCCTCGAGTTTGAAGCCAAAAACCTCAAAAAATATGATGCAATAATCCTAAACAATACCTGTTCGATCGGTGATCATCGCAACCTCTTTTGGGATAAGCTCAAAGAAAATACGGCGGTCG
This sequence comes from Algoriphagus sp., assembly GCA_018336015.1. Taxonomy (GTDB): domain Bacteria; phylum Bacteroidota; class Bacteroidia; order Cytophagales; family Cyclobacteriaceae; genus Algoriphagus; species Algoriphagus aquatilis. The sequence continues at coordinate 15,677 of JAGXQZ010000062.1, read as the reverse complement.
ATTCTGCCACATCTATGAAAAAGGCCATCGAATTGGAAAATAACCTTCTTGCTTACGTGAAAAAAGGAGGAGGATTGTTTGTGCTGCACGGCGGTGTGACTACCCTGAATAATTCTTGGGATTTCAGTCGCTTGCTTGGAGCGAGTTTTGACTACCATCCTGTCCAGCAAAACTTTCAGGTAAGACTAGAGGATGCTAATCATCCACTCGTTCAAGCTTTTCCTGCTGAGGGATTCAACCATGTAGACGAACCCTATTTCTATAAAAATGCCTACGATGAGTTGGATTTCAAACCCTTGCTATATTTCAATAATGCTGAAATCAAAAATCAGCGTAATGGTCAAGAACGTACCGAAGGCAAAACTTACGTGGCTTGGATCAGAGCAGAGGGAAAAGGGAAAGTCATGTATGCTTCTCCTTCACACAATGCCCAAAGCTTCGAAAATCCACAACTGTTGCAGTTTTTCCTAGATGGCATGCAATACGTCGTGGGAGATGTGGATTGCGATGAAACTCCGATTAAGAAGTAAAAAAAATCACTGGTCTTTCATATAGTTAAAGCGCATCACGGTTGGAGTGAATGCGCTTTTTTTATCTAGTTGGAATTCAATTTTTTTCGCCATTTCACTCAAAAACCCACGCGAATAGTTCAGTGCTTTTTTGCCATCAGGCATTTTTTAGCCAATTTCCCATCATGGAAAATGACAATCTGGAAAATCTCAAATCGTTTTTGGAAGAAGAGCTTTTTCTGATTCCTGAGGATCTCAAAAAACTGGAAGAGGAACTTTCCGGAAGTGGATCAGGAATAAATTTGAACGGGATGCCTAAGGCAATTGTGGCCTCACCGCCCAGCTCCTCACCTCCTGTTCGTTCTGAAACATCCGAACTTGAAAAAGTGAAGGAAGAGGTCAAAGCCGAACCGATTCCGTTAAAAGGGAATTTCACCAAAGGGATCCTCATTCTGCATGAAGAATCTGAACTGAGTGCAGAAGTAATGGACATGCTGGTCAAAATGATCAATGCATGTGGTCACTCCATGAATGAGGTTGGTATGGTATCATCTGAGGTTTTGGAAAATCGAAGCATGGAAGACTTCCAAGCTCTCAATGCCCACGTGGTTCTGAAATTTGGAAGAATTAAACATCCGATCAATGCCATCTCAGCTCCACCTTATGAGATCTATGCAGAAGAGGAAACCGAATATTTGTTTGCCGATGCACTAACCTCCATTTCTGAAGACAAAAATCTCAAGAGAAAGCTATGGAGTTCTCTCCAAGTTTTATTCAACTTATCTACCGGAACAAAATGAACGCTGAACAAACCAAATGGGCACGAAGATTCAAATGGATCAGTTTGATCGAAGGACTATCCTTTCTGATTCTTCTGGGAATTGCCATGCCTTTGAAATACATGTTTGATATGCCTTTGGCTGTTACTTACGTAGGCTGGGCGCATGGGCTTCTATTCATTGTATACATCTACCTCGTGTTTCCCACAGCTCAAAGTCTAAAATGGGAATTTGGCAGAACCTTCTTTGCTTTGCTCGCATCCATCCTTCCGTTTGGACCTTTTATTTTTGATCGAAACATCAAAAAGAGCCAGCAAACCAAATTTTAATCCATGGCTTTGATCAGTAAAAAAAAGCTCATTTACCCCATCGGCCCGGGCTTGCGTCGTTACCTGATCAAGTATGGAAGAGAAGTGGATATCCCGATTCATTACCATGAATTGTTAAGGTATTCCAATTCGATTGCACTCTATGATTCCAAAGATCAGGACACCCTATGGGAAACAGTTTTTTATGACCAAAGTGATCGGGAGGAAATTCACCAAAACGTAAAAAAGATCTACGCTCAGCTCAAAGCAGGTGGAGATATGTCGGTCATGGAGCATTTATACATAGACCGAATAGATTTGTGCATTTACGGAAATACACAGCCCTTTCGGGTGAGAATTGTCAATCGGATCAACGATAACTTTGACTATTTCTACATTAAAAATGCCGATGCATCACGGGTTTATGGGCTGGAACTGGAGGATCTACTTTCCCCAAACAGGATAAGTTATTTGGTACACAAAAACACCCTGATCGAGGAACATGTAGCAGGAATCCCCGGGGAGAAATTTATGCGTCAGCACATGGATGACCCTAATCTCAACCCCATCCGACTGGCCAAAGAGTTTGTTAAATTCAACGAGCGTTGCTTTGTCAGGCTGCTGGGAGACATGCACTCTTCCAATTTTGTGGTGGATGTGACCCCAGACTTTGAGGAGACGCACTACCGTATTCGGGCCATTGACTTTGATCAACAATCTTATGAGGGAAAAAAGTCCATTTACCTGCCTCAGTATTTCAAAGAAAATAATGCGCTGATCAAGCTGGGAATGGATTTCATCACGCCTGAATCAATGAGGCAGTACCAACGCGAAGAAAGAGCATTGATCGCTACCAGACTCAAGTCATCGCATAAGGAAATTGAGGACATCCTCCATACAATGGAAAAGGACAAAATCTCTCCCTCAGAAAACGTGGAATCTTTGAAAAAAGAATTGGCTAAGCATTATAAAAATGAACGATTCCTTCAATGTTCCAATATGGGTGGAATATTAAGGACGAGTCTCGAACAAGTGCTTGGTTAATGCCCTTGCGAAAAGGGTTAAATTTTTATTCAAAGATTTCTGTTATCTAAATCATGCATTTCATTTATTCTTTCGCTTTTCAATAATCATTCTATCTAAATTGAGGCAGATCACCTAATTCCATGACAAGAAACCCAAAGCTATTTCCTATACTTGTCGTTTGAAAAACTGCAAGAATTAATTCTGTCTCCTTTTCAATCATTCCAATACCCCACAAACCATGAGTAAATTCAATTTTGGAGATGTTTTTATAATCGATGATGATATCGTGGTGAGGATTCTTGTCATGAAAATCCTCAAGAATATCGGTTATCAGGGAAATATTCACCAATTCGAAAATGGGGAATTGGCATTGAATGAAATTACTGAACCTACAAAAGATGTCACCAAATCAGGATTTAACCTGGTTTTATTGGATATAAATATGCCAACCCTGGATGGTTGGGGATTCTTGGATGGTTTTACTGCCTTGGCTGATGACCAGAAAAAAGGCCACTACATCACCATGATCACCAGCTCCATTGATCTTTCAGATAAGGAGAAAGCATTTAGCTACCCGGATGTAAAAGACTTTATCCAAAAACCAGTTTCAGTTCAATTATTAAAAGATTTTTTGATTCAACATAAGCTGTTGGAAGAGTAAAAATGAACCGTATTCCTAGATAGAGCCGAACGAGATCAAGCCAAAAAAAAGGGGGAAAAGCTAAGCTTCTCCCCTTTTTTGATTACTTGACTAACCGTCTTAAATAAGTGCCGTATCCGCTCTTTCCAAGCTTATCGGCAGCTTTCAACAACTCTTCATTACCAATAAATCCATTGCGGTAGGCGATCTCCTCTATACATCCGATCTTCAATCCCTGTCTCTCTTCGATTACTTCCACAAACTGTGCCGCCTGAAGAAGTGACTGATGGGTTCCGGTATCTAACCATGCAGTCCCTCGATTCAGGATGGCTACTTGGAGTTGCCCCATTTTGAGGTATTCATTGTTGATATCTGTGATTTCCAACTCACCTCTAGGGCTGGGCTTGATGTTTTTAGCTATTTCTACCACTTGATTGTCGTAGAAATACAAACCTGGAACGGCAAAATTGGACTTCGGATTTAAAGGTTTTTCTTCGATGGAAATTGCCTTTTGATTGTCATCAAATTCAACTACTCCATATCGCTCAGGATCATTTACATGATAAGCAAAAACTACCCCCCCTTCCGGATTCGTATTTTCCAGCAAGGTTTTGTGTAATCCTGAACCATAAAAGATGTTGTCACCAAGCACCAAAGCTACCTTGTCATCACCGATAAAATCTGCGCCAATAATAAATGCCTGTGCCAGACCATCCGGACTCGGTTGTACAGCATACTCAAAACGACAACCGACTTGAGACCCATCACCCAAAAGCTTCTGAAATGCAGCTGAATCTTCAGGGGTGGTAATGATCAAAATTTCCCTAATCCCAGCCATCATCAAGACTGACAGCGGATAATAAATCATGGGTTTGTCGTAGACAGGCATCAGCTGTTTGCTGACCGCAATGGTGAGTGGATAAAGTCTCGTACCGGATCCTCCGGCTAAAATGATTCCTTTCATTAGTTCAACAAATTTTTAATTATCAATTGAAACCAAGCCTTAAAGAATGTCGATCGCTGATCTAATTCTTACCTATTGGTTTCAAAGGAAAAAGAATGAATTAAGCGCAAAGCTAAAATCCTTGGAAGATATTTAAACAGAAAATTTCATTACTGGAGAATTTAATCCAGCTCAACTGAAGAAGAAAGAATAGATTTGAGGTAAAAAAGAATACGAATCATGGTAAAATCGCCTCTTTTGATCTTTATTCTGTCTCTGCTCACTTGGTCTTGTACTACACCACAGGCCACTTTTGAACCTAGCCAATTGGAGCAGTTTCGTCCCGAATACCATTTTTCCCCCGCAAAGGGCTGGATGAACGATCCAAACGGATTAATTTACATCGATGGAGAGTATCATCTGTTTTTTCAGCATTATCCAGATACCACGGTTTGGGGGCCCATGCATTGGGGACATGCAGTTTCCAAAGATTTGATCAATTGGGAAGAACTTCCTATTGCTATTTATCCGGATAGTTTGGGATACATTTTCTCAGGAAGTGCGGTCTATGATGAAGCTAACTCCAGTGGATTGGGCACTTCAGAAAATCCCCCATTCGTAGCCATTTACACCTATCATGACATGGCGGGTGAAAAGTCAGGAGCCGGCGATTACCAAAAACAAGCCATTGCCTACTCTTTGGACAAAGGTCGGACTTGGATCAAATTTGAAGGAAATCCTGTACTTCCAAATCAGGGAATCAAGGACTTTCGAGATCCCAAGGTATCTCAGGTCATCCAAGCGAATGGACAAAGACTTTGGGTGATGACCTTGGCTGTGAAAGATCGCATTCAGTTTTATGGATCTCCCAATTTGAAAGAATGGAGTCTTTTAGGTGAATTTGGACAGGAAATCGGTGCCCACGGTGGGGTGTGGGAATGTCCGGATTTACTACCCTTTACTGCTCCGGATGGCAGCCAAAAATGGGTACTCCTAGTGAGCATTAATCCAGGTGGACCTCAAAAAGGATCAGCAACCCAGTACTTTATAGGAACCTTCGAAAATGGAAAATTCACTCCAGATGATACCATGATTCGTTGGCTGGACTATGGTCCTGACAACTACGCCGGTGTGACTTGGTCTAATTTGCCAAAGGAACAAAACCGGACCCTATTTATAGGTTGGATGAGTAATTGGCTGTATGCCCAGGTAGTACCCACTTCCACCTGGAGATCTGCCACCACCTTACCAAGAGAATTGAGTCTATTTGATGTAGATGGCACGCTTTTGCTCAAGTCATCACCAGCAAAAGAACTTGCATCTCTCAGGTCTGCCTCTTTCGAGGGTTCACATGAAGAAACTAACCTACCCTCTCAAGCAGTAGAAATCCTTGCTGAAGTTGATAATCCTGAAACTTTTTCCATCACCTTTAGCAATGAAGTGGGTGAAGAAGTAACAGTTTCCAAAGAAATGGGCTTGGTAAGTGTGGATCGAAGCAATGCCGGAAAATCTGATTTCCATGAGGATTTTGCCGCTCTTCACTCTGCTCCAATGAGTTGGGAAGCCAAAGAAATCCGAATTTTTCTGGATGGTTCTTCCATAGAAGTCTTTGTCAATGAAGGTGAGCTGGTCATGACTTCGTTACTTTTCCCAAGTTCCCCTTGGAAAAAAGTCAAAGTCAACGGCGGCCTAGATCAAATCCAAATCTTTCAGCTCAAAAAACCCTAATCGGTCGCTAGAATAATTGAAATCTTTTCGACTACATTTGAGGTCAATTGGTTTCTAAAGAAATGAAAAAACGGCTTTCTGCTTTCTTTATCTCGCTCTGCTGGGTGGTAGGCATGATGGCCGTTTTTTCATTTCCTCCAAAGATAGACCTGTATGAAGCCAATCCTGCTGGCAAAACAGTTTTAAAAGAACTGTCAAGTCCGGATTTGCATATCAGAACCTCATTCGAAGAGCTCAAAACACCTCCTTTTGAAATCGATTGGAGGTTAAGTGCGAAACTCAATTCAGAATGGATTCCGGGTTTTCTATCGACGGAGATTGCACATATTTCTTCTTCATTTTTTCAGAAATCAAGATCACTTCTTGACATCCGACAATTTTTTATCCAGTATTTCTATAGTTGGTAGGTGAAATTTTCTTTCAAGGCTATATAGCCAATTAAGATTTATTTCTCACCTCATTCTCATCAACTCATGTTTTCAATCGATCCCGTGACAGCTATCCTGTCATTCGTGCTGTTTTGCGCATTCTCAGTACCATTCATTTATCATATTCAAAAAAACAAGGCCAAGGAAAAACTCCTTCTCCAAAAAATCAAAGCTGAAGGTCAATCTCAGGGAGTTCAAGCCACCGAACTGGAAACTTGGAGAAATCAATATGCTATTGGCCTCGATCCTTCCAAGAAAGTTCTACTCTACACCTTCCTAGGAGAACTTGAAATTTCGTGCTCAATTCCCCTTTCTGATGTAAAAAAAGTGAGTATCTCCAGGAGAACCAGAGAGGCAGGAAATGAAGAGGCCAAAAGAACCCTTATCGATAAAGTCGGACTGGAGTTCACACATGCTTCAGCCAAGAAAAACACTTACCTCGAATTTTATGATTCTGAGCTGTTTTCAGATTTGGCAGGCGAGACACTTCTGGCTGAAAAATGGGCTGAACTCATTCAAAAACATCTTTGATTCAAGCACGGGATGGACAGGAATCTGTCCATCCTTTCAATTCATCTAGTTTACCTAACCCAATCATCTATGAAAAAAGAATCCTGGGGGTCAAGAACGGGTCTAATCCTGGCAATGGCAGGCAATGCGGTTGGCTTAGGAAATTTCCTGAGATTTCCTGTTCAGGCAGTTCAAAATGGCGGCGGAGCTTTCATTTTGCCCTACCTTATTTGTTTCCTTTTAATGGGAATTCCTCTCCTGTTTACCGAGTGGAGTATCGGCCGATTTGGTGGCAAACTTGGCAATCATAGTACCCCTTACATTTTGGACTCGATGAGCTCTAAGTGGTATTGGAAATACATTGGGGTGTTTGGAATCTTTACCAACATTGCGGTGATGGCCTATTATACCTACATCGAATCCTGGACATTCATGTATGTAATCCACAGTGTAATTGGGACCTTTTCAGGTTTGGGCAAAGAGGAGATCAGTCAGTTTTTTGATCAGTATGTACTTTTTCAAGGAGCTGATTTCGGCATTCCTCTATTTCCGGTTTTGGTCTATGTAGGAGTTTTGGGACTCAATGTTTACATCCTCTCCACGGGTTTGGGAGGAATTGAAAAAGTGGCAAAAATCGGGATGCCGTTGCTGATTCTTTTTGGAGTTATACTGGCAGTGAGAGGCTGGACCATGGGAAGTGATTTTGCTTCAGAGGCTTTTCCGGATGCCAATGCGTGGGATGGAATTAATTTTCTTTGGACTCCACAATATAGCTCGCTTGCCGATCCTAAAGTTTGGCTGGCTGCGGCGGGACAGATCTTCTTCACACTCTCGGTGGGCATGGGTTCGATCCAATGTTATGCCTCCTATCTCAAAGAAAATGAGGATATCGCGCTCAATTCTGTTACGGCGGGATTTACCAATGAATTGGTAGAAGTACTGCTTGGGAGTGCTATCGTTATCCCGATTGCAGCGGGGTTTTTAGGGTTGGATTGGGTATTGCAAAATGCAGGTTTTGGAATGGCATTTCAGACCATGCCGTACCTGTTCCAACAATGGGGTCCAATGATCGGCGCTATTGCCGGAGTGTGCTGGTTTGGTCTGTTGTTCTTTGCCGGCATCACTTCTTCTCTGGCCATGGGTACGCCCTGGATGGGTTTTATGAAAGATGAATTTGGATGGGGAAAAGTCAAAGGAGCAGTTTCCTTTGGCCTTGTTTCCTTAGTTATGGGTTTGCCTACGGTGCTGTTTTTCCAATATGGCTATTTCGATGAATATGATTATTGGGCAGGAACAGTCAGTTTGGTGATTTTTGCTTTCCTTGAAACTTTGCTTTTTACCTGGATATTCGGAATGAATCGGGGTTGGGAAGAGCTCAATCGAGGAGCGGACATCAAGATTCCAAGTGCATACAAGTGGATCATGAAATATGTAACTCCGGTACTTTTATTCCTGGTTTTGATCGCAGCATTTGCCACTCCTCAGGGCAACGATTGGAATACTGCCATTTCGGGACTCTTAAGTGGTGATGGATGGACACTGGACAACAGTTCCTTGATCTCCAAACTGACTTTTGCAGACCTTCAAGCCCAAGTCGCAGCGGATCCAAACCAAACAGCCTATTTGGAAGCTAAAATGTGGTACTCGGGTCTAGCCCGAACCCAGCTTGCAATGTTATTCCTGGTCATAACAGGCATCGTGTGGTATTCTTCTCTCAACCGAAAAAAATCAACTTTATGAACACTTCAGCTTTCATCCTATCCGTCATTACCCAAGGATTGATACTTGGAGTGACGCTCTATTGCTTTTACCTGGTTTTGAAAAAACCTAACACTGAAAACTAACTCTGCCTAAAGCCTTGATTTTTAATCAAGGCTTTTTTTATCCATTTCGGGCATTTTTCCACCATAGGAAGCTGAATTTGAATTCCTATTTTCTAATTTGTTTGATCCAAAGCACCCATTCCACTTCTTTTGATTATTTCTTCATGAGAAAAGTCCTTATACTCTTTGCTCATCCCAAATTTGAACAATCGGATGTCAATTTTGAGCTCATCCAATCGATTAGAAACTTAGAAAATGTCCAAGTCCGAGATCTTTATGAACTCTATCCTGATTTTAACATTGACATTCAGGCAGAGCAAGAAATCTTATTTGAATACGAAGTGATTATTTGGCATCATCCAATCTATTGGTACTCCTGCCCGCCACTGCTCAAACAATGGATTGATTTGGTGCTCGAATTTGGTTGGGCCTATGGACCGGGAGGAGTTTTCCTGAAAAATAAGTATGTGATGAATGTGGTGACTTCGGGAGGTTCGAAAGAGGTGTACTCAGAAGAAGGAAAAAACCGATACAGCATGGAAGATTTCCTGAGACCCTTTGAAGCCACTGCCTATCTGTGCCTGATGAGGTATATGCCTCACTTTCACATCGGAGGAACTCACCGAATGAGTCCTGATGAAATCAAAGGTAAAGCCGAGGTTTATCGCAATCTGATTTTGACCCTTAGAGATTCGGAAACGATTGATTTTCCCTATATCCAAAAAGGCTAAACCATGGAAAGTTTTTTTGCACAAGCCATCATCTACATAGTTGCAGCGATCATTTGCGTATCGCTTGCCAAAAAACTGGGAATGAGCTCAGTATTGGGCTATCTTCTTGCAGGTATTCTGATCGGACCTTATGTATTTAAGTTCATTTCCAATGAAAGCGAAGGTCAAGATATCATGCATGGAACCGAATTTGGAGTGGTGATGATGCTGTTTTTGATCGGGTTGGAACTGGAACCCAAAAATCTCTGGAGAATGAGAGATTTGATCCTAAAAGTAGGACTCGCCCAAGTATTGCTGACCACCTTGGCTATTTTCGGATTGGGTTTGGCATTTGGTGTGGCCTGGAATATTTCTCTCACGGCTGCGCTTTCGATTTCGCTTTCATCCACTGCTATCGTACTCCAATCGCTCAAAGAAAAAAATCAGCTGGATAGCATAGAAGGCAAGATGTCCTTTGGCGTGCTCCTGCTTCAGGACATTGCGGTCATCCCAATCTTGGCCATCTTACCTTTGCTCGCTTTAACTGCACCTGAAATGATCGCTCAAGGGGATCACAGTGGATTTTTCGAGCAATTCCCCGGTTGGATTCAAACCTTAGCCATTTTTGCAGCCATCGGACTGGTGATCCTTTTGGGAAGGTATGGTTTTGGACCGCTGTTAAAATTGGTAGTAAAAACACATCTCCGCGAGCTATTCGTAGCCACTGCCCTACTCATCGTGGTTGGAATTGCCTATCTGATGATATTGGTAGGATTGAGCCCTGCATTGGGTGCTTTTCTCGCGGGTGTGGTCTTAGCCAATTCACCATACAAGCATGCGCTCGAGAGTGACCTGGATCCCTTCAAGGGAATTTTACTTGGTTTGTTCTTTATCGCAGTTGGATCTACCATCAATTTCTCCCTGATCCTATCAGACCCCACATTGGTAATCGGACTTACTTTGGGAGTGATTTTGGTCAAAGCCTTCATTTTAGTCGGGATAGGAAAATTCAGGAAACTAAGTGTACCTGAAAACCTCAATTTCTCCTTTGGATTGGCCCAAGCCAGTGAGTTCTCTTTTGTCACTTATTCGTTTGCTTTCCAGCTTTCGATCCTAGACCGAGTCACAGCTGATACCCTCATGGCTGTCACCGCCTTGAGTATGGGTTTGAGTCCTATTTTGATGCTCATTCTTGACAAAACCATCATCCAAAAAGAGGGGAAAAATGGAAAGAAAGCCACCGGCGAATCAGATGTGGTCAATGAAAAAAATCAGGTAATCCTTTTGGGGTTTGGCAATTTTGGTTCAACTGTGGGGAGATTTCTCCGCGCAAATGGCGTAGAAGCCACCATCATGGACTCAGACCCTGACCAAGTGGATTTTCTGAGGCAGATGGGATTCAAGGTGTATTTTGGAGATGGCACGAGGCTGGACCTGCTGCATGCCGCAGGTGCTGAACATGCCAAAATCCTCATCTCAGCCATCGATAGTACCGAACACAGCATCAAGATTGTGAAGCTTTGCAAAGAACATTTTCCGCATTTAGAGGTAATGATCCGCGCCAGAAACAGATTTGACGCCTATGAACTCATGGATGTAGGAGTGGAAAATATCTACCGTGAGCACTTGGATACCTCCATCCGAATGGGAGAAGATGCTTTGCGAAAACTGGGATTCCGAGCACATACCGTCCACCGATTGGGTAAGCAGTTTAGAGAATATGACGAAAAAGCGCTAAGTGTCCTGGTGCAGTTTAAAAACAACAGGCAAGAGTATATTTCCAAAGTGAGAAAGCAAATCGAAATGCAGGAGACCCTTCTCTCCGGAGAATTGAGTAAAAAATTCTCGCTCAATGACCATGCATGGGATAGTGAGCAAATGAAAAATTCGACAGATCAAACCAACAATTCCCCAGAATCCAGTGCTAACCACTAATACTCAAATTTCCATTAAAGTCACCTTGCCCAGAACTAGGGTTTCTTGGAAATTTCAACAGGTATACCTCTTGACAACCATTTTCCTGTTGGTTTTTGGAATCGGAAAAGTAAAGGCTCAAGGTTACTATGATTCCCTTGAAAAAGCTCGATTCTATCTGAATGAGGGGAATTTTAAAGAAGCCTTTTTGTTTTTGGATGCATTGGAAAAAGCAAATCCCGGTGAGGAAAACATGATCCGCCTCAAAGGTCAAGCCTTCTACTGGTCAAAGGACTTCGAGCAAACCAACGTCTTTTTCAGAAAAAAAATCTCCGAATACCCTGAGTTGCAATGGATCAAACTCGATTATGGAAGGATCTTATACGAATTGAATCAATTCAAGGAGTCACAAGAAATAGTTTCTTTATTTCTTAAAGATCAACCTGAACATCCTGAAGCCAACCAAATGATGGCCGCGATGAATTATTGGACGGGAGGTGACCCAAAAGTTTCCTATCGATACCTTGACAAGATTCTTACACCCTATCCAGAAAATCCAGCGGCAAATGACTTAAAGTCTTCCATTCGGCTAGCCACTGCACCCTATATCATCGGCAAATCAGAATTTTCCACAGATACCCAACCCCTTCAATTTTTCAGATTTTCTACGTCAGGATCTTTCTACCAAAACACCTACTTGCAGCCTGGATATTCGCTGGATGCACGATCCTATACTATCGGTTCAGGAATTTTCTGGGGCCAATTTTGGAATAAATCCACTTTGCCGGCTACGGGTACTTCTTTAATGTTTCGGGCAGGATTAGCCAATTCTTCAACTTGGAGTGCTTCCGTCGTAACCTATGGGATAGCTGTCAGCCAAAAACTACCCGGCTCAATGACTTTAAGCGCATCCCTGGATAAGGAAGCTTATTTTTACACCTTAGCCAGCTTGAGTGAACAAGTATTGCCCATGAGCTACAGACTGGAAATCGGAAGAGATCAAGCTGAATCTTGGACTGGGAAAGCCATGGTCCAAAGAGCTGAATTTGAGGATTCGAATTGGGTTCAGACTATTTCTGTTTGGGCATTGTATCCTGTACTAAAAATCTCCACCATCCGAATGGATTTGGGATATGCATTTAATCAATCCAACTCAAAGGAAGTCCGCTTTGAACCGAATCGCCCCATTCTGAATAGGCAAAATTCCACACCCATCGGAGCCATTATTCCAGGGGCATACACGCCATATTTCACTCCTATCAACCAGCAGATTCATGCTGCACTTGCCAAAGCCCAAATTCAGTTATCGGAAAAAATCGGGTTAAAGATTTCAGGAAACGTAGGCGTAAAAGCTCAAATCGACAATCCTAACACGGTATTTTACGGGAATCCGGGAAATGGAAATGCGCCTATCAAAGAAAGTGATATCGTGCTGGAACTCTACCCTACTACCTACACTCCAGTTGAACTTTCTACCGAGTTTAACTTTAAACTCACCAGCAAAGCAAATCTGGTAATTCAGCATGCCTATCAACGCACGATTTTCTTCGAAAGCAATACAATGGGAGCCGGTATTAATCTTAGAATCTGGAATGATTAACCCTTCTTTTCAAAAGCTCTGGAAATTTACCCAAGCTAAGTCGGTTTCGCGATGGGAAAAACTTGGCTTGGGAATCCTAGTCATTGCAGGGATTGGATCCATCCTGCGTATGGCGGAATGGTGGTTTCGGGCCCAACATGTAGGCAATCTATGGCTTTACCTTATCCTATCCTTTGTATTTTGGTATAGTATGGCCCGATTGATCATTAGTTGGGTCAATTATTTGGGAATAAAAAAACCGGTCAAACCTGAAACTCCAAGAGGTTTAAAAGTGGCTATTTTCACCACCAGCTCTCCGGGTGAGCCACTGTCCATGTTTGAAAAGACCTTGGAAGCATGTGCTCAAATCAACTACCCTCATACTACCTATCTTCTGGATGACACCCGAGATCCTGAATTTAGAAAAGTAGCTGAAAAACATGGAGCCGTCTGGCTCGAACTGGTAGGAATTCCGGGTGCAAAAGCAGGGAAAATCAATGCAGCACTTTCCAAAACTGAGGAGGATTTTATACTGGTTTTAGATCCCGATCATATTCCTTTTCCCAATTTCCTGGATGAGGTACTGGGATTTTTCAATGACCCTCAGGTAGGTTATGTTCAAGTTTCACAGGGGTATTACAATCAATATCGATCCTTTACAGCATTGGCTGCTGCAGAGCAGACCTATACGTTTTATGGCCCAACCCAAATGGGTATGCACGGGTACAATTGTGCAGTGGCCATTGGTGCCAACTGCACCTTCAGAAGAAAGGCCTTGGAAACTGCAGGTGGTCATGGCGTAGGATTGGCTGAGGATCTCGTCACTGCTATTCGCATTCACGCAGAAGGTTGGAAATCTATTTATCATCCCGTGATTGTCGCGCGGGGATTGGTGCCTGAGGACTTTGGCTCCTTTTGCAAGCAACAACTGAAATGGGCTCGTGGAGTCCATGAAGTCTTGTTTGATGAAGTCCCACGACTTTTCTCCAAGCTTAGCTTTTGGCAAAAACTTTCCTATCTCACGATTGGCACCTATTATCTGGAAGGATTTACGACGCTGATCTATTTATTGATCCCATTTTTATACTTCTGGACAGGTTTGCTCCCTGCTCAAATGTCATTTTTGGAATTTATTACCTATGGATTTCCTGTTGTAATTTTCTCCTCAGCGATTTACCTCTATGTCCAAAAGTGGCTTTGTGATCCTGATACAGAAAAGGGAATCCATTGGAGGGGAATGATCATGAAATTTGCTTGTTGGCCGGTATTTTTTCTGGGTTTTATTCTTTCACTTTTGAATAAAAAAATCCCCTATATCCCCACAGCCAAGCAAGCTGTCATTGGAAGTATCTCTCCATTTGCAAAACCATTACTAATTCAAATGGCACTTTTCATCTTGACATTAGGGATAGTTTTGTACCAGAGAATCGGAGTACTCAGTGATGTTCAACTCCTCAGCACAGCCGAAATAACTTATGGAATGTTATTTTTCGCCCTGATTCCATTCTTGATGGCATCAGCTGCAATGTATGCAGTTTGGGAATCGGGTAGATTAGACATTGCATCACCTTGGGAGAAAGTAGACATCCTAAACCTATTGAAGACAAAGGAGAATAAGGAAAAATGAAAAAGATCCTCACCCGATTTGCTGTTGTATTTACTGCCATCGTTTTGGGCTTGACCTTGGTCTACCTATTGGCTTTTCTTGGAGATAAATCATCTGGACCAGCGGAAAATTTTCTGAAATCGCTCAATCAGTCGGTTTTCGAATGGGAGGAAGAATATATTCTAAAAAACAAATCCCAGACAAGGGCACAACGATTGGAATGGTTAAGTGCCTCCCTGAGGAATAAGGACTCCCTGCAGCAGCTTGATCAATTTTTATTGGGTGCCTATGACAATCAGGTAGACATTTCCTTTCAGCCAATTATTGATTTGGAAGATTCACTCAGAACTACATTTTCTCTTTTGCATGTTTACACAGCTTGGGGAAGCAAAAAAGAACAAAGGTTTCCCATCGAAAAAGTAAGAACCATCGCTGCCTTGGGATCTATTCCCATGATTACCTGGGAACCTTGGCTCAATGATTTTACCGGAGGTGAAAATGAGGGGATTGCTGCCAATCAGGACCCAAACAAAGGTGGACTTAAGCGAATTACTGAAGGGAAATATGATGCCTACCTGTCTCAGTGGGCCGAAGATGCGAAAAACTCCGGCGTTACCATTTTCCTGAGATTGGGACATGAAATGAACGATCCCTACCGCTACCCTTGGGGACCGCAAAACAACAAGCCCGAGGACTTCATTGCGGCATGGAAACATGTGGTGAGCCTGTTCAGGAGCGCTAAAGCAGAAAATGTGATTTGGGTTTGGGCGCCACATTTGGCTTATGGAGAGTTGAATTCCTTTTATCCCGGAAGTGAATGGGTGGATTGGATTTCTACCGGCACGCTCAATTATGGTACCGTAGCACCCTGGAGCCAATGGTGGAGTTTTGAAGATATTTTCGGAAAGCACTACCCGGAACTTTCACTTTACAAAAAGCCTATTCTAATTGCCGAATTTGGATCATTGGCAGTGGGAGGAAATCGAGCGAATTGGTATGCACAAGCATTGAGAAATTTCAAAACCAACTATCCTCTTGTCAAATCCCTGATCATCTTTCATCATGGAAATGACAATAGCACTACTTACCAAAGCTTGGATTGGAAAATCTCCTCTGATCCAGTTGTCTTGGACTCCATTCGTCCTTTAATCCAACTTATTCAAAAATAATTTTC
>JAGXQZ010000061.1 GCA_018336015.1 Algoriphagus sp. | reverse complement strand
CGATTCCTGAGAAAAGGAATAGCCAAGCTAAGAGTAGGTTTTTGTTCATGGTAGTAGGTTTGAGAAATTATGCTAAATCTATTATTCCTATAAAAATGATAGGAAATATAGACAAAGGTAAAAACCGATTTATTTTTTCAAATAGACAGCAGGTTTTTTTTTGAAAAAAATCAGGAAATGACTTAAGATGAATTCGAAAAATGAATTGCGAACTATTTGAAAGATTCTTTTTTGTACTTTTAAAATCTGTCGAAAATCCTTGTCATGCTTTCTAAAAAAGCCAAATACGCGATTAAAACCATTCTTTTTCTTCAAGACCATCCCGAACTATTGCCTATTTCGGCTAAAGCGATTGCAGAAAAAGAACACATACCCTACAAATTTTTGGAAAACATTCTTCGTGATTTGAAATCTCATCAGTTGGTGAAAAGTATCCGGGGTGCGGAAGGTGGGTATGCTTTGGCCAAAGACCCAAGCCAAATCAGTATAGCTCAAGTAATGCGGGCTATGGACGGACCGATTGCATTGATTCCTTGTATTTCGGAAAGGTTTTATGAGTCTTGTGCTGAATGTGAGGATGAGGAAACCTGCCGCATACGAAAACTCTTTTCTGAGGTACGAACTGAGATGGTTGAAATTTTGGAAAGACCCATTACCACATTGGCTTCTAAATGAAAAAAGCAGGATTTTCTTCCTGCTTTGAGTTGATTTTTCAATCAGACGTTATTTTGTAATCAAGTAGATGCGCTGAGTATGATCACCTGCCAAAAGCGAAGCATTGTCGAATGTGGCTCCAAATTGCTGCTTTAGCTTTTCAGTGCTTCCATAAAACTCTGCGACCACTTCCAGGTTTTTGTTCACCAAGATGATGCTCGGTTGTGATTTTAATTCTTCAATTTTCACCTCTATTTCTTCGGCGAATTCGGAATTAAAAGTGTTGCCTTTTGCATTGATTGAACCGATACCAGCATAGGTTGGAGATGAAAGTAAAAATGAACCGATACTAATCCCCAAAATGAAAAGCTTTTTGGTAATGGATTGACTGTTCTTTTGCATGTTGTTATGTAGTTAGTTTAGTTAGTAAAACTATCCCTACTAACGAGGCCTAAGCTCCAAGGTTGGCTCTTTTTTACAAAAAATCAGAATAAAAGATATAAATAATTTTAATTTAAAATTTTTTATTTTGAAAAAACTTATAGAAACAAACTTATTTTGGATTTTGTCTCTGCTATGTCCTGATAAAATTTGCTATCCGAGCCAATAGGGGAAATAAATTAAACCGCCCACAATGAGCGCAGTAAGTGCTGCAAAAGTCACCGCGCCTGAGGCTACATCTTTGATGATTCCGATTTTTGGGTGGTAATCGGGGTGGATGAAATTACAGACTTTTTCAATTGCCGTATTTAGGCTTTCGGCACTCAATACCATCCCGATTGCCAGGATTTGCCAAATCCATTCTTCTCTGGTAATTCCAAAATAGAATCCCATAGCCGTAAAAATCCCTGCAATGATTAATTGGGAGATAATGGCATGCTCCGTTTGGATCAAAAAGAAAAATCCCTTGAATGCATACCCGATACTTTTTATTCTGCCGATGAGAAATCTTTTCATAGTAGCTCAAGGTAAAATTTTCATACTGAGAATCCTCACTTCGGTGCTTGGACGATCTCTTTGAGTGGTTGGCACAGCAGCCAGCGCATCGATTACATCCAATCCACTAATGACCTCACCAAATACGGTGTAGTTTTGGTCCAGGTGAGGCGATCCTCCTATCGATTTGTAAACCTCCCGATGAGCTTCGGGTAGTTGATACCTTTCAAACTTGCTATATTCCTTTGATCTTAAGGACCATTTGGATGAGAGTTCCTTGACCAAGATACTGTCCTTTGCCACTCGTGCAGCGTCTAGAGAGTCTAAAAGCGGTTTGTTTTCAGGGTCATTGACTGCGTAGTGGCTGGCAAGAAATTGATTGATTCGATTCTCATTATGATTGAGTAGGCTGTCATTCATCACTCTGCCTTGTACGATGTAAAACTGAGTACTGCTCGATGCCCGTTCAGGATTGTTGGTTCGTGCAGCTCCGAGTGCGCCTTTTTTATGAAAATGTTGAGGGACAATTTCTGCAGGAATCCGATAGCCGAGGTCAGAACCACCCAAGGTGTCGGTCAGTGTGGCATGTTTGCTCCGGATATCACCAGCTTGCACCATGAAGTTTTTGATTATTCGGTGAAATTGTAAGCTGTCGTAGGTGCCATTTTTCACCAACTTGATAAAATTATCCCTGTGCAAGGGAGTCTCATCATACAACTGGATAATCATGGTCCCATAGTTGGTAACCACTTCTACCTTGACAGGTTGGGAAAGTGGTAAAATAGACGTTAAAAAAAGGAATAGAAGAGATGAAACGAAGTGATAAGGCATAGAACAAGTGAATTGAGTTTTTGAATTAAAAACATTTTCAGCATAAACACTCAAGTCGCCTTAAGTTTTACTTTACATCCATTGAAAGAATGTAAGTCACCATGGATCGGGCTTCCGTTTCTGAAAGTTTGGGATGGGCACTCATGACCGGATAGCCCCAAGTACCTGAACCACCCGAAATGATTTTTCTGGAAAGAAGCTCGATATAGGATTTCTGAAGGGGATAGCGCTTGGCAATAGCAGAAAAGGAAGGTCCTTTTGCCCGATTTTCTTCGCGGTGACACTGATAGCAATCACTATAGGCAATAAGTACTTTTCCCTTTTGCGCCAAAAGTGTGTCTAGAGGTTCATTTTCTCCTTCAATTATATAAAAATCTTCTTCCACGACGGGGGAGACTAGGTCGATTTTCTCCTCCGTTTTAATAGTAGTACATGCGGAAAGGATGAAAAATAGGGAAATAAGGATCTGGCGAATCATGATTTTCCTTAAGTGTAAAATTATAATGGAAAGGTGAATCGGGTATTTGAATTCACCTTTCCAACTGAATGGCTTATTTCTGCTGCTGCAAATAGCTGACTAATGATGCCAGTTCCTCAAAGGAAAGTGAATTGGCTAACCCAGCAGGCATCATCGAAGTGTCCAATTGCTTTCGGTTTTTGATAGCTGATTTTTCCAAGGTTGTGGCATTTCCTCCGATATCTCGGATAGTAAGTTTTTCGGCAGATTCAGCAGTGACAAAGCCGGTGTAGCTTTTTCCGTCTTTGGTGTCCAAAAGTACCGTGGCAAAACCCTGTGAAATGGAAGCGTTGGGCTTCAAGATAGATTCGACAATCTGGTCTCGACTCATGATTGAGCCGATCTGTCCCATGTATGGACCTTTCATAGGCTGACCTTTTTCGATGGTATGACAGGCCAAGCATCCCTGACTGGCAAACAAGGCCTTACCTTTTACCGGGTCTCCCTTGACATCGGCCACACCCAAAATCACATCCTCAATGGAGGAATTTCCAACTTGCCCCTTTTTGTTTTTGATGGACTCCAGATCGATTTTTTCCTCTTCTTCAGTTTCGGCAAGCAGGGTAGTTCCGAGTTCATTTATACCCAATCGGTTTCGATCATTCAATTCAGAGAGATAAGCCTGCATTTCAGCGTTGGCTTGTTGAGCTAAGAGAAACTCCCGGATTTTGGCAGAACCTTCCCATTCTTCGCCTTTATAGTAAGGCCCATGGGTATCAGGTCGTGTGCCCCACCACCAGCTGGCATCGTATGGAGCTTCTCGTTGATAAGTGCGTGACAGGGTGAAAAGAATTTCTTTTTGAGTTTCGGGATTAGCTTCTGAATAAGCAGATATCAATCCATCGACAGCTTTTGTGTCATGGATGTATCGCAAGGCCCACAAGGCAAGTTTGGATTCATCGGAATCTATCGCTTCGATCATCTCAGCCACAGGCTTAATTTCTACCAAAGCCTTCACTGCCAAATGAGGTAAAATGATTTCTGAATTTGGAGTGGCATGAGGTCCCTCAGTTTGGTAAGCGGGACTTTGAAAAGTGCTTGGAACTTTCATCGCCAATAGGCTTTCGGTAGCTTCAGGATTTCCAATTCGCCCCAAGCCAATTAATGCCGCAGCCTGAACTCTCGGATTGGCATCCTGTGTAGCAGCGGTAAATGCATCTAAAGGGATCTGTTGGTGGCAGCTTTTCCGATCTGACAACGCTCTCAAGGCAAATTCCCTCATTCTATCTTCCTTGCTTAGTTCCACCAAAGCCTTGATTCCTTCAGTGCATGTTAATTGAGCATAGGTATACACTGCGGCGACTCGATTTTGCAGGGGTAGTGAGGTGTCTTGTGCCAAAACAAGGACTTCAGGAGATATTTCTTTTGCTCCTCTTTGAAGTAATTCTTGCTGTGCGGCTAACCTAGTTACTGCGTTTGGCGCTTTCAGTAATTCAACCAAGCCTGAGGAAGTAGAATTTTTGAAATCAGGTGCAGCTTCGGGTTTGAGTCCAGCAGGAACCATCCGGATGACATACCCTTTTTCGGGATTCCCACGATAACCAGCCCCGTCCCATGCGGACAAGTACATGATTCCTGAAGCATCCAAATCTAAATCCGTGATCTGGGAAAGTTTAAGAAAATGCTCTTCCTGCTGCTGAAAACCTGGCCCATCCGGCTTGACCCGATGTACAAATAGTTCACTTTTTCCCCAATCTGCCATCAATGGGGTATGGTTATAAGCGGAAGGCCAGCGAGGGTCATCCATGAAAAAAGAACCCGTACCGGAACCACCACCCACATCCACTAAAGCAGGAAGGATCTCTTCGGTAAAATTTTTGAAAAGACTGGGGTAGCCGTATTCTCCGCTCTGGTTGTAGGCAATAAAACGAACATTCCAACCACCTCCATCATTGGTATTGCCTCGGGTGAAAATATTCATGAAAGGATCAATCGCCACATCATAGATGTTTCTGGTGCCATGGGCGTAAACTTCCATTTCCGTACCGTCTGGTCGCACGCGAACAATGCCTCCTCCGAGCATGGTCAATTTTTTGCCACTTCGGTCTTCTGCTTCAAAAAAACCAAAATCTCCAACAGCAATGTAAATCCAGCCATCTATTCCCATGCGGATGCCATTGGTGCTGTGATCAGTTCCTCGGGATCTGAGGGAATTTTGATTGCTAATGTTTTTGATCAGTGGCTGCGAAGGTCCGTCAGCGATTCCGTCTGCATTTTTATCTTCAAAGACCACCAAATCCATATTAGAGGCGATGCTGTCAGTGCCGAAAACAGTGTGCAATACGTAGACTTTTTCCCCCATAGCGATGATTCCTCTCGGATTGTCTACCTCAGCAAAAATGGTGTGGCTGTCCATGACACCGTCTTTGTCTTGATCAATAAGGCGGACGATTTTTCCTTTTCCGGGCTCTTTTCCCAAAGAACCAATCATATCTACGCCCACAAAGACCTCTCCTGTAGCAGCTACGGACAAGCAAGATGGACTTGGAACTAGATCCGGGCCCGCAAAATTGGTCAGGATGAATTGCGTCGAATCGATTCCGGACTGGCTAAAATCCGGACCATTGAGTTGGTAATAGTCTGTAAGCTCCTTTAAATCTGCTGTATTGGAGGGGCTAAACTGAGAACAGGAATTCAAGACCACGAGTAGAATTAGGCCTAATATCGGTCGATTAAATTGAAGCATTTGTGCTGGGATTGGTGGGTATAAATTTCAAGATAGCAGGATGGTCCTATTTAGCCATCCTTTTCTCACGTTTACTCCATCTGCTGAGCATATTCAGGATAAAAGGCATTCTGATTGGGAGGGTGGGATTTTGAAGTCCGTTTTTTTTTGAAGGGTTTTCTAGGTCACTTACTTTTCTCAGTTAAGTTTCTATTTTTAGTCATGAACAAAACGAAAATCTGGCTCACTTCCATCTTCTCAGTTTCTTTAATAGGGTTTCTTGCTTGGATCTTTTTGGATACCAGTCCGATGCCAGAAAATGGGGTGGTGGTCCTGCAAGAGGATTTGGATGAGGCGAATCAAAAAAGTGTCTTGGAAAAAATCACCGAGCAGGTATTTGAACCTGAACACCTGGATACGACAGATTTTGAAAGGCGGGTCAAAGCCCTTGCACACGACAGCATTCCTAAGCCTTGGCAAGTTTTTACTGTGATTCCGGAGAAAGGAGCCTTGTTGCCTTTTCACCGAATTGTGGCGATGTACGGTAATTTTTATTCGAAAAACATGGGGATATTGGGTCGGATTCCTGAGGATGAATTGAAGAATTTGTTTCAAAAAGAATTGGAATTTTGGACTCAAGCTGATTCGGCGACTCCTGCACTTCCCGCGGTTCACTACATTGCAATCACAGCCCAAAAAGATCCCGGGAAAGAATCAGCTTATCGCATCCGAATGCCTGAAGCTCAAATTCAAAAAGCGATTGAATTGGGCAGATCGATGAATGGCATTACGTTTTTGGACGTTCAAATAGGCCATAGTTCGGTGGAGCGTGAGGTGCCAACCCTTGAAAAATACCTTTTGGAAAAGGACGTTCACCTTGGTCTAGATCCAGAATGGTCCATGAAGGACGGAAGTGTCCCGGGAACCAAGATCGGCACCATGGATGCAGCTGAAATCAATTTTGCGATTGAGTACCTTTCTAAATTGGTCAAAGAAAATGGGTTGCCTCCGAAGATTCTGGTGGTGCATCGATTCACTCGAAACATGATAACTAACCACCAAGATATCAAGGCAACTCCGCAGGTACAGGTGGTCATCAACATGGATGGCTTTGGATTTCCTGCCAAAAAAGTCTCCAGCTACCGAAGCTATGTAGGAGGGATGCCGGTTCAATTCACTGGAATCAAACTTTTTTACATCAATGATACCCTAGATGCACCTCATCGCCTGATGACTCCTCAGGAGATTTTCAAGCTGTATCCCAAGCCGATTTACATCCAATACCAATGAGACAATCGCTTTTGATTTTAGGATTTTGGGTGATAGGAGTAGCTTATTGTTTGGGTCAGCAGGCTTCCTTTCAGCCAGTTCCTGCTCTGAGTTACCACAACGTGCGTCCTTACTCTACGCAGGATCCTGCTTATTTTATTGATCCGGAGCGATTGGAGGAGCACATGAAAAAGTTGAAAGATCTGGGTTTTCAGTCTGTCCTTCCAGAGCATATTGAGGCTAGTTTTTATCAAGGGAAAAAGCTTTCCGCCAAACCTATTTTGATCAGTTTTGATGATACTCGGGCGGATCATTTTCTTGCCGCAGCTCCCATTTTGGAGAAGTTCGGTTTCCGAGGAGTCTTTTACATCATGACCGTGTCTATCGGGAAGTCAGGCTACATGACCAACTCACAAATCAAAGAATTGTCGGATAGGGGACATGCTATTGGGCTACATACTTGGGACCATCAGGATTTAAGAAAGTTGCCCGAAGATCAATGGAAAATCCAGATTGATAAGCCCAAGGCGCTTTTGGAAGAAGTTACTGGAAGGAAGGTTACTTCCTTGGCTTATCCGTTTGGGCTTTGGAATTCCAAGGCTGTTCAGGAACTGAAATCCAGAGGCCTTCGCTCTGCCTTCCAGTTGGGTGGAAAAATGGATCCAATTGATCCTATATTCACTATGCCGAGAATCCTCGTGCCGGGAAATTGGTCCGCTGAGCGATTGGTAAAGGAAATCGATAGCAGGTTCTAAGTGATCTTTCTGAACTGAAAATGGCTTTCAGATTGAGCTGAAGGCCATTTTTACTTTAAAATCTTTGATCAGAAATCAATGGCAACCTTCTGCGTGGTCGATCTTTTTTCCATCCAAACTCAAGTATTCTCCCATACAGTCGGCAGTCATACAGGAGTGAACAGGTAAAATGCCTAGCAGATCTCCCACTTTGACCGTAGCCAAAAGCTCATCAGAAGCCTTGACGATGCCATGTTCCTGAGATATGCTTTTCATGTAGGAGTAATGGGAAGGAATGCTCCAGCCTTTTTCATCGAGTAGAACTACTTCACCGAAGTTTTTATTCCCGTCGGCATTTACCAAAACGTCCTTTGCTAGGTGAACACCGCCTCCATGAACTAGGATTTCCTTTCTCTCTATATTGATGTCTACGACAGGCACAGCTAGGCATACGGCGATATCTTCTTTTTTGCAACTTCCTAATTCTGACTGCATCAGGTCAAAAAACACAAAGTTACCTGGACCCAACTCGTCCACATCTCCAAACTCTTCCATCACTGCACAACCTGGCGTATCACCCAAACGGGTGACTAGATTTGGATAGGAGGATTGGTAAGTGGTTTTCAAAAGGTGTAAGGCCTCCCGACTTTCTTCGTGGATTTTTTGCTTGTCTACGCCATAATAGGTGTGACCTGGATGCAAGTAAAATCCCTTGAATTGAAGTAACGAAGAGGTTTTGGAAACTGAGAGGATTGCGTCTATGGTTTGAAAATCCGAAATGTGTACTCCTGTTCGGCCATAGCCAGCATCGATTTCGATAAAAAATCCAACAGCTTGTGTGAGTTGATCCGCCAGTGCCTGTATGGTTGAGGTATTGACGATTTGTACTGAAATACCTTGATTTTCAGCCAGTCGATTGAGTCTTGAAATTTCCCTCACATTGAAAGGAAAGGCGATGTGAATGTTTTCCCAACCTTGGCCACAGAGGTATTCCGCAAGCTTGATAGAAGAGGCTGTGACTTCCTTGATGCCATATTCCTTGGCCCAGTTTCCGATTTCATGGGATTGGGCAGTTTTCCAGTGAGGCACAAGCTTTTTTCCATGGCGACTGGCTTTTGCTGCCATTCGTTGGATATTGGCCCGGGTGATTTTTTCGTCAATCAATAAAGTCGGAGAGGCGATTTGATCCAAGTAAGACATAAGGGAAACTGGCTTGGGTTTTTTAAAATTTTCTTGAAAGTAGAAAAGGAAAGACGATTTATGAAATGGAATTCAGGGAATGACCCCTATTCTTTAGGTTCAAGGAGTACTCTAAAAAACCCTCGAATCTGTAAATCTGATATTTATCAGGTTTTTATTTGACCAAAGGGATAGAAACTTGTCCCAGTTCTTCCCAATTTGAAAGAAGATATCTTGTTATGAACATCACCAGCGTTTCTGAAAGTGAGTTTTTGAAAGAAGTAGGTGAAATAGCCCGCTTCACAGCTCGCTTTTTCAAAGAAGTTAGCAAACCCCGCCAGGAATGGGAGGAGTTTATCAACCAATGCTATTGGATAGGATACAAGACGCTGACCTTAGTAAGTATCACAGCATTTATTATGGGCTTGGTATTGACCATCCAATCTCGGCCAACTTTGTTGGAATTTGGTGCCGCTTCTCTTTTGCCGGCTATGGTTTCTGTCTCGCTCGTCAGGGAAATTACCCCTGTGATTACATCTTTGATCTGTGCAGGGAAAATTGGTTCGGGCATCGGTGCAGAGCTGGGTTCTATGCGGGTGACCGAGCAAATCGATGCCATGGAGGTGTCAGGCACCAATCCTTTTAAGTATTTGGTGGTCACACGAGTACTTGCCTCTACCGTGATGGTTCCAGTGCTTTCCTCTTTAGCCATTGCTATTTCCTTGTATGGAGGCTATTTGGGAGCGAATATCCGAGGAGAAGTGAGCTGGTCTTTGTTTTGGTTTCAGGCATACGATTCCCTTTCCTATGGAGATTTTATTCCGGCAATGATCAAGACCATTTTCTTTGGATTTGCCATCGGTATCGTGGGTTGTTACAAGGGCTACACGTCACAAAAAGGAACTGAAGGAGTTGGCCGATCAGCTACCACTGCGGTGATTGTGGCCTCCTTGATGGTGTTTGTGATTGATTTGATCGCGGTACAGATTACTGATTTATTGGGACTAACCTGATTTCAACATGGAGCAGAAAACCATCATCGAAGTCAAATCCCTTTACAAGTCATTTGGAAAAAATCAGGTACTGAAGGATTTTTCCCTGTCTCTAAAGGAGGAAGAAAATCTGGTGATTTTGGGAAAATCCGGTTCGGGCAAGTCCGTTTTGATCAAATGCATCATTCGACTCATCGAGCCGGATGCCGGAGAGATCCGAGTGTTGGGTCAGGATATCGCTGAGTTGGATCAGGATCAGATGGACTTGTTGCGAAAAGATGTGGGATTCCTATTTCAAAGTAATGCGCTGTATGATTCGATGACAGTAAGGCAAAACTTGGAGTTTCCGCTCAGGCGTCACTGGACAGCCGAAGAGCGCCAAAAAAATGCAGAGTCGGCAGTTTTGGAGGCTTTGGAAGATGTGGGTCTTGCCCACACCATCGACATGATGCCTGCTGAACTTTCTGGAGGGATGCGGAAACGAATTGCTTTGGCCAGAACCTTGATATTGAAGCCTAAAGTCATTTTGTATGATGAACCTACCACCGGTTTGGATCCGATTACGGGTAGAGAAATCAGTGAATTGATCGTCAAAATCCAGAAAAAGTATAAGTCCTCAGCGATTATCATTTCTCACGACATGAACTGTATTAAGATCACTTCCAACAGGATTATCATGTTGATCGAAGGGAGAAATTATGCAAGTGACACCTTTGAAAACCTAACTCAACTCCCTGACCCTAAGGTTAGAGAGTTCTTTGAATGATTATGAAGGATAACAAAAAAATAGCGAATACAAAGCTTGGAGCTTTGGTGGTGGCAGGGATGATTTTCTTGGTCTTTTCCCTCTATATGATCGGAAAAAATCAAAACATCTTCGGTTCATCCATTATCGTAATCGCTGAGGTAACCGAGGTAAATGGACTCCTTCCCGGAAACAATGTTCGATTCAAAGGAATGGACATCGGCACCGTAAGGGATATCGAAATGTGGAACGATTCGACCATTCATATCCGAATGCTCATTCACAAGTCCATGGTGCCCTATATCCAAAAAAACGCACTGACTACCATCAATTCAGATGGACTGATGGGGAATAAGATCATTCAAATTCACCCTCAAGAAGGGGAATCAGCGCCGATTGAGCCAGGAGATATTTTGTATTCCTTGCCTCAGCTGGACACCGAGGCGCTGATGGGGAAATTGGAAAATTCGGGAGAATACTTGGAAAAGACTTTAGCCAATCTGGCCGAAATCACCGATAAACTCAATCAAAGCGAGGCCTTTTGGAACCTGCTTTCGGATCCTACACTTTCGTCAGAGATCAAATCCTCTGTGGTCGAATTCAGAAATGCAGGAGCAAATGCTGCTCAGTTGGCGAAAGAGGGTAGAGACATGATTCGTACCCTCAGAGAGGGAGACGGGATGGTGAATAAGATTTTCACTGATACAGTCAGCGCCGCAAGGCTAGAGAATTCCTTAAAACAGCTGGAGCAAGCGGGTGCTGATGCGGCTTTGGTTATGAAAAGCGTTAGAGAAGTCATGGCTCAAGTGGAGTCAGGCCAAGGAACAGCCGGGATGATTCTATCCGATTCATCATTCAAAGCCCAAATGCAACGAACTATGCTAAATGTGGAAAGCAGTACCTACAATTTCAACCAAAATATGGAAGCCTTGAAGAGTAATTTTCTCTTTAGGAAGTATTTCAAAAAACAGGAAAAGGAAAAATAATAGGAGAATTAGAGACACCAAATTGAGTTTGACCGAACTGGATTCCTTTGAGACAGCATTGATGTAGTTTTTTTCTAATAGGGGTGAGGTATTCAATTTCCTGATCCATTTGCTCATAAGCCCATCAATTCTGTTAATTTTGTCACCCGATAAAAAGTGCCCAAATCAGGGGCTTGAACAAGATTTTACCTAAACAGCATCTCATACCTTCCATGGAAGCCAAGAAAATCAGAAGTACCTTCATCGAGTTTTTCCAATCCAAACAACATCAGTACGTTCCTTCTTCCCCCATCGTGGTCAAAAACGACCCCACCTTGATGTTCACCAACGCGGGGATGAACCAATTCAAAGACGCCTTCCTCGGTAATGAGATTGCCAAATATTCCCGTGTAGCCAATTCACAAAAATGCCTTCGTGTCAGCGGTAAGCACAATGATCTCGAAGAAGTAGGGGTGGATACCTATCACCACACCATGTTTGAGATGTTGGGAAACTGGTCTTTTGGAGATTATTTCAAAAAGGAAGCCATCGAATGGGCGTGGGAACTTTTGACTGAAGTTTATAAACTCCCTAAAGATCGTTTATATGTTTCTGTTTTTCAGGGTGATGAAGGAGATAAGCTAGAAAAAGATCAAGAAGCCTATGACCTTTGGAAAGGCATCGTGGCCGAGGATCGAATCATCATGGGCTCCAAGAAGGACAACTTCTGGGAAATGGGTGATACGGGACCTTGCGGCCCTTGCTCCGAGATTCACGTGGACTTGAGATCAGAAGCTGAGCGAGCAGCTATTCCAGGTCGAGACTTGGTCAACAATGACCATCCCCAAGTGATCGAAATCTGGAATTTGGTATTCATGCAGTTTAACCGTTTGGCAGATGGTAGCTTGAAAGAACTTCCTGCTAAGCATGTGGATACGGGAATGGGTTTCGAACGCCTGGTTCGTGCCATTCAGTTTAAGTCTTCCAATTACGATACAGACCTTTTTGGTCCATTCATCAAGGCGTTGGAAGTGAAGTCGGGAAAGACTTATGGTAAGGATGAGCCGACTGATATTGCATTCCGTGTGATCGTAGATCATATCCGTGCGATTTCTTTCACCATTGCAGACGGTCAGATTCCTTCCAACAATAAAGCCGGATACGTCATTCGAAGAATCCTGAGAAGAGCGGTTCGATACGGCTACACTTTCCTAGGCTTCCATCAGCCGTTTTTGTTTGAGCTGACTCCACTTATTGCTGAGTATTTTGGAGATGTCTTCCCTGAGGTTAGAGCGCAGCAGGAGTTTATCTCCAAGGTGATTCAGGAGGAAGAGGCTTCTTTCTTGAGAACTTTGGATAATGGTTTGAAGATGCTCGAGACAATCAAAGCAGAACTCAATGCCAAAGGTGAAAAGGTAATTACAGGCAAAACTGCTTTTGAACTTTACGATACTTACGGATTTCCACTTGATTTGACATCTTTGATTGCCAGAGAAAATGGTTTTTCAGTAGATGAAAAAGGCTTTGGAGAGGAGATGGAAAAGCAAAAAACTCGTTCCAGAGCTGCTTCCGAACAGGAGACAGGTGATTGGGTTTTTGTTAATGAAGATACAGGAGTTGAGTTTATTGGTTATGATTTTACAGAGACTTATTCCCATATCATCAAGCACCGAACCATCACCGATAAGAAGGGTGACCGATTTCAATTGGTTTTGGATAAGACACCATTCTATGCTGAAAGTGGTGGTCAAGTAGGAGATACCGGTTGGTTGATATCTGATTCTGAAAAGATTCGGGTGATCGATACCAAAAAAGAAAATGACTTGATCGTTCATTTTGTTGAAAAACTTCCTTCTTTCCCGGAGAAGCGTTTTTCCGCAGAAGTAGATCGAGAAAAACGTCAGTTGACCATGAATAATCACACGGCGACGCATTTGCTTCAGTCAGCATTGAAAGCAGTCTTGGGTGACCATATTCAGCAGCGTGGGTCTTTGGTAAATGAAAACCTGCTTCGTTTTGACTTTTCGCACTTTGGCAAAATGACAGACGAGGAAATCGCTAAGGTCGAAGACATTGTCAATGCGAAGGTTCGTGAGAATATTTCCCTAGTGGAGCAGCGAAATGTGCCGATTGAAGAAGCCAAGAAAATGGGAGCGACTGCACTTTTCGGTGAAAAATACGGGGACTTTGTGCGTGTGATCACATTTGATAAAGACTTTTCGGTTGAGCTTTGTGGAGGTACACATGTGTCTTCTACCGGTCAAATCGGCCTATTCAAAATCACTTCAGAGGGATCAATTTCTTCAGGAGTTAGAAGAGTGGAGGCGATTACCTCGAAAGCTGCTGAGTCTTATTTGCGTGAGCAAGAGACCTTGTTGAAAGAGCTTCAGGAATTGCTAAAAAACCCAAGAGACTTGAAAAAGGCAGTTGAATCCTTGATTAGTGAGCGAAATGAGCTGAAAAAGGAAATAGAAAGTCTGCATTTGGAGAAAGCCTCCGGTGTAAAAAACCAATTGCTGAGTCAGTTTGTAGCAAAAGAAGGGGTAAACATTCTGATTGCTCAGGTCGAGTTGCCAAATGCAGATTCCTTGAAGAAGTTGGCATATGAGTTGAAAAATGAGGTGTCAAATGCCTTGGTGATTTTGGCAGCCCAGATTGAAGACAAGCCACAGATTGCAGTCATTTTAGAAGATGGACTGGTTGTTTCCAAAGGCTGGAATGCAGGTCAAATCGTAAGAGACTTGGCAAAAGAGATTCAAGGTGGAGGTGGAGGACAACCCTTCTTTGCAACCGCAGGTGGAAAGGATTTGGCAGGTTTGGAGAAAGTGGTCGCGAAAGCAAAAGAAATGTTTTTATAATCGCCCAAAGTCCATGTAATGCTAAGCGAAGAAATCAAGAATAAATACCAGTTGGTAGTCGGGCTGGAGGTCCATGCCCAGCTACTGACTGAGAGTAAAATTTTTGCTGCCGATTCTACGGTGTACGGCAACTTGCCCAACCGTCAGGTATCGGTGATTACACTTGGTCATCCGGGCACTTTACCAAAATTGAATAAAAAAGTCATTGAATATGCCGTGAAAATGGGCTTGGCATGCAATTCCGAGATTACTCGATACAATATTTTTTCCCGAAAAAATTATTTCTATCCAGATCTTCCCAAGGGCTATCAGATCACTCAGGATGTCGGGCCAATCTGCGTGGGCGGAATTGTTCCAATTATTTTGGCAGATGGTACCGAAAAGGAAATCAGACTCAATCGGGTGCATATGGAGGAAGACGCCGGCAAATCCATTCACCTGGCTGGGGAGACAGATACCTTGGTGGACTTTAATCGTGCTGGCACTCCTCTGATCGAAATCGTATCAGAACCAGACCTTCGTACTTCAGAAGAAGCGTACGCATTTTTGGCAGAGATCAAAAAGCTTGTCAAATACTTGGATATCTGTGATGGGAATATGGAAGAAGGATCGCTTCGTTGCGATGCCAATGTGTCCATCATGCTCAAAGGCGCAACTGAATATGGTAAAAAGGTAGAGATCAAAAACATGAACTCTTTCCGAAATGTAGCCAAGGCGATAGACCATGAATTTGAGCGGCAGGTAGAATTGATCGAAAGTGGCCAAACCATTATTTCTGAGACCCGAACGTTTGACCCAAACACGGGTACATCTACCAGTATGCGAACTAAGGAAGACCTAAACGATTACAGGTATTTTCCGGAGCCAGATTTGAGCCCTGTGGTGATTTCAGAAGAGTGGCTTAATTCGATAAAGGCAACTATGCCTTTGCTTCCTAAAGAATTGTATCACAAGTTTGTGGATGTCTATGGACTGCCGACCTATGATGCGAGCTTTTTGACAGAAGCAAAGGAAATCGCAGGATGGTTTGAGGACCTATGTACCAAAACGACCAATTACAAAGCAGCATCCAATTGGGTAATGGGCCCAATCAAGTCGCTTCTCAATGAATATGCATTGCATATCAATGATTTTCCGATCAAAACCGAAACTTTGGCTAGCCTAATCGCTTTAATAGACGAGGGCAAAGTGTCCTTCACGGCAGCTTCTCAAAAGATCTATCCGGAGTTGGTTAAAGCGTCTGGAGAGACCCCCTTGGAAATTGCCAAGCGCCTCAACTTGATTCAGGAGAGTGATGCAAGTTCTTTGAAGCCGATCGTGGAAATGGTGATCGCTGAGAATTCGGCAAAAGTGGCTGAATATAGATCAGGAAAAAAGGGCTTGATGGGGATGTTTATGGGAGAAGTCATGAAAAAATCTCAGGGTAAAGCAGATCCTAAAGTAGCTACCCAACTATTGACAGAATTATTGGAAAAGTAATCTTATGAAGAAAACTATGATTGGAGTATGGACCCTGGCCGTGATGGCCTTTTTTTCCTGTGGAGGAAATGACGCTGCCTCTGAGGGCAAAGTCCAGATCACCGGAAAAATAGAAAATGCACCGGAAGGTTTGGTTGTATTGACACAATACACCGACAGCAGACCGAAAGTACTGGACACCTTGGAGGTGGATTCCAAAGGTGAGTTTACCTATGAACTGGAGGTGAATACACCTACATTCTATGAATTGAATCTGTATGGTCAGCGTGCGGTAAAACTCGCCCTTTTCAAGGAAAATGTGGAGGTAATCTATAATTTTTCAGATCCAGCCAGTCTTCAAATTGAAGGTTCTGCAGATTCTAAAGAAATGCTCAAGCTTGAAAAGTTGATGGAAGAATACCAACTCACTGTCAACAAGCTAAACGAGCAGTACTACGAGGCGATGAGTAAAAATGATGTGGAGACGATCAAGCGAATTCAACTTGATGCCATGACTTTGGAATCTCAGCAAGCCGAAAAAGTAAAAGAAATGATTACCAGCATGGGGGACTCGTTCGCGTCATTGGCTGCTATAGGATTACTTAATCCTAAAAATGACTTTCCGTTTATTGACGAATTGATTACTAAGCTGAATGCCAATTATCCCGGTACATCATCCATCATGCAGATGAAGCAGCAGCTGGACGAGATGAGAGCACTATCGGTAGGACAGGTTGCTCCTGACTTCGAGCTTCCTGACCCAAATGGAAAAATGGTAAAGCTTTCCGATTTGAGAGGAAAATACGTGTTGATTGATTTCTGGGCAGCTTGGTGTAAGCCTTGCAGACAGGAAAACCCCAATGTGGTGAGGTTATATAATCAATACAAAGACAAAGGATTTGAAGTGTTTGGAGTTTCCCTTGATCGTACCAAGGAAGATTGGGTGAAAGCGATCGCCGATGATCAATTGACTTGGACACATGTTTCGGATCTGAAGTATTTCAATTCAGCGGCTGCTGAACTCTATAAAATCGAGGCAATACCTGCAACTTACATGATCGATCCTGATGGCAAAATCATCGCTAGAGATCTGAGAGGTCCAAGTTTGGAAAATAAATTGGCAGAGCTGTTTGATTGATTTGAATTAAGTTTAAATCCTATAGAAATAGAAAAGCCTTCTGAGAAATCAGAAGGCTTTTTTAATGAGCAGAATTAATAAAAGAAAGGAAGGAGGAAAAAGTAACCAAACAGTCCTTCCTTCAAAAGTCGCTTCGCTGAAAAAGGAATAGCAAAAGTTGTTTATCACCCGAGACAAAACTAATGAAAATATTCAAAAGAAAAACAATTCATAATTTATTCTTTTTTCTAAATATTGTATTTTATTTATAAATAGTATGATTATATTATTAAAGTAAATTTCCGTAAACGTTTTACTTTTTGGTAAAGGCATTTTTATAAGGGTAAAAAAAAATGCCTGCTATTTCAGCAGGCATTTAGAATGTATCAGGTAAAAATCACTTTTCTATTTTCTCATAACTGGCAATGACTCCTCTTACCATAGCCGAACTAAATCCTTGATGTTCCATTTCGTTTAGGCCAACGATCGTGCAGCCTTTTGGGGTGGTTACTTTATCTATGGCCGCTTCAGGGTGGATGTTTTTTTGAATCATTAATTCCGCTGCGCCTTTGACGGTTTGGTTTACGATTTTGCTGGCAGTCACAGAATCAAATCCAATCTGAATTCCTCCTTGAATCATTGCTCTCATGAACCTGAGCACGTAAGCGATGCCACATGCACCCAATACAGTCGCTGCTTCCATCAGACTTTCGTCAATGCTGATGGTAAATCCTATAGCATCAAACAACTCTTTGGCTAAGTCTACTTGGCTGGACAGTGCATTTTGGTGGCAGACGCAGGTGATGGATTCCTGAATATCAGCTGCAATATTCGGCATGGCTCGGAATGCCACCGTAGCAGGATTGATTACCTCAAACATTTCACTTAAGGTAATTCCCGTAGCTAGAGATATGATGATTTGCTTTTTAGGATCAAGGACAGGGTTGATTTCTCTTAGGATGTTGGCGACGTTGTAGGGTTTCACACCCAAAAGCACCAAATCCGCATGTTCAGCAGCAGCCGCATTATTGGAATGTACATGAACCCCTTTGGCTTCAAATTCTGCAAGGCTTTCAGTATTCCTTTTGGTCAGGATCAGATTTTTCGGATCAAAGTCGCTCCGCATCAGCAGTCCGCTGGCTATGGAAGTACCGAGATTGCCACATCCGATGATGGCTATTTTTTGCTTGGATATCATGGATTTGATTTCAATAGGTTTGTTGGTCTAAAGTTAGTCAAAACCAAGGCCTTTTTGACACATTCAACGCTTCGATCAAATTGTCTCAGGCTTGAAATTGATTTTATATATTTTTTTTGGAAAAAAATTTTGACATAAAGTAAAGTTTATTTTACATTTAGTAAAAAATAGCTTACTTATTCATCCTGTAAACCAACGAGCGTTATGCCTACTAAAATCCTGCTGCCGCATCACTTCCAGAAGTTTGGCTGGATATTCATTCTTCCTTTTGCCTCACTGCTGTTTGCAAGCAATTACTTCGAATTCAGTTTTTCCTTTTTGAATTTACCCATTCGGGTAGGGTCGTTATTTGAAGACTCCTTGGAAAATTTCACGAATGAATTTGCTTTGATTGGGGTGTTTGTATCTCTATTTCTGATTGCTTTTTCCAGAGAGAAAGAAGAGGATGAATTCATTCAAAAACTCAGATTAGATTCTTTATTAGTAGCCTGCTATGCTAATACCTTCATCTTGATTATCGGTACTTTGCTATTTTATGGCTTTGGTTACCTTGAATTTATGGGGTATAATATGTTTACCATCCAACTCATTTTCATAGCAAGGTTTCGATGGGTATTGTATAAGCAAGGACAATCACTTTTGGCTAGTTAAGATCTAGGAAATGAAAAACACCATCAAAGTAGAGCGCGCTAAAAAAGACATGACTCAGCAAGATTTGGCTGAGAAGGTTCAGGTATCCCGACAAACTATCAATTCGATTGAGGCTGGAAAATATGTTCCATCTACGGTTTTAGCTTTAAAAATCGCACGGGTTTTTGGAGTACGAATGGATGAAATTTTCGAATTGGAAGAAGGAGATTAGTCAGTATAAAACCTCCAATTTTCTTTAACATTTTGGTTCTTGGGTAAAGTAAATAAAGATTCATTGGGCAATATTCAAACTTGAGTTTTGCTGTTGAAATCAATCAGGTCCACTGAGATTTTGCTTTTTCCTTTGAAAATTTAGAAGGACTTCATTCGTTAAAATCTTACCTTTGACGCTTTAGAAATCCTTTTTGATGCCCAAACTTATTCGAATTACCACCGTTCCGCTTTCTCTCAAACTTTTGCTTTCTGGTCAAATGAAGTTTATGAAAGAACAGGACTGGGAGGTGATCATGGTGAGTGCAGATGGTAGGGAGGTGACCCAAGTGGTGAGAAATGAAGGCGTCAGACATGAGGTAATTCCGTTTACAAGAAAAATCACCCCAATACAGGATCTAAAATGTATTTGGAAGCTTTACAGACTTTTTAAAAAAGAAAGACCTGACATTGTTCATACCCATACGCCAAAGGCGGGTCTTTTGGGAATGATTGCAGCCAATTTAGCTGGTGTGAAAATCCGGATTCATACACTTGCAGGTATCCCGGCAATGGCAGCCGAAGGTGGCAAAAAGAGCCTGCTAGAAAGTGCTGAAAAATGGACCTATGCCAATGCAACTGAAGTCTGGCCTAATTCACGTGGTCTTTACCAATTTATCCTAGACCAGGGGTTGGCTTCTCCTTCTAAAATCAGAATCATAGGTAACGGATCCTCCAATGGAATTGATCTGGAGAAGTACAATCGAGAATCTTTGAAAGAAAATCACTTGGTGGCCGCGACTATGCGAATCATGCCAGGAGAAGATGATTTCATTATTTTGACCATTGGTCGATTGGTGAAGGATAAGGGAATCGAAGAGCTGGTTTCGGCATTTGTCAACTCCAAAATTGTTGGAATGTCCAAATTGGTGCTTTTGGGTGCTTTTGAGCAGGATCTCAATCCCCTTTCTCAAGAGACCATCCAGATTATTCGAGAGCATCCCAAAATTGTCCAAATCGACTGGACTGATCATGTAGCACACTACCTTGCTTTGGCAGATGTATTGGTTCATCCTTCACATAGAGAAGGGTTTCCAAATGTCCTATTGGAAGCAGGAGCCATGCATGTACCTATTATTTGCTCGGATATCATTGGAAACACAGATTTGATTTTTCAGCAAAAAACAGGATTGCTTTTCCCAGTTAAAGAGGTCATGGTTCTAAAAGAAGCCATTGAATTTGCCTATGTAAAGCGGGATAAAATGGCCTATTATGCCAATAATCTTTATGACCATATCGTAGAGAATTTTAACAGAAATAAGATTCATCAAGAATTATTAACAAACTATCACCGTCTTCTTAAGGACTCCGATAAGGCGGAATAGTCTATATTTGCACTTTAAACCAATGCATAGCTTTTCAATATGAAATTCCTCGTGACCGGAACAGCCGGATTTATAGGTTTCCATGTAGCTCAGTATTTAGTAGATCGGGGAGATGAGGTAGTAGGCCTAGACGTGATTAATGATTACTATGATGTAAATCTGAAATATGCTCGATTAGAACATCATGGAATCCAAAAATCTTCAATTCAACTGGGTGAATTAGTTCAATCAACCACGATTCCCAAATACCGATTCATTCAATTGGATATATGTGAGAAAAAGCCTTTGATGGCACTTTTTGAGAAAGAAAAATTTGATATGGTGATTCATTTGGCCGCACAGGCAGGGGTCAGACATTCACTTACTCATCCTGAGGTCTATATTCAAAGCAATATTTCTGCTTTTCTAAATATCTTAGAATGCTGCCGTTTTCATCCGGTCAAGCATTTAGTCTATGCTTCCTCAAGTTCGGTCTATGGCTCCAACGAGAAGATGCCATTCTCCACTTCGGATTCTGTAGACCATCCTATTTCCCTATATGCAGCCTCGAAAAAGGCTAATGAATTGATGGCTCATACGTATAGCCATTTATTTGGAGTACCTACCACAGGATTGAGGTTTTTTACAGTATATGGACCATGGGGAAGGCCAGATATGGCATTGTTCTTATTTACAGAAGCCATTTTGAAAGGAGAAACCATAAAGGTCTTTAACTATGGAAAGATGAAACGTGATTTCACTTATGTTGATGATATAGTAAAGGGTGTTGTAAAAGTGGCAGATAGGCCTGCCAGTCCAAATCCCCATTTTGATCCACAAAATCCAGATCCAGGAAGTTCTAAGGCTCCTTATAAGATTTACAACATTGGTAATTCCTCACCTGTGCTATTGATGGACTATATCCATGCAGTGGAAAAGGGACTCGGAAAAACAGCAAAAATGGAACTTTTACCTTTACAACCAGGGGATGTACCCGCTTCTCATGCAGATGTAAGTGACCTTGTGAGAGATACTGGATATAAACCTGAAACCTCCGTTAATGAGGGAGTTAAGGCATTTACAGATTGGTATTTAAGCTATTACAAAAAATAAGATGTCAAAAATTATTTTAATTACAGGAGGTGCTGGTTTTATCGGTAGCCATGTGGTTCAACTTTTTGTGACCAAATATCCGGAATATACCATCGTCAATTTAGACGCATTGACCTACGCTGGCAATCTGGAAAATCTAAAATCGGTAGAGAATGCCCCCAATTATCTATTTGAAAAAGCAGATATTCAGGATGAAGCAGCTTTAGATAGAATATTTAAGAAACACAAAATCACTGATGTGATTCATTTGGCAGCTGAGTCTCATGTGGATCGATCGATCTCAGACCCATTGGCATTTGTTAAAACCAATGTTTTTGGAACGGTCAATCTCCTCAATGCTGCAAAAAAATATTGGATAGGTGAGCTGGAAAAGCATCTTTTCTATCATGTGTCTACCGATGAGGTATATGGATCATTACATGATGGTGGATTTTTCTTAGAAACAACTCCTTACGATCCCCAATCTCCTTATTCTGCATCCAAGGCTGCTTCAGACCATTTCGTAAGGGCCTATGCCAATACCTACAAAATGAAAACTGTGGTATCTAATTGTTCCAACAATTATGGCCCAAATCATTTTCCCGAAAAACTAATTCCACTGGTTATCAATAACATCAAAAACCTAAAACCTCTTCCTGTTTATGGAAAAGGAGAAAATGTAAGGGATTGGTTGTATGTAAAAGACCATGCGAGAGCAATTGACACCGTTTTCCATAAAGGAGTTCCTGGTGAGACGTATAATATCGGGGGCTTTAACGAATGGAAAAACATCGACATTGTTCGATTGCTTTGTCAGAAGATGGATGAAAAACTGGGGAGAGAACCGGGAACCTCTGAAAAGCTGATCACCTTTGTTCAGGATCGTGCAGGTCATGACTTGCGCTATGCAATCGATGCTACCAAAATTCAAAAAGAATTGGGCTGGGAGCCAAGCCTACAGTTTGAAGAAGGGATCGAAATCACCATCGATTGGTATCTTCAAAACGAAGAGTGGCTTTCCAGGGTCACTTCAGGAGCATACCAAGATTATTACAAAGAACATTACGGAAACTGACCTATAAATCAAAAATCCCTGAGAGTCAATCTCAGGGATTTTTGCTTGTAAATAGATGGAGTGATTAGTTAATAAAGAGTTCTAAATCTAATCGTACCCGGAATATTTTTCAAAGCTTCAATTGCATCTGTTTCATACACTTTATCAATGTCTGTGATTACATAGCCAATTTTCTCATTGGTCTTCAGGTATTGACCCACGATGTTGATGTTGTAGCTGGCCAGTACTTGATTGATTTTTGCCAATACACCAGGTTCATTGTGGTGAATATGGATCAAGCGATGAGCATCTTTCAAGAATGGCAACTGAATATTTGGGAAGTTAACCGAATTGTAAGTATTGCCTGTGTTGATGTACTCCATGATTTTGCCAGGAACAAAACGTGCGATGTTCTCCTGTGCCTCCAGCGTACTTCCTCCAATATGTGGGGTCAAGATGGTATTTGGAAGGCCTTTTAGCTCAGATTCAAACGGTTCTTTGTTGTTTTTCGGTTCCTCAGGGAAGACATCTACCGCACAACCAGCCAAATGCCCCGATAAGATAGCGTCTCTCAAGGCCGGAATGTCCACCACGTGGCCACGACTCAAATTGACCAAAATGGCACCGGGCTTCATTTGGTTGATTTTTTCTCGATCAATCAGGCATTTATTATCCTTTCTCCCATCTACATGAAGTGATACCACATCACAGCTGCTCAATAATTCCTCCAAAGAATTGAGTTTGGTGGCATTTCCAAGCGCTAGTTTTTCGATGACATCGTAGTAGAAAACGTTCATTCCCAGATTTTCAGCAAGGACTGATAGCTGAGCTCCGATGTTTCCGTAGCCAACTATTCCCAGTTTTTTTCCTCGTATTTCAAATGAACCCGTTGCGGATTTGTCCCATTTTCCCTCATGCATACCTACTGACTTATCCTGAAATCTTCTCATTAGGAAAATGATTTCGGCAATAGCCATCTCTACTACCGAACGAGTGTTTGAAAATGGTGCATTGAAAACTGCAATGCCTTTTCTCTGACACTCTTCTAGGTCAATCTGATTGGTGCCGATGCAAAAGGCTCCAACTGCAAGAAGTCGGTTTGCATTGTCCAGAACTTTCTTGGTCACATTGGTTTTAGACCTGATTCCAAGAATGGATACATTCTTGATTTTTTCGCAAAGTTCCTCTTCACTCATGGCCCCTGTGGCAACTTCCACCTGGTAGCCTTCTTCTTTCAGAAGTTCCACGCCAATTGGATGAACATTCTCGAGAAGTAGAACTTTGATTCGGCTCTTGGGATAAGAAAACTTAG
This sequence comes from Algoriphagus sp., assembly GCA_018336015.1. Classification (GTDB taxonomy): domain Bacteria; phylum Bacteroidota; class Bacteroidia; order Cytophagales; family Cyclobacteriaceae; genus Algoriphagus; species Algoriphagus aquatilis. The sequence goes on along the minus strand of JAGXQZ010000061.1, from coordinate 23,552 downwards.
TGTTCAATTTATTGATGTATAAAATTTCGTCAAAACTAGGTGCAATATGATCCGCCTGACTGGTTACTCTAGGCCGGTGGACATTTTCTGTAAACGCATAAAACTTGTTTGCCAGTCCCGAGGCCTTAATTTCATAATCTGTATACCCGTCCCCGATGACAAAGATTTCGCCTTCCAGATTGACGTTTCTCAGCGTTTCAGACTTGCCATTATTTTTGGAAAGAGGGTTGTCTCTGTTGAAATCGATGATTTTTCCATTTTCATCATAGACAAAATCATTGGCAAAGACATTTTCCTTTTGGATTCCATATTGGCTGACGATCGGAATAATAAAGTCCTTGAATCCATTGGAAATGATGTAAACATCTTTTCCATTGTCTTTCAGCCACTCTTTATTTCGCTCAAAAGATTTGGAAACTTTCAACTTCAGTCGCTCAATGAGCTCTGAGATTTGATCACGATTAGCTTGAAGAATGGTGAGTCGTTGCTCCAGACTTTCTCTAAACGTAATCGTTCCTTCCATCCCTTTATCGGTGATGTCTTTGATGGCTTGGAGTTTAGAATCTTGATCTGGATCGTTTTTTAGACTTATTTCTCCCAAAATATCCAGGGCTTCGACCTGGGTAAACGTACTGTCAAAATCGATAATAAACTTCTTGGTATAAGGCATAAGAGCAGGGTCAATAGGTGCTAGCGTCTGTAAAATTACAGGATTGTTAAAAAAATTGAAGTTTTGTTGATAGAATTAATTCGAAAGTTTTTAATGCATTAGCTTTTTTGTAAAAAACACCCTAAAAATCAATCAAAATGACTGATTTAATTGCTGCTAATAATTTTGCTTTTTCAAGTTGGTTGATTCACTTACTTTTGGAATTAAATATTCTTTCTATGAAAAATACACATCTAATTTTGATTTTAGCTGTTCTTTTAGGGTTTGCCTCTTGCCAAAAAGCTGCTGAAGTGGCTCAGAAAACCACTTATGAAGTAGTGGGAGAGGCAGAAGTAGTTCCGGGTAATTATGGAGACTTGATCAATGAGGAGTCTGTCTTGACGACTGCGGAGATGGTCAGTAAAGTGGAAGCAGAGGGTACTTTTGAAGGGAAGATTTCCGGTGAGATCAAGGAAGTCTGTACTAAAAAGGGATGCTGGTTTGCCATGGAATTGCCTAATGGTCAGTCTATGAGAGTGACATTTAAGGATTATGGGTTTTTCATTCCTACCAATTCTCAAGGATTTCCGATTGTCATGGATGGGGTTGCCACATTGTCCGAGACTGATGTAGAGACACTTCGTCATTTTGCTGAGGATCAAGGGAAATCCAAAGAAGAAGTAGAAGCTATCACTGAACCAAAAAAGGAGATTACTTTCGAGGCCACTGGCGTGGTCATCAAATCAAAAGCATAAGTAATGGCTTTGGCACTGGACAACCTAAGAGTAGGGAGGGTTTATCGATTGGTGAATCAGGGAGAGATCAGAAAGATAGAGGTGGTAGATCGGCTTTCGGGTGAAAATTTCCGAGTCAAAGACCTTGATACCTTGGAGTTTTATACCCTTTATGAGTTGCTTCAGTGGGGTAGAGGTAAGGATTATGATCTTGAGGAAATAAGATAAAAAGGGGCTGTAAGCCCCTTTTTTAATGAAAAGCCCTGAATCCAGGTTCATAAATGATCCTCATAAATGAACCAAGGCCGGCATCAGTTTGACCGATGGGAATAGCTGAGACAATTCCGATCATTAGGTTTTCGGCCAATCCCAATCTCATTTGTGGCCTTAGCGTGGTCGAAAGGGTTCCTCTTTGAATTTCTTGATTGACCTCCAAGCCAATGAAATTACGAGTTCCCGTGACCATGTAATGAAAATTCAGGTTAATGCCCAGATTGACCTCGGTATCATAATTAAATTCTTTTATGACTTTAGGACCTGTGTAAATCAGAGTATGATAATTGGTCCCCCATCTTTTGGCTGCTACTAAAAAAGGATTAAATACATTACCCTTCCATGCCTTTTCTTTACCCAATCGATTAAAATCTTGAATCTCAAATTCATGGATGTAGCCCAATGCCATGGATACATTTCTTTTTTCAGATACCAAAAAGGTGTATTGGGAAGCCAGTTTTAATGACTCAAGTCTGTTTGCAGGTGTTTTTCCTTCTCGCTGACCATTCCTGAAAGAATAAGTACTAAATGGCAATTCAATCTCCAGTCCTAGCCGATCGATAGGAGCCCATTCATATTCGATTAAGGTGTGAAACTCATCATATTTTCGTTTATCCTGCATACCCATACCCACATTCCATTCCTTTTCCCCTTTCCGAGCCCCAAGGTCTCTTATGAGATCAATGTACAGAGGTTCAGCATGTAAGAGTTTAGGTTTTCGAAAGGGACCAGGATTCTCTATTTCTTCCAAAAAGAGACTATCTAGTTGCTGTCTTTGGATCTTTAGGCTGTCTTGTTCGGTTTGCGCAAAGGCGTTTATAGTCCACAGCCAAATGGCTAGGAATACTAATTTTTTCATTGATAATATGGTGTAGATTTTTGATTGATTAAAAGCAAAATTTCAATCTAAATCAGGCGGGGGGGAACTTAGAGAAAGAAAAATAGGCGTAAAATGACTTATATAGGCGTCACCGATTTGACTTAAAAATAGTTTTTCCACCATCCAAGAAAAACCCAAGACCGAAACGAAAAATATCTTCAAAGGCTTTAGGTGCTGATCTTCTTGTTCTGTTCCATTATCAGGTATAGCTTCAGTGTCACCTTCGAGACACCATTCGAAAATCATTTCAGAAACAGTATCCACAGGATCTTCAAGTTCCTGATTCTTCTCAGCAAAATTTACCGAAAGGTTGATCAAGTTGATTACCAGCACAGAATGGATGATTGATCTCCATCCATTTGATCTAAATGCTATAATCAAATTTCCACTTTTAGTTTTTGCCATATTCAAAGTTACGTCATGGCTCAAGCTAAGTTTCTTAAAATAGCTTAAACCTGCAGAAATGAAATCTTACTTTGAATGTAAAGATGTGGTAAGAGATTGCCATCTAAGGCTGAAATGTGGTATTGTTCGATTCCCGGATGGCAAACGGTAGGATAAATTGTTCAAGTCAAAAAATGAAAAACACCAAAGCCGATAGGTATTGCGTTCCTGGTAACTCAAAACGTATGTCTGACTATTTCTTTTACCTAGTCGAAAGTGGACGTAATTTTCTTCTGTCCTTGAATTAGCGATTGGATTGGTAACTCAAGTCACAGATGAATTACTGGGAATAAAGATAATTTCGTGTATAATTTTCAAGTTATGGCCAAGAGTCTAGGATTAGCAATTGCTACCGCTAAGTGTCCTTGTTGCAGAGAAGGAAATCTCTTTCCTGTTTCACCATTTAGTTATCGAAAACTGTCTGCAACGCAGAAACATTGTGAGGTTTGCGGATCAAACCTGATACCCGAACCCGGTTTTTACGATGGGGCTATGTACATCAGTTATGCTTTCTCGGTGGCATTGGTAATAACCTCATTGGTCTCGGTAACGGTTTTGGTAGAGGATCCCAAGCTTTGGATGTATATGGCAACTGTGGTGGTCTTGAATATCATATTGCTTCCTGCTATGCTGCGATATTCCAAGACATTGTACCAATATGCAGCCGGTAAGCTGAAGTACAGAGGAGATTAATCTCCAAGTCGATGTAAATATTTGAACAAAAATTCCTCCGCTGACTTTAATTCAGGTACATTTTGGAAATTAATTACTACCTGAAATCATGAAGATTTGGCAAAAGAAAGTTATCATTAATTCACTAGCCTATTTTTATTTGGCAGCGGGGATCAATCATTTTGTTTCCCCTGATTTTTATCTTCCATTGATTCCTCCCTTTTTCTCCAATCCTGACCTTATCAATAGTTTATCAGGAGTTGCTGAAATCTTGCTTGGTTTGGGGATTATGTATTTTCCCACCCGAACTCGTGCTGCTTTTGGGATAGTCCTGATGCTTTTAGCATTTATTCCTTCTCATGTTTATTTCATTCATATCGGATCATGCATAGATAATGGACTATGTGTAGATGCTTGGATTGGCTGGGTAAGACTCTTGCTTATCCATCCTATTTTGATCTATTGGGCCTATTGGGTAGCCAAAAATCCTAGGATATATGTTTAGAAATGTATTTGGGGAGCCTTTGATGCCATGCAGTCTTGATCCTCTTACCGGTTTTTTAAGGAATGGCTGTTGCGAAACAGGCCCTCAAGATTTGGGAACTCATACGGTATGCGCGGTTGTAACTGCCGAGTTTTTGGAATTCTCAAAATCAAGGGGAAATGATTTAATGACTCCCAGACCTGAATATTTATTTCCAGGCTTGAAACCTGGAGATAAATGGTGCCTCTGTGTGATGCGTTGGGTAGAAGCTAAAAATGCAGGCGTAGCGCCATTTGTAGTGTTGGAAGCGACAAATGAAGCTACACTTCACTATGTCACTTTAGAGGAATTAGTGGCCTTGGCTTGGCGGAGCGGTAATTAAAATTAACTTTTTGCGATTAATACTAACAAAAAGAATAGAAAAGCAAACTTTTTAATTTTTAGACCCGTTTAGACTGAAGATTTGATTCACTCAAAATGGAATCTATACTGAAAAAAATACGAGTTGATGTCAGTTCCAGCCTTTATTTGAAAGATCCATTCAGTTCAGATTTGGGTATTTCGATCGTAAGGGAAGGATCTCTGATGATCCAAGAACTTGGACTAGAACAGTTTACTTTCAAAAAATTGGCTGCGAAAATAGGAAGTGCCGAGGCAGCTATCTATAGGTATTTTGAAAATAAACATAAGCTGCTCCTTTATCTAAATGCCTGGTATTGGGCATGGTTGGAGCACAATTTTGTGTTTGCCACTGCCAATTTAATTGACCCTGAGGAGAGATTGTCCCTAGCAATCCGGTTGATGGTCGAAGGCCCTATTTATCGCCAAAATGATCATCTTGATCCTGATTTGCTTCGATATATAGTAGTAAATGAATCCTTGAAGGGATATATGACAAAGGAGGTTGACAGTGAGCATGAATCAGGAATATTTTCTCAAGTTTATAAATTCAGTGATCGAGTGACTTCTCTTATAAAGGAAATCAACCCTTCTTATTTATATCCGAAAACCTTGGTATCAACTCTTATGGAGTCCTCTCTGATGCAGTCCTTCAATTCCCAACACCTGCCCGGAATGATTGACGCCCAGCCCGGCAGCGGAGATCGTTTTAAATTCTTTCATCAATTAGTGAAAAAAGCCATATCCTAATGCATAGCTCATCCGGTTTAACACCAACTCAACGATTTTTTGGCCTCTTGAAGGAGGAAAAAAATCAAGTCTACGCGATATATTTTTATGCCGTATTGAATGGGTTGATTACCCTTTCTTTACCCTTGGGAATCCAGGCCATCCTTAATTTTATCCTAGGTGGACGAATTACCACCTCTTGGGTGATATTAGTGGTCATTGTGGCATTGGGGGTGGTTTTTGGAGGATTTCTTCAAATCTCACAACTTCAGATTATGGAAAGATTGCAGCAGCGGATTTTTTCCAAATCAGGGCTATCCATCGCGTATCGATTGCCAAAAGTCAAAACTGAAATTCTTCACGGTGAGTATGGCCCCGAGATCGTAAACAGATTCTTTGATACCGTCAATCTCCAGAAAGGACTAGCTAAGATTTTGATTGACTTCTCAGCTGCTTTACTGCAGGTAGTATTTGGCTTGTTACTACTTTCCTTCTACCATCCGAGCTTTATTTTATTTGGATTGGGATTGTTCGGAATATTGGCATTGATTTTCTATTTCACAGCCCCGCGAGGTATGGAAACCGCTCTCAAAGAGTCCTCCTACAAATACCAAACTGCCTATTGGCTGGAAGAAGTGGGTAGAACACTCAATTCCTTCAAATTGGTGGGGAGCACTCGTTTGCCGATTCTCAGGGCGGATAAATTGATCCAGAAATATGTGGAATTCAGATCCAAACATTTCCATGTGTTGATTTTCCAATATAAAGTCATGATTGCCTTTAAAGTGCTAATTGTGACAAGTTTATTATTGGCAGGGAGCTTTTTATTGATCAATGACCAGATTTCTATCGGGCAGTTTGTAGCCGCAGAGGTAATCATTGTCTTGGTGGTCAACTCAGTGGAAAAGTTGATTCTTTCCTTGGAAACAGTATATGATACCCTTGTGTCTGTAGAAAAATTGGGGCATATCATGGATTTGGAACTGGAGCATCATGGCCCAGGAGAGAAGATCATCCAATCTCAGCCAGAAGGTTTGAAGTTTGGATTAGAGGATGTTGTTTTTCAGCCTTTGGATTCACCAGAGCCATTGCTTAAGGGGGTTTCATTGACCATACAACCAGGTAAAAAAGTAGTCGTCACAGGTGAAAGCGGTAGTGGCAAGAGTGCTATGATGGCTTTATTCTCAGGACTCTATGAAGAATATGAGGGCAAAGTTTTGGTAAACGATCTTTCCTTGGAGTATATCAATCTGGAGAAATACAGAGGAATGGTAGGAGACTTCCTAGAGCTGCAGCAGATTTTTCATGGCACAATCAAGGAAAACATTTTGATGGGAAGAGATTACGATCAGGATCAAGTTGACTTCATTCTTGGCCTTGTAGATTTAAAAGACTACATCTATCAACAGCCTCTAGGCTTGGAGACCATGCTCCAACCTGAAGGCAAAGGCCTTTCTAAAACATTAGCCCATCAGATATTGCTAGCTCGTGGATTTGTCGGACATCCCAAAGCCCTGATTATGGAAAATGTCTTGAGTTACGTAGATCCACATATCAAAGAAAAGGTAGTGAACTTCATCATGAAAGGGGCGTGGACTCTCTTGATAGTATCTAATGAGGAAGCTGTCCAGAAAATGGCAGATGAGATCATTTACATGGAAAAAGGTAAACTCCTTTTCCAAGGAAGCTTTGAAGAGTATAAAAAATTTAAAAAGTAAAAGGCCATGTTGAACATATCTTCAAATACGATTAAGGAATCCATTCCTTTCAGCGGTGCCAAAAGTCTTGTGATGACACTTCCTCGAAAGGAAAGTCAAAAACGTCTCAGAATCCTTACAGGAGTATTGATAGCTGCTTTTATTATGCTTTTCCTGCCGTGGACTCAAAATATCCGATCCAAAGGCTATGTAACGGCACTACGACCAGACCAAAGACCACAGACAGTACATTCTATTATCGCAGGTAGAATAGAAAAATGGTACGTGGCCGAAGGCGATTTTGTGGTAGCTGGTGATACTATTTTGAGGATTTCTGAGGTAAAAGACGAGTATTTCGACTCTTTGCTTTTGCCTAGGACGCAGCAGCAAGTGGACGCCAAATCTCTTGCAGCAAGATCTTATGGGGATAAGGTTTCAGCACTTCAGGATCAAATCGAAGCGCTACGGAGAAATAATGTACTGAAACTTCAGCAAGCACAGAACAAGCTGAAAATCGCAGAGCTAAAGGTTCAATCCGATAGTATTGGATTTGTACAGGCTAAAGTTGACTATGACATCGGAAAGTATCAGCTGGATCGAGCGGAGCAATTGTTCAAAGAAGGATTGAACTCTCTGACAGTTCTGGAAAGCCGAAGATTGAAATTTCAGGATGTTCAGGCAAAGCTCATTTCTTCTGAGAATAAATTACTTAGCAGTCAGAATGAACTCATTACGGCCAGAATCGATCTGGATGCAATTGACAATGAATTCAAAGACAAGCTTGCAAAAGCTGAGTCGGACAAATACACAGCGCTTTCTTCCCAATTTGACGCTGAAGCGACTGTGACCAAATTGGAAAATCAGTATTCCAATTATGAGCAAAGAACTCGTTACAGATACATTTTGGCTCCACAAAACGGCTACATCGCTAAAGCCATTCAAGTGGGTATTGGTGAAACGATCAAAGAGGGTGCTGAAATAGTGAATATCGTTCCATCAGAGGCTGAATTGGCAGTGGAGATGTATGTTCAGCCAGTGGATTTACCTTTGATCAAGGTGGGCAACAAGGTCAGATTCATATTTGATGGGTGGCCAGCCATTGTATTCTCAGGATGGCCACAGATTTCCAACGGTACATTTGGCGGTGTTGTAGTTGCGATTGATCAGTTTGCTGGTTCAAATAATCAATACAGGGTGTTGGTTGTAGAAGATCCTGAGGAGGATAATTGGCCTGATTTGTTGAGAATTGGATCAGGTGCTGATGGCATTGCCTTACTCAATGATGTGCCGGTTTGGTATGAGATCTGGCGTCAATTGAACGGTTTCCCGGCAGACTACTATTCTCAAGAAGAAAAAGACAAAGCAGCTTCTACCAAGAAATGAAAAAAGGAATTTTAATAGTATTGGTCAGTTTGATCTCTCTTACATCAAGAGCTCAGGATTCACTCAAATTGAATTTTGAGCAATTTATGGAGTGGGTAGAGCTTTACCATCCTATTGCTGTACAAGCTGAAATCAACCTGAGAATGGGTCAGATGGAAGTGAGGCAGGCAAGAGGCGGATTTGATCCGATGATTTATGGGAATCTGGACAAGAAAGAATACAAGGAATCAACCTATTTTGATAAAAGAGAAGCTGGCGTGGTGGTTCCTACTTGGATGGGGGTGGAGTTGAATGGGATTTTTGAACAAAATACGGGCAGATTTCTAAACTCAGAGAGTAATGTGCCTGCTACTGGATTGCTTTCCGCTGGTGCTTCAGTCAATTTGGGGCAAGGACTAATTTTGGACGATCGAAGAGCTACGCTTCGAAAAGCCCAAATCTATCAGCAATCCACAGAAGTAGAGCGTCAAAATATGCTCAATCAGCTTAATCTACAGGCAACTGACATGTATTGGAGATGGTCATTGGCAAAGGAAAACGTGGATGTCCTGCGTGAAGGAGTGGAGTTGGCAAAATTCAGGTTTAATGCGGTGAAGCGATTCTTTGAATTGGGAGATCAAGCCGCAATCGATACAGTAGAGGCCTTTACCCAATTGCTAAACCGTCAATATCGCCTGCAGATCGCTGAAAACACCTTCTTTGCAGCTACTCAGGAGTTAAATACATTTATTTGGGATGAAGATGGTAATCCCATGGAACTTGGCCTCGGCGTCTTTCCTCAGGGACTCTTTGAGGAGTTTACTGAGGTTCCTGATGCCGAAGAACTCAGAACTCTGGTGGCAAGACATCCTGAATTGAGGTTGACTGATTTTGAATTGGCTAGTCTGGACGTGGAAAGAAGACTTAAAACCCAACAGCTTTTGCCCGTTGTCAAATTGAAATACAATTTCTTATCTGAGACGATTTCAGAGTTTAATCCCTCTCCCTTTTTTGAAAACAATTATAAATGGGGCGTTTCATTTTACACCCCTTTATTACTAAGGAAAACCAGAGGTGCTGTTGGTCTTACAAAGGCTAAAATTGAAATGAAACAGACTTCACGGGATCTAAAGGAACTTCAGTTGCGGACTAAGCTTGATTCAGAGTTGTACAATTGGTCTATTCTTAATCAGCAAGTCAATACGATTTCCCAAAATGTAAAAAGCTTGGAAGCACTTTTAGCCGGTGAGACGCGAAGATTTGAAATAGGGGAAAGCACTCTTTTTCTGGTCAATGCCCGGGAAGTAGCGGTATTTGATTCTAGACTTACTTTGAATGACTTGGCCTCGAAGCTTCGTACATCCTATGCAAAAACCAGATTTGCAGCAGGTTTAGGTTTTGAGGAAAACTAGAGTTTATCTAGTTTTCCTCACGTTTTCATAAGCAACTAAAAGGTTTCCTTTATCTTCAAATCCAAAGAGATCTTTGATTGAAGTAGTAATTTTTTCAAATTCAGACAGTGATTCATTTTGGTTTAAGAAGTACTCTTTCACCTCTTCGGTATCTCTAATTTTATCAGAATGATTTAAGTAAAAAAGGATAAGAGAAACGAGTCCTAAAGTGGCAATAGGAGGTAAAGACCCTGTTTGTTGGATATGGAAGTCAAAGATTGGAGCAAGCCTACTCTTGAATTTAGCGATAGAATTCAATGATATATCTGCCAATTTGTGAGAAACGAAAGGATTTCTGAATCGATCCAGAACCTGATTTGCATAGCGTTCGAGGTCTTCTTTGGGACCTGGCAAACAAGGGTAGATTTCCATTTCCAATAATTGATTTAATACAATTAGATTTTCTTCTTTGGACACATACTCTCCCACAGTCACAATTCCCTCTAGTAGTCCTTTTGCAGCCATAAAGGTGTGAAGTCCATTAAGTATCCTGATTTTCCGTAAGGAATAATAGTCGATTGAATTGCTTAATACAACTTCAGCTTTGCTATCTAAAAAAGGCAGCAAATGTCTGTCTTTCTCATCTCCCTCGATAGCCCAAAAGCAATAGGGTTCAGTCTGCACGACAAACGCATCATTTTCTTTTTCTTTCAATTCTAAATGGGAAGGAAATCCCGGGACAATTCGGTCTACCAAGGAATTGAAAAACCTGCATTGCTTATTGATCCAAAGGCTAAACTCTGTAGGTAACTGCCAATCTTGTGCGTGGTTCAACACAAATTCCTTGAGAAGGTCTCCGTTTTTAGGAAGCAGTTCACAGGGTAAAATGACTGTTTGGGCCGAAGGTAAATTCAGAAACCTACGATAAAGCCATTGGGTTAACCTGCCCGCAAAGGATTCCGCAAATTTTGTAATCGGACCTTCATTTTTCCAGACCATTCCTGCCTCCGTTACATTGGAAATGATCCATTTGACATCAGGATTAGCGGCGAAATCAAAAAACTTATCCGCTTCGGCAGGCAGGTGAAGACCATCTTTAACACAGGTTATCTTCTGAATTTCCTCCACCTTATTTCCAGTATCTATGCCAGCTACTGCCACGTGGTATTGAAACGTTTGATTTTTTAGACCTGCTAGGGTATTTCCACCTGTGCTTTGTATCATGCAGATATTCAGAGGTTTTTCTGGCGAAGAAATATCCTGAACCATAGGTTCAATGAATGCCCTGAGAAAATTTCCTGTCCCAAATTGAAGTATTTGAATAGTGCTGTTTTCCATTTCGTATTTATTAATCAGATTGGGCTTTCAAACCTTAAAGATTATGTCCGCCTTTATTTTAGTAGAAGTAGATATCCATAATATGGAAGTTTATGAAGATTACAAAAAATTAACTCCTGGGAGTCTGGAACCATTCGGGGGGAAGTTTGTCATTCGAGGATTACCTGTTGAAGCATTGGAAGGAGATTGGAAACATGACCGCTTGGTTTTATTGGAATTTCCCAATAGAGAAAAAGCCTTGGAATGGTACAATTCTGAAACTTACCAAGAGGCTAAGAAAATTCGAGAAAAAGCCTCTTCTGCCAACTTTTTTATTGTAGGTTGATGCATTTGGCATTTTTATTGGTATGAACTACAAAAAAAATGTTTTGAGGAGATTTGAAACTAATTTTTCAAAACAGTTTTTTTCTCGGAAATGTTAAAATAATGTCAAAAAAGATCAATCACCTAAATCAAAAAGTACAATGAAAAAGAATTACTTAAAATTAACAGGCTTGAGTTTGGCTATTGCCTTGCTCATTTCATCCTGTATGCCAGAGGGTGAAACACCCATGACTAGTGAAGCTGCTAAGCTAGCAAATGAAGTTGCTGATGCTGGTAATCACGAAATTGGAGGAGAAAACTTCCGAAAAGGACCTAATGGAGTTTTCTACCAAGAGAAGTTTTCAAATTCCATTGGTATATTTCCTGATGAAGGATTTACCGAAGAATTTCCATTTCCAGCATTTTATCCAGGAACTGGAGTTGGGAATGCGACCTATATGGGAAAGGCTTATTCATTCATTAATCAGAGAGCTGAATTTGGGCCACAGGGTCCCGTTACCGTAGGTGCACCTGTTACTATGTTCTTTGCAGAACAGTTAGCTGATGAGTTTGGATTGACAAATATTCCTGATGAAGTGAGTTCTCTTACTACTGATGGTAAGGGAAATACCATTTACTTTAAAAATATTTTGAATGTAACCACTCCAGTATCTGAGACAAGGATAAATTTTACAGCAGATGTCGAAATTATTGGAGGTACAGGAAAATTTGAAACTGCCTCAGGAATGGGTAAAGTAGTTGGTTTTTTTAATCCTGGAAATGGTGCTGGAGAAACCACATTAAGAGCAACAATAGTATTCTAATCACCCCTTTTAATTAAAAAAGAGCGGCCTTGATTCCAAGTGCCGCTCTTTTATTTTACAGGGATACCCCTCTCTTCCAAGGGATAAAATCAAAGTTTCTTTTTTCCTCAGCTTTGGTTTGTATCCTTCCGCTTGCTACTTCTATGATGTAATCCATCAGTTTATCTCCGGCTGATTCGATGGTATCTTCTCCGGTGATTACTGTACCCGTGTTAAAATCTATAATATCAGGCATTTTGGTGGCCATTTTAGTATTAGTTGATATCTTGATGACAGGGCTGATTGGATTCCCGGTAGGTGTTCCCAGTCCGGTAGTGAATAAAATGACATTAGCTCCGCTTCCTGCCAGTCCAGTGGTACTTTCCACATCATTACCAGGTGTACATAGCAAATTCAAACCAGGGGTTTTCACATATTCTGTATAGTCCAAAACATCCGAAATAGGAGCTGTTCCTCCTTTTTTGGCGGCACCACAAGACTTGATGGCATCAGTTAGCAAGCCATCTTTAATATTCCCCGGACTAGGATTCATGTCAAAACCACTTCCTACTCGTTTGGCAGCATCGTTATACGCTTCCATCAAGTGTACAAACTTCTCTGCGAGGCCAGGTGTCTCGCATCGATTGATCAAGTTTTGCTCTGCACCGCAGAGTTCCGGGAATTCTGATAGTATAGCGATCCCTCCCAAGGCAACAATTAAATCAGAAACCCTTCCTAATGTAGGATTGGCAGAGATTCCTGAAAAACCATCCGAACCTCCACATTCAAGGCCAATGACGAGTTTGCTCAAGGGTACAGGTTCTCTTTTGCATTTATTCGCCTCAATCAACCCCTCAAATGTTTCCTGAATTGCTTTAGAAATCAGAGCCTCAGTGGTACCTTCCTGCTGCTGTTCACAAATGACCAAGGTTTTTTGGCAGTTGAGTTGGGCCAGTTTTTCTTTTAGTATACTTACTTGAGCGTTTTGGCATCCTAGACTCAAGATGGTGGCGCCGGCAACATTCGGGTGGTGGATATAACCTGCCAATAAAGCACACAGTGCCTCGGCATCACTTCGCGTACCTCCACAACCCATGGAATGGGTCAGAAACCGAATTCCGTCGAGGTTTTCGAAGATTTTCGAGCTGGTTTTCGAGTGATTTTGCGAAACCGTTTCCGTAAATTTTTCGGTTTTTAGCCCCGAAATGAGGTTTTTAATCTGGATTTCATAAGGATTCGGTTGGGAAAAACCAAGTGCATTTTCAAAAGCCTCCTGGAGTAATTTTACATTGGTGTTTTCACAAAAAACCATAGGTAAAACCAACCAATAATTGGCTGTACCTACCTGATTATCAGCTCTTTTATAGCCTAAAAAAGTCTTGTCTTTCCAAGCTTCAATAGCTGGTGAATTCCATTCAAAATTACCTGCTGTAAGCTCGTATTCACGGGTTTTATGCTTGATATTGGCTAGAGTGATGGCATACCCTGTAGGGATAGCCTGGGTAGCTTCTCCGACGACTGTACCATACATTAATATGTCCTCGCCCTTTGAAAAATCACGTAAGGCGAACTTGTGTTTGGCGGGTACAAATTCCTGAATATCAAGTTCAAATGAATTGGTTTTGACTTTTTCTCCTGGCTTAAGGTCAGTGAGTGCGACACCGACATTGTCCAATGGATCTAAAAGTAGGGAAGTGTTGTGCATCGTTTTTATTCCTTATTTTGGTCAAATTAGAGAAAAAAATATTCTTCCATGAAGAAAATTGTCACTATCGGTGAAGTCATGCTGAGACTTTCACCACCCGGAAATCAGCGTTTTTTCCAGACCCATTCCTTTGATGTGGAATTTGGAGGATCAGAAGCCAATGTCGGAGCTGCATTAGCTTATTGGGGGATGCACGTCGCTCATATCACTGCTTTTCCTGATCACGAGATCGGTTGGGCAGCGGCAGGTCAGCTTCGAAAAAATGGAATTGATACGCGATTCATTCCTCATATTCCCGGTAGAATGGGTGTCTATTACTTGGAGCAAGGTGCTATGCAACGGAGCTCGCAAGTAATCTACGATCGGGCTGGTTCTGCCTTTGCAAATTTTGACGGAAGTAAACTGGATTGGGATTCGATTTTGGATGGAGTAGATTGGGTGCATTGGTCTGGTATTACGCCGGCACTTTCCCAGCATTGTGCAGACTTAACTTTGACAGCCCTAAAAAAAGCTAACGAGAAAGGCATCAAAGTAAGTGGAGATCTCAATTACCGGAGCAATCTCTGGCAATTTGGAAAGGCTCCTCATGAAATTATGCCTGATTTGATGGAACTCACTCACGTGATCATAGCAGGGACAAGAGACTTCAAGCAATGTCTCAATGAGGATTACAAGAGCTTTACTGAAGTAAGGAATATGGCTTTTGATCGGTATCCTAAGCTGGAATATATCGTGAAGACAGACAGAATCTCACACAGTTCATCAAATAACACCATCTCGGCCTCTCTTTACAGCAAAAAAAAGACATACTCCTCCAGATCCTATGAGTTGACCCACATTGTGGATCGGGTAGGTACTGGAGATGCTTTTGGTGGTGGATTGATCTACGGCCTGCTTCACCTGGGACCAAAAGATGCCATAGAGTTTGCTATGGCAGCCGGTGCTATCAAGCACAGTGTACCCGGTGATATTCTGCTTTGTTCTCTTCAAGAAGTTCAAGAATTGGCTGCCGGTGAAGGTGGCGGAAAAATCAAGCGATAATGAGAAACCCAACTCCCTTTATTAAGCGCATGCATGCCGGTGGTATGATGCCAATTTTCTTTCATCCTGATGAGCAAGTTTGTCTGGATCTACTTTATTCTGCCTATGAAGGAGGAGTGAGGGTAATCGAAATGGTCAATCGTGGCAAGGAAGCCAAATCAATATTTCCAAAAATAAGGGAAGCGGCCGACCGTATGCCAGGATTATATTTGGGTGCAGGCACAATTTATCATCCACATGAAGCGGAGGAGTTCATTGATATGGGTGCTGAATTTATTGTAGCTCCTGTGATGAATCCAAAATTGGGAGAATATTGTGCTAGGGTAGAAGTGCCATGGATCCCCGGATGCGGAACCGTTTCCGAAGTTTTTTTCGCGCAGGAACTTGGTTCTGAGCTAGTAAAGATCTATCCTGCTAACATTCTGACACCTGAGTTTGTCCCTGCAGTCCACGCAGTGATGCCAAAAATTGAAATCATCCCAACGGGTGGGGTAGAACCCACTGAAAAAAGCATGAAATCTTGGTTTGATGCCGGAGTGCTCTGTGTGGGCATGGGCTCTCAATTATTCAGAAAGGACCTGATTGCAAAAGGGGCCTTTTTGGAAATTCAGGAATCTGTCAAGAATGCTATGAACATTATCGCCTCTCTAAGAGACAATAGACCCTAATGAAATACAACCGATTCCTTCTCTTTGGATTGCTACTTCTCTTTGGATATGGAGGCTGTCAGTCCGACTCCCGCATCAAAGTCATCAAAATGGGCCATGCCCAGGTGACGGCTCACCCAGTTCACAATGCCATGGTTTTTCTAGCCAAAAAGCTGGAAGAGAAATCCAAAGGTAGGATTAGAGTAAAAGTTTATCCCAATCAACAGTTGGGTACTGAACGCGAGCTTTTGGAGCTTTTACAGATAGGAAGCCTTGGTATGACCAAAGTTTCTGCGGCATCTCTCGAAGCTTTTTCTCCTGAGATCAGTGTTTTAGGGTTGCCTTTTCTTTTTAGAGATGATGACCATATTTCAAAAGTGTTAAATGGTGAAATAGGGACTGAGCTATTGCTGAGCTCCGAAAAATTTTGGCTTCGGGGTTTATGCTTTTATGATGCTGGAAAAAGAAGTTTCTACAGCAAAGCTAAACCTATTGAAACACCTGCCGACTTGACTGGCCTAAAAGTCAGAGTACAGGAATCAAAAATGGCGATCAATATGATCCGGAGTATGGGAGGTTCTCCGACTCCCGTTGCTTACGGGGAATTATACACTGCCTTGCAACAGGGAATTGTAGATGCCGCAGAAAATAACCTTCCGAGCTTTTACAATTCACGTCACTATGAGGTATGTAAATACCTCTCTATTGATGAGCATACGGCTATTCCCGATGTGGTTTTGGTAAGCACAGTGGTTTGGGATCAGTTGAGTCCAGAGGAACAACAATGGATGCAGGAAGCTGCAGATGAGTCTGCCATTTATCAATCCGAGCTATGGAAAGCTTCTGTGGAAGAATCCATGAGGGAAGTACAAAAGGCTGGTGTTCAAGTTAGTTATCCTTCCAAAGAGCCATTCCAAACTCAAGTACAATCTGTTTATGAGTTGGTGACCAAAGAGAAGCCGCAATTAGGTCAACTCATCCAACGAATTCAAAATACAAAGTGATGATATTGAAAGAGAAATTAGATCAATTTATCCGGGTTCTCATCGCTGTATTGATGGGATTGATGGTTATTAATGTGACCTGGCAGGTTTTTTCTCGTTACGTCATGGGAGATCCAAGCTCTTTCACAGATGAGCTTTCCAGGTATAGCATGATATGGTTGGGATTGGCAGGGGCAGCATATGTTTCCGGTAAAAATGGTCACTTAGCTATTGATATATTGCCAGAAAAACTGAAGGGTAAAAAGCTTCTTTACCTTCAATTATTTATCCATTCAATGGTGATTTTTTTTGGTGCAGTGATTATGGTGTGGGGAGGCGGTAACTTGGTATACATCACTCAGATTTTGCAACAGAAATCAGCTACACTTCAGATACCCTTGTCGTGGGTTTATGGCATCGTACCAGTTTCAGGATTGCTGGTCGTGTATTACCACATTTTCCATATCGTACAACTTATTAAAAATCAGGAATAATCATGGAGTGGATTGGTATTTTGATCTTGGTACTCAGCTTTGTGACCCTGTTGGTCTTAGGAGTACCTGTGGCTTGGAGTTTAGGACTTTCAAGCTTTTTCACCTTGATTATTACGGTAGCAGCCCTGCCTTCAGCGACTACTATTGCCCAACGGTTGGCTACTGGTTTAGATAGCTTTTCTCTTCTGGCGATCCCCTTTTTCGTATTGGCAGGAGAGATTATGAATAAAGGTGGAATAGCCAATCGATTAATTGATTTTGCAAAAGGACTTACAGGAAGATTACCGGGAGGTCTATTGTATGTGAATGTAATTGCCTCTATGCTGTTTGGTGCAATTGCAGGTTCTGCTGCTGCTGCTGCTTCTGCATTAGGAAGTATTTTGGGAAAGCGAATGGATGAGGAGGGCTATCCAAAAACCCTAGGGGCTGCGGTAAACATTACATCCTCCACCACGGGATTGATCATCCCTCCATCCAATGTTCTGATTATTTATTCTTTAGCCAGTGGTGGGGTCTCTATTGCGGCATTGTTTGTAGCTGGGTACTTACCGGGTATTCTGTTAGGTTTGGTTCTGATGGCCTGTGCTGCCATTTTTATCAAGAAAAATAATTTGCCTGCCGGTGAGCGCGTCACATTGAGCTTCTTAGGTAAGTCCTTCTGGAGAGCAGTACCGAGTTTATTCTTATTGTTTGTGGTAATTGGAGGTATTGTCGCAGGTGTTTTCACTGCTACTGAAGCTTCTGCAATTGCTGTCGTGTATACCTTGGTTTTATCCTTTGCTTACAGGGAACTAAAATGGAGTGAGCTTCCGGGAATTTTGGTGAGATCATCTGAAACTACAGCTGTGGTTCTCTTATTGATCGGTACATCGATGAGTATGTCCTGGGTAATGTCAGCAGAGGATATCCCGCAGATGATCAGTGAGTTTATGCTCAATGTCAGTGATAACAAATGGGTGATTCTCATTTTGATCAATATTATTTTACTTATTGTAGGAGTATTTATGGATATAACGCCTGCAGTGTTGATTTTTACACCAATCTTCCTGCCTGTAGTTACCAAGGTTGGAGTCGATCCCGTTCATTTTGGGATTATGATGGTGGTCAACCTCTGTATTGGCCTTTGCACTCCCCCGGTAGGTTCTTTATTATTTGTAGGAGTTTCTATCGCAAAAATTTCGCTCACCCAAGTCATTAAGCCACTTCTGCCATTCTTCCTTGCTATGATTATTGCCTTGGCTTTAATCATGCTTTTTCCTGAAATCACTTTGTTCTTGCCGAGGTTATTTGACCTCCTCTAATCATGCAAAAAGGGTCGCTGACAGCGACCCTTTTTTATTTCCCATCATTTTAAAATTGAGTTTTGCTTGGAGTCCCATTCTTTTACATGAAATCGCTGCAGTTAATTCAATACTTCCTTCAAAGATTTTGACTAATTTCTTCAGCTTAAAAAATGTCCTTGGATTCTAGAGCTTTAGCGATTGTTAGAATACTTTTTGAAACAACTTACATGAATAGGTTTTTTGGAGTATATGCATTCTGTATTTTCAAAATTGCTAAAACATCAATCCATATCCATTTATAATGAAAACCTACTACAATCCGGAAGACCTCAAGAAATTTGGTAAAATCACAGATCTTCAAAAGCCAATGGGAGATAAGTTTTTTACTTATTATGCTGAAGTCTTTAAAGAGGGAGCACTCACAGCTAGAGAAAAATCCCTAATTGCTCTAGCTGTTGCTCATGCTATCCAATGCCCTTATTGCATTGATGCTTACACGACAGATACCTTGGAAAAAGGCTGTGATGAAGAGCAAATGATGGAAGCTGTTCACGTAGCTGCGGCCATTCGCGGTGGTGCTTCTTTGGTTCATGCGACACAGATGATGAATAAGATCAATGAAATCTCCATGTAAGCGGTTTGTTTAAAGTCCCTCAAATTCAAAAAACCAAAAAGTGAAAACACTAAAAGCACAGCAACATGCTTTGGCCAACCCGGATGAGGAGCTTCACATATTGGAAACAGAGCTACCTTCTGGCTTTTTGAGCTTTAGCCAGCATCTAGAGCAAGTTGGACTGTTTCCCTTAATGCCTACGCGATTGGAGATTTTTCAAATGAATTTGGGAAAAATGTGCAATCAGGTATGTAAGCATTGTCATGTTGATGCAGGACCGGATCGCAAGGAAATCATGACCAAGGAGACCATGATGCAATGTCTCGAAATCATTGCAGTTGAGAAAAGTATTCACACTGTGGACCTTACAGGTGGTGCGCCTGAAATGAATTCGGAGTTTCGATGGCTGGTTTCCGAAATAAGGAAGGTCAGACCCGAGGTCAAAATTATTGTGCGATGTAACCTTACAATCATATTGG
Source organism: Algoriphagus sp. (assembly GCA_018336015.1). Classification (GTDB taxonomy): domain Bacteria; phylum Bacteroidota; class Bacteroidia; order Cytophagales; family Cyclobacteriaceae; genus Algoriphagus; species Algoriphagus aquatilis. Next base: position 4,149 of record JAGXQZ010000061.1, on the reverse strand, counting down.
CAAACCCAAGATTTCACGATTTACCAGAGTTTTTCAAGGAAAACAGGGTAGAGGTGGTATCCTCTTTGCCTTACTTTACCGCACTCAAGACGGATGCACAGCGTGGCCAAGGTGTTTTTGAAAAGTCGATCGAAGCTTTGAAAATGCTTAATTCTGTGGGTTATGGAAATGATCATACTGAATTGATTATCAATTTAGTATATAATCCTTCAGGTGCGTTTTTACCTGGCTCACAAAATGAATTAGAAGCGGAGTTTAAAAAGAAACTCTGGGAAAGATATCAGATCAGATTCAATTCCTTATTTACGATTACCAATCTTCCCATTTCCAGATTTTTGGAATATCTGCTGAGGTCAGGTAATTATGAAAATTACATGGAAAAGCTCATTTCAGCTTTTAATCCTGTGGCTGCAGAAGGAGTAATGTGCCGGAATACCTTATCCATTGGTTGGGATGGTTACCTGTTTGATTGTGACTTTAACCAAATGCTTAATCTGAAGGTAGAGGTTAAAAATCATCAACACATATCGAATTGGAATTCCTCTGCCGTTTCCCAAAGAGCGATTGTAGTAAACAACCATTGCTTTGGATGTACTGCCGGGGCAGGTTCAAGCTGCGGAGGAGCTACGGCTGGATGAGTCAAGAGGCGCTTATTATTTTTCAGAAAAACCCAACCAAAGGCCTGGTTAAAACCCGGCTTGCATCTACAGTTGGAGATGAGTTGGCTTTGTCGATTTATACATTTCTTTTGAGGAAGACTTTCGAAGAAGTAGAACAGATTCCTCAAGAGAAAATGGTTTTTTTTTCCGACTTCATCCCAGGAAATAATCCTTATCCAAATCATTCTCTTTTTCTCCAGGAAGGTGTGGATTTAGGAGAAAAAATGAAGAATGCTTTTCAAAAGATCTTTTCCATGGGGTTTCAAAAAGCAGTAATTATCGGGACAGATTGTCCTGAATTGCCCCATGAATTTTTGAATCAGGCCTTCAATCTTTTGAACCAATCTGATTTGGTGATTGGTCCTGCAGCAGATGGAGGGTATTACCTACTTGGAATGAAGTCAGCGCATTCTTGTTTATTTCAGGGAATCAAATGGAGCACTTCACAGGTCTTTTCCCGAACTTTGGAACAAGCTAATCACCATAATCTTACTTTCAGTTTGCTTCCCACACTCCACGATATAGATGAGGAAGAAGATTGGATGAGGTTTATTACCCAAAACCCTATCTATGGAAAATTACCTGGATACCACCATTGATGTCTACAAACAGGCAGCATTAAAGCCAGATGTAGGCCTTTGCTGTACCACCACACCTATTTGGCAATTACCGGATCTCAGCATTCCTAAAATCATGCAAGAGATGAATTATGGCTGTGGCAGCACTGTACACCCGAGAGATTTGGTCAATCAACCCAAAATTCTCTATGTAGGTGTGGGGGGAGGCATGGAAGTATTGCAGTTTGCCTATTTCTCCAGACAAATAAATGGGGTGATCGGTGTGGATGTCGTGGATGAAATGCTAGAGGCTTGTGATAAAAATCTCTCTTTAGCGGAACAATCCAATCATTGGTTTAAGCGAGAGTATGTTTCCCTAAAAAAAGGAAATGCGCTTTCGCTTCCTGTTGAAAATAATTCGATTGATGTGGCTGCGCAAAATTGCCTCTTCAATATTTTCACAACTGAGGATTTGAAGAGAGCACTTAAGGAAATGTATCGGGTACTAAAACCACATGGTAGACTTGTTCTCAGTGACCCGATCACCCAAAACCCAATGCCTGAAAATCTCAAAAAAGACGAGCGTTTGAGGGCACTTTGCCTTAGTGGTTCGCTTGCGATGCAGGACTATCTTAAGTTGATTACAGATGCAGGGTTTGGCACCTTGGAAGTACGGGCTAAGCGTCCCTATCGAATCTTAGCACCGGGACATTACAATACTCCTGAACTTATCTTTTTGGATTCCATAGAGGTATGCGCGATCAAAGATCCCATGCCAGAAGATGGCCCTTGCATTTTTACAGGCAAAACAGCCATCTACTTCGGAGATCAGGAATATTTCGATGATCATAAAGGTCATGTTTTGTTAAATAATCAGCCTTTAGCCGTGTGTGATAAGACGGCATCGGCCCTTAGCTCTTTGGAGAGAAAAGATATTTATATTTCAGAATCAACCTTTTTTTACGATGGAGGAGGTTGCTGTTAAATTGAAAAAGATCACTTTATTTCTAGTCTTGGTTCTGTTTTTTTCGCAAAAAGGATCTGCCCAGACTGCTGAGTCTGCCAAGTATGAAATTGTCGTTTTGGGAATGAAAATCGGAAATATGGTGGCCCAAAAAGTGAGTCATTCTGACTCTTTGCTATATAAAGTGGACAGTCAAGTGAAATTTTGGTTTTTTGGAAATGTTGAATTGAAATTCAACACCCGGTCTCACTTTCTGGGAGGTAAACTGGTCAAGGCTAGATCTGACTCCAAAACCAATAGAGGGGATTTTTCTTCCAAAATTGATTGGAAGGGTAATCACTATGCTGTCAATGCTGCCTCTTATGAATATGAGAACGAAAGGCCTTTAAAAGGTCCGTATGCATGGAGTAGTGCTAAAATGTTTTTTCATGAACCAACCGATCGTGAGATTTTCCTATCAGAGGTTTATGGAGTGACTGGGCCAATTAAGAAAATTGGACCCGGAGCTTATGAGATTACGGTTGATGGAAATACAAACCGCTATTATTATGAAGGGGGTAAATTGGAAAAAATTATCCTCGAAAACGCAATTAAAAATTACCAGGTGAGGCTGATAAAATAATTTCGTGAGATGGGTTAATCACTGTTTATAGTTTGATAATAACCCATTTAATCCCCTCTTTCATATAAAAAGTCCAGCTGGCTTTACTTTTTGAAAAGCTTAACAGTCAAATCAACAAGTCGGTTGGCATAGCCGGATTCATTATCATACCATCCTACTACTTTAACCATTGATCCTTTTGAGGAGGTAAGTGCCTCATCGATGATACAAGAATGAGGATTTCCTATGATGTCCATCGAAACTATCGGATCTGATTCCACTTGGAGATATCCTTTTAAGCTCTCATTTTCTGCCTTTTTAAATGCAGAATTTACCTCCTCTACACTCACTTCTTTTCCCAATTCTACAATCAAGTCAGTCAAGGAGCCGTCTGGTACCGGGACCCTCATAGCTGATGCTTCAATCTTTCCTGACAACTCGGGAAGTACCCGATCCAAGGCCTTTCCAGCATTAGTTGTGGTAGGAATGATGGAATAAGCTGCAGCCCTAGCTCTTCTCAAATCCCGATGGGGTGCATCATGAAGGTTTTGATCATTGGTATAGGAGTGGACCGTCGAGGCAAATCCTTTGATCACCCCAAAATGCTGGTCTAATACCTGAATCATGGGTGCAAGGCAATTGGTAGTACAGGAAGCGTTGGAAACGATTTGCTCGGTTCCATCTAAATGATGGTCATTTACCCCCATCACGACAATCGGTATGGAATCCTCTTGAGAAGGTGCTGAGATGATGACTTTTTTGGCACCTGCTATGAGATGCATGTTGGCGCCCTCTCTATTTGTAAATCTTCCGGTGCATTCGATCACCACGTCTATATTGAGTTTTTTCCATGGCAATTCCTTCGGGTCTGATTTAGAAAGTAAGTTGATCTCATGATTGTTAACTCTAAGTTTGTCTGATACCAAGCTTATGTCAGATTCATATTTTCCATGAACTGAATCATATTTGAGTAAATGAGCAATGGCTGATCTATCTGCCAAATCATTTATTGCCACCAAGTTGAGCTGTGGATGAGTAAGCATAAGTTTGGCGGTGTATCGGCCTATTCTGCCAAATCCATTGATGGCTACACGGATGATTTGAGGAGTGGTACTCATGAGGGCTATGTGTTTGGGCGAAATTAGATAAAAGCAAGAATACCTTTTCAAGTAAAATTTTAACCCTTTGGTTCAGCTTTTTAGGTATAATACCAAAGAAATATTTGTGGCCACTTTGGGATTATAAATCCAACCCTCTATATTTGCACAACCTTTTGAAAAAGCACGTTTTTCAGGTCAAAATGGTCCGTTCGTCTAGGGGTTAGGACGTATCCCTTTCACGGATAAAACACGGGTTCGATTCCCGTAC
>JAGXQZ010000060.1 GCA_018336015.1 Algoriphagus sp. | reverse complement strand
TGGGCTGTTGACAGAAATGTGAGATGAAAAAGAAAGTATTATTTATAGATCGCGACGGCACGATCATCAAAGAACCGCCGACAGATTTTCAGGTTGACAGTCTGGAAAAATTGGAATTCCTTCCCAAAGCAATTTCTAACCTTCGAAAAATCGCAGAAGAACTGGACTATGAATTGGTCATGGTGACCAATCAGGACGGCTTGGGTACAGATTCTTTTCCTGAGAAGGACTTTTGGCCGGCACAGTACAAAATGCTAAAGACGCTCGAGCAGGAAAATGTCTTTTTCAAGGCCATTCACGTGGACAAGACATTTGAGCACGAAAATGCCCCTACCCGAAAGCCAAGAATCGGACTGCTGACCCAATATTTCTCCGAAGATTACGATTTGGCCAATTCCTATGTGATCGGAGATCGGTTTACCGACGTGCAATTGGCAAAAAATCTGGGCTCTAAAGCCATTTTCATCGGTGACCCAAATCCTGATGCAGCCCTTTCTACCAAAGATTGGGACGAGATTTACAATTTCCTGAAGATGCCTCCCCGACAGGCCGAAGTAAAAAGAACCACTTCCGAAACGGATATTTACATCAAGTTGAACCTGGACGGAAGCGGGAAATGTGACATTTCAACGGGCTTGCATTTCTTTGACCACATGCTTGAGCAATTGGGTAAGCATGGCAGCACCGATCTGGAAATCAAGGTCAAAGGCGATCTCCACATCGATGAGCATCACACCATCGAGGATACTGCCTTGGCATTGGGAGAAGCTTATTTGAAGGCTTTGGGTGACAAAAAGGGAATCTACCGCTATGGATTTATGCTACCGATGGACGATGCTTTGGCACAGGTAGCCATTGATTTTGGAGGAAGGCCTTGGATTGTGTGGGATGCGAAGTATACCCGTGAAAAGGTCGGAGATATGCCTACCGAACTGTTTTACCACTTCTTCAAATCCTTCTCCGACACGGCCAAATGTAACCTCAACATCAAAGTCGAAGGCGACAATGAGCATCACAAGATCGAAGCAACTTTCAAAGGCCTTGCCCGTGCCATCAAAATGGCGGTGATGCGTGATCCTCGAAATATCAACCAACTACCGAGTACCAAGGGGGTCCTTTAAGCAATCGGCCTTCCATTTCAAAAAGCGATTTCAATATGAGATCGCTTTTTTCTTTTTCAAGAAAATTTAACAGGAGATTTTTTATCTGATGATTTTTATTTTGTTTATTTAGGTATGAAACGATTTAAAAATACATTTACGATTATTTCATTAATCCTAATTCTTTTTTCCTGCGCCGCTGACCCTGCAGAAATCGAAGCGCTTTATAAGGCTGAGAGGTACCAAGAGGCTATTTCGGAGATCAACAAACGGCAATTTTTTCATCTAGGAGAAATAAAAATGCTCCACCTCCGAGCACGATGCTATGAGGAACTCGGAAATACCAAAGAAGCCACAGAGGAATATGAGCGAATCTTGGATTATGATCCCAACTATGCCCAGGCCTATGCAGGAATAGGGAAAATACTCTTTGAAAAGGAATATTATCGAGAAGCTGAATTGCCCATTTTAAGAGCGGCCAGCCTCGAACCGGAAAATTTTGAGATCATTTACCTTGCAGGAAGATCTCAGCTCATGGTGAAAAATTGGGAAAGAGCAGAGGAATTTTTAAAACAAGCCCAAAAAATGAACCCTGACTTTGCAGAAGTTTTTTATTACACCGGCATGGCCAGAGCTAGTCGAGGTGATATTTTCGGAGCAGCTGCTTCATTTAATATCTACTTACAAAAAGAGCCAAACAATCTGGTCGCCAGATACAATCGTGGATTTGCCATGCTAAAAATCGGATATTTGCCATGGGCTTTGGAGGATTTTGAATTTGTCTTGAAGAATAACCCAGATCACTACGAGGCCTTGGGTAAAAAGGGAATCTGCTTAGCCAAAATGGGAAATCCCGAAGGTTGTCAACTCATCCAAGAAGCAGCTAAAAGAGGGAGCGATTATGCCAAGAATAAGCTAAAAGAGGTTTGTTCTTAATCCCCAAAAAACAAAAGCTGTGAAATTGTCTAAAAGAACTTCACAGCTTTTTCAATTTTTATTCCTTTGAATTATCCAATATGATTATCCGTTTTTCTACCAGTAACCAAATGAGATATGGTTTGAAGTCCGATTAGAGGTGCTGTGGACTGTCGTCTGTGGTCAGTCGACGAATATCCGCGATCTTTAGAGCCGATGACCTACCTAGTGGTTAGATTGCGGATATTCATATTATCCAATTAATCTCCTTCGCAAAGCTTTGGTATAATTCGGAATCGCCTGATTCGAAAGCCCCAAAAACAAATACGGTTCGATCAATTCCAATTCCATCAGGTGAAACACTCCATCAATCAGGACACCATCCACTCTTCCGTAAAGTGTGCCTTGACCAAACGTATCAATGAGTTTTTGAGCAGATTCTAAAAGCGTGGAATCCGGCTGGATTTCCTGAATAGTTCCTCCAAAGTAGTGCTGAACTCTAAAATCGGATTTTGCAGGAGTCTTGAGTACGGCATGAGAAAACTGCTGATTAAAGAAAATCAGCGAGTACTCCCCGACTTCCGCCACTTCCTTGATAAAAGGCTGTGCCAAAAAATCCTCCTTTTCCACCAATTGAGAGACGTTTGCCTCAAATTTTGACCACTCTGTCACCGGGATTTTCAGCGTATTTTTTGCGCCTCCGCTGACCAAAGGCTTGATGACCAAGATGTCTGACTTAACTTTTTCCTGAATTTGTTCCAGCTTAGGTTTAGTACCTTTTTCCAACACCAAACCGGCAATGGTCGGAAATCCTTTGGATTCAATTTCCAGCAAATAGTTCTTGGCGGAATTCCAGCGAATGGTATCCAAATCATTTAATACGGGAATATCCAAAGACTTTATATTTTCAATCCATTGCAGAAACTGTGGATAATAATCAAAATAATCCCATGTGGACTTGATCAGCAGGTGGGAATAGGATAACCAATCGACCTTAGGATCTGACCAAGCTTGGATTTCATTAGAAATACCCATTTCGGTCAGAATTCCCGACAAAAGTTTATCCTCATCAATGGTATTGGTATCGTAAGCACCTGTGGAGAAATAACTGACAACGGCGATATATAGTGACATGGGGGATAAATTTTGCGCAAAAGTACAGTTTAGGCTTTTTTCACTTTCACCATTCTTCAAAAATCCATTCGAAACCTTACTTTTGAAGATTGAAAGAACTATGACCCACCGCAAACTCGTCATCATCCCCACGTACAATGAGCTGGAAAATATCAGCGACATGGTACACACGGTGATGAATCTGGAAGGAAATTTCGAACTCCTGATTATTGATGACGGTTCACCAGACGGCACAGGATCAATTGTCGAATCGCTTCAATCCGACTTTCAAAATCGCCTTCACCTCATGGAGAGAAAAGGCAAACTAGGCTTGGGCACTGCTTACATTGCTGGTTTTAAATGGGCGTTGGAAAAGGGTTATGATTTCATTTTTGAGATGGATTGCGACTTTTCGCATGATCCCAAAGATCTCATACGACTTTATGAGGCAGTAAAAGACGGGACCTATGACTTGGCGATCGGATCGAGATACATCACAGGAGTCAATGTGGTCAATTGGCCAATTGGCAGGGTGTTGATGTCTTATTTTGCTAGTGTGTATGTCAAATTCATCACAGGTCTACCAATTAAGGATGCAACGGCCGGATTCAAATGCTACCACAAAAGCGTGCTTCAAGGCATTCATTTGGATGAAATCAAATTCATTGGCTATGCCTTCCAGATTGAAATGAAGTTTACAGCATGGAAACTTGGATTTAAACTCATCGAGGTACCAATCATCTTCACTGATCGCACGCGAGGTCAATCCAAAATGAGCCCAAAAATTTTTAAAGAGGCTGTCTTAGGAGTAATCTGGATGAAAATCAAAAGCATTTTTTCTCCTTACCAGCTTAATCGAAACGGATCGATTTGATCGGATCCACTTTGGAAATCACCAAAACCGGAATCAAAAGTACCAAGGCTGTCAAAATTGAAATCCCCAAGTTTAGGAGGATAAACACGGGCCAATTCCAATCAATCGGTACATACGACATGTAATAACTGATCGGGTCAAGGGGTACAAGCCTAAATTGATCTTGTAAAAATCCAATCCCAAGACCGATTGAATTTCCGATTAGCAGGCCTCTTCCCAATATCTTGATCCCATTCCAAAAGAAGATACGGCGGATTTGGGCATCCTTTGCTCCTAAGGCTTTCAGCAATCCAATCATTTGTGTGCGCTCCATGATCAAAATGAATAAGATCGCACCCATGTTGAAAATCGCCACGAAACCAATTAGTGAAATAAAGACGATTACATTGGTATCCAACAGCTTGAGCCAATCAAAAATTTCCAAAAAACGCTCTCGGCTATCAATCAAACGCAAGTCAAAATCCAAAGCTTCGTCAATTTTCAAAAAGTACTCATCCGAATTCTCGGCCTGATCGACAAAAACCTCCAAACCTCCCACTTGATCTTTGGTCCAGCCATTCAGGTTTCGGATCGTCTGCAATTCACCGATGACAATCTTCTCATCAAAATTTTCCAAATACGTCTCAAAAATCCCCACCACTTCTACTCTCCTGAACCTAGGTGGCTCTTGGACAAAATACACCGTCAACTTGTCCCCCACCTCGATCAAAAGCTTATTTGCAATGAATCGGCTCAGCATTATCTCATTGCTAACTCCCGAATCAGGGATGTGAAGCATTCGCCCATCTACGAGGTATTTGGCGAATTCGAGGGAATCAAAGTCGCTCCCCACACCTTTCATTAAAATGCCCTCAACTTCTTCATCACCCTTTAGCAAAGCTGCTTTATGCGCAAAAGACTGGACTTTGGTAATGAAAGGAAGATTGGAGTAGTTCTTGTAAAAATCCGATTCCAAAGAAAAAGGAAGCTCCTCAAAGGCATTACTCATTTGGAACTTCTGCACCTGAAAATGGCCCGTAAATCCGTAAACCCGATCCGAAACGGTTTTTTGAAAACCACCTAAAACCATGATCGCCAAGATGGCTACTCCAAGTCCAATAGCCAAACTGCCCACCGCAATCCGGTGAATGGTTCCCGAAAAACCTCCGGCCTGCTTAAAACTGATTCTTTTGGCAATGAAATAGGAAAGGTTCAAGGGACTCGGTTAAATTTGTTTATCACTATTCCCCGCAAAATAGCATGAAGCAAGCGAAATATTCACTCCTGATTTGTTTTTTGGCCTTTTTCCTCATGGCACTATTCACTCATACCACACATGGTCAACAGGTATTGGTGGGGGCAGAGCAATCTCAGCTTTACTTACCTCTGATTCAGGGTAAAAAAGTAGGCTTGGTCGGAAACCAAACCTCCATCCTTCCCCAATCCTCCAACAAGCACGTGGTAGATCTACTTTTGGAAAAGGGTGTTCAAGTGAAAAAGGTATTTGTACCCGAGCACGGCTTTCGAGGCACTGCCGATGCAGGCGAAAAAGTAGACAACAGTGTAGACCAAAAAACAGGTCTTCCGATTATTTCGCTTTACGGGAACAACAAAAAGCCTGCTGCAGAGCAGATCAAGGACCTAGATGTGTTGATTTTTGACCTACAGGATGTAGGAACCCGCTTTTTCACCTACATCAGCACCATGCACTACGTGATGGAAGCATGTGCTGAGCAGGGGAAAAAGGTCATCATCTTTGACAGACCCAATCCGAATGGAGGCTACATCGACGGGCCGATGCTCAAATCAGGATATGAATCTTTTGTGGGCATGCACAACATTCCAATCGTACATGGACTGACTGTGGGTGAACTTGCCAAAATGATCAATGGCGAAAAATGGCTCAAGGGAGGCTTGACCGTCGATTTGGAAGTGATTCCGGTCGCCAATTGGACTCATTCTCAAGCGTACAGCCTTCCAGTGAAGCCTTCCCCAAATTTACCAAGCGACTTAGCCATCAAACTCTATCCAAGTACCTGCTTTTTCGAGGGCACGGTGATGTCATTAGGACGCGGCACTTATGAACCTTTCCAAATGTATGGTTATCCTGATCCCAAATTCGGGACATTCACCTTTACCCCTGTCAGCATCAATGGAATGTCCAAAACTCCTCCTCACCAAGACAAACTTTGCTATGGAGTGGACCTTCGAGGAGAATCCCTGAATCATCATTTTACCCTCAAGTACATCCTAGACGCCTACCAAAAATCAGGAATGAAAGAGAAGTTTTTCAACAACTTCTTCAATACCCTTGCCGGTACAGACGAACTCAAAAAGCAGATTTTGGAGGGGAATACCGAGACCCAAATCAGAGAAAGCTGGAAGGCCGGACACGAGGAGTATAAGAAAATAAGGGGAAAGTACTTGATTTATAACTGATTGAAAATTTGAGGTTTGAAATTTGAGATTGGTTCCGAGTTAAATCTCGAATTTCAAATCTCAAATTCTAAATAATCTCGAACGCCAAGTATTGAATGTTAAATAAAGAAGTGAAATCAAAAGAAGAGTTGAGGATTATCTATATGGGCACACCGGAATTTGCGGTGCCTGCCTTGGAAAAACTGTTGGAAGCCTGCTGGTACGGACTTTTTTGGAAGAAAAATCAAAATAAAGTATCAAGTCAAACTAAAAACATGAAGGCCAAACTTTGAAAAATGAGACCGCCAACACTGATTTTTATTTTATTCTGCGTTTCATGTGGCATAAGAACCTCAAGTGAGGATAGATTTAAAGCCAATATTGGTTTTGCTCTTCCAACTGACAAAAAAGTTCTAAAGGACGATTTCTATGACATGGCACAAGACTATGAGCTTGTTTACATGATCGAATTATCAACCAGATCAAATAAGGAGTTAATTAATCAGATTAAGCCTTATGTCGGAAACAAAGGAAAGGAATGCAATTGGTCTTTAAGCGAAAATGGGTTTAAATACCAATGTGAAAAAGATCTAATCTTATACCAAGTAAACTATGACACCCTAGCTAGAAGAATCATCTACAGCGAACTTGCTGACTAATAAAAAAATGGGTTGTTTAGAGCAGAATTTATTTTATAAATGATCGAAAATTTAAAGTTTGAAATTTGAAAATAGCCATCGAATCAAATTTCGAATTTCAAAACTCAAATTTTGAATGAATTAAGAACATTGAACACTGAATGTTGACTAAAGAAGTAAAATCAAAAGAAGAGTTGAGAATTATCTACATGGGCACGCCGGAATTTGCGGTGCCTGCTCTTGAAAAACTGGTCGAAGCGGGCTGGAATGTGGTCGGAGTCATCACTGCTCCGGACAAGCCTCAAGGTCGGGGACAAAAGTTGGTTGGCTCCCCCGTTAAAGAAGCCGCAGAGCGATTGGGACTAAATATTCTTCAGCCTACTAATCTGAAAAACCCGGAATTCCAGCAAGAATTAAGAGATCTGAATGCCGATCTTCAGATTGTGGTTGCTTTCCGCATGCTTCCTGAATCGGTGTGGAATATGCCTCCGCTTGGCACATTTAATCTGCACGCTTCCCTCCTTCCCAATTACCGTGGCGCCGCTCCGATCAATTGGGCGATCATCAACGGGGAAACGGAGACAGGTGTCACAACCTTCTTTTTGAAACATGAGATTGATACCGGAAGCATTATTTTCCAAGAGAAAGTAGCCATTCTGCCAGAGGACAACATTGGTACTTTGTATGAAAAACTGATGGCTATTGGTTCGGAACTCGTCCTCAGAACGGTAGAGGCCATATCCAAAAATGAAGTTCACCCACTTCCCCAAGACGAATCTAAAGCCCTTCACCACGCTCCAAAAATCTTCAAGGAAACCTGCAAAATAGCCTGGAATCAGTCTTCCGAGTCCATTCACAACCTTGTTCGGGGCCTATCTCCCTATCCGGCAGCATGGACCGAATTTCTGGATAAAACCTGCAAAATCTTCCTGACCAAACCAAGTAAGCTTTCGCTCAAGGGAAAGCAACCCGGTGAATGGGAAAGCGACGGGAAAACTTACCTCCATTTCCAATGCGAGTCGGGAAGTTTGGAAATTCTTGAACTTCAACTCGAAGGAAAAAAACGGATGAAAATCGACGAATTACTCAGAGGGCTTAAACTTTAAGCCCTTTTTCTTTTTTTTTGAAAAACAAAATCGGTCTATTTTAAAATGCTAAAAACATTGAGCTATCAATGTTTACCTTAAGCCTAATTCTGCACAAATTGAAAGTGAATTTTTAACCTCACATTTTATGAAAAAGACCATAGTATCAAGTTTATTATTCGGATTGTTGGTGGCGGGCTTTCCTTCACAGGCTCAACTGCTAAAAAGAATCCAGAACGCTGCTCAAAACGCTGCTCAAAGTGCTACCACTCCAAAAGCTCAAAATGAAGGCAGCAACCCGCTCTCAGGGATGATGGAGGGAATGTTTCAACAAGCCAAGACGGAATCGAGCTACAACTTTTCAGGATTCATAGTCATGGAGGTCACTTCTGTTGACAAAAAAGGGAAAGCAGATGAACCCGTCCAGATGAAATACCTTCTCAACAAGGATCCACAATTCATGGGGATGACTTTTGAAGATCCCAAAAGCAAAAAAACCATGACCACCACCATCATGGATTCCAAAAATCAAGCAATAGTCATCTTGATTGAGGAAGACGGCAACAAATCCAGTATGGCTATGAAGATGGATTATGGAGACATGCAAGAAATGGTGGATAAAGAGGTGGAAAATCAATCTACTAGTCAGTACACTATCCAAAAAACGGGAAATACCAAAACCATTCTTGGCTACAAATGTGAAGAATATCTAGTCAATACAGAAGATGGAAAGGGCCTTTATTGGGTGACAGAAAAACCAATCGAAGGTGTTTCCATTTTTTCTCCACAAAGCAATCCCATGGTCTCCAATAAATCCATCGAAAAGTACCAGTCCCTGTTTACAAATGCTCCGAAAGGAACTTTCCTAGAAATGGTCTTCACAGAAACAGATGGTTCGGTATCCAAGATACAGGCCATAGAGATCGAGTCAAACCAGTCGAAAACCATAGTAATGTCGGAATATCCCAATCTGATGGCAGGGGGAAGATAAACCAAACAAAAGGGAGCAGAATTCGCTCCCTTTTTCATTTTTTAACCCATAAAAGCAGGTAAATTCAGCCCAAACTTTGGACACCTGTGAAATCAACCCTGACACTGGCAAAACATACTAGTGTAGATTCTTTTCGAGATTTCATGCGGCCATTTAATCACCAATCAAAGAGGCATGAAAATCATACTAATCGTAGCGAAAGCAAAAAATCAGGTGATCGGAAAAGACAACCAGCTCATCTGGAAACTTTCAGCTGATCTTAAGCGATTTAAAAACCTGACCACCGGCCACCCTATCCTGATGGGTAGGAAGACTTACGATTCACTTGGAAAACCGCTACCCAACCGAACTCACCTCGTCATCAGCAGAAACCCTGATTTTCAGGCTCCGGAGGGACACTATGCCTTTTCTTCTTTGGAGGAGGCGATCATTTTTTGTAACAAAATCGAGGTAGAAAAACTTTTCATCATTGGCGGAGGGCAAATCTACCGGGAGGCTCTTCCTCTTTGTGATCAACTTGAAATCACCGAAGTCCACGCTGAACCCGAAGGAGATACCTTTTTCCCGGAGATTGATCCTACAAAATGGAAGGAAATTGGTCGTGAGGAATTTCCGGCAGATGAAAAAAATGAGTTCCCTTACGCCTTTGTGACTTACGAAAAACGCTAAAACATGACCAAACCCGTCATCTGGATCACGGGTGCCTCATCGGGCATCGGCGAGGCCTCGGCCAAAAAGTTTTCCAAAGAAGGTTTTGCATTGATTCTTTCTTCCAGAAAAGTGAATGAACTCGAACGGGTGAAAAATCAGTGCGCGCATCCTGAGGCCATCAGACTGCTTCCTCTTGACTTATCTGACAGTTCAGATTTTGATCGAAAAGCAGCTGAAGCGATAGCCTTTTTCGGAAAAATAGACATTGTCCTTCATAATGGAGGAATCAGCCAGCGTTCCCTGATCAAGGACACCCGGCTGGAAGTGGATCGGAAGCTGATGGAGGTCAATTATTTTGGCACGGTAGCTTTGACCAAAGCAATTCTTCCCCATTTTATTCAAAGAAAAAGCGGTCAGTTTGCCGTAGTCACCTCTCTAGTAGGCAAATTTGCCTCGCCTTATAGATCCTCTTATGCTGCCTCCAAGCATGCGCTTCACGGTTTTTTCGACACCCTCAGGGCCGAACACTACCAAGACGGGATAGCAGTAACCCTGATCTGTCCGGGATTTATCCGCACACAAGTATCCATCAACGCCCTCACCGCCGACGGCAGCCCTTTGGGCGAAATGGATGAAGCTCAAGATAAAGGCATGAGTCCTGATGCATGCGCGTCAGAGATGTTTGATGCCATCCTTTCAAAAAAAGAAGAGGTCTATATCGGAGGAAAAGAAACCCTAGCCGTGTACCTCAAGCGATTTTTCCCCGGAATCTTTTCCAAAATCCTCCGAAAAGCGAAAGTTAGATAACTACCACAACCCAATATGCAATTAGTCAAAGCTGAAATCATAGCCATTGGAGACGAGCTACTCTATGGTCAAATTATGGATACCAACTCCCATTGGATCAGTCAAGAACTCGATCTGATCGGAGTAAAAGTAGTCCGAAAAACTACCGTGGGTGATAATCGGAATGACATACTCTCGGCATTTGCCGAAGCCGAACAGCGAGCCGATATCATCCTCATCACGGGTGGCCTAGGTCCTACCCAAGATGACCTTACCAAACCGCTTTTGGCAGAATATTTTGGCTGCGAAATCGTCGAGGTTCCAGAAGCAGTGGAAGCAGTAACCTCCTTTTTCAAAAGAAGAGGAAGAGAAATGACCCAATTGAACATTCTCCAAGGCCACCTGCCGGCCTGCTGCACCTATGTGCCCAATGAGGTAGGCACTGCTCCCGGAATGTGGTTTGAAAAAAATGGAACTTACTGGATGTCTATGCCGGGAGTCCCTCATGAGATGAAAAAGCTCATGCGGGACTTTGTGCTCCCCAAGCTGCCTCAGGTTTTTGAGCTCCCTATTATTTATCACAAAATGATCAAAACAGCCGGAATCGGCGAAAGTTGGTTGGCTGATCTGATCAAGGATTGGGAAAACAACCTGCCGGAGCATATCCGCTTAGCCTATCTCCCTTCTCTGGGACATGTCAAGCTAAGATTGACGGCATTTGGTACTGACCAGCAAAAATTAGCAGATGAAGTCGAAAACCAAATTACATCGGTTCTCCCCTTGATCGACAAGTTTGTCTACGGATATGATGAGGAAACGCTGGAAAGTGCGATAGGCAAACTTTTGAAGAACGCGGGGAAAAGTCTAGCTTTAGCCGAAAGTTGCTCGGGAGGATACGTCTCCCACTTGGTCACGACAGTTCCAGGCAGCTCTGCCTACTTCCAAGGTTCAGTGGTTCCTTATCACAATCAATTCAAGGAAAATATCCTTGGTGTAAAAGCTGAAACACTCCAATCTGTGGGTGCAGTAAGTGAGAAAACGGCGAAGGAAATGGCATTGGGTGTACGAAGGCTGTTTGGCTCAGACTTTGGTTTGGCAAGCACCGGAATCGCTGGTCCGGATGGTGGTTCGGAAGAAAAACCCGTAGGCACAGTTTGGATAGCCTGTGCAGGTGAAGGTTTTTTGGAAGCGAGAAAGCTCCAATTAACCCAAGATCGGATGCTGAATATTCAACTGACAGGGGTTTCTGTTTTGAATTTGCTAAGGAATTGCTTCAATCAAAATAACAAATAAAATTTTACCCAGATGGTTTGGGTAGGTATTCAATAAAATTTAATTTTAAAAGTTGAATATAAACCCAATTAAATTACCTCAACCGATATGGCAAGTGTAGAAATGCTGATGCCCAAAATGGGCGAAAGTATCATAGAAGGCACCATCCTTACCTGGCTGAAGAAAGAAGGAGACACGATCGAGCAAGATGAGTCCGTACTGGAAGTGGCTACCGACAAAGTAGACACTGAAGTACCTGCCACGCATGGAGGTATTTTGAAGAAAATTTTGGCCAAAGAAGGCGATGTAGTAGCAGTCGGAGCTCCAATTGCAATTATTGAAACTGCCGGAGATTCGAAACCAGCTTCCACTGAAAGCATTAAAGAGAACTCCCCAGTCAAAGAGGAACTAATTTCAGTAACTCCTGCAAATACCGCTACAATTCTCTCCCAGCCTGAAATCTCGGACGAAACTCCTGCAGAAGATGGACGGTTTTACTCTCCTTTGGTTAAAAGCATAGCCAAAGAAGAAGGAATTGCGTTTCCTGAACTCTCAAGAATCCCAGGAACCGGCAAGGAAGGCCGAGTGACTAAGCAAGACATGCTAGAATACCTGAAGGTTCGTTCCTCTTCTCCTGTGGTTCAATCACAGGTTACTTCAAAAGTTCCGTCCATCTCAGAACCGAAAGTCCAAGCGAGTATATCGGCATCGGATGAAATCATTGAAATGGATCGTATGCGCAAAATGATCGCGCAGCGAATGATCGAGTCCAGAAGAATTTCCGCACACGTGACCTCATTTGTTGAGGCCGATATGACCAACATTGTGCTTTGGCGGGATAAAAACAAAGAAGCCTATCGCGCAAAATATGGTGAGGGCATTACCTATACTCCCTTCTTTATTGACGCTGTAGCCAGAGCGATTAGAGACTTCCCAATGATCAATATTTCAGTGGATGGAGATCGAATCATCAAGAAAAAAGACATCAATGTGGGTATGGCAGTAGCCCTTCCTTCGGGAAATTTGATCGTACCGATCATCAAAAATGCAGACCAACTCAACTTGGTGGGTATTTCCAAAAAAGTGAATGATCTGGCAAACAGAGCCAGAAACAATAAATTAACTGCAGACGACTTGGCCGGAGGCACTTATACGGTATCCAATGTGGGCTCTTTTGGTAATGTGATGGGCACCCCTATCATTCCTCAACCACAAGTTGCTATTTTGGCGATTGGAGCGATAGTCAAAAAGCCAGCTGTGGTAGAGACACCGACGGGTGATGTGATTGCTATCCGACACAAGATGTTCCTTTCCCACTCCTATGACCACCGAGTAGTAGATGGTTCCTTGGGAGGGATGTTTGTCAGAAGAGTAGCCGATTACTTAGAGGCTTTTGATCTGAATACAACACTGTAATCCCCCTAAAAAGTAATGCCCCCACAGAGAATATGATCTCGTGGGGGCATTTTCTTTGGTTACCGATCAGGAAACACTTTTACCTCTTACTTTCCTGAAGTAAAATTCCAACTTATCTGCCAAGACTGCCAATCGAATGGGCTTGGTCAAATAATCATCCATACCCATATCCAAAGCTTTCTGCTGATCCTCTTCAAACACATTGGCAGAAAGACCTATTATGATCAGGTCCTTTCGATCCGGAAGTTCACGAATAGCCACAGTCGCTTCTAGTCCATTCATGATCGGCATCTGCACATCCATCAGGACCACATCAAACTCATGTGATTTGACCATGTCCAATGCTTCCTGACCATTCTTGGCTACCTCAAAGGCGAATCCTAACTGCTGAAACATCAATTTCATCAATTGAAGATTGAGTTCGTTATCCTCCGCAAGTAGAATCCTCAAAGGAAATACAGCTCCCATTTCCCTGATATCTCTCCAGGTGAGGTCTCTCGAACTCGACTTAAGGAATGCATCGGTCGATCTTTTGAGCAATACAGAAAATCCGAAAACAGAACCTTTTCCCAACTGACTTCGGATGACCAACTCACCCCCAAGCAATTCGGCTACTTTTTTGGCTATTGCCAGACCCAATCCCGTGCCTTGATAAGCTCTGGTGTTTGAACTTTCTACTTGATAAAAAGGCTCAGTCAAGTGCTTCAAATGTTCTTCGGAAATTCCGATTCCGGTATCTTCCACCACATAGTGTAAATAGACTAATTCTTCGCTGAATTCCTCCAAATCCATATGAACACTCACTTTCCCTTTTTCAGGAGTAAACTTGAGTGCATTTCCGATCAAATTGAGCAACACTTGATTAATTTTCCCTCTATCTCCTTCAAGAATAAGGTCTGCTTTGGGGTCAATCTTTAAGTCGAGACTAATTGACTTCTTTTTGGCAATTCCGATCAGAATTTCCACCTGAGCCTTCAGTTCATCCAAGGGATTAAACGCAGTAGTATGAATCTCAATTTTTCCTGATTCGATTTTGGAGTAATCCAAAATATCCCGAATAATTGTCAACAGTGAATTGCCGGAATTCTTGATGATATCCACATACTGTTTTTGAATTTTATTCAGGTTAGTACTCTCCAGAAGGTCAATGATTCCCAATAGACCATTCATCGGAGTCCTGATCTCGTGACTCATGTTGGCCAAAAATTCAGATTTGGCTTTGCTGGCCATATCTGCCGCATTCATCGCTTCCATCAAGCCATTTTCCCAGATTTTCTGACTGGTGATGTCTTTGGCTATCGAAATCATCTGAGACTGGTCCAAAGGGAAAAATCTCATTTCATAGTGACGCACTCCCTCCTTTTCATCTTTCCAAACCGAATTAATCGTCTGGATTTTTCCGGTTTTTCTGGCTTGTCGAAATGCTGACAAGATTTCATTCAACTGATCCTGAGGAACAAATTCTTCCAACTTCTTACCCAACGTGTGAGAGGCCGGTTCAAGTAGATTTTCTCTTCCCTGAATATGAAAATCCAACACTTTTCCCTCATTGTCATAAATAAAAATCACATCAGGAAGGTTATTGATCAAAGCCCTGAGTCGGTTTTCACTTTCAATGATCTCTTTCTCGGATTGGTATTGCTCAGTGATGTCGGTGCAGATCCCCATCCCCCCATTGAAGCGTCCCAGCTCATCATACATCAATTTTTCAAAGATTCTGAGCCTGATTTTTTTATTATCTGCCCGAATGACATCGGTCTCAATATTGACATATTCTTTTTTTTCTGCGATCGCTTTGAGGATTTCCTCTTTGACTTGGAGTGCTGCCGGATGCTGGGAACCATCTTGAAATGCTGTCACAAAACTCTTCTTTGGATGGCCAAGCACTTCTTCTACCTCTTCACTGATTCGGCTGATTTCTCCTTTGTAATTGTGAAAGAAGACAAAACCCCGAAGCTCTTTCAAAAGAAGATTTTGCTGTTCAAATAGCTCTGAAATCTCGATTAAACTGGCTTCCTTATTTTTTGTGATTTCAAGGCTGTTCTTGATGGATATGACGAAAAACAAAATCGATCCAATCAGCAAAAAAACTATTCCAATAAACAGGTAAAAGTAAGTGCTGTAAAGACCTGAGGTGAGGCTCTGAACCGGAGCGGAAAAAGCCAAAGACGCAGGAATATCCCCGTATCCAAATCGGAAAGGATACTGAGCCAAGACCCCGTCAATATCTGCTTCACCGCCTTCATTCCAGTTAATTTGATAAAACCCCTTTAGGCCTAAGGAAATATCCTCACGAATTCGCTGAAGATCTGAATCTTGAATTTTTCGCTCTGTAACGCTGGATGCAGCTCCGATATCAAACAGTTGATTATTGAAAAGCAGGTATTTACTTCCTCCGGGTGTTTGGTAAAAATTAGACACATATTCCCTTGCAAATCCTAGAAGATCATACGAATACACGGTCTTTAAGCCTGAATTACCTTCAATGACCTGATATTTACCTGCCTTGGAATCGGGTATACCTTGGACAGTTGACTGAATGAAATCATTTCTGGAAGTAATGGTATATCTCATCACCGAATCTCCCAAATCCACCCAAATCGTATCGATTATACTTGGAAAGGCAATAAAGGTCCTTCGAGCGGCAAGGGGGAGATCCTGGCGTACTTTATTTTGATCCCAATCTGTGTTTTCCAGGTAATTCAAAAAAGTTCGGGTTTCTTCCTGAAAACGGATCAGTTCAAATTCAATCCCTCTTGCAGCCAACTCGGTCTGCTTATTCAAAAATTCTTTTCTGGTGCTGAGCTGCGATTCATACAGCGCATTGAAAAAACTGATACCGATCGATACTACAAGCAAAATCAAAATCCCGCCAACCACGGCGGTAAGCTTGTAATTGGATCTTTCAAAAATCTTCTTTTCCATCAATACTCAGAGAATAATTCGATCAAATACCAATCAATCTTATTGAATGAAAGACCTAGCGCTAACCTTAGATTGGCTTCGTCCACAAACTCATATCTGTTTTTCTTTTCAAATAGAAGGGCTTGTGCCATTTTCCTCACTTCTGCACTCTTGCTATGAAACAGGTTAAAATCGGAAATTCTAAAATTATCCGACTGGATGGATTCTCGATAAACATGGTTTTTTAAAGGTGGCATTCCCAAAAACTCAGTAGCTTCTCCTTTAGCGGCGACTATATCTCCCTTACCATTGACCAAAATGAAATTACCCTCCACTGATTCCAGGTAGTTTTGGATCAAAGCCGAAACCGTAAAATCCACCCCAAGCACTGAGAAAAGTTTATCTCCTTCGTAGATCGGATGAACTAATGACAAAATCCATCCCTTACCTGCGGGATCAACATACGCATCCGGAATCCATACTAATCCCCGAGAGGGATTATGAACAGAATCGGCCTCGTAATAAAAATTGAAAGTGGTCACATCAATATTCGGGTCCACTATATTTTTTGCATCATAAGATGGGTAAACACGACTTACCTGCATGGCTGAATTGGAATAGATCTGCACAGCCATTTTATTCTTTCGAATGAATGAAGCAAATAAACTGTCTAGGCTATTTGTCAGACGAACCTCCTCTTCTGCCTTTTTGCGGTCGGAGGTGGTATTTAGGATGATTACAGAACTCAGCGAAGAATCTTGATCGGGGCGATTAGTGGAAAAAGGTCCCTCAAAGGTATACCTGAGAACTGTTGACTCTTCAAGAACTGAGTCCCTTTTCTGAACTAAATATTCATACAAGTGAGCCACTCTATCTAATTCGGCGGCCATTTCTTGCGCTTCTTTTTCCATATCAGCCATCAAGGCTTGAATCCTCTCGAGTCCACCCTCTGACAAGGGTTCGCTCTTTTTCCCACAGGAATAAAAAAAAGAGAAAAGGAAAGAAAAAAGGGCAACTCTAAAAAGACTCATGTAAAAGGGTGGTTGAATCTGAAGTTAGGAATTTTCCAACTGCCTTCGAAAAGAATTTCCCATTTCTTCAAAACGAACTTTTACCCCCTCAAAAAAATCACCTTCCATAAACGCATCCAACTCAGATTCCTCCAACACATCCATCTCGCTCAGCTTGAAGGTCTGCTCCATCGGACCCAACTCAAACTTGAGGATGTACTTGTTGTTCCAGGAAAAAATACTCACCCGTATTTCTTCCCGGATCAGTTCTTTCACGACTCTCATTCAGGTTTTCTTACTTCGGACTTGAATGTGATGTTAGACTTAAGTGAAGAAGCCACAGAGCAATATTTTTCCACAGACAAAGCGACCACTTTGGCAAATTCATCCTCGGTAGCATTGGGAGAAACCAAGACAAACTTGAGTTCGATATCGGTGTAGAATGCAGGCACTCCATCATTTCGAATACCCTCTACCTCCACAAAGAAATCCACGATCTCTCTGCGCTTTTTCTTCATCATCAGCACGGCATCTACTGATGCACATCCACCCAAGGCTGAAAGTAACAAGTCCATAGGTGACTGAGCATGCTTGTGCTCGGGATCATACATGTCGATATTGACCAGATTGCCCTGCGGGTTGCGGGACTCATATTCCAAATCCGCCTTCATGCGGACGGTAACGTTGCGTTTGTTAGCCATGTGGATTTACGATTTACGAATGACGATTTACGACATTTTTGATTTCGGAATTTTGATTTCGGATTTCAGATTTCAGATTTCGGATTTGACAAAAACTCAAAACCCTAAGTTCACTTTTTTAATATTTAAAAGGGTAAAATTCTGCTTCTCCAGAAGCAGCACTCATACCTGACTCATTATTATTTCGAGCACCAAGTGCCTAGTTTCTTTTGTCTAACGTCTTGCGTCTCAAGTCTAACTTCTTGACTCTTGTCTCTTCTTCAGATTTCTGACTTCAGCCTTCTATCTTATTACATATTCCTTCGATACTGCCCTCCTACCTTATACAAGGCATGGGTAATCTGACCCAGTGAACAGTACTTCGCGGCTTCCATCAGCTTTTCAAAGACATTTTCATTATGGATCGCAGCCTTCTGGAGTGACATCAGTTGATCCTTTTCCAAACCTGCATAAGTGGCATGTAGGTTCCTCAAGGTCGTGATTTGAGCTTCTTTTTCCTCAATGGTAGCACGGATGACTTCTCCGGGAGTGACCGTCGGCGAACCTTCGCTGGAAAGGAAGGTATTCACCCCGATGATCGGATATTCTCCGGTATGCTTGAGCATCTCGTAATGAAGGCTTTCCTCCTGAATTTTGCCGCGCTGATACATGGTCTCCATGGCCCCTAGCACACCGCCCCGCTCAGTGATTCGGTCAAACTCAACATAAACCGCCTCTTCCACCAAGTCGGTCAACTCCTCGATAATAAAGGATCCTTGAAGCGGATTCTCATTTTTCGCCAAGCCCAATTCCTTGTTAATAATCAACTGGATCGCCATTGCCCGACGAACTGATGCTTCCGTAGGCGTAGTGATCGCTTCGTCATAGGCGTTGGTGTGTAGCGAATTACAGTTGTCATAGATCGCGTACAGGGCCTGAAGCGTGGTACGGATATCATTGAAGTCGATTTCCTGTGCGTGCAGGGATCTGCCTGAAGTCTGGATATGATATTTGAGCATTTGCGAACGCTCATTCCCTCCATATTTCAGCTTCATCGCCTTAGCCCAAACTCTCCGAGCCACGCGACCGATGACCGAATACTCCGGATCGATCCCGTTGGAAAAGAAGAAAGAAAGGTTGGGTGCAAAGTCATTAATATTCATGCCTCGGGACACATAGTATTCCACGTAGGTGAATCCGTTGGAAAGCGTCAGGGCCAACTGCGTGATCGGGTTGGCTCCCGCCTCTGCGATATGGTAACCGGAAATAGAAACGGAGTAGAAGTTTCTGACTTTGTTTTCGATAAAATACTGCTGCACATCCCCCATCAATCGAAGGGAAAACTCAGTGGAGAAAATGCAGGTGTTCTGTGCCTGATCTTCCTTCAGAATGTCTGCCTGTACCGTTCCCCTCACTTTGGAGATCGTGTCGGCTTTGATCTTTTCATACACGTCTTTTGGAAGGACCTGATCTCCGGTCACACCGAGAAGCATCAAGCCCAAGCCATCGTTTCCTTCGGGTATCGGAGCATTGTAACGAGGTCTTGTAAGTCCTTTTTCTTTATAGATGGCTTCAATTTTAGCTTCGACTTCCCCTTCCAATCCATTGGCTTTGATGTATACCTCACACTGCTGATCGATGGCTGCATTCATGAAAAATGCCGTCATCGTAGCTGCAGGACCATTGATGGTCATGGACACAGAGCTCATCGGATCGACTAGGTTGAACCCTGAGTACAGCTTCTTGGCATCGTCTAAGCAACAGACATTCACGCCGGAGTTACCGATTTTACCATAGATATCCGGTCTATAATCGGGGTCTTCTCCATATAACGTCACCGAGTCAAAAGCCGTGGAAAGCCGCTTCGCAGGCATGGCTTTGGACACGTAGTGGAAGCGCTTGTTGGTACGCTCAGGTCCACCTTCCCCTGCAAACATCCGGGTCGGATCTTCCCCTTCCCGCTTGAATGGAAATACACCGGAAGTGTAGGGAAACTGTCCCGGTACATTTTCTCTTAATCCCCACTTCAATAATTCTCCCCAAGCCTCATACTTCGGTAGGGCAACTTTTGGAATTCGGGAATTGGCCAGAGAAGTGCTGTAGGTTTTTACTTTGAGTTCCTTGTCACGGACTTTGAACACATAAAAATCATCGGAATAGCGAGCTGCTTCAGCCGGCCATTCTTCCAGCCACTTTTTGTTTTTCGGGTCGAGATTGAGTTCTACTTGTGCATAAACTTCCTGAAGTTCCTTGATCAGACGATCCTTGTCGGCCACGTTGGTGGATTGAATCGCCTCCATGGACTTCTTTATCGAATAAAGCTGTTGGGCAATTTCCTTTTGCTCCTCTACCCATTTATCATAGTTTCGGTTGATCTCGGTGATCTCACTGAGGTAGCGGGTACGGGCAGGCGGGATGATGTAGATTTTCTCGGAAGTACCGGCTGTGAGCTCAAAGGAACTCTCCAATCCGGAGAATTTCTCATTCACCTTGCCTATTACTGCCCGGTAGAGCTGATTCATTCCCGGGTCATTAAACTGAGAAGCGATGGTACCAAATACCGGAATATCTTCATCGGCAATGTCCCATAGGTTGTGATTTCGCTTGTATTGCTTTTTCACATCCCTGATGGCATCGAGTGCGCCTCGCTTGTCAAACTTGTTGAGCGCGATCACATCAGCGAAGTCCAGCATGTCGATTTTTTCCAGCTGAGAAGCCGCCCCGTACTCAGGAGTCATCACGTAAAGCGAAATGTCTGAGTGCTCGATAATCTCCGTGTCTGACTGACCGATACCAGATGTTTCCAAAATCACCAAGTCAAACCCTGCTGATTTCACGGTATCCACGGCATCCTGCACGTATTTGGAAAGAGCCAAATTGGACTGGCGAGTGGCCAAAGAGCGCATGAACACACGAGGGTGATTGATGGAGTTCATCCGGATTCGGTCACCCAAAAGCGCTCCACCTGTCTTTCTCTTCGAAGGATCCACGGAGATGATAGCCAGATTTTTATCCTCGAAATCAATGATAAATCTTCTCACCAATTCATCCACCAAGGAAGATTTTCCGGCACCACCCGTTCCGGTAATTCCCAAAACTGGTGTTTTGCTGCTTTGGCTGGCTTTTCTGACTTTATCCAAAAGTGTAGCAGACTGCTCGGGGAAATTTTCAAAAGCAGAAATAGCTCTTGCCACACTGCCTTTTTCATTTTTATCGAACACAAAATCAGCCGTGACCTGATCACCCACCGGAAAATCACAGGCAGAAACCAAGTCATTGATCATTCCCTGTAAGCCCATGGCACGACCGTCATCCGGAGAGTAGATTCGGGTGATCCCGTACCCATGCAATTCTTTGATCTCTTCCGGAAGGATCGTTCCCCCTCCTCCGCCAAAGATCTTGATATGTCCCGCTCCTTTTTCTTTGAGCAGATCAAACATGTACTTAAAAAATTCCACATGTCCGCCTTGGTAGGAAGTGATGGCGATAGCTTGTACGTCTTCCTGGATGGCGCAGTCTACAATTTCCTGTACCGAACGATTATGTCCGAGGTGAATCACTTCACAGCCTGTGGACTGGATGATTCGGCGCATGATATTGATCGCTGCATCGTGTCCGTCAAAAAGCGAGGCGGCGGTAACGATCCGGATGTGGTTTTTGGGTTTGTAAATCTCAGTTGGTAAAGTCATGACTTTGGGTTTCTATACAGAATAGGGTACTCCTTTGACTGAAAAAGGGTTTGCTTTTCAGGCTTGCGAATATAAGGATTTTCACCTGAGAGGGATTTTCCGAACAGATAAATACAGAATTTTATTTGGTTTTGATGCAAAAATTTGGGTCGGAAATCGATTGATTTTGGTTGATACTCCTGGCTAGGATCCTTTTGTGTTTTGAAATAAAAACCTTCTCCTTAGTTTAGTAAGGCATTAGACCCACCATCAACCATGTCTTCAAAAAACTACGCCTTTTTTGTATCTCTGACGGCCGCTTTGGGCGGCTTTTTGTTTGGTTTTGATACCGCTGTGATTTCAGGCGCGGAGCGGGCCATTCAGGAAGTTTGGCAACTCAGCGATTGGACGCATGGATTGGCTATTGCATCGGCGCTCTATGGTACGGTGATCGGAGCACTTTTTGGGGGAATTCCTGCAGACCGTTGGGGAAGGAAGAAAAGCTTACTCTGGATCGGTTTATTCTACTTCATCTCAGCTTTAGGTTCCGGCATTGCTTGGGACGTGACCTCGTTTACCTTCTTCCGATTTTTGGGTGGCTTAGGTGTCGGCGCTTCCTCTGTAGTAGCACCGATGTATATCTCGGAAATTGCCCCGGCTAAAAACCGAGGCCTTTTGGTAGCCCTTTACCAATTTAATATTGTGTTCGGAATAGTGATGGCTTATGTATCCAATTACCTGATCGGCACAGCGGGATTACCTGAGGATTGGAGATGGATGCTAGGCGTAGAAGCCATTCCTGCACTGATCTACAGCGTGATGATCTTCAGCATTCCGGAAAGTCCACGTTGGTTGATTGCCAAATTCAACGACCTGACCAAAGCACGGGAAATCCTAACCAAAACTGACCCCGAGGGCGTAGATGCAGCAATTCAACTGGCAATCGAAGAGGAAAAAAACATGAATCAAAACGCTGGTTTTGGAGCACTTTTCAGTTCAAGATTTTTTTCCAGCACCATGCTGGCTATCCTGATTGCCTTTTTCAACCAAGTATCAGGCATCAATGCGATCATCTATTTCGCTCCAAGGATCTTTGAAATGGCAGGTATCTCCACCGAAAGCGCCTTGATCTCTACAATTGGCATCGGATTGATCAACTTGGTAGCAACATTCTTCGGATTATACCTGATTGACAGACTGGGAAGAAAAAAACTGATGTACATCGGTTCGGTTGGCTACATCATCTCACTGAGCTTGATGGCTTACAATTTCCTCGGACCGGGTATTCCAGCATTTTGGCTTCCCATTTTCGTATTCGGCTTTATCGCTTCTCACGCTGTGGGTCAGGGATCCGTGATTTGGGTATTTATTTCCGAAATGTTCCCCAACGAACTCCGTGCTTCCGGCCAATCCTTGGGTTCATTTACCCATTGGATCCTTGCTGCTGTCATCGCCAACGTATTTCCTTTCTTTGCCAATAGCTTCGGTCCCGGTTATATTTTCTCGTTTTTCTGCCTGATGATGGTAGTCCAATTGCTTTGGGTATTCTTTAAAATGCCGGAAACCAAAGGAAGAACTCTGGAAGAAATTCAAAAAGACTTACAAAAAAACCATGCGTGATCACGTCGTTATTTTCGGTGAAATGCTTTGGGATTGCCTTCCCACCGGTCCGGTGGCAGGCGGTGCCCCTATGAATGTCGCTCTCAACCTCCATCAGCTAGGCCTGCAATCCAGGCTAATTTCGGCTGTCGGGGCAGATCAGGATGGACAAAATCTTCTCGATTTCCTCAAATCTTTTAACCTCCCCTTGGGTCTGATTCAGGTCAAAAAAGACAAAGAAACTTCAAAGGTGTTGGTGGACACGGCAGATCCTGAAAACATCAAATACACCATCGTGTCACCGGTAGCTTGGGACTATATCGAATGGTCCACCGAACTGGATAAAGCGGTGGAAGAAGCGGATGCTTTTGTGTTTGGTACCTTAGGGGTAAGAAATCAAGAGAGCTTAAAAACTCTTTTACAACTCCTTCATCATCCAACACTCCGAATATTCGATGCCAATTTGCGGCCTCCTTTTTATGATTTCGAGGTGATCGAAACCCTGCTGGGCTTTGCCGATATTCTCAAGATCAATGAGGACGAGCTGGAAGTTTTTGCGGATTATTTCAAAACAGAACCAACTATAGAAGGGCTTTGCACTTACCTCGATCAGCATTTTCCGATGGAAATCATCTGCATCACCCGCGGGGCCAAGGGTGCGGTCCTTTACCAAAAAGGCAAGTTGATTGAGCATCCGGGATACAAGGTGAAATTCCAGGATTCCATCGGTGCAGGCGACGCTTTTTTAAGCGGATTTGTAAAAACCTACCTCGAAGAAAAGGCTCCTGAAGAAATTCTTGACTTTGCCTGCAAACTGGGAGGCTATGTAGCTACGCAAAAAGGAGGCACACCAAGATATACCGAGGCTGACGTCCTGAGAGAAATTGAGTGATCAGGAAAGGATCTCCCGCAAAGAAGCGGTATGCATTCCGATCATGTACCAATCCGTAATTTCTACCTCCAAGATGGCCATCGTACCCGGCTGAAGCCCCACGTAATCTCCCGAAGTAAGGTGAGAAACCAACAGACTGATGGTAGGATTATGTCCGATCAGAAGGCAAGTCTCCACTTCTTTGGGCGTTTCTTCCAGTATTTTCAGGAGAATTTCAAGATTGGCAGAGTAGATTTCCTTCTCGTAAATTTCCTCCTTTATCGGTAGATGACTTTTTATAATTTCTGCCGTTTCCCGTGTACGGGTAGCCGAAGAGCAATACATTCGGTCCACTTCCAATGCCTTGAGGCTAAGATGTTGACCTAGGTTATTTAACTGCGTTTTGCCTCTTGCAGTCAATTGGCGTTGGAAATCCACCCCATCGGAAAAGCCAGCTTCTCCATGTCTTAAAAGAATTAATTGTTTCATTACGCAATCGATTTAACTAAAAATTAGCCTTGCAATTCCCCAAAAACCAAACCAAAACCTCACGTCGTAATTTTATAATATTTGGAGGAGAAAACAATGCCGTCTATTTTTAGCCTTTCAAGAAAGCCGTCTCGGCATGCAAATTCTCTTTTATGTCTAAAAATCTTGTCATCGTCGAATCCCCTGCCAAGGCCAAAACTATCGAAGGTTACCTCGGCAAGGATTACAAAGTAGTATCCAGCTACGGTCACGTGCGGGACCTACCCAAAGGCGATAAAGCGATAGATATCAAAAACCGCTTCAAACCTACCTACGAGGTCACTCCTGATAAAAAGGAAGTGATCAAAAATCTAAAGTCACTCGCAAAGGATGCCGAAATGGTCTACCTCGCAAGTGACGATGACCGCGAAGGAGAAGCCATTTCCTGGCACTTGAAAGAGGTCTTGAAGCTAGATGATCAGCACACCAAGCGAATCGTCTTCCGGGAAATCACCAAAAATGCAATCACCAAAGCCATCGAAAATCCTCGTGGAATCGACTACGATCTGGTCAATGCACAGCAAGCCCGACGGATCCTGGATCGATTGGTGGGTTTTGAGCTTTCCCCAATTCTTTGGAAAAAGATCAAAACAGGACTCTCTGCAGGACGTGTTCAGTCCGTTGCAGTCCGTTTGATTGTAGAGCGTGAGCGTGAGATCGAAGGGCATAAAGCCAAATCTTCCTTCCGCATCACAGCGATATTCGAAGTGGAAGGAAAATCCTTTCAGGCAGAACTTCCTAAAAAATTTGAGACCAAGGCAGAAGCAGAGGAGTTCCTCAAAAAATGCCTAGAGGCGACTTTTTCCGTAGGAAATCTCGAAAAGAAACCTGCTAAAAAATCTCCTGCAGCACCTTTTACCACCTCTACCCTACAGCAGGAAGCTTCCAGAAAGCTCTACTTTTCAGTAGCTCAAACCATGTCAGTAGCACAGAAGCTGTACGAAGCCGGTAAAATCACTTACATGCGTACCGACAGCACCAACCTCTCTCAAGATGCTTTGGCTGCTGCTAAAAATGCCATTGAAAATTCATTCGGATCTCAATACCATAAGTCCAGACAATACTCAACCAAAAGCGAAAGCGCTCAGGAAGCTCACGAAGCCATCCGACCGACAGACTTTTCCCAAAGTCAGGTAAGCGGCGACCGCAATGAGCAACGACTTTACGAACTGATCTGGAAGCGTGCCATCGCTTCGCAGATGGCCGACGCCGAGCTCGAACGTACGACCATCACCGTCGATATTTCCAATTCTCCACAGCATCTCGTGGCCACCGGAGAAATCATCAAGTTTGACGGCTTTCTGAAAGTATACCTCGAAGACACCGACGACGAACCGGAAGATGAGGAGGAAGGAAACAAATCACTTTTACCTCCACTCACCATCGGTCAAGGCTTGGCATTGAGAGAGATGAAAGGTAAAGAGACGTTTACACGTCCTGCCCCAAGATATACGGAAGCTTCTTTAGTAAAAAAACTCGAAGAACTCGGTATCGGCCGACCATCTACCTACGCCCCGACCATTTCTACCATCCAAAAGAGAGAATATGTAGTGAAAGAGTCCAGAGAAGGAACCTCCAGAAACTACGTGGAAATGACCATAGCAGGAGGCAAATTCAAGGAGTCCAACAAAACTGAAAATACAGGTGCGGAGAAGAACAAGCTTTTCCCAACCAACATTGCCATGGTAGTCAATGACTTCCTGGTAGAGCATTTCCCCAATGTCATCGACTTCCACTTCACGGCAAATGTGGAGAAAGAGTTTGATGAAATTGCAGCAGGAGGCCAGGATTGGCAGGACATGATCGATGGCTTCTATGGCAAATTCCACCATAGCGTGGAAGAAACCGAGCAAGTCTCCCGTCAGGACGTGAATACCAGCCGATTGATCGGACAGCATCCTACCTCAGGGAAGAATGTCTACGCACGATTGGGAAGATTTGGACCTTTGGTACAGATCGGAGAAAATGAGGATGAAGACAAGCAATTTGCAAGCTTGAAAAAGGGCCAGTTTATCGAAAATGTAACCATGGATGATGCCTTGGAGCTTTTCAAACTGCCTCGGGAAGTAGGATTCTTTGAGGACAAAAAGATGACCGCTGCGGTGGGGAGATTTGGTCCCTATATCCGACATGACAATGCCTTCTATTCCTTGCAAAAGGGTCAAGATCCGCTCGCCATCACCGAAGCGGAGGCGATCGAACTCATCCAAGCCAAGCGTGAAGCAGATGCCAATAAGCACATCAAAGCTTTTGACGAGAATCCTGAAATCCAGATTCTCAATGGCCGATGGGGGCCTTACATCAAGTTTGGTAAAAACAATTTCAAAATCCCCAAAGGAAAAGTTGCCGAGGAACTAACCTACTCCGAGACCATCGAAATCATCGAGGCCCAGCCGGATGCAGGAAAGAAAAAAGGTAAATTCCCCGCCAAGAAAAAATAAGACAAACCGATCCTGAACACAGGGTCGGTTTTTTTTTGCTGGTGTCCATTTCCCAACTCGAGACCTTTATTGCCTGTTTGTATAGGTAAAACATTTAGTTTTAGAACATGAAACTGTTTCTCTTAACCTTATCTCTAACATTAACCATTGGAGCTACTTGCTTGGCTCAATCCGTTTTGGATGGGGTTATTTATGACCAAGAGGATCGAAAACCAGTTTCTTTTGCCATGGTATTTTTAGCCAATACCAGTATTGGAACACTCACAGATGAAAGCGGCAAATTTTCCATTTCTGTTCCCAAGGGAAGGTTTGAATTAGTGATCTCAAAGCTTGGGTATGAAAAAGCTGTTAGAGAACTAAATTCGGCTATTTCTTTAAGTCAACCCTTGGCAATTTACTTGCAGAGGACAGAACTCCAGTTGGACTCCCTGGAGGTCAACGAAGAGCGAGACCCCAGGTGGTATCAAAACTTGCAGATTTTTAAAAACAACTTTCTTGGTCAAAGTGAAAACTCAATTCAAACTGTTTTATTAAATGAAAAGCAACTCATCCTGGATGATGTGACTACTCCGGGTTTTCTTAAAGCAAGAAGCAATGATCCGCTAAAGATCCTCAACAAAAACTTAGGCTATGAGATTGACTATGACTTGGAAATTTTTGAATTGCAATCCCGAGAAAAATCCCTGCTTTCAGGCGGTTATCCCCTTTTTCGCCCAGTCTTGATCAAATCAAAAACAAAGCAGAAAGTAATTGACAAAAACAGGGAACAAGCCTATCGGGGAAGCCTCATGCACTTTCTAAGATCAGTGCATTCCAACACTTGGGTTGAGGAAGGATTTGAAGTCTACCGACTACAGCGACTACCTAACCCAGATCGACCTTCTGATCAAGAAATCAAGGCCATGGCTGAAAAATTAAGATCGGGTGAAATGGTACAGTTTGATCTAAAAGCATTTTCTGAGCTTTCCAGCAAACCCAAATTCATTCAAATCCTAGATCCCAATCCACTTGATTTTTCCAAAATCGCATTTAAAAATCAAGAAGGAGACTTGGTCATCCAATTTGAAGATTACCTTTTTGTCAAAAACACTAAATACCCGCCTCTTCCCTCCTATTTTGTCAACTTCAAACCAGGACGCCAAGAATCAGTGATCCACCTACCCACCGGAAAAATCACGATTCAAGAAAATGGAAATCACTTCCCTGCTTTCGATCTGTTTCTGGAAGGCTACATGTCTTGGCTAAAAATTGCCGACCTGCTACCTTTAGACTATTGGCCCAACTCAAATGACTAAGAAAAAACTCGTCGTCCTCACCGGTGCCGGTGTGTCTGCCGAAAGTGGCATTCGAACTTTTCGTGACTCCAATGGCCTATGGGAAAATCACGACGTAATGGAAGTGGCCTCGCCGGAAGGTTGGCGAAAAAACCGAGGCCTCGTGCTCGAATTTTACAATCAACGCCGAAAACAAGCCCGTGAATGCCAACCCAATGCCGCACACTTGGCTCTTGCCGAGCTGGAACGCTACCTGGACGTAGAAATCATCACCCAAAATGTGGATGACCTGCACGAGCGGGCAGGTTCCACCAAGGTCCTTCACCTCCACGGCGAACTCAACAAATCCCAAAGCACGCTCGATCCCAAGCTGATCTATGAAATGGATCATTGGGAAATCAAAGAAGGAGACACCTGTGAACGGGGAAGCCAACTCCGTCCTTTCATCGTCTGGTTTGGGGAGTCTGTGCCCATGATGCTACCCGCTATCAACCTGACCAAGACCGCTGACTACTTCCTCGTATTGGGTACTTCGCTGCAAGTCTATCCTGCGGCAAGCTTAATCGATTATGCACCCCGTGATGCCAAAAAATTCCTGATCGATCCGGTCAAACCGGATACTTACCTTGGCTCAAACATTCATTTGATCCAGGAAAAAGCAACCACAGGGATGGAAAAATTCACTGAGCTGATGCTGAGAAATCTCGATTTTGATTAGTAAAAACAGTTAGAATAAATGCAGAGAAATTTATTCCAAAACCACCTTTTTCTTCTCGATAGATAAATCCAAAGACGATTCAAAAAAATTAACCATTTAGAAAATTAAGGAAATTAAGAGCTGGATTTCAGGCTAATTACTTTTAAACTCCTCCATAAGGGCAAAGCTCAAATTCTTAATTTTCTCCATGACCTCATTAACCATGAAGAAAGTTAAGGGAATGAAGTACTGGATTTTAGGCTAATTACTTTTAAACTCCTCCATAAGGGCAAAGCTCAAATTCTTAATTTTCTCCATGACCTTAATGGTTTAAAAATAGAACGCTCTTCAAAAGCAAGATTTTAAATCAACCAATCCCAAGTTTTAAAAACCGGAATGTTTGAAGGGATTCCCATTTGTATAAATACTTGGGAAGGTGAAAATCAAAATTTTATCCTAGATTAATCCTCGAAAAATAAAGCCACTTCACCCTGGCTCAAATTTTCGACTTTAAACCCAAAATACCCCATGAAGTACAAAATAGCGGTGATCGGTGCAGGTCCATCCGGAATCACAGCCCTCAAAAATCTCCTGGATCAAGGATTGGACGCGGTGGCCTTTGACAGAAATGAAGAAGTTGGCGGCAACTGGATCTATTCAGAAAACGAAAGCCACTCCAGTGTTTTCGAAACCACCCACATCATTTCCTCCAAAACGCTTTCGCAATACGAGGACTTTCCTTTCGATGAGTTTGACCCGGAGACAGCAGACTATCCCTCGCACGAGGTGCTGAGAAATTACTTTCAGGCCTACGCCCGAAAGTTTAACCTCTACCCTTTTATCCAATTTGGGACGATGGTCAAAGAGTGCAAGTGGATAGATGAACTTCACTGGCAGGTGACCACTGAAAAAGACGGAATCGAAAAAACCGAGCAATTCACCCATCTCGTGGTGGCAAACGGTCACCATTGGAAACCTCGCTATCCGGAATATCCCGGAGAATTTACCGGTGAGTTTCTCCACTCCCACCATTTCAAGAAGGCAGCGCCTTTTGCAGGAAAGCGGGTCTTGGTCATCGGAGGAGGCAATTCTGCCTGCGATGTAGCCGTGGAAACCAGCCGGGTTTCGGCCTCGACGGCCATATCCTGGAGAAGGGGCTATCGAATTGTTCCCAAGTTTTTCTTTGGAAAACCTTCTGATAAGGTCGCCGAACAGACCAAATGGCTTCCGGTGAAAGTCAGAGGCTTCTTCAATCAGCTATTGCTCAAAGTCATGCTAGGGGATAACAAAGCTTACGGACTCCGGCCTATTACGGAGCCTTTTGGCGCAACCCACCCCACCATCAATGATGAGCTGCTGCACAAAATCCGTCATGGAAAAGTCAAGCCAAGATTGGACATCACCCGATTTGAGGGCAAAAAGGTCATTTTCGAAGACGGAAAAAGCGAAGAATACGATTCCATCATCGCTTGCACAGGCTATTGGCTGAGCCATCCGTTTTTTGACAAAAACTTCATCGACTACTCTTCCGGACCGGTGCCTTTGTACCTCAAAATGTTTCATCCTAAAATCACCAATCTGTACTTTATCGGAATGTTTCAGCCCTTGGGTTGCATCTGGCCTGGGGCCGAACTCCAAAGCAAACTCATGGCGCAGGAACTGATTGGAAAGTGGAAAAGGCCCAAAAACATGGAGGCACTTTGCGAACGGGAAGTCACCGACCCACACTACAAGCAGGTCAATACCCCAAGGCACACGATCACGGTGGATTTCCACTTATTTGTGAAGAGCTTGAAAAGCCACTTGCCGAAAGACTATGTCTCCAAGCGCCCGATCCTAACTAAATCTCCACTAACCGAGTCTACTGTCTAAAAGCCTATGAACCAGCGCATCAAAATCTTCCTAATTGGGCTGATGAGCTGGTTCATCCTTTTTTTGGGTTGGCAATGGTGGAAAAGCTACCCTTTGGTGAGGTGGGAACCTCCACTTTCTCCCCAAAATCGAAGTGAAAAAATCGACTCCATCCTGCATCAAAGCCTGTTGACTTACCGCATTCCGGGAATTGTCCTTGGCGTGGTGGAAAATGAAAAGTTGACCATCCTAAAAAGCGTAGGATTTGCTGATTTGACAAGCAAAGACTCCCTAAGGGTAAACACCCCCTTTCCCCTGGCTTCAATCAGCAAGTTGGTTACGGCTTTGACTGCCTCGGCCTATTTTCAAGAACATGGCATTTCCTTACAAACGAGTATACCTGAGGTGTTGCCTAGAGAGAAAAAACTTGGCACCGCCGATTGGGAAGGAATCACGCTTCGAGACCTGCTCGACCATACTTCCGGATTGAAAGACCTGAGAAACTGGAAGCAGCTACTCATCCAAACCGAGCAAAAGCAATTGAGCCAACTCCTTTCCCAACTTCCAAAACCAGATCGGAACCTCAAAAAACCCCATTACGCGGATCTCAATTATGACTTATTGGGCTTTGTTTTGGAAAGTCACTCCGGAAAATCCTTCCCCGAATTGGCACAGGAATACCTGCTAAAACCGGCAGGAATGACTTCTTCCACCTTCAATTCATCCCTTGACCCTGTCGCCCACACTACGCTCAAAGGATACGAACCCACCTTTCTTTGGAAAAGACTGGAAGAGAAGAAAACCAAATTTGAACGCATTCCTTCGCCTTCTTCAGGCTTGATCAGTACGGGTGCAGATTTGGGTAATGCCCTAATTCACTTTAGTCGCTGGGAAATGGGTATGTTGTTTTCAAATTTGGAAAACCTTTCTCAGGGAAGGATCAAACCTTCAGGCTTTCAGGAAATTGAGTTGGGAGGTTATTCCTTTCTGGGGCATTTTGGAGAGCAAGGAGCCTACAATGGGCTATTTTTCTTTTCCCAAGAGCTTGACAAAGGGATTTTTGTCCTGACCAATGGAAGAGATATCGAAGACCATCGACAGAAAATTGCCGAAGCGGTGATTTCAGAATTGATTTCTAACTAGTGGAATAGTAAATCTGATTTTACCCTATTCCGCCAGTAGCCGAATATAACCTTGACTTTAACTGGGAGACCGAAGACAGAAGACGGAAGAAGTCCAAGAATTGGTATTTATTAGGTTATTTGGACTTCGAAGTAAGCTACTGGCAAAGTTTCGTATATCCATAAAAAATTAGCCTAGATACTGACAATTTGATTTCAATCAGCCAATCGAACAACAGTTTAGAAGGGTAAAGCCTAAATTTTACACGTTGTAGCCAAAATGAATAATCCAGGTCTAACATAAAAATCACATAAATTTTGCCATCAATAAAATCATAAGGTTGGGATCAAAGAAATGCCAAAGCACTGGTTGCTTCGGTCATCGGTCTTCGGTCATCGGTCTAAAAGCGCAAAACCCAAGGAATAGTCAACACCTAGCAGAATTGCCAAAACAAAAAATAGAAATCCTAAATGAAACTCTCCTTTCCCCATCCACTCGTCATTCTTTTGGTCTTCATTTTTCTGGCGGGAGTCGCCACCTACTTGATTCCTGCAGGGAAATTCGAACGGATTTTGGATGAAAACACAGGCCGGGAACTGGTGGTCCCGGGCAGCTTCCAATCAATCGCTCAGGAAAAACCCGCACTCAGCGATTTGCTTTTGGCCATTCCAGAAGGGGTGATTGCCGGAGCTGAGATCATGGTGCTGATCCTGTTTATTGGCGGGGCTTTTTTCATCGTGGAAAAAACAGGCGCACTCCAAGCGGGAATCGAGGGGTTGATCTATAGTTTCCGCCATTCCAAAGCCTTGCTATTCTACCTTTTGGGATTGTTTTTTGCCCTGGGAGGTGCTGCTATTTCCATGCAGGAGGAGATCATTCCGATGGTTCCGGTCTTTGTGATTTTGGCCTCCAAACTCCGATACGACCTCCGCAGCATCATTGCCATCACGTTGGGAAGTTCTTTGGTCGGAGCCGCTTTTTCCCCGATCAATCCCTTTGTTTCTCTGCTTGCGCAAAAAGTAGCTGAAGTAGAACCTTTCAGCGGAGCAGCCTTTCGAGGCACTTTTTGGCTGCTTGTCCTGCTAGCTTGGATTACCTTTCACCGAGTAATTGGGGCCAAGAAATCCACAGAAGAAGCTGAAGTGGACCTCAAACCAAGCCCGATTTCGGGCAGAATGGGTTTGATTTTGTTCATTGCCTTTGGAGGCATTGGCATGATGGCTTATGGGATTACTGCGCTGGATTGGGGCTACAACGAGATGTCCGCGCTATTTTTTGTCATCGGAATCACCTGTGGGCTTATTGCAGGATTGGGGGTGAATGGCACCGCCCGCACCTACGTGCAGGGATTTGGAGAGATGATCTTTGCCGGGATGATTGTCGGGTTGGCGCGAAGTATCTATTTGATTTTGGAAAAAGGGGCCGTGATCGATCCGATCATTCAGGGACTTTTTTCTCCTTTAGAATCCTTGCCCGATGCCTTGGGCGTAGCGGGGATGTTTATCAGTCAGGCGCTCATCCATATTCCCGTGCCGAGCACTTCGGGTCAGGCCGTTTTGACCATGCCGCTGACAGCGCCTTTGATGGATTTGATGCAGATCAATCGACAGGTGGCGGTTTTGGCTTACCAATATCCCGCTGCCCTGATGGACATGATTACCCCTACCAATGGTGGAATGATGGCGATCATTGCTGCATCGGGCATTAGCTTTAAGGATTGGATTTCCTACATTTGGAAGAGTTGGCTGTTCCTGATCATCGTTGCCTTGGGCGTTACCCTCCTCGGCATCCTTTGGTTTGGATAAGTCCGGATTACCAACCCATTTCACCTATGCATATCAACGATCACAACCCCCTCTTACCCTATGTGCCTGCGGCTGACCGTTACGATCAGATGAAGTACCGCTTTTGCGGAAAAAGCGGCCTCCAACTCCCCGAAATCAGCCTTGGCCTTTGGCACAACTTCGGCCACAATGCCGACCTGACCCTTGGCAGAAAAATCCTCCGACGAGCTTTTGACTTGGGTATTTGCCACTTTGACCTTGCCAATAACTACGGCCCTCCCTTTGGCTCTGCTGAAGAAAACTTCGGAAGAATCCTGCAAAAGGACTTTTTGCCTTTTCGCGACGAACTCCTGATTTCCTCCAAGGCGGGTTGGGACATGTGGCCAGGACCTTATGGAAACTTTGGTTCAAAAAAATACCTCATTGCCAGCTGCGACCAGAGTCTCAAGCGAATGGGCCTGGACTACGTGGATATTTTCTACCATCACCGACCTGATCCGACCACTCCTTTGGAAGAAACCATGGGTGCTTTGGCTCAGCTGCATCGACAAGGCAAAGCGCTTTATGTGGGCGTTTCCCAATATTCTGCGGAAGATACTACCCGAGCTTACCAAATCCTGAAGGAAATGGGAGTGCCTTTGCTGATTCATCAGCCACGCTACAGCATGATGGACCGTTGGGTGGAAAATGGCCTGTTGGACGTCTTGGGAGAAAAAGGAATCGGAAGCATCGCTTTCTCACCGTTGGAACAAGGCATGTTGACCGACAAATACCTCAAAGGAATCCCGGCTGACTCCCGTGCTGCAAAAGACGGCAGATACCTGAAGCCCGAGCAACTCGCTCCGGAAAAGCTGGCCAAAATCCAAGCCCTTAACCAAATCGCTCTCCAAAGAGGTCAAACCCTCGCTCAAATGGCGATTGCCTGGCTGCTGAAAGATTCTAGAATCACCTCCGTGCTGATCGGTGTATCCAAGCCGGAGCAACTCGACGACAATGTGGCTGCGGTGAAAAACAGTAATTTCTCCGCTTCCGAACTGAGCGAAATCGAATCGATTCTAAAGGCCTGATGCCAAGCCCGATTTCTACCCGAAGTGCCCTGATATTGATCGTGATCGCTCAATTTCTGGGCACTTCGCTTTGGTTTGCAGGCAATGCCGCCGCTCCTGAATTGGAAGTCCTTTTGGGCCAACAAGACCTCGTCCCGCTGATAACCACGATGGTGCAGTTGGGTTTTGTGGTGGGCACGTTTGGCTATGCTTTTTTCTCCATTCCCGATCGGTATTCACCATCCGATGTGTTTTTCTTTAGCACAGTATTGGCCGCCGCTTCCAATCTGATCTTGCTCCTCCTTCCCTTGGAAGTCAGCTTGGTTTTGGGTAGCCGCTTTCTGACGGGATTCTTTTTGGCAGGCATCTATCCCGTCGGGATGAAAATTGCCGCCGATTATGTGGAAAAAGGCTTGGGTTCGGCCCTTGGATTCTTGGTTGGCGCCTTGGTTTTGGGTACCGCCTTCCCATTTCTCTTGAAAGCCTTCGAACTCTCCGTTTCCTGGAAATTGCTCCTCTTGGTGACATCAGGCTTAGCCATCGGAAGTGGGGCTTTGGTTGGCTTTGGGATTCCTGATGGACCTTTTCGCAAAATCAACCCTAAGCTTGACCTTAGCCTACTCCCCTCTTTTGCCAAAAACAAAGCGCTGAAAGGGGCGGCCGGAGGCTATTTTGGACACATGTGGGAGCTGTACACCTTTTGGGCATTTTTGCCTGCTTTGATTTTCTTTTTGTCTGAGGGAAAAATCGAGGGTACTACCCAAGCCGTTTGGACCTTTGTAATCATCGCAGCTGGCGGTGTTTCCTGCGCAGTCGGTGGTTTGATTTCCCTGAAAAAAGGAAGTGAACGAGTGGCGCTGATCAGTCTTTTGGGTTCGGGCATCTGCGGCTTGGTGCTGCTGATTTATCCCCAACTTCCAATCGGAATAATTTTCCCTTTATTGCTAATTTGGGGTTTGTTCGTGACGGCAGATTCTCCTCAGTTTTCTACCCTCGTGGCTCAAAGCGTCAAACCCGAGCATCGGGGCACCGCCTTGACCTTGGTCAATTGCCTCGGGTTTGGGCTGACCATTGCGAGCATTCAAGTGGCAAGATTCCTTTCCGGATTTCTGGAGGCTAAGATTTACCTCGGACTATTGGCTGTTGGGCCACTTTTGGGACTTGCGATCTATGGGTATTTTAGAAAATTCAAGCAAAAAATTGAACCCTGAACCCAAGTCTGGGAGTTGAATCGAAACCTATATTTTTACTGAAAGTAATCCTTAACCAAGATGCCGATCAAAGTAATTGCCTTCGATGCCGATGATACCCTCTGGGTAAATGAGCCTTTTTTTCGCGAAGCGGAGGAGAAATTCGCCAGTTTGATGGAAGACTTTATGCCGCAGCATGCCATCATGAAGGAGCTGTACCGCACCGAAATCGAAAACCTCCGACTCTATGGCTATGGCATCAAAGGATTTATGCTCTCCATGATTGAGACGGCACTACGCATCTCGGATCACAAGATGCCCATCACCGTCATTGACAAGATCATCCGGATCGGTCAGGAGATGCTCGAAAAACCCGTCGAGCTACTGCCCGGAGTCGAAGAGGTATTGAAAGATTTAAACGGGGACTATCGCATCGTCATGGCCACCAAGGGAGACTTGGTCGATCAGGAGCGCAAACTCAGAAAGTCAGGTTTGGAAAAGCACTTCCACCACATCGAGATCATGAGCGAAAAGCGGGTCAGCGACTACGAAAAACTCATCCGCCATCTGGATATCCATCCTTCAGAGTTCCTGATGCTGGGTAACAGCCTCAAATCGGATATTCTACCTGTTCTGGAACTGGGTGGCTATGGCATCCACATTCCCTTTCACATCACTTGGGTGCACGAGCAAGTGGATCACGAGGTGGAACACGAGCGGTTTTTCAAAGTGGCCCATATTGGAGAGGCTGGAGAGGTGATTAGGGCGATTGGGACTAATTCGTAGGATTTCCCTCTTCCAACCAAACTCTTACTTTAAACCAAATGTAGGATTTGACTGGAACCCCATTCTTCAGACCGGGTTCAAATTTAAGATGCGGGAAAATCGACTCGGTTGAACGGGATACATACCCATTATCGGCAGTGATAAAATCATTACCCACCACTTTTCCATTCTCATCCACATGAAGAAGATAAGACCCAAACATTTTAGTGTCCCAACCATACACACCAAAAACTTCATTTGAAACGGTAATCAAAGGAAGAACCTCATTTTTATTTAACAGCCGAGGATACTGATCAGATAGCTCGTATTCCTTTTGAATCAAATAGGATTCAAGTTCCTCTGTTTCGATTTCTGCCACCAATTTTGGATTATCGAAGAGCGGCTTTTCCTGAAACTCCAGCACTTTACCATTTTCAATTCGGTATTCTTGATGGAGCTTTCCATTAGGATAGTATTTCCTGTAATAACCATGGAGTTGACCGTCACTCATCTCCCGATAGTCGGTCAAAATCCCGTTTCTAAACATTTTTTGGATTCCATGTTCCTTGTAGTTCTTAAATTGATATTCATATCTAAAAACAGTCTCCGGTAAACTACCCGACTCAGAGATGTATATCCCATTTCCATCTTTCAGCAGCTGAACCCCATTTTCATCCCAAAAATTGAGGTATTTGGGTGGGTTTTCCCGACGATCTACTTCCAGCATTTTGGAGCCATCAGAATAGTACTCAAAATAAGGCGCTGTATGATTTCCATTTGCATCCATCATGTAGGAATACTTGACCGTCCCGTTATCATGCCAATAAGTTTGCTGTCCAACCTTCCTGTAATTTGGAGCTTCTTTTCCTTGGTAGGAAAGTTGACCATTCGGGTGATAATACCTGATTTCTTTGATATCGGTATCTGGGAAAAAGACTTCTTCCTTATCCAAATCCCCATTTTCATCAAAATCAAAATACCGTTGCGCACCTACCTGAACCCCATTTTCAAAATTAAACTCCCTTAGTATGATCCCTTCAGGAGAGGTAATCGTCATTTTCCCTTCCTTGCGATTGTTGACTATCTGAATCTCTTTAACTCCTTGGGTGAGCGGATCAAAGGAAATGGCCTTACCGCTAAAGATTGAAGGGAAAACATTTCCATTTTCGTCCCGCACGTACAAGTGAGAATTGGCCCTTACATAGGCCTCCACTCTACTATCTAAAGCCGCTTTATTGGTATTAAATTCTTGATCCAAGGCATCCAACCTAAAATCAAACCAAACTTCTTCCTTTGGCCGATTTTTGGACCAAGCTTCAGCATTTTCCAAAAACTCAAACCCTTTTTCTTCTCCGATTCGGTTATAAAACTTCCTGATTTCCGGGAACATGTATTGGTACCCATTTTCATAAAACTCGGAAAAACCCCCGTTGGAAACACTCCAGGTCAAAAAGGAGAAAAAATACAGTTCCTTAAGTTCTGGCCTGAGTTTTTGCAATAATTCTTGAAACTGTTGGTCTGAATAATAGTGAGGAAGCCCATCTATCAAGCGATAGAGAAAATCGTCCCCTTCTAAAGTAAAATAATCTCCAAGGGTCATTTTGGGAAAATCCTGATCCCTAAAATCCTTCAATAAAGGCTTCTCCAACTTGACCTGCTGTGCGGAAAGAGGCAAGGAAAAAAGGAGAAATCCAAGAATTAAATGGACTTTCAAAGCTAGTTTATGGTAGGAATCTATTTTGAAAAACATGAGGGGAAAATAGTCAGAAGAATTTCTATAAATCAAACTTTAGTCAATAAAATAAAGAAAAAAGAAACTGAAATCTTCCGAAAATAGCTTCACTTAAAATCCTCCAAATACTTCTGTGATTGGAAAGGGAACTAAAAACAGACACATGAAAGGCTCTGAAATCAAGCTCAATTCTCCAACACCTGCTTTTCGTCCAACAGCACCTTTCGCAACTTTTCGTAGTCCAACTCCTGCACGGCGATTCCCTCATCGATCACCAAGGATGCCGCAGCCGCCGCGCTTTGTCCCAAAATCATAAACACAGGTTCCATCCGGATCGAGCCAAACGCTGTATGCGAACTCGACACACAGACGGGTACCAGCAAATTGGTGCATTCGGACTTTTTCGGAGTCAGGGTGCCATAGGAAATGGAATACGGCTGCTTGGGATGCACGCCAATGTCTCCTTCGTTTTGCACAAATCCTCCCGGAGTCACAAAGCGCTGGGTATTGTGCGAATCGAGTGAATAGGAACCCATGCCCACCGAACGGGGAACCTGCTTGGCGCCCAAGACATCGTGCTCGGTCATCACGTACTCCCCGATCATCCGGCGCGCCTCGCGAACATAGATCTGATGCGGCCAATTGCCATTGTCGACAAATTCA
This sequence comes from Algoriphagus sp., assembly GCA_018336015.1. Classification (GTDB taxonomy): domain Bacteria; phylum Bacteroidota; class Bacteroidia; order Cytophagales; family Cyclobacteriaceae; genus Algoriphagus; species Algoriphagus aquatilis. Next base: position 117,248 of record JAGXQZ010000060.1, on the reverse strand, counting down.
TCCTTAGCCAGTCCATAATTGGCCATTTCGGCACGGACAGATTCAGGCACTCGGGGATCATTGGCGAGGAAGTACATCAGTCCTTTTTGGTAGGCCTCATGCTCCTTGATGATTTGGTTCCTTCGCTCATAGCTCGCCTCGGGGTAGTCGTAATTTTTCCCGATGTAATCTGTGGAAAAAGGCCCGTGATTGTTGGTGTCGGTCTTCAGATTGGGAATAGGGTCATACTTCCAAAACGTCTCTTTCCAGCCTGCTGCATAAACTCTAGCTAGCAATTCATATCGTGCGGGATCATAACCCTCAGGCTTAAGAAAAGGCACCCGATTATTGGGATTACGGCTCAAAGCCATGCGGAAGTTGTAGGCCTGCAAGCGCTGATCCCCTTCTCCGTTTTTCCCCGGGGGCAAGGAAGACACTTCGGGCAACAGTCCGCTTTTGGGATCGCCAGGGATCCGATATGCAGAAATGGAGTCATAGAAGTAGTGGTTGTGCTGAAAAACACCCACCTGTACCCCGTTCCATTTTTCTCCATAGACCGAATTGGCCTCCCGACCCACGTGGTAACTCACACCTGCAGCGGCCATCAAATCCCCCTCGTAGGTGGCATCGATAAAGACTTTGCCTGAATAGGTTTTCCCAGAAAGGGTCTGAATCGACGCAATCTTACCGTTTTTCTTCTCCACACCCTTTTCCCGATCAAGCCATTCATCCCGGTGAACTTCCAAATGGTATTCTCTCACCCAATCCTCAAACATCCGCTCGGCGGCATGGGGCTCAAAAATCCACATCGTACGGTTTTCCCCATCAATCGCAGGCGTGCCTTGACCTTTGTTGCCATACTCCTCCCGCTTCTGCCACTTCCAAGCCGAATCCTGCTGGTAGTGCAGGTAAAGCCGATGGTAAAACTCCCTCGCCAAGCCTCCGATTACGGCTTTATTTCCCGTGTCGGTAAACCCCAACCCTCCCGAAGAAAGGCCACCCAAGTGACGATCCGGAGAAACCACGATCACGGATTTCCCCATCTTTTTGGCCTGCACAGCCGCTGTAATGCCTGCGGAAGTACCGCCATAGACAATCAGATCGGCCTGAAATCGTTGTGAAAAAAGAGGTTCGCTTACCAGAAAAAGGAGTAACGTGAATAGAACTCGACGGAAAGTAGCCATGGTCTTTTGGGTTGAGGGGAAGAGTTAAAGTAAAATAAAAATTGATTTTTAAACCACTAAGCTCCTCTACCTAATTTTCGATGGAAGTAAATAAAAAAGACCTGTCAAGTTTTGAAAACCTGCCAGGTCTGAATCCAGCCAAATTTGATTTAACTATATTTTTTTTTAAATCCGCGAAAATCTGCGCCTTTTTCTGTGCAAACTTGCCTGAAGGCAGTCAGGTCTGCGGGAAACTGAAAATCACTTCTTCGAAAAGGCCGCAAACTCCGTATTCAGCAACTCATCCGTCACACTTGTCCCCGAATGAATCAATATCCGGTAGCGGAACGTGGCTGATTTTCCTTCGGCCAACTTAAAATTGAGCGTTTCCTTGCCGTTGCTGAGGGCTTTTTGACCGAGTGGGTTTGCTGCAAACAAGCCATAGCCTCTCGCATGCCAATAGGTCGGATACCCCGGATTATTCGGATGATCGAGGATGGTCATGGCCACCTGCTCGCCTTTGATGACTCCAGTCAAAGTCACCCATTTGCCTCGGGTTCCCCAAACTTCATCCCCAACTTTGCCTTCGCTGCTGCGGTACTTACCTGTCACGCCTTCGTTATTCAAAGTGGGAACTGCGGTGGCTATGCCATTGGCATCGGTGAAGAGCTCTGGCTTGTCCGATGGATGCTCCAACTCCCGCGCCACCCGGATAGCAAACATTCCCTCTTTGTTGTCCTTCATGTCCACGTCAAGACCATAAGCGGTAATCGTGCTGATGCGGTCGATCATGCGTTTGGTCCCTTCGGCATGGAAAACAAACTTGGTCTTTTCCTTCAGTAAAATACGTCCGTCGGGCCCGATCCAATCCATGCCCACGGTCAGTTCGGCTTTGTCCCCCATCTCCTTGAGCTCAATTTCCTCAGAAGGGATGATCGTGCCATACCCGCTCTTTTTTTCCGCAGGAATCGCATCGGAATTGTTCCAAAAATCAAGGCCATTGACATCTCCGTAGTTAAACCAATGCCCGATGTGGTGCGGATGGTCTACCCGCTCCCCCGGTCTTGGGTCCAAGGGGTAACCTCTGGTAAGGTCCGCCCCACCCAAACTCCGAATCGGATACAGCACCGGCTTGGCGATGGTCTCCGGATAGTAATAGGCCGTGAAGAGTTGACCGTCTATCAACACTTCGACTTTTTTCTCGGCATCTTTTCGCACCAATTTGACGATTGGTTTTTGAAAATCTGCCGTATCGGAAGACACCTCTTTATTACCTGAGCATGCTTGGAATGTCATGAAAATGAGGCTGGAAACTGCCACAGCCTTGATTTTTTGAAACATGGATTCGATCTGATTTAGTATTGGAACACTTTGCCTCCGGCCATCACTTCCTGCTTTTCTTCATCGAAAGTTACAAATTGACCGGTACGAAGTGCAGCCGTTGTCATAATATTCGCGATCGAATGGTTATAACCTGCCATCACGTCGGCATTCGGCTTTTTACGGGAACGCACACATTCCATCCAGTTGCGCATGTGAGCTGAGGTCATGGGATCCGCACCGGTATTGGCACCTGTTTCCACTTGTACTGCCTCGCCGAGCGCCATTTCCGGAAGGAGATTTTCCTTCAGCCCCATCGCTCTCGCCTGATTGGCGGAAAGCCCCCCATTGGGAGAGATCTTATTGGTATCCAAGTTTAGCTCGCCAGCATTGGAATAATAAATCTCCTTGGTACCACCGGCAGAGTTGGTAAATCGGGAAGAATAGATCACTTGGAAGCCTTTACTTTTGTCATTCAGCGGCCCGTAGTCAAAGACCGCCGTCATGGTATCAAAGTTTTGGCGGCCGTCTTTCCACAGGTAAATACCTCCGTTGGCAGCCACGCTGCGTGGGTGAGGCAAGTCGGTAAACCAGTGCACCGTATCGATCTGATGCGCCATCCACTGCCCCGGAATCCCGGAAGAGTATGGCCAAAACAACCGGAATTCCAGGTATTTGCGCGGATCCCATTCTGTCTTGGGACGGTTCATCTGGTAGCGATCCCAGTCGGTATCTTCTTTTCGAATTTGATTGACGAGGTCGGCACGTCTCCAGCGACCGGGTTGATTTACATTCCAAGTCATCTCCACCGCGACGATATCGCCAAATTTGCCGGCTTTGATAAAGTCATGGGCTTGGTGATAGTTGAGTCCACTGCGGCGCTGCGAACCCACCTGCACGATTTTACCGGTACGAAGGACCGCTTCTTTGGCAGCACGGTTGTCAGCCATGGTTTCGGCAAAGGGCTTTTCCACATAGGCATCCCGGCCAGCTTCAACCGCTTCCTTGCAGTGCAGGGCATGCTGAAAGTCCGCCGTGCTGATGATGACGACATCTACATCCTTGCGGTCATAGAGTTCCTCATTGTTGCGGCAGGCAGCGATGTCCACTCCTGCGCGTTCCTTGACAAAAGCCTGTGCTTCGTCCCGTCTGCGGCTCCAGATGTCCGACACGGCGGTAAACTGAAAGTTCATTTCCTTGGCGTGAATCTGCATGGCAGGAACCAAGGCGCCACGGCATCGGTCGGAGAAACCTACAATGCCTACATTCACCCGGTCATTGGCACCGAGGATGCGGCCATAACTTTTTGGGGAAAAAGCCATCGCACCGAAGCCAATTCCGGCAGTAGTGAGGGCTGATTTTTTCAGAAAATCTCTTCTGGATTGATCGTTGGTCATGGTATGGAGGGTTTATTGATTTCGGATTTTTGATTTCGGAGTTCGGATTTCGGATTTCAATATTCAGTGTTCAGTGTTCAGTATTCAGTGGTCAGTGTTCGGTTTTCAGAGTTCAGAGTTCGAAGTTCAATGGTCAAGGTTTAGTGATTGGTGGTCAGTGGTCAGGATTCAGAGTTCAGTATTCAGGGTTCGAAGTTCAATGGTCAAGGTTTAGTGATCGGTGGTCAGTGGTCAGAGGTCTTAGTAGTCAGTATTCAGATACGGCCCTGAGCTTGTCGAAGGTCCTGCCCTGAGCTTGTCGAAGGGTACTATCTCACAATACTGACCACTGAGACTGCTTACTGATCACTGATTCTGAAGACTGATCACTGCGACTGCTTACTGATCACTGAGACTGCTTACTGATCACTACCTACTTCCAGCCACCAACCCCTTAAACAACTCCAGCTGCTCCTTTAGCGCGGCGACGCGGTCGGCAGGTTGCGTGCGGGCTTCCAGCAGGATCCAGCCTTGGTAGTTCATCTTGGCAAAGAGGCGAAACAGCTCGGGATAGGGATAATCGCCCACGTTAAACTCGCGGACGTGCACCGTATCGCCAAACCACTTTTTCACCAGGTCGAAGTTGTGTTCCAAACCCGGAGGCAGCAGATCTTCCGCATTGCAGTTCCAGCAGACCTTGACGTTGGATTCGGTGACCTGATCAAAGATCTGCTTCATCACGGGAAGTTCCTGAGTCGTCGTGCCGTGCACTTCCACCCGGATCAGCTGCCCGTAGTCTTGGGCAAACTTCCCCACTTCATTGAAAGAGCGGGCGATCTGGGCGATGGTCTTTTCGGGGGCAACTTCCTTGGGCATGGCATTGGGCTTGACCTTGATGCCGGAAGCCCCGATGTCATGGCAGAGCTGGATGTAGGCCTTGGTGCCTTCGATATTTTCCTTCAGCTTGGCGGGGTCGGGACTGTGGTATTCGTAATTGCTGCCGTAGCCGAGACAGGTGACGGGACTGTCGGCAAAGCGCTTCTTGACATCGAGCCGTTGGGCCTTGCTGAGGCCTACTTCCACCGCATGGGCATGCTGGGTGCGGAGCTCTACGCCGAGGACGCCCGTCTTCTCACAGTTGGAGATCAGGGTAGGCAGGTCCCAATCCTTGGCCCACTCGTAGGTCACGAGGCCAAAGCGGAGGTCAGCGGCAGGAGTCGCGCACCAAGCGAGGTGAGGAAGCAGGGCTGCACCGAGTCCGGCGATGGCGGACTGCTGCAAGAAGCCCCTTCGGGAAAGGTCTTTTGGGTTCATCCTTTAAAGTAAGAAATCTTCCCCGCCTGACCTTCCTGAGGGGTCTGGAAATTGCGGAAACGATTGAGGAGGGGGAAAGAAAAAGCCCTTCCAAAGGGGGATGGAAGGGCGGAGAAAGACTTTAATTTTAACTTAGGTCTATCTATCCTATCATTTACAAATTGTTCAAATGCTTCAAAGAATAAGGCTTCAAACCTCGAAATGGAATTACAAATTCCTCTTTATAAAAGGGTGTAATTGCAAATTACACCCAGCACCAGCTGAACTTCAATCATAAAAGACATTATAGTACACCTAGGAAGGGTTTAAACCCAGCACCCGATGAACTTCAAACATGAAAGACAATAGACTACGACTAGAGGAGATTGGAAGGGCGGGAAATTCTATAATTAGATTGCTTTTTGAATGTGATCCACAACCCAAAGCGGACTTTTTGAACTAACCTACCCTATAAATCCATTTGAAATTCCGATTCAATCCCCATAAGAACCTCACCGGTCTTCTCGAAATAATCGAGACAGGCAGTGCAACAGCACTTTCATTGTTTCCCGATATTCATCGGGACAGGCTGTTCTCGGCGCGCAACGAAAGCTTAGTTGTTAACGGTTATCACTTTTTTGGCTTTTATCTATTACGCTAAGCATCTCTCTTAGAGTTTGTTCTGAACTTTTTCCCTGTAATTAAACCAATGTAATACTGTTCGTTTAAAAAAGAAAGAATGTCTTTGCATTGTTTTTTGTCGTTTGGTAAAACCAATTTACCGTCTACCAATTCAATTTTCAAGTTAAACTTATTTGCAGAAGTTTTAACCTTTTTGGGATTTGCTGTTGCAAGTACATTACTCTTTTGGATTAAAGTAATTTGCTTTTTTATTACAGTGTTTCCGTTATTTTTCAGCCAAGTTGAATCAACACTTAATACGTTATTAGCCGAAAATTGCTCAATAACATCATCTGTAGCTTCTTCAAAATATGTCAACAAACTGAAAATTTTGTTTGCGTTTGAATAAGACTTAAAATAAAATTTATTATTCTTGTATATTGCGTTGATGATATTGTCAATAATTAATGCGCTATTTGTTAGTTTATTAAAAGTAGCTCTATCCCAGTAAATTACGTTTTTATTTTGTAGTAATTTTCTTTTATCAAAATTTTGAAAATAGTATACATTGTTTTCTACCCAAAAAAGTGTCTTTATGTCATCAGTTGCCAAGTTTAAAACATCTATTCCTATAGGATTTGTACTTGCTTCAATCACATTTGCTGGTAATTCTAATTCGACATATAAAATTTCTTCGTCCTGAACATTAAAATTTCCATCGAATAAAATTTCTTCTACATCATCATTTAAAATAGAGTTACCAATATTCACAAATACTCCTCTAATATCAGGGGTAATAGATTGAAGTAAGTTTATTTTTTTTACTGAGTCATCTTTTAATATTGCAAAAAAATTACACGTTTCGTTTGGCATAGTTTACATTTTAGGGTTAGACGAATTTAACAGCACAAAATCAGTAAGTTGAGAATATGCATTTATATCATTAGTGTTTTTTAGTTTTTGTTTTGAAAGCATCAAATATGTTACTTCCTTTTTTGTAGCGATTTCATAATAACTATATCCAAACAGTTTCATAAGAGGGTTATAAAAATATGTTCCTTTATTAATGTAAATTATTACACAAAGAGCCAAAAACCAAGCAATTAAGTATATAAAATCTTTTTTGTAAACTTCAACACAAGGAAGGAAGTAACTAAAAACAAGAATATTCATATTAAGGTCAGAACTTTTAATTGACTTTACTTCAATATGATTTCTTGTAAGTTTATTGCTAGCTAACTTCAAAATAAACCAAGAGGCTAAAACCAACAATAAGAATAGGAAAATCAAATTTAATCTGTTAATCAAATCGGTGATTTTGAAATTCGAAAAGTCAATGAAACTAATATTTCCACCTGATTGTATTAAATTATAAATGCTTACAATCCAGCAAATTAGGATGACAGGTGCATAAGCTGTTATTGCAAAAGTTAGTTTTAGTAGCTTTGAAAACATTCTAATCTATTTGATTTATAATTTATTTTATCATTTTGATTCGAAAGGTCTTTCAATAGGGTGACCGCTAACCTTTTCTGGTTTTGCGTTCGAGCTTTCATAATGATCTAACTTGTTGTCCGATTTTTTTAAGTATGGGATAAATTATTAAGAGTTGCGATTTTGTTGCTGAAGGAGCTTGATAGGTAGTCGTTGCATCAATAAATGTGTGTGCAGCATTATCTCTTAGAGTTTTTAATGAAGATAAGGTAGCTTCAAGTATTGCAATTTCTCCAGTTGTAGTTAGTGACAATTCAATTGATTGCATATTATGAAGTCCAATGGTGCTACTAAGCATTTTTCGAAAATTTTTTTTGTACTCAAAGCCATAGGTTCCTTTTTTTATACTTGAGTACATATCTCTAAATGGAGTAGAGGTCAAGTGCCGTGTCGCAAAATTATCTGCAATATTATCCATAGAATGTTCAATCCATCCGCAAAGCTCTATTATAGCAAGTTTGGAATAGTAGGTAGCTTCTGCTGTCGGGGCAGAGTTATACAATCTATCGAGCTTTTGAATATTATTTAGGATATGCTTTTTTACTACCATTAATTTCCAGAAAAAATTTCGATTGCTCTGTTAATACGGTCTATTACTTTTGATTTTTGAGATAATCCTTCTTTTAAACTTTCTACTGAAAAAAGAGGATCATTCCTTAAAGTTGTTAGTAATTCTTGAGCATCAAGAACGCTCAAACTATCAATATAACCTGTATTTTTGCTGACTGCTACTAAGACAGCTTCAATCACAGATTTACTGACCTTTTCAGCACTTTGATTATTATATACTTTTGTATAGGTTAAATCAATAGTCTTTTGAAATTGCTTTCTTTTATTTTCAATTTCTACATCTGTTATTTTAGGGAGTTTTGGATTTTTTTCTTTGTCATACATGTAGTCGTTTAGAAACTTAGCCAATTTTCCATTGTACTTGTCAAGCAGTTCTTCGAATGCGAAATATCTTAAATTCAATTCTTCAAATGCAAAACGATAAGTTTTATCGTCATCAATGTTGAATAGGCTTTTGTAGTTAGGATACTTTACAGTACTTTTTAATAGTGTATTTAATTTTCCATTGTAAATACAATTCCTTATCTCTTGATTATTAAGTTTTGTTCCTCCTGAATTTAATCTGTGGAAAATTGTAAACAAATAATCCATATGCTGCTTTTTTTGATAGTCACATCTTAAAACAGTAATTGGGATTGTCAAATTTTCAACTCTATCATAGAGAGTTTTATTTTTAGATTTAATTGATGATACTGTTTTTCCTGAAATCTTTGGATCAATATCATCTAAAGATGATAATTGATATTCGTCATTTGTCAGGAAATTAATAATGGTCGAAATTCTTTGAAGGCCGTCAATAACAAGTCTTTCATTTGTATTAAAATCAAAACTTATACACATACTAGGAATCGGTAATTGTTTGATTAATGAATCAATTAATCTCGTCTGTTCCGGCTTTTTCCAAACGATATCTCTTTGAAAATCTGGCTGAATCGTCAATTGACGATTTCTCCACATTCTTACTATATCCGCACAAGACCTCAATTCATTGTATGCGACAATGTCATTTGGAGGTAGTTCTGCATGATCGTCTTCTAATGAAGATTTCTCTTCTTCGTCTCTTAATTCCTCGTTAAAAGGATATGTTGTTTCTTCTTTCATTTCTATTGTTTTTTTTGCTACAGGTTCATTTTAGCATGACGCACAACTTATTTATTGCTTTACCTTCTTTATCTCAATCGGACTAATTTAGCTGCATTTGTGAACCTTCCCCCCACTTTTTCTTTTCTCAAGAACACCCTAATTACCTCTTGACACACTACCAACTAGAGGAGCTTCTACTTAAGCGTCAAAAAACAATAAGTGATTCTTGACACACAAAGTTTCGATCAACAAGGATAAATTAACTATCTGCTCATTTAATCAGTATTTATTTCAAGAATGAATACCCAATTCCAAAAGAATACCAAGTTTTATTGTTATATACCCAATCTTCAGCATAGCCACTTGCAAAATCTCTCCCAAAAACAAACCCAAGTGAGAGTCTATCAGTCTGAATGACAATACCTGTTGCCCAAGTCCAACCTGGAGTTATTCCTGATTTAAAATCTACTTGCCCAGTATTTGTAGTTGTATTTTCATTTACATTTATAAAAGTAAGGCCAAGAACTACAGGAATTGTAAGATAAGTAGAACTATATTTTGAAATTCTTTTCCTTACTCCTCCATAAGCGCCTACTGTTACATCTGTAGTCATTTGAAAATTAGTATCTCCTTCCTTAGGCCTTAACTTAAAAGGTAAAGTTAATTGGCCTGCAGTAATTTGATAGTTTCTCATTCTTCGAAAATCAACTGAATAAACTGGCTTCTTTTCTATTTTTTCAAATTCTTCTTTAGGAATGCAAAGAATTTTACCATTAATATTTACAATATATTGCCTAACTGGATTTTCCTCAACTAATCCTTCTAGAGGTTTCCTATCGTTACTACTTTGTTTTCCATTTGAATAATTCGGGTAAGTGATTATAATGTAAATTTTATCGTCAATACTGACCTCATCCCATTCCGCATTTATCAGAAAACCACTACTAGAATAATAAATAGTGTCTTTTAAAATTTCATACCTATTATTCACTTCGAAGAAGTTCGCCCGACCCAACAATTCATAATAATTTTTTCTTTCGAAATCCTTGTCTTGGTCTTGTCCAAATGCTAGAAAAACAACAAATAATACTGCAATAGTCAAAATGCTCCGTTTCATACTTTATTTTTAGGTTTAGGTGTTATTTTAAATTGATAGAAAAACTTGTAAACAATTAAAACTAAATAATAGGTATTTTACCTAAATAACATCCAAGTATCATCCATATTTCCGCCTTACTTCCCCCCCTCCAAAAATCCCGGGCTTCCTGACCTCTCGCGCGCTTTGCGCCTATTTGACTGATGTATTTCATGGCTGTGAAAAGTAAGTTTTAAAAACCTTAAACTATTCAGTTAAAAACAGGAATGCAACAGTTTATATCATTTTTTTACATTTTATTTTGTATTTGGTGATTTTTGGAGTTGGGGATTTGGATATCGGGCTGGAATGCTTGCTTTTTCTTCCACAAAAAAGCCCTTCCGAGCGATGGCTCAGAAGGGTATTGGGGAACTCAGGGTGTTAAGCGGTACTTCAGGCAGTTGTTTACTTTTTGCGCAGCGAAGCCAAAAAACGGATGCTGCTAGCGGTAAAGGGAAAAGATTTCGAAGAAGCTTATTTGCCTGGTCTAGCTATGTCTCCCAGGTACAATCCTTCTGGAATGAATTTCATCCATGTTTGATCTTCTCTCCCAAGTACCGCATCGCCGAGGCATAAGTCTCGATGCCATGGCCCACGTGGGGATACACCTGGATATCGCGTAGGGACTTAATCTGCCTTTTGGCATTTTCCATGGAGGTTTGGAAGGGAAACAGCAGGTCATGTTCCCCAAGCAGCACATAGGTAGGGACAGTCACGTCTTCGAGCTGCTTGTTCATGTAGTAGGGCTTTTGCGTTCGGTCGTGATAGCGCGTGATCGCAAAGACCTCGTAGTCGATCAGGAGTTGCTCCGCGACTTCGGAAAGCTGATGGTTGGGCTTGGAAAAAATAGCCTTATTGAGAAATTTTGCCACGTTTTTTGCCGTGGGCCTCAAAATGGGCAGCAGGTTGTAGTAGAGATTTTTGAAGGTCAGGGAAAAGGATTGCAGGCAACCGGGATTGAGCAGGAATGCCGCCTGAACCTTTTCCGGACTGACAAGCGTCAGCTTCATGCAGATCAGTCCACCGAAAGAAGCTCCGGCTACATAAGCCTTTTCGAGTTGTAGTTGTTCCAGCACTTCCGTGGCCCACACGCCATAATCCAAGGAACGAATGTCGGGAGTTGCCCCATCACTCAGGTTGGGAAGCCCGTTGGTCTCCACCATAAAAATCCGCAGCGGATGCCCAATCTGATCAAGTCCCCGATCAAAGTCCCAAATCAAGGCGGTAGTCCGGGCACCCGGAAAGATCACCAAGGCATCACGATGTGTTTCTTGGGTATTCAGACCCCATATATGGGTCTTTCCGAGTGAGGTTTGGATTTGGATGCGCTCATAGGTTCTGCCGTTGTGGCGCTCCAGTTTACCGACCCACTCTTCAAAATAGCAATGGTCATTGACCGGATCTTTAAACTGGGAGGTGCTGTAGATTTTCATTGAGTCGGATTTTTGTGTGAATCATCTTTGGTGTAAGCCAGCACCTTCCTCCCGCCGTACCACAAACCTAGCGCTTCCAATAGGATTATAAAACCAAGCAGGTATTCTTTAGGTGCACTTCCCCTGTTCCAAGTGGAGATAAAGAGCCTATTTTTATGAATATCCACAATCTTACCACTAGGCAGTTCATCTCTCTAATGATCGTGGATATTCCTTGAGGGACCACAGACGAGAGTCTACAGCACCTCTAATCGGACTTCAAATCTTATCTTATTTGGTTCTGGTTGAAAAGCAGGTAATCCTCCTATTTTTCAAGGAGTTCATAGCGCGATAAGTTTGAACTATTTCCCTGATCGGATTTTACTTTGGAAAATTCATTCACACAAAACCCTTCAAATCTCTTCAAAAAGAGCCTTTTCCCAAGCACAACCGATTACAATCGGATACAAGCACTTCATTACCGAGTCTTTTTTTGCCCTCCCCCCAACTTTGGACCATCAGTTCTCCTCTAGCGGAAATTGTTAAATCAAATCTTTCACAATCAAACTTTTAAACACATGAACGCGCTAAGAAACAAAGTTCAACTCATTGGAAACCTAGGTTCCAAAATCGAAGTCAAAACCACTGAATCCGGCAAAGTAGTCGGTCGGGTCAACATCGCCACCAACGAGGTGTATCGCAATGCGAAAGGCGAAAAGATCACGGAGACCACCTGGACCAACCTGGTTATTTGGGGTAAAAATGCCGAGATCCTTGAAAAGTACACCGACAAGGGTTCGGAGATCGCGGTGGAGGGCAAGCTGTCCAACCGCTCCTACACCGACAAAAGCGGGGAAAAGAAATACATTACCGAAGTAGTGGTCAATGAAGTATTGCTCCTAGGCGGAGGCTCAAAAGCTGAAAAAGCCCATTCCGAAGCAGCCGAAGCAAATTATCCTTTTTAAAAAGAGTATTCGATTTTAGGAGGGTGTGCCCGGGATTTTTGGCCTTGGCAAAAGTACTAGACACGGGATTGAAACACAGGTGGGGAATGTCTCAGCGTAATCTGAGGACAACCCTGCCTGCCCCTTAAACACCATATAGATGTTGTTTTTTACCCTCAGTTCAGGACTTGAAAATGATCTGCACCTTGAAACCGAAGTAGTGACCCAGAAAGGGTAAGATGGCTTTTACACCATCCTGAATCCTATGTGCTTATTATGTGGCTATTGTGGTTTTATAATTTTCTTTGGACATAAAAAACACAGTCTGAAGCCTGCATACAGGAGGGCAGGACTGCATACAAAAGAACACAAGAATACCTATTGTAAGGCAGGTCGAAAGACTTGCGCTATTGGAGGCATCTTGTGTAATCCTATTTTTTCTCGCAAAGACGCAAAGAGCTATATTCCTTAGCGACTTCGTGTCTTACCTAGTTAGAAAAATTTGAATTTATAAATGAGCTATAAATTCGGTAAATTCTAATCCGTATTTGGCCATTTCTAATTTTAAATCCTTTTTTGACCACAAAACTCAAATCGGATAGGCGCGTGGGCCGACACAGCAGCGGGCCAGCGTCCGGCCCCGTGCGGTGGGAGCTTTGCTGTGTCTTGACCTTTTGGTTCTTTTGGGTCAAGCCAAAAGAACGAACAGAAAAATGCTTACAAAGGAGATTTAACTAAATCATATTATGTAAACAAGTATCTAATCTAGACCAAAAATTAATCTTTAATTGGTAGAGACTAGTTTTTACACAACGCAGTCCAAAGACTTCATAGAAGTAAGCACAAGCCTGCCTACCAGAAGGCAGGTCGAAAGACTTTCGTTAATAAAGGGATAAAACCACATAGCGACATAGAATACATAGAAAAAAGGGTACAAGTTTTTCCCTCCTATGTGGCTTCTATGTGTCTATTGTGGTTTAAATTTCATTCTTGATCTCAGGGAAAGGAGTCTGGATCCCGTCTGCCCGTGGGCAGGACTGCATACAACAGAGCACAAGTCTAATGACTTGCGCTAATAGTCGTTAGAAGTTGTTTTGAACCTTCAGAAAATATTCCTTAAACCGACTCCCCGTGTTGAGACAAATCCAAGCCGATTTCCTCATATTCCTCCCGCACCCGTAGGGTCACAAACTTATTCAGAATGAACAAGATCGCGTAGGACATCACAAAGGAGAACACCGCCACCTCTACCAAGACCAACATGTGGGAAGCAAACACTCCCCAACCCCCATAAAGCAGACTTGAACCGGGCTTATTTGCAAAGATGGCTGTCAAAATCATCCCCATAATTCCCCCGATTCCATGACAGGCAAACACATCCAAAGTGTCGTCAATCTTGCGGAGAAACTTGGCATTCATCATCACATTGGAGACAATGGCTCCGAAAAATCCAAAGATGAAACTCTGAGGAATGGTGATAAATCCTGCAGCAGGCGTAATCACGACCAACCCCACCACTGCCCCGATACAAGCTTGCATCGCGGAAATCTTCCTTCCCTGTATCCGATCAAACAATACCCAAGTCATCATGGCTGTGGCCGAACTGATGGTCGTGGTGGCAAATGCCATGGCAGCAGTGCCGTTGGCAGCAAAGGAAGAACCGGCATTGAATCCAAACCACCCAAACCAAAGCATGCCTGTTCCCAACAGTACATAGGTGATATTGGAAGGGTCATGATGTGGATTTTTACGCTTTCCTATAAATAACGCACCGGCAAGAGAAGCTAAACCTGCGCTGATGTGAACCACTGTACCACCTGCAAAATCAACCACCCCAAAATACGCTCCTATCAAACCCTGAGGATGCCAAACCATGTGGCAAAGCGGCGCATAGACAAACACGGTAAATATGCCAATGAAGAATAAATACCCAATAAATCGAACTCGCTCGGCAAAGGAACCGGTAATAATCGCCGGAGTAATGACCGCAAACTTCATCTGAAACAAAGCGAACAACACAAAGGGAATCGTAGCTCCTAATACCTTGTTGGGAAGTGGGCCTACCTGATCAAAAAACATGAACTGAAGTGGATTCCCGATCAGTCCGTAGTGCGTACCGTTGATCGTAATCCCAATCGGATCTCCAAAAGCCAAGCTGAATCCGACGACCACCCAAAGCATCGTCACCACACCCAATGAAATAAAACTCTGAAGCATGGTGGAAATGAGGTTTTTCTTTCCAACCATCCCCCCATAAAACAAGGAAAGGCCCGGGGTCATAAGCAACACCAAACAGGATGCAGTAAGTAACCAAGCGATGTCGGCAAAATTCAAATCTGCCTCTGTTCCGAAATTTTCTACAAGTGGTTGGCCAACTGGCCAAAACAAACTAACAACCGGCGCTGCAATGGTGATCAAAAACGCCAATTTCCATTTTACTTTCATGAAATTTTATTTTGGCAACAAGTATACAGCGTTTTAATGCAAATTCTTCAGATTTTGGATTAATAAATTTAGAATTGGGTAATAAATGAGGGTTATTTTTAAAGATTCAATTAAAAAATCACCATTTAAGCCTAAAAATAAACCAGTCACTACCTCCAGATTACAATTGTCAATTTCAGGAATCAGAATTTCCATTTCCTATAAAGACAAAATCCCCACTCATAAAGCGGGGATTTTGTCTTTTATTAAACCAAAATTTAACCAAGAATCCGAAAATTCCTGACTGGTTTAAAAACGGTAATTAAGCTATCTTGGATACATAGATACACTAAAATATATTTATTTAAATCATAAAGCCCTGTAAAGCAAACTCTTATTTTCCAGATTCCACTTTTCCAGGCTTATACAATTTCTTAGCCCTATTCTCTACCTCATCACGATAGAAAGCCACTTCCTTGAAATTCACCTCTGCATACCGCTGAGCCTGATCAAAAAAATGGGGAGAATTCGAATCAGCACTTTGCCCCCCAGCAAGGATGGTTTTGGCTTTTACCTTGTCACCAAATTCTACCACGGCTACAAAACTATTGCCTCGATAACCATAAAGTCGCTTAGTGCCATCCGTCGCTCTGGCTCCATAAGCCGCCAAAGCACCCCAATTACCTGAAGCTAATCCTACCGGGATGTAAGGCTTACTGTCATCAAAGCCTGCATCTATGTCACCACTCAAACGCTGGAATCGGTTGATCTCTCCCCAAGGTGTGTTCCAAGTGCCAAAGTCAGCCTTCATTTGCTCCAAGGTCTGAGCAAAAACTTCTTTAATCTCATTGGCAGTCGGAATCTTTGCATCCGGATTAGGCTGCGCAAATCGATTCAAGCTTCGGAATGCGCGTTGGTAATTTTCTCCATAAAAATGAGCTACTGACATTGCCACAGACTCTTTAGAGGTACGGAAATCCCAAGCCTTCAGCAGATCAAGCGCTTGCTTTTGCTCTTCAGTAGCACCACTCCCTATGGCTTTCAGCAACTCGGGAATCAGAAATTCAAAGGCTGGAAGGTAAGGATCATAGGCCAAGCTCAGAAAGCTGTCCAAATTGAGCTTACCCTGAAGTCCCTGCAAGACTTTGACTGCGTGAAGGCCACGGAAGTTTTCCGAATCAGGAGCCATGTAGGCAGGATAATTCGCTCGCTTTGGACTAAACTCAGCCGCAGCAGTGAATGGGGTGGAGTTACAGTTTTGAATCCAGCCTGTGCCGGGATTGAGGATCACGATACTTTCATCCACCGTATGCAGCCCCTGCCAATTGGTGGCGGGATTGGTTCCATCGACAGGTTTGGAAAAGTCAAATTCGGGATTTCTTTTCGGAATGAAATTCCCATGGAAGTACCCGATATTTCCTTCAGCGTCCGCAAAAACGGTATTGTTGGAGCTGTTGGTTCGGATATTCATCATCTCCTTAAACTCTGAAAAGTTACTGAGCTTGGTGCGCGTATAGCTTTGCACCAAGGCATTGACCGGGTCCCAATTGATTTTGGTGGTCACCCATTTGCCATTTTCCTGATGCGTCACGGGACCATGATGGGTACGGTAAATGGTAAAGGATTTCTCTTTGAGTTGGTCGCCCTCCTTGTATTTCAGTGTTACTTCTTGGGCTTCGACGGGACGTTTTTCCTCTCCATAGCGATAGACCAGGCCTCCATTTTCTTCCGTCACCTCTTCCACAAACTCATCGATAAAGTCCACAAAGGTGGAAGTATGGATCCAGCCGGTTTTTTCATTGAAACCCTGGTAGACAAAAAACTGCCCCCAAGTCACTGCGCCATAGGCATTGAGTCCTTCCTCACTGACCACGTGCACTTCTGGTCTGAAATAGAAAGAAGTATGAGGATTGATGAGCAGCATGGCATTGCCAGACTCGGAGAGGCTAGGTGCAATAGCAATCCCGTTAGAGCCCTGAGGCTCGCCCAGGATCTGTTCTTCCATGGCTTGGGAATCAAGTACCGCTAAGGTTGAATCCTGCTCATAGAATGCCTGAAGTGCCGAAGTAGAAATCCGCTCGATGTCTCCACCGATCGAACCCTCAAAAAAGAACATGGGCATCCAAGGCTCGTATCGGGTGATCACCTGAGGGGTGACTTCGGGATGAGTATGCAGGTAGTAATTGATCCCATCGGCAAAAGCCACACACAATTCCTTTAGCCACTCGGGTGCTTTTTCATAAGCGGCCTTGGCCTCTGCCTCGGTCATGTAAAGCTGGGCGCGCAGGTCAGAATAAAGCTCCTTCTCCCCTTCCAACTCTGCCAACCGTCCGATTGCCCAAATGTAATTGCGCTCGACACGGCGAAAATCGTCCTCACACTGAGCGTAAAGCAAGCCAAACACCGCATCGGCATCACTTTTTCCATAAATATGAGGCACACCAAAATCATCGCGAATAATCTCTACCCGATCCGCTTGCGCTTCCCAACGGCTGAGTTCATCTTGAGGATTTGAGTTTTGACAGGCGAAAGCCAGAGAAAGTGCTAAAATGAATAGAAATCTCTTGAGCATACGTTTTGGGCTAGGGAGTGAAGTTCGAAAGTACCATTTTTTTGAAAGAGCGGTCAAGAATAAAAGTGTGAACGGAAAGGTTATGATACGCAAGTCAACTTCGACTTTTCTTCCTTTAGGTGCTTTTAAAAACAGGAAGGCATTAAAGGCATATAGTGCTCCTCGAATTTGGAACCAACTTCAGAATAAGATTTAATTCTATGAACCCTTTATGATCTGAATGTCCTAAATGGTGAAAAAGAAAAATCTCCTCTCAGAAATTGGCCTGGACCCTACATTTCAGATTTACTGGAGTTTTAACGATGATCTGTATACCGATTAGCGGGAAAATTGACTTGCAATCGGCGTATAATTTCATCCGGAACCATTTGGCTCTCCTCATATCCCTTGACCAGCTGACGAACTTGGGTCGCCGAACTCGCCCCAACAATCAGACTGCCAACCGCTCCCTGCGACAGACCATATCGGATCAAAACTGCTTCAGGCATCCATCCTGATTCAGCAATGGCGCTTCGGATTTGGGAAACTTGCGATTGAGAGAAGTCCAAAAAGGCCGCTTCAGGCTTATCTATCAGTAAGCCTTTGGCAAAAGCTCCACGGACCAGCACCCGAGTATCCGCTTTTTCCAGAAGTGGAAATACCTCCTCTTCAGGCCTGCGGTCCAGGGGACTGTACTGCATCATGATGGATTTGGGCGGAGTCATGGCCATCACCTTCCGGATGACATTGGGTCGGATGGAGGAAATCCCAAACGCCAGGATTTTCCCTTGCTCCTTAAGTAGCTGAAAAGCTTCCAAGGTCTCATCCCATGGGTCTTCCAAAGTGCCCCCATGAAGTTGATAAAGGTCGATGTAGTCCGTTTTGAGTCGTTTTAGACTTTCTTCCACAGCCTGGAGAATGTAGGATTTGGTGGGATTCCAGGACCACGAAGATCCGGAGGAATTCCATTGATTGCCCACTTTGGTAGCCAAAATGACCTGAGCTCTTCTTCCAGAGAGTCCTTTACCAAGATGTTGCTCATTGAGCCCTCGCTGATAAAGGTCTGCCGTGTCAAAAAACGTAATTCCCAAGTCAAAAGCTTGGTCTAAAACGGCTTTTGCTGCCGTGTAATCGATCGGTAAGGACATACAACCCAACCCGATAGCAGGAAGATCAAAAGAAGATTTGGAAGAAATTGGTTGCATTTTAATTAGGTGACGAATACCTGAAAATAGGTAATAGTTATTGGAAAGATGTCCGAAAAATACAAGATCTATTTTCGAAAGAAACACCGTATTTCCTCCTTTAATCTCTATTTTTGCGGCGCTTAACATCAAGGTAAATGAAAAAAATCGCCGTTTTCACCTCAGGTGGAGATTCACCCGGAATGAATGCCTGCATCCGCGCTGTGGTTCGGACAGGGATCTATCGAGGCTTGGAAGTCTATGGGATCTACCACGGGTACGAAGGGATGATCGAAGGTGACATCAAAAGACTTCAATCTCATTCGGTTTCCAATATTGTCCAGCGAGGAGGCACAATCTTGAAATCTGCCCGTTCGATGGAATTCCGAACTCCCGAGGGGCGAAAGAAAGCCTATGAAAACTTAAAAGCGCTTGGAATCGAAGGATTGGTAGCGATTGGCGGTGATGGTACATTTACTGGTGCTAAGGTGTTTTTCGAAGAATATGGAATCCCGACAGTAGGTTGCCCGGGCACAATTGACAACGACATTTACGGTACGGATTTCACCATTGGATTTGATACTGCAGTAAATACGGCACTGGAAGCAATCGACAAAATCCGAGACACGGCAGCAGCACACGACCGTATTTTCTTTGTGGAAGTAATGGGAAGAGATGCTGGGTTTATCGCTGTTGAGTCCGGCATTGGCGGCGGTGCCGAATTTGTCATGGTGCCTGAAACCAAAACCGACCTAGACCAAGTGGTCAAGTCCCTCAAAAATCTGAGAAAGACCAAAACCTCCAGCATCATTGTAGTGGCTGAGGGTGATTCCCTCGGAAGTGCTGAAGAGATCATGAAAATGGTCAAGGAAAAAATCAAAGACCCCAACAAAGAATTTAAAGTAACGACACTAGGACATATTCAACGCGGAGGTAAGCCCACTGCAAGAGACCGGGTGTTGGCAAGCCGTTGTGGCATGGCTGCAGTAGAAGGCCTTTTGGAAGGAAAAACCAATTGCATGGCCGGAGTGATGAAGATGGAAGTAGTGTATACCCCATTCGCAGATTGCATTGGCAAACCCAAACCACTTATCCCCGACCACCTCAAACTGATTGATATCTTAAGCATTTGATATGGGATACATACCCTTGTTTTTGACTATGGGAGGCGCTTGCATGCTGTTCTTCCTGACGGTGAGAATTACCATGTTGAGGAAATTAAACCTTCAGCACGAGCTGTTCGCCAAACTTTCCCAAGCCCATCCAGAACTTGGACTTAAGTCAGAGGAACTCCCCGATCCCGATCAGATTTTGACCGCGTGGAAAAATACAGATCAGAAAAATCCCATTTCCCAATCCAGCTTGGATCTGATCCGCGAGCTCAAGATTAACCGCTTCCAATACAATCAACTGATCAAAAAAGCCCCTTACAATTGGGTAGCAAAAATCAGTGGATTTCAAGCCATCTGAGCCTCTATCAAGGCTATCATTTCATTTTCTTGAGCAGGCTGAAACCATTGGATTTCAGGATCTCTTCTAAACCAAGTCAATTGCCGCTTGGCGTATCTTCTAGAATTGCGTTTAAGCAAACGGACAGCCTCTTCCCTATCGTACTTTCCCTCGAGGTATCCGAAAATTTCAGAGTATCCTACAGTCTGTAGCGCATTCAACTTCCGCTTTCCAAAAAGTGCATCCGCCTCATCGAACAGCCCTGCCTCGATCATTTGTTCCATGCGCAAATCGATTCGCTGGTACAGTTCTTCCCGATCCCGATAGAGTCCGATTTTGATTGTTTTAAAAGGCCTCTCCACTTTCTTTTTCACTCGAAAGCTGCTGAATTTCAAACCTGTACCTCGACCTACTTCTAGTGCTCTCATCAACCGTTGCGGGTTTTGGCGATCGACCAACTCAAAGTATTCGGGATCTACTTTTTCAACTTCTTGCTGCAACCATTCCAACCCTTTTTCTTCAAACTCCTTGATAATTTCTTGCCTTATCTCAGGATCTACATCAGGGATATCGTCCAAGCCTTTGACCACTGTATCGGCAAAGAGCCCGCTGCCCCCCGTCATGATGACCACTTGGTGTGTTTGATAAAGCTGATCGAGGATGGAGATTGCGTCTTGTTCAAATTTCCGTACATCGTAATCCTCTTCGATCGAGAGGGAATTGATCAGATGATGAGGTACTTCAGCGAGTTCGGCAGGACTTGGTTTGGCAGTACCAAGGGTCATTTCCCGATAAAATTGTCTGCTGTCACAGGAAATAATTTGGGTGTGAAATTTTTTGGCTAGCTTTAAGCAGAGATCGGTTTTACCCACCCCGGTAGGCCCTACCACAAGAATCAAAAATCGTTGACCGGTCAAATCTGAATCGTTTATACAATCAAAAATCAATAGGATTGTGATGAAAAGCAAAAAAGTCCTGATTGTGGACGATAATGAACTGAACAGGAAGCTTTTTGAAAATCTGGTCGGCCAGCTCTACGATTTCAAATCCGCACACAATGGCATGGAGGCCATTGAAATGGCCACGGCTACTCCTTTTGATTTGATCTTGATGGACATTCAGATGCCCCGAATGGATGGGATTACCGCCATGAAAAAAATCCGGGAAAACGAGTTTGGTTCCTGTCCGATTTTGGCTGTGACTGCATTTGCTGACGATGGAGATCGGCAAAACTTTATTGATCAGGGTTTTGATGATTTCATTGCCAAACCTATTCGTCCGAGAGAGTTTATCCTAACCATTCAGTCTCATTTCAAAAAACAGGCTGCTCAGGAAAATGATAATGAAAAAGCTCTGCCTTCTGCGGAAACACTAAACCTGGAAACCATTTCCCAGCTTCTTAAATACAACTCCAGGGAAGCAATCAAAAAAGTTTATCTCGATTTTATCACCGAATGCGCAGAAGCAATCGCTTCGATCGAGCAAGCTTCCGCTGAAGGAATTTCTATCGAATTATTGGATAAAATTCACACCTTAAAAGGCAATTCAGGCACCTTAGGTGCCACCAAAATATTTAATCAAAGCCAGGTCTGCGAACTTTTGGGGAGACAAAACAAGTCTCTTGAATTCAAAGACGAGATTAAAGTTCTAAAAAAACACATTCTTGAATTCCAAGAATTTTTCAATAACGAAACCATTTTTGAATCATGAGCAGCGAAAAAAAAATATTGGTAGGTGAGGATAGTTCCATCATCATCAATTTGACCAAAAACGTTTTGGCCTTTGAAAATTATCAAATGAAAGCTGCCCGAAACG
Organism: Algoriphagus sp.; assembly: GCA_018336015.1. Classification (GTDB taxonomy): domain Bacteria; phylum Bacteroidota; class Bacteroidia; order Cytophagales; family Cyclobacteriaceae; genus Algoriphagus; species Algoriphagus aquatilis. The sequence continues at coordinate 95,435 of JAGXQZ010000060.1, read as the reverse complement.
GAAAGCAAGTGCTTGAAATGCTGGCCAACGAAGATTTTGACCTTATCCTGATGGATATTACCATGCCGATAATGGACGGAGTCCAATGCACCCTTGAGATCCGAAACCTCGCAGATCCTGTCAAAAGCAAGCTTCCGATCATCGCCATTTCGGGCAATGCAGCTAACTATACCCCTGAAGATTTCAGAAAATTTGGGTTTAATGATTTTATCCAAAAACCGCTCGACTATGACGTCGTATTGGCTACAGTCAAAAAATTCTTAAGCTAATCCATGGCAGTAAAGTACACTAAACACTTTTTGGACAAACTAGAAAGCCTCTTTTCGGCCTCCAGCTATATCCTACGCTACGAAAAGGGAAATTTCAAATCAGGCTATTGTGTACTCAAAGAGACCAAAATTGTAATCGTCAACAAGTATTTTCCTTTGGAAGGAAAAATCAACGCGCTGATTGATATCTTGTCCGAATTGAATTTGGATCCTCAGGAGTTCAAGGACAAAACCAACCAAGATTTCTTAACCGAGTTAAGACAAACCACCCTGAAATTTTGAAAGTCACATTTTTAGGAACAGGCACTTCTCAGGGCGTACCCGTGATCGGCTGCGAATGCAGGGTTTGTAAGTCACTGGACTATCGCGACAAGCGGTTTCGAACCTCTGTACACATCGAGTCCAAGGGGGTCTCTTTAGTCGTGGACACGGGACCTGACTTCCGCATGCAAATGCTGCAATCCGGAATCAGGAGACTCGATGCAGTGGTCTTTACCCATGAGCATAAAGATCATACGGCTGGTCTGGACGACATACGTCCTTTTAATTTCATGCAGCAAAAAGACATGCCTGTCTTTGGTAAAAAGCAAGTAATCGACCAGCTTAAACGTGAGTATTCCTACATCTTCAGCGATAAAAAATACCCGGGTGTACCCCAAGTAGCCTGCGTGGAAATCGATGAAAACCCCTTTCACATCCAAGGATTAGCCATCACCCCCCTGCCTGTCCTTCATTACAAATTGCCCGTATTGGGATTCCGAATCGGTGACTTTAGCTACATCACCGATGCCAATTATATTCCAGATTCCACATTGGCCTTGCTGGAAGGAAGCGAAATTTTGGTGCTCAACGCCTTGCAAAAAGACCCGCATATCTCGCATTTCACTCTAGATCAAGCCATCGATCAAGCACTGAAAATAGGGGCTAAAAAAACCTTTTTCACCCATATCTCTCATCGATTGGGCCTCCACCAAGAGGTAGAACAAGCGCTTCCCGAAGGAATCTTCCTCGCCTTTGACGGCATGGAGTTAACTTTGTCCTGATGCATCTCAATTATCATTTCTTACGATACCTCGCCCCTGCGCTTTCAGATGCGTTTTCCGGCGCAGAGATTACCGCTAGCTTTTCGCAAAGCAAGGATGAACTGATCATTGAGACAGAGAGAGCAGGTGAACTTCGGTTTATCCGGGCGCATCTGCTTCCACCGCAAGTCTACCTGAGTTTTCCCACACAATATGCCCGCGCCCGAAGAAATACCATTGATCTCTTTGAGGAACTCATTGGAGATGTGATCCATACGTGTACCGTATTTTCCTTCGAAAGAGCGCTTCGGTTTGACTTAGCCTCCGGCAAAATCCTGGTGCTTAAACTCCATGGAAATCGCAGCAACGTGCTGCTTTATAGAGGGGATTCCACCGCACCAGCTCTACTTTTCAGAAATGAAATCAAGGAGGACAAGACCTTGGACTGGAGGAGTTTGGAGAGACCGATAGACCTGACTTGGGATCGTTTTGAATCCCTAACAGGAAATGCTGCCCAATTTCTGCCCACGTTAGGCGCTATTCCGCGAAACTGGCTCAAGGAGCGGAACTATCCGGAATCTGACCTCAAGACCAAGTGGGCCTTGATGCAAGAGATCCTGGACTTGCTGGATACACCGCTTTTTTCATTGGTGGAAAAAGAGGGAGAAGTCACTCTGAGCCTTCTTCCAGAACCAAATCCGATCAGTACTCACTCTGATCCAATCACCGCAGTCAACGAGCTTTTCTACAAAGCCTTGGTTATCGGCACCTTCGAAAAAGAGAAAAATCAACTCCTAAAAGGATACACTGACCAACTCAAGAAAACCGAGTCCTACCTCAAAAAATCCTCAGAAAAGCTGGAAGAGTTGAAAAACACACCACCTCCTTCCCAATTGGCAGATGTAATCATGGCTAACCTTCACCAATTCACGGAAGGAGTTCAGCAAGTGGAATTGGAAAATTTCTATACCGGATCGATGGTGAAAGTCAGCCTAAAACCCAATCAAAAGCCTCAGGACCTGGCAGAATCCCTGTATCGAAAATCAAAAAATCGACAATTAGAACTCGATCAACTCGAAAAAACCATTCAGGCAAAACGGGTTTTAGAAACTGAATTGAAAGAAAAGCTTCAAGCACTGGGTGTAGTGAGGGATTTCAGAGGGCTGAAAAATTTTCAAAAAACCCACAAGGAGGACATCCGGGACAAGAAAGACGCGGAAAGCTTGCCCTTTAAGGTATTTGAATATGAAGGGTTCACCATTTGGGTGGGTAAATCAGCCAAGGACAATGATGAAATGCAACGGAGCTTTGCCCGAAAAGAGGACATTTGGATGCATGCCAGACAGGCTGCTGGCTCACATGTAATCATCAGGATGAGAGGAATGACGGTAGTCCCTCAAAGAGTCTTAGAAAGGGCTGCTCAGTTGGCTGCCTTTTATTCCAAACTCAAATCAGACACACTCGCCCCGGTGATGTACACCGAAGCCAAATACGTGAGAAAAGTCAAAGGTTCTGCACCTGGATCCGTCATGGTAGATCGGGAAAAAGTAATCCTCGTCAGCCCAATAGGACCTGATCAAGAAACTGCCGCTAAGAAATAGCTTAGTAGGATCTCGGTGGGAGTGGCGGACCTAGGGATATTTTTTTGAATCCATGAAACAACACCACAGTACCTACTATACCCGTAGCTCCCCCAACATAAAGTAAAGTCTCCCCTAATTCAGGTTTTGTCCCCAAAAGCTGACCACCGATGATGGTGACGGTATAGCCCAAAGTTGCCACAAGAATTCCACTTTTAAGCTGCTTTTGGGACTGATGCAGATTAAGTTGGACTTGATACAAGTCTGCTTCCAGACGGGTAAGCGATTTTTTAAGCGAGTCATAGGAAGGATATTCTTGAGCAAAACCTTTCTGACTTACAAAAAAGGAGAATAGCAATCCCCAAAAAACAACTTTCATTTCTTTACTGATTGATCCAAGATTTAAACTCACTCACTTTTTCTCTTGCCACGATCAGCTGATCATCTGACTTGGCATTAAGAGATATGGCAAGTCTGCCATTGACATAGGGGCGCATTTCAATCAGGTAATCCAAATTGATGATCACTGATCGATTTATTCTGTAGAACTTATTGGGGTCGAGCAGGTCCTTTTCCAGTTCATTGAGCGAATGATCCACGATATGCTTCTGAGAAGAGCCTGATTCGATCAGAAAGGTCACTCCATCTTCTGCAAAAAAATACGCGGCTGAATCAGCAGGAATAAAACACAATCGATTACCTGACCGGGTCAAAAATCGTTTTTTGAAGTTTTTTTGCGCGTATTTCCCCAAAAACTCCTCTACAAATTCCTTGGAAATGGAGGAGGCTGTACCTTCCTTGGAAAGTGTCCTGAACTTCTCGATTGCCCGGATCAAACGCTCCTCCTGAATAGGTTTCAAAACATAATCAATGCAATTATGCTCAAAAGATTGCAGGGCATATTGATCAAAAGCTGTAATAAAAATAATTGGCACTTTCACCTCTACATCTTTGAATGCATTGAAGCTCAAGCCATCTGCCAAGTGAATATCACATAGGATAAGATCATAAGACGCTTGCATTATCAATGCACTTTTAAGGTCTTTTACCGTCTGGATAGGTTCTTCAAAGGTCCAGGTAGGATAATTTTTCTGAAGAATAGACCTGATTCGGGCCTGTGCTAGCGGTTCGTCTTCAACTAAAAGTAAATTCTTGTACATCGATCAAAGGAATTTCTACCAGAAAATGATCCGATTGATTTTCAATCCGGATAGGTTGATTAAGAAACTTGTAACGATCGGATATGTTTTGAAGCCCTATGCCGGTGGATTCATCTACGACGGGTTTGATTTGCTTTTTATTCCAGATTTTAAGCACTTTTCCTTCCGAGTAGATCCTGACTTCCAATGGTTCTTTTTGGGTAAAGTAATTGTGCTTCACAACATTTTCCACCAGCAACTGAAGAACTGCAGGAGGTACCAACAACTCGTTGAATTTAGGATCAATGGTAACCTTAAAGCTAATCGACTGGTCAAACCGAATAGAAAGCAATTCCAGGTAGTTTTCCAGAAAAAGGAGTTCCTGTTCCAACCTCACCAGCTCATTCGTACGATTGTTAAGGATATATCTGTAAATCTCACTTAGCTTTTGCAGGTAGCGGTCTGCAAGCTCCACATCTTGGTGTATGAGTACCGAAAGGGCGCTGAGATTATTGAAAAAGAAATGGGGATTGAGATGTGAATTGATAGATTCTAATTTTGCCTCAGAGGTCAGAGAGCGGAGCTTTTCCGTCTCGACTGCTTTTTGTTTTAGCTTTTCGCTAAAGAAATAAATGGCATTGACCGAATTGAGAAAGAGGTTGATGCGCGAAGTAAATGCCAGGGTGAGCAGAAAATTTTGAAGTGAGAAGGAAAATGGTCCTCCAAGAATAGTCCCTGAGATTTCCGAAGAAATAAATGAAAGAAACACCATGCACAAAGCACTGCTCCCAAACTGTAACATAAGCGGGTGGAACTTGGTGTTTTTACTCAAAAAGTAATGCTGGATGCCCCAGTTAATCATCCAAACTGAAAAGCACAGCATGAGAATAAGAAAAAAAAGCGGTGTGGCTTCGAGTTTGGCTGCAAAAAGACGATCCCCATCCAAAAAATAGATGTTCAGGAAGGAGTAAACTCCCAAGCCTGTAGCAAATGCATACCTATTTTTAATATTAAACATCTCGCCCCTCCTATCCTGGTTTAACTGATATATCGTGAAGAGCAAAGGGCGAAAAATTTCCGCCCTTTGCATTGAATCTGTATTTATTTGGTCAGTTAGAGAGTAGGCAACAGCACTCCATCTATCACATGAACGACTCCATTTTCGATTGCGACATCAGCTACAATCACATTGAACGTATTGCCTGCTTTGTCGGTCACGGTTACGTTATTGCCTGTTCTCGTCACCCGTAAGGTTTCTCCAGCTAAGGTAGGAACATCCTGAGCTCCTGAAGCCAAGTTAAATGAGAAGGCAGTAGCAGGCACCACATGGAAGCCAAGAACTTTCGTTACTGCAGGGGCTCCTAGCGTATTGATCATTTCCTGTAATGAAGCAAAGCCCAATTTCTGGAGCAGATTGGCAAATGCCTGATTGGTTGGGGCAAAGACAGTCATGGCTTGTTGATTGAGCAAAGTGTTACCCAATCCAGCTGCGGTAACTGCTTGAAGCAAGACGGTCAGGTTTGCTGCCTGGGCAGCTTCCACCACATTTGGGAGATCTATCGTAGGAAGCAAAACTCTATCGATCACGTGAACCACTCCGTTTGCTATCGCTACATCAGCAGCAACTACATTGGCTGTGTTCCCAGCTGCATCACGGACACGGACAGTAGATCCTGATTTGGTTACCGTAAGCGATTGACCTGCCAGAGTGGTAAAGGTATTGGTAGCTCCCAGCTCAAACGAGAAAGCTGCAGCTGGTACCACATGGAAACCAAGAACTGTCTGGAGATTCTTGATTCCTCCAATCTTAGCAACCAATTGATTCAAATTAGCTGCACCAAAAGCCTGAAGAGCTGCCGTAAATGCTGCATTGCTAGGGGCAAAAACCGTCATCTGAGGAGTATTGAGCAGCGTATTTCCCAAACCAGCAGCAGTCACTGCATCTAGTAATGTGGTCAAACCTGCAGACTGAGCAGCTTGAACTACAGTAGGAAGTCCGAGATTTGGAAGCATCATACCATTGATGACGTGTACGACGCCATTGGCAATTTCGATATCAGCTGCTACCACCTGAGCAGTTCTGCCCAATTGGTCTTTTACTGTCACTGTATTTCCTGATTTTTCTACTGTAATACTCTGTCCTGATAAAGTCTGGAAGGTATTGGATGCAGAAAGAGAAGAAGAAAGCGCTCTAGCAGGTACCACATGGAATCCAAGTACTTTCTCCAAGTTTGCTGGACCACCGATTTTAATGACTAACTCATTTAAATCTTTTGCTTTAAAAACTGTCAATGCTGCGGCAAATGCTTCATTGGTGGGAGCAAATACGGTGATATTAGGAGCCGAAAGTAGGGCATTTGGCAAGCCTGGGACCGCCGTCACCGCGGTCAACAAAGTGGTTAATCCTGCATTGGTAGCGGCTTCAACCAAGGTTGGCTTAGGCAACTGGATCGAAGGAATCAACACGCGGTCAATGACGTGAACTACGCCATTTTCAATCTGCACGTCTGCCTGGATCACTCGAGCCACATTACCCGCAGCGTCTGTCACAGTCACTGAACCTGGAGTGGATGTCACTCTCAATTGCTGTCCTGCGAGTGTGGTGAACAGGTTATTTTCATTAAGGTTTCTGGAGAAAGCTACCGCTGGAACTACGTGGAATCCAAGAACAGTTTGTAAGTTTTGAACACCTCCTAATTTGGCAACCAATTCATTAAGATCCCTTGCCTTAAACTGGGTTAAAGCATTTGCGAAAGCATCGTTGGTAGGTGCAAATACCGTAATGGCATCCTGACTTTGAAGCGTAGCTTCTAGACCTGGAATCGCCCTCACCGCAGTTACCAAGGTAGTTAGACCCGCCTCATTGGCAGCCTCTACGAGCGTGGGAAAAGGAATCGGACCTTGATAATCATCGCTACAAGAAAGGATCGTGAAAAAAAGCGATCCCGTGAGAAGGAATTTGAACAGTTTTGTCATAGTTAAATTGGATTAGTATATCGCTTTAACTAAGACTATCCAGCTTAGATTTAGAACGCTTGCTAAACTGTCATAAAAAAAGGATGAACCGTGAGATTCATCCTTTGAACTGTAAAGAAGCTTTGGGTAGAAATTAATCTACTACATGAATTTTCAGCATGTTTGTTTTTCCTTTCTCCTTGAGAGGCATGCTGGCTGTATTGATGATTACATCCCCTGAGACTACATGTCCGTCACTTTTAAGTGTGTTTTCGATGTCTTCAAAAGTAGCATCAGTAGAGACTTGGCTTTCATAATAATAGGCTCTCACCCCCCATACCAAAGACATTTGAGTAAGTAACTTTTGATTTCGAGTGAAGACGAAAATACTGGCAGAAGGTCTGTGAGAAGCCAGCCTAAAACCGGTAAAACCGGAAGTGGTGATCCCAACAATGGCTTTTGCTTTCACATTACGGGAAAGTCTGGAAGCCATCAGTATCAGGTTGTTGCTCAGGAAGGTATCATTACTCTCATCGATCTTGTAGAGGTTATGATAGATGTCGGCATTTTCCTCCAGATAGGTAATGATGCTGGTCATTGCTTTCACAGCATTGACAGGATATTTACCTGAAGCTGTCTCAGCGGAAAGCATTACGGCATCTGCTCCATCCAAAACCGCAGTGGCCACGTCGTTGGTCTCCGCACGGGTAGGTCTAGGATTTTGGATCATACTTTCCATCATCTGGGTAGCGATGATGACCGGTTTACAAGCGACTTTACACTTTTCTACCATTTTCTTCTGCCAAAGGGGTACAATCTCCATGGGAACTTCCACACCCAAGTCACCTCTGGCTACCATGATGGCATCTGTCGCTTCAATGATAGAATCGATATTTTCGAGGGCTTCAGGTTTTTCGATTTTGGCTACGATTTTACAATGCTTTCCAGCAGCCTGAATCCGGTTTCTCAAATCATGGATATCCTCAGCGGATCTCACAAATGACAACGCAATCCAATCCACATCCTGTTCCAAGCCGAAGTATAGATCCTCAATGTCCTTTTCTGTAAGAGAAGGGGCAGATACTTTGGTGTTTGGCAGGTTGATACCTTTTCTAGATTTGAGAATACCACCGTGGATAACGGTACAGTTGACGTTTTTCCCATCTGTATCATTGACTACTACTTCGAGATTACCATCGTCAATGAGGATATGCTCTCCAGTCTGAACGTCTTGAGGTAGATTTTTATACACAGTACTTACAAGACTGGAAGTACCTACTACAGGATCGTTGGTAATAGTGATTTTGTCACCAGGTTTGATTTCAACTCCATTGTTTTCAACTTCTCCAACCCGGATTTTAGGTCCTTGCAAATCTTGAAGTATACCGAGATTGCAGTTTAATTCTTTATTTACCTGACGGATGATTTTGATTACTTCTTGATGTACCTCGTGACTTCCATGAGAAAAATTCAGTCGAAACACATTGGCACCGGCCAGCGCAAGACTTTTAATCATTTCGTAATTGTTGGAAGCAGGGCCTATTGTAGCCAGAATTTTTGTTTTCTTAAAGGGTAATTGGCTCATCGGGTCTTAATAAGTTAATAGGTTTTCTTTTGATTTTAATTTTGAAACATCAATGCGTACCACGCTTTGAATATGGGGATTTTTTGAAAGGTGATCTACAAATGTATGAATACTGGTTTGTTCTGTTTGGTCTTGGACCAAAAGGAAATAGTCCATGTTTTTCAGTTCAGGGATCAAATATGCCAATTGCTGAGAAGAATTTAGCGCTTTATTTTTCAGGAGCTGAATAAAACCGTGGGGTAAAGAAAGGAAATATTGAGAAATTTCCATTCGGGCATTGGAGATAAACTCAAGCTCCAAGTCTTTTGCCTTTGCCAGTTTCAAGTCCATTTCCTGATTGATGAGCCACGCCATTTTATAGTCCTTTACCGGAGAAACAAGCCCCAGGAGTTCAAAATCAAAGGTAGGTTCAATGAATAATTTAGCCTTCTTCATACAGGAAGAAATGTGATCAAGGCAAAGTTAGAAATTAAAATGAAGGAGGCCGAACACAGCAAACACACAAAATTTACTTCTGCCTTTTCTTTGCCAATTAGGCATTAAATATATTTCTTTGCGGAGTGTTATTAACTAAACTGATCACAAAATGTCTGAAATTGCACAAAAAGTAAAGGCCATCATTGTAGACAAACTTGGCGTAGAAGAGTCTGAAGTGACTATGGAAGCAAGCTTCACCAATGATCTTGGTGCCGACTCTCTGGATACTGTGGAATTGATCATGGAATTCGAAAAAGAATTCAATATCTCAATCCCAGACGATCAAGCTGAGCAAATCGGTACTGTAGGCCAAGCCATTACCTACTTGGAGGCTAACGTAAAATAAAACCATCTAAATTCATTTTATGAATTTAAAAAGAGTTGTTGTAACGGGTATAGGTGCCCTCACACCAATAGGAAACACCAAGGACGAATTCTGGCAAGGATTAGCTAATGGTGTGAGTGGCGCTGCGCCTATTACTCGTTTCGACGCTTCACTTTTCAAGACCCAGTTTGCTTGTGAAGTCAAGAATTTTGATGTGGAAAAATTCATTGACAGAAAAGAAGCAAGAAAAATGGATGGATTTACCCAGTATGCAATGGTAGCCACTGATGAGGCTATCTTGGATTCCGGGTTGGATCTGGAAGCTATCGACAAATCCCGCGCAGGAGTTATCTGGGGTTCAGGTATAGGAGGTCTTAGGACTTTCCAAGAAGAAGTCACCGATTTTGCCAAAGGTGATGGAACCCCAAGATTTAATCCCTTCTTTATTCCTAAAATGATTGCCGACATCTCTGCCGGCTTCATTTCCATCAAGTATGGTTTCAGAGGTCCAAACTTTGTAACCGTTTCCGCTTGTGCATCGGCCACCAATGCCTTGATAGATGCGTTCAATTATATTCGTCTAGGTAAAGCTGATCTATTTATCAGCGGAGGTTCAGAAGCTGCTGTAACTGAAGCTGGAATTGGTGGATTCAATGCAATGAAAGCACTTTCTCAACGAAATGAATCACCGGAAACTGCCTCAAGGCCTTTCGATAAGGAAAGAGATGGTTTCGTGTTGGGTGAAGGTGCCGGTGCATTGATTCTTGAAGAATTAGAACACGCCAAAGCGAGAGGTGCAAAGATTTATGCTGAATTGGTAGGAGGTGGTATGACTGCTGATGCCAATCACATTACCGCACCTCATCCGGAAGGTTTGGGAGCAAGCAGCGTCATGCAGATCGCATTGGAAGATGCGGGACTGCAACCTGAAGCGATTGACTATATCAACGTACACGGTACTTCTACCCCATTGGGAGATGTGAGTGAGACCAAAGCAATCCAAAAAGTATTTGGAGAGCATGCCTACCAGCTCAACATCAGCAGTACTAAGTCCATGACAGGTCACTTGCTTGGTGCTGCAGGAGCAATTGAAGCGATTGCTTGTATCCTGGCAATTCAAAATAGTCTGGTACCTCCTACGATCAATCACTTCACCGATGATGAATCGTTTGACCCTAGATTGAATTTGACATTCAACAAAGCGCAGGAAAGAGAAATCAACTATGCGTTGAGTAATACCTTTGGATTTGGTGGGCACAACTGCTCCGTCATTTTCAAAAAATACAATTGAGCAGAGTGAAACTCCTTCAAAAACTAGGACTCCACACTCTCTTCTTTAACTCAAAGGACAAAAGGCTTGCAACCTCGATCAAAATGATCACGGGTCGCAAGCCTTTAAATTTATCCGTCTATCGGCTTGCACTTACTCCAGCTGGACTTGGAGAGGAATCACACAAAGGCTTTAGAATATCCAATGAGCGTTTGGAATTTTTAGGAGATGCCGTTCTCGGCGCGGTGATTGCCGAACACCTATTTAAAAAATACCCATATCGGGATGAAGGATTCCTGACAGAAACACGATCTAAACTGGTCAATCGAGAAACACTCAATGATATTGGAATTAAGATTGGCTTAAAAAAAACCTTAGAACTGGTTATTGAAAGCCGGCAGTTTACCGGTAATAAATCCCTCTACGGAGATGTCCTGGAAGCCTTTTTGGGAGCCGTTTACCTAGATCGTGGGTATCATTTTTCCAAAAAATTAATTTTGCAACGAATCCTCATTCACATGGATTTGGAAGGGATGATTACCACAGTCTCCAATTACAAGAGTAAGATCATCGAGTGGTCTCAAAAGGAAAGTAAACAAGTGGAATACCGAGTCCTTCAAATTCACGGCAACCAAAGGTTTAAAGAGTTTGTTGTAGAGCTGGTAGTGAATGGCGAAGCAATTGCCCAAGGAAAGGGACCGAACAAGAAGAAAGCCGAACAAGAGGCTTCTAAACATGCTTGCGAAATCCTCCACATTTCTATTTAAAATCAACTACTCGAAGGAATTACCAAAAATGGCTGCTCTAAAAATTGCCGGTGCAACGGTCAATCAAACTCCTCTGGATTGGACAGGAAATCTAAATCGGATCATCCAAGCCATAGATCAGGCAAAATCCGATGGAGTTGAAATCCTTTGCTTTCCCGAACTATCCATCACTGGGTATGGGGCAGAAGATCTTTTTTTAAGCTATTGGTTCCCTCAAAAAGCTGTTTCCCAACTCGAAAAACTTGTTCCCTATTGCAACGAAATCACCGTCGCAGTGGGATTGCCTTTCCGAATCGACGGTTTGGTTTATAATACCATGGCTGTAATTGAAAAAGGAGAGATCCAGGGAATCGTAGCCAAGCAATTTATGGCCATAGACGGCGTTCATTACGAGTTCCGATGGTTTACCCCTTGGCCTGCCAATCAGGTGATCGAAGTAGAGATCGCCGAAAAAAAGGTCCCATTTGGGGATTTGACATTTCATCACAAAGGCGTCCATTATGGCTTTGAAATCTGCGAAGATGCTTGGAGAGGAAAAGTTCGACCTGGTTATAGACTATGCGACCGAAAAGTCGACCTGATATTTAACCCAAGTGCTTCCCATTTTGCCATGGGAAAAACCATGGAGCGAAAGGAATTGATCGAAAAGAGTTCATCCCTTTTCAACTGCTACTACTGCTATGTCAATCTCCTCGGAAATGAAGCCGGCAGGATGATTTTTGACGGGGAAATTCTTTTGGCAAAGGAAGGAAAACTACTCGCTAGAAATCAGCTGCTCTCCTTTCAAGATTGCCAGGTGATTTCATTTTACTTAGAAAACAAAACCCAACATCTTGCCCCAATCCAACCCAAGGAGTGGGAATTTGCCCAAGCTTCCGCATTGGGACTTTATGACTATTTAAGAAAGAGCAAAAGCAAGGGTTTTGTGCTTTCGCTCTCTGGGGGGGCTGATTCTTCTTCCATCGCCGTCCTCGTGGCTGAAATGGTGAGAAGGGGAATTCACGAATTGGGTGTAGAAAAATTTGTAGAAAAATCTGGAATCCATCTTCGTCATAGTTCCGAAAATCCGGAAAAGGAACTGGTCAATCAATTGCTGACCACTGCCTACCAAGGGACTAGAAATTCATCTGACGACACCTTTCAATCTGCAAAAACACTTGCAGAAAGTCTGGGAGCACAGTTTTATGCCTGGTCCATCGATGAGGAAGTAACCTCATATACGGAAAAGATCGAAGCGGCCTTGGGCAGAAAACTGACCTGGGAAACTGACGACCTTGCCCTTCAAAATATCCAAGCGCGCTCCCGTTCGCCCATCATTTGGCTACTTTCCAATATTAAAAACGCCTTGCTGCTCTCCACTTCCAACCGAAGTGAAGGCGATGTCGGCTATGCCACCATGGATGGAGATACCAGTGGAAGTATCTCGCCCATAGCTGCAGTGGACAAACATTTTATCCTTCATTGGCTACAATGGGCAGAAAAAAATCTAGATAGGCCTGGACTCAGCGCTGTAAACTCCCTGACACCAACTGCAGAACTCAGACCGATCGAACGAACCCAAACAGATGAAAAGGACCTGATGCCCTACTCCGTGATTGTGGAAATCGAACGATTGGCTATTCGGGACAGACGATCTCCAATGGATGTATTCTTACTTTTGAAGGAAGAATTGAATATTGAAGAAAGTCTCTTGAAAGAATATATTAAAAAATTCTTCCGACTTTGGTCACGCAATCAATGGAAGCGGGAGCGATTGGCCCCTTCTTTCCATTTGGATGAATTCAATGTCGATCCTAAAACCTGGTACCGATTCCCCATCCTTTCGGCAGGCTACCAGGAAGAATTAGAACAATTAGATCACCTCTAACCTGAAAATTATGCTTTCTTTTTTCCTTAGCTACATCGTATGGGATCCAAGTCCTGCTGTATTTGATGGATTTGATCGACTGAGATGGTACAGCTTACTGTTTGCGCTTGGGTTTATCATCTCCCAGCAGTTTATGGTTTACTTTTTCAGAAAAGAGGGGCAAAATGAAAACTTGGTGGATAAGCTGACCATCTACATGGTCTTGGCTACCATCTTGGGTGCGAGATTGGGCCACGTGCTTTTCTACGAACCTGAAAAATACCTCAGCAATCCCATAGATATTTTGAAAGTCTGGGAAGGCGGATTGGCCTCTCATGGAGCTGCTATCGCGATTCTGTTTGCACTGTGGTTGTATTCCAAACGAACTCCGGGTCAAAGCTACCTGTGGGTAGTGGATCGAATCGTGATAGTAACAGCCATGACGGGCGCTATGATCCGTATGGGCAACCTAATGAACTCAGAGATCGGGGGAAAAGATACTGGAACTGACTCCGGAATCGTGTATGCCAGAGACACAGAAGAGGTGCTAGAAGCGCTAAAAGTTCCGATTGTATCAATCGAGGCTTACAAACCAATAGATCGGAACAATGAGCTGCAAGGAAACGGGGTGGTTCCGGTGAACTTTGATCTGGTAATTTCCAAAGGTAGCTTTACGAAAGACGACCTGAGTGGCATTCTAGCCCAGGATATTAAATATGCGCTGACGCGATTCAATTCATCCAAAGAATACCTCGCCGAACCAGTGGAAACTCCTTTAAACTTTGAGATCGTGGAACGTCCAAGTGACTACCTGGTGACCGTCAAAACTTTTGGAAGGGCGAAATATCCAACTCAGATTTATGAAGCAGCCTCTTACTTCGTGATTTTCTTGGTCTTGCTTGGCCTTTGGGTGAAGTACAAATCCAGATTGCCGGAAGGGCTTCTACTTGGATTGTTTTTGATTTCCGTATTTGGAATGCGCTTCGTTTGGGAATTTTTCAAGGAAGTCCAAGTGGATTTTGAGCAGTCTATGCAGTTTAACATGGGACAGCTTCTGAGTATTCCACTGGTCCTTATTGGGGTGGTATTGATTGGCCTAGCGCTAAAAAAAGGGTTTAAAGAAGTGAAAAATTAAGGGACAGGATCGTGGCCATGTCCTCCCCAAGGATGACATCGGCCTATTCTTTTGAATCCCAGGATCCCTCCTTTTATAGGGCCATGTTTTAATATCGCCTCTTTCATATATTGACTGCAAGTGGGTGTATATCTACAACTGGCTGGGAAAAGTGGAGAAATCAGGTATTGATAGACCAACACTGGAAATATGGCTATCTTTCTTAGGTAGGTAGTAAACATTAGAGTTACCTTTTGAGCTGGGTATGCACGAATTGAACCAAATATATAACATTAGAATTCCATTGGATTCAATTTTGCGTTATTCAAAAGTCACAGTATTCCTTTTTCTATTTTTTTACCTGCATACCGTAAATGGGCAGGACACCAGTTACCAGCCCATAAATCCAGCAACTCCCGAGCGAATCAAAGTCAACAATATCTACATCATCGGAAATGAAAAGACCCAGAAGAACATCATTCTTAGGGAATTGGATTTTGTCACCGATTACTACTATGATTGGGAGACCTTCATGGGGATATTGAAGGCGGATGAGCTGAAGATCTACAACCTCCGCCTCTTTAATGAAGTAACCATCACGCCCTTGGTCACAGGACCAGAGGAGGTCGAGATCCTGATTTCTGTCAAAGAACGATGGTACATTCTGCCTTCCCTGATCTTCGAATTGGCTGATCGAAACTTCGCTGAATGGTGGACGAACCAAAACAGAGATTGGTCGCGGGTAAACTATGGCCTAAAAGTCAATCACAGCAATGTAGGAGGTAGAAATGAAAAGTTTAGATTCTCAGGTCAATTGGGGTTTACCAAAGGATTGGACATTCTGTATTCCAAGCCTTACATCGATCGTCAGCAAAAGCATGGGCTTTCCTTTCAACTTACCTACGCCGATCAGCGGACTATTCCGATCAAGTCACGATTTAACAGACAGGTCTTTTTCACAAATGAAAACGAGGATGTCTTGCGAAAGAATTTCTCTTCGGCCCTTCGATATACTTTCCGAAGAACGTTTTACAATTTCCATTTGATGACCTTTGGATTCAGTCGTACATGGGTCAATCCAGAAGTTTTTGAACAGAGTCCGACTTATTTTAGACATGAAGGAAATGAACTCAATTACCTCTTTTTCCAATATTCCTTCCGTCATGACAAGCGGGACAATATCGCATACGCTACTTCAGGCGAGCTTTTACAACTTACTGGAACAAAATATGGATTGCTTCCAAAAGAAGACTTGAATGAACTGGAGTTAAATCTGATTGCCAATCGGTATGTTCCCCTCAGCGATCGTTGGCATGTAGCGACAGGCCTCACAGCCTCTTGGTTTTTGGGAGCAAATCAACCCTATACCTTGGTGAGAGGCATTGGCTATAACCCAAATTTTATCAGAGGCTACGAACTCAATGTGATCGAGGGGCAGCAGCTGTATGTCCATAAAAACAGCATCCGATACAAGCTGATGGATGTTTCTGTAGATCTATCCAGGTATTTGCCTTCAGATCAGTTTAACACCCTGCCATTCAAAATGTACTTCAGTGGCAATTTTGACCATGGAAAGGTGGTAGATCGAAACCGAATTCCAGAGAATATGCGCCTTGCCAACAAATACCTCTTTGGATACGGAGCAGGAATTGACATTGTGGGATTCTATGATTCTGTGATCCGGTTTGAGTACTCGCTTAATAATCAGGGAGAAGGGAATTTCTTCTTTAATTTTAAGGCTCCCTTTTAATTTTTAGAGAAAGCATTTTCTCTATACGTTTTTTAGTTAAATTCCTTCAGTTTTTTCTTAAAACCTGATGAAGCGAACTGTTTTTTTGTGCTTCTGGGTCTCGGTAATCTTTTCTGCGACAGCCCAAACCGACCCTCAAACCCAAGCCTTTGGCGCCCGAAGCCAAGGAATGGGAAACCTGAAACTGCATCAAAAAGATGCTTGGTCCTTCTTTAACAATGTCGGTGCAATGGACCGTATGGAGGAATCTGAATTTGGGGTAAGTGTCGACCAACGGTATGGAATCAAAGAACTTAGCACTTTCAGCCTGGCTGGGCTAATGAAAAGTGAAGCAGGAACTTTTGGTTTTGGAGTCAGCAGATTCGGTGGTGACCTTTTCAATCAGCAGCAACTGGGAGTGGGTTTTTCGAACACGCTCGGTATTGTCAGCTTGGGTGCAAAAGTGGATTGGTTTCAAACCCAAATCGAGGGATTCGGTACGGGAAATTCAGTCTTGATTTCTATGGGTGGAGTAGCACAACTTGGCCCGGATTTTTTTCTCGGAGCCCATTTTTCCAACCTAACCCAATCCAAACTCAGCAAAAATTCAGATCAAGCCCTCCCTACCCTCGTTCAGTTGGGCGTAGGATACGTTCCCACCAAATCCCTTTCCATTTATTCAGAACTTGAAAAAGACGTAGATCTCCCAGCTGTCTTTAAGCTTGGGATTGAATACGCACTGTCAGAATGGATTCTTCTCCGCACAGGTGTCAACAGCCATCCTTCCCGGTTGAGCTTTGGATTGGGAATCAGAAAAAGCAAGTTTGGGTTTGACTACGCCTATGGGCAAAACTCTGCCTTGGGAAGAACCCATCACTTTTCCCTTGGACTTAAACTTTGAGCGAAATGGGTAGAAGGTTAATCCTAATTTGGATTTTTTTCCCTTTTGGGCTTTTTGCGCAGCAGAGAGATCAACATGCGATCGACCTGGAAGCCTTTGTCGAAAGGCTTTTTCCCGTGCAGGAAGAGGACATCGACTACGAAGCCATCTATGAACTACTTTTTCAGCTGTACCAAGATCCAATCGATCTCAACAAAACCGATGCAGAAGAACTTCAAGCAACATACTTGCTAACACCTTTTCAGATTTCCAACCTATTGGAATACAGATTAAAGAACGGACCATTACTCTCCATTTACGAGATGCAGGCCATTCCCGAGTTTGACCTGATCACGATTCAAAACCTCCTTCCCTTTGTCACTGTGGGAGAAAACGGAGTCAAAACCAAAAATTTCTGGCAGCGATTGGCAACAGAAGAAAACACTTATTTCCTGCTGCGTCATAGGCGAACTTGGGAAACTCGGAGAGGCTTCACTCCACCTGACACTGCGCGTAATGGCACCCTCAGCACCCGCTACCTTGGCGATCCTAATGAAGTCTACCTCCGTTTCCGAACACATCGGTCGAGAGATTTCAGCATTGGATTCACCCTCGAAAAAGACGCGGGAGAGCAGTTTATCTGGGATAGAAAAACTTCCCGCTATGGATTCAATTTTGTGTCATTTCACCTCATGCGCCAAAACATAGGCAAATGGAAAACCATCGCCTTGGGAGATTTTCAGGCCAGTTTTGGGCAAGGATTGGTATTTGGGGCGGGATATTCTTTGGGAAAAGGGGCCGAAACGGTGCCCACTGTCCGCAGGAGTAGCCGCGGAATCCTTCCATTTAGCGCTTCGCTTGAGTTTGGTTTTTTCCGCGGATTGGGACTCACCCGTCAATTCCGAAATTGGCAGAGTACCCTTATCGTATCCAATGCCCCAAGAGACGGTAGATTGAGTACCACTTTGGATAGCTTAGAGAATACATCCAGCTTTCTTACCAGCCTACCTCAGACCGGGCTTCATCGCACTCCCAGTGAACTCAGCACCAAAAGCCAACTCAGCGAACTCAATCTAGGTGGTAATCTGACTTACAATTCAAGACAGGGAAAATGGTCAGCAGGAGCCAATTTCCTACACACGGAGTTTAGTAATCCTTGGATAAGGGAGGCAACGGTTTACAACACCTTTGAATTTTCTGGAAAAACCAACCAGGTTGCCAGTCTGAATGCGCATTACAATTGGAAGAATTTTTTCCTTTTTGGGGAATCTGCCTATTCCAAAAGCGGAGGAAATGGTACCGTCCTCGGATTTGTCAGTAGCCTGAGCAAAACGGTGGACTTCTCTCTTCTTTGGAGAAACTATGACCGGGATTTTCACAGCTTTTATTCCTCCGGATTTTCTGAAAACACCCGACCAATCAATGAGCGGGGAATTTACATGG
The DNA here is from genome assembly GCA_018336015.1 of Algoriphagus sp. GTDB lineage: Bacteria > Bacteroidota > Bacteroidia > Cytophagales > Cyclobacteriaceae > Algoriphagus > Algoriphagus aquatilis. Next base: position 77,034 of record JAGXQZ010000060.1, on the reverse strand, counting down.
GACTCCAGATTAGACCCACCAAAGCTTGGCGATTCAATGCCTACTACGATTCCTTCCAGTTTCCTTGGCTTAAGTTTCGGGTTTATTCTCCCTCCAGCGGATATGAATGGCTAGCCCGACTCAGCTACCAACCCAGGAGAAATCTCATGGCCTTTGTTCAAATCAGACAGGAAGAAAAAGAAAGAAATCTGCCTAATTCCGGAGAACCCTCCCTTCCTTTTCTCCTTGCCCCCGTCCAAAAAATCAATGCCACCCTAAGCCTGGAGTCCCAGCTCACACCCAACCTGTTTTTGAGATCAAGAATCCTTTGGAGCCGAGTGGAAATCGAGCAAACAGTCCACTCCGGACTGATGGTGCTTCAGGATGTACAGTTTGGAAAGGAAAAATGGAGACTCACCGGACGAATGGCGCTTTTTGATACCGATGATTTTGACAGTCGGCTGTATGCATTCGAAAACAATGTACTCTGGACATTTGCCATCCCAGCCTTTTCGGGAAGAGGAATACGCAATTACCTGGTCGGGCAATATCAAATCAGCCCAAAACTCACTGCCTATCTGCGAATTGCTCGCACCACTTACACCGACCGAGAGGAGATCAGCTCGGGCTTGCAGACCATCACAGGAAACAAGCAAACGGAAACCTCCTTACTCTTGAGGTATTTCTTCCGGTGATTTTTCCATTAATGGGTAGGCGTAAGAGGCGGGATTTTGATAATTTGTCAAAAAAAGAAAACCACCCCATGAAAAACTGTACCCTTTCGTTAGTTTTTCTTCTTCTTTGGTCTGTATCAGGTTCTGTTTTTGCGCAGGACTTCAGCAAAATGACCAAGAAAGAAGGCTTCGTACCATTCTATCTGGATGAGGAAAAAGGCAAAATCTACCTCGAAATCCCCTTTTTCGATCAGGAATTTCTTTATGTCAATTCCCTTACGGCAGGTGTGGGATCCAATGATATTGGTCTGGATCGGGGTCAGCTTGGCGACACCCGTGTAGTCGAATTCAGAAAGACGGGAAACAAAGTCCTGATGGTTCATAAAAATTATGACTACCGCGCCTACACCGACAATCCCTACGAGGCCAAATCTATCCGAGACGCCTTTGCTGAGTCTGCACTTTGGGGCTTTGAAGTGGCCAAAATGGAGAATGGAAAAATCTATGTGGATGGCACCAACTTTTTCCTTCAGGATGCACATGGCGTAGGAGAAACATTAGCAAGATCCCGCCAAGGTACCTACCGAGTGGATGCCAGCCGATCCGGACTCTACTATCCCACTACCAAAAACTTTCCGAAAAACACAGAAATTGAAGCAACAGTAACCCTCACAGGGACAGGTGCAGGAGCCAATCTCAGATCGGTCACCCCTACTCCGGAAGCTGTTACGATACGGATGAGGCATTCATTTATCGAGCTTCCCGACCTGTATGCCAAGCGGGCATTTGACCCTAGAGCAGGTTACTTTTTCATCAGCTACCAAGATTACACCACACCAATTGATCAGCCTTTGGTAAAACGGTTCATTTCCAGACACCGATTGGAGAAAAAAGACCCTAGTGCTAAAGTCTCTGAAGTCGTAGAACCTATCGTCTATTACCTGGACCGAGGCACACCGGAGCCTGTGGCTTCTGCACTGATCGAAGGAGGCAATTGGTGGGCCCAAGCTTTTGAAGCGGCAGGATTCAAAAATGCTTTCCGAGTGGAGCTCGCTCCTGAAGGATTGGATCTGCTGGATGTACGCTACAATGTAATCCAATGGGTACACCGCTCGACTAGAGGCTGGTCCTACGGTTCAAGCGTGAGAGATCCCCGCACAGGGGAAATCCTCAAAGGTCATGTTTCTTTGGGATCACTCCGTGTACGCCAGGATTACCTGATCGCTCAGGGATTAATCCAGCCTTTTGAGGAGGGAAAACCTGCTGATCCGAGATTAATGGAAATGGCCTTGACTAGACTCAAGCAGCTTTCTGCTCATGAAATTGGTCATACTATTGGCCTTGCCCACAGCTATGCCACTTCTGCCAATGAGCGATCTTCTGTGATGGACTACCCTCACCCGGTGATTACTGAAGACGCAAAAGGCAACTTGGATTTCAGCAATTCTTACGACCTGAAAATTGGGGAATGGGACAAATTGGCGATCACGTATGGCTACGGCACACCAGAACCCGGTCAAAGTGAAGAAGAGTTTTTGGAAAAAACTCTTCAGGCGACCTATGCTGCCGGATATGAATTTATTACAGACTCTGATTCCCGAAACCCAAGCGGCGTACATCCTCGCTCCCACCTTTGGGATAATGGCGCTTCGGCAGCAGCTGAGTTGAACCGCTTGCTTAAACTGAGAGAAAACAGGATGAAGACTTTTGGGCTAAATGCCATCAAAACCGGTGAACCACAAGCCATCCTCGAAGAAGTTTTTGTGCCACTTTACCTCATGCACCGCTATCAGCTCGAAGCAACCAGTAAGCTGATTGGTGGAGTGGACTACACCTACAAAGTGAAAGGAGACAATCAACCCCAGCAAAAATGGATTCCTGCCAAGGATCAGAATGATGCCCTAAGCGCCCTTTTGACGACGATTTCTCCTTCGCAGCTAGAAGTCCCTGCCCATGTGTTGGCTTTGATTCCGCCAAGACCTTACGGATACAGCAGAAACAGAGAAACATTCCCTGCCCGAACAGGCCCAGTATTTGACCCAATAGCTCCTGCTGAAAATGTGGTCGATGCCACATTCACCTTCCTCTTTGAATCAGGAAGAATCAACCGTGTGTACCTACAGCATCTACAGGATAACTCTCTGCCAAGCCTGGACCAAGTGCTTAACAAAACCAGCGGACAGGTCTTTTCTTCTACCCTTCCCACCGGTTTGCAAAGCGAGATCAAGCTGATGACCGAGGCCAAATATGTAGACTACCTGATTGGTCTTTCCAAAAATGCTTCCGCTTCTCAAACCGTGCGTGCGATTGTAAGAAAACACCTCAGTCAACTAGCCAAAACTCCTACAGGATCATCACCTGTCCTTCAGGCCCATCGGGAGTATTTGAATCAAAAGATCACTGCCTACTTACAACTTCCTGAAGAACTCACCCCGCAACAAACCCTCAATATCCCTGATGGAGCTCCGATTGGGATGGAAGAAATGAGTTGTGATTTTGACTTTTAATAAACACCAAAAAGGCCGGCCAACACCGGCCTTTTGTTTTGGTTATCCCTCTGTTTTTGGAAAAGAATCCTTAGCGTATTCTAATCATTGGGGTAAATTTGCCCAAGCAAAAATTCCTGCCAAATCCCGGCAGACTTCCTATCCGAATCATGCAGACTAACCCACTACTTTCTCCATTTACCACTCCATTCGAAACAGCTCCATTTCAGCACATCCAACCCGAGCATTTTCTTCCTGCCATCACAGAGGCCATTGCATCTGCCAAAAAAGAGATAGCAGAAATCAAAGCACAACCTCTTCCAACTTTTGAAAATACCATCGAAGCGCTGGATAGAAGCGGAAAGCGATTGGGGGTGATTTCGGCCATCTTTTTTAACCTAAACTCTGCCGAAACCAATGATCAGATTCAAAAATTGGCCCGGGAAATCTCACCTCTCCTAACTGAGCATTCCAATGATGTATTGCTGGATCAAGAACTCTTTCAACGAGTGGCGCAGGTTTTCGCTACCAAAGAAAGCCTCCACCTGAATCCAGAACAGACCACACTATTAGACAAAACCTATAAATCCTTTGTCAGAAACGGAGCTAAACTGACTACCGAAGAAGCAGACAAACTCAGAAAAATCGATCAGGAACTTGCCCAGTTGAGTCTCCGATTTGGGGAACATGTATTGGCGGAAACCAACAAGTTTGTCCATTTTGTAGATCAGGAAAGTGAACTGGAAGGACTACCCGAAGGTGCTAAAGAAGCCGCTTCTCAAATTGCAGAGGAAAAAGGCCAGCCCGGAAAATGGGCCTTTACCCTAGATTATCCTTCTTACATCCCCGTGATGACCTATGCCAAAAACAGGGAATTGAGAAAAACACTTTTCATGGCTTTCAATACCAAATCGTCCAAGGGAGACGAGCTGGATAATCAGGAAATCATTCTTAAGCTTCTCCAGCTTAGAGATCAGCGAGCCAAGCTGTTGGGATTTGGCAGCCATGCGGATTTTGTGTTGGAAGAGCGAATGGCAAAAAGCCCAGCGACAGTGATGGATTTTCTTCACTCATTGCTGGAAAAGGCAAAACCTAAAGCAGAAGCAGAAGTGAAGGAAGTAGCAGAATTTGCCAAAAAACTGGATGGATTGGAATCGCCTCAAAAATGGGATTTCGCTTACTATTCCGAACTACTCAAAAAGGAAAAGTACGCCTTGGATGACGAATTACTCCGACCGTATTTCAAATTGGAACATGTAATCCAGGGAGTCTTTGAAACAGCTTCCAAGCTGTACGGACTTTCATTCAGACCCAATTCTGAAATCCCGGTTTACCATCCGGAAGTGACCGCCTATGAAGTGTACGATCAGGCTGGAGCATTTGTATCAGTGTTTTATGCTGATTTTTTCCCAAGACCTGGAAAACGAAATGGAGCCTGGATGACCTCCTACAAAGGCCAATACTTGGAAAATGGAATGGACAGCAGACCGCACATTTCCATTGTCTGCAACTTCACCAAACCGACGAAAACCAAACCTAGTCTGCTGACCTTTAATGAAGTCACGACATTATTCCACGAATTTGGACATGCACTGCATGGCATGCTAGCCAAGGGAACTTATGAGAGTCTATCAGGCACGAGTGTGTTTTGGGACTTCGTGGAGCTTCCTTCGCAAATCTTTGAAAACTGGTGCTATGAAAAAGAATGCCTGGACCTCTTTGCCACTCATTATGAGACAGGGGAACCTATTCCTAGCGAGTTGATTGAAAAAATCAAAAATGCAGCAAACTTCCAGCAAGGCTACATGACGGTGAGGCAGCTGAGTTTTGGACTCTTGGACATGGCCTATCACAGTCAAAATCCTGATACAATTCAAAGCATCCGGGAATTTGAACAGGAAGTGATGAGGAAAACAGACTTACTTCCGAAGGTTGAAGGAACTATGGTGAGTACCAGTTTTTCCCACATCTTTCAAGGGGGCTATTCTTCCGGATACTACAGCTATAAGTGGGCCGAAGTACTCGATGCAGATGCTTTTGAGCTATTTCAGGAAAAAGGTGTGTTTGATCCTGAGACGGCACAGTCTTTTGCAAAAAATATACTTTCTGCCGGAGGAAGTGAGCATCCTTCCATATTGTATAGAAGATTCCGCGGCAGAGATCCCAAACCTGAGGCCCTCATGAAAAGAAGTGGATTGCTAAATGCTTAACTTGAGGGATTGGTTTTTGAAAAACATTTGACCCTACTCTATGGAAAAGAGAACCTTTTACCTTCCTCCTTATCTCAAAGCACTAACCGTGATGTTGTTTATCATCGTGCTAGTGTATTTGCTGGTCATTGGTAAAAGCCTGCTGGTACCTTTATTTATGGGAGGTTTTTTTGCGGTTCTTTTCACACCTATGAGTAATTGGTTGGAAAACTATCGAGTGCCCAGGGTCGTCACCGGCGTAGTTTCGCTTCTGCTAATGATCGGGATCGTGGTTGGCTTGGTCAGCTTCATCATTGCCAATGTGGTAAGTTTTGCCAATGATTTTGAAAATGTATCCGATCGTCTGACGAGTATCTTAATCCAACTTGAAACTTGGCTCGCGAGCTCGTTTGGCGTGAATGAAAAGCTGGCTGAAAAATTCAATTCAGAGGTAATTTTAAATTACATCAATGAAAACAGCAGTAGCATTTCAGCTTTTGCATTGAATGCCATTGGATCACTTACCGGGCTAATCCTGATTCCGATTTTCATGTTTTTCTTCCTTCTTTATCGGGATCATTTGACGCAAATGATGGTAAAAATTTATGCAGATAAAGATTCATCATTGGTCAAGATGAGAATCATCAGCCTACGCAAACTTGTTCAAAATTACATTTCCGGCGTAGGCAAGGTCATGGTCATCTTAGCAGTTCTTAATATTACTGCTTATAGTGTGATTGGTGTCGAGCATGCCATATTCTTTGGCCTTTTGGGAGCTATCCTGAATATCATTCCTTACATCGGGCCACTGATCGGGGTGATACTTCCTGTGGTCTATTCATTCCTGACCATGGACAGTTTGCTTGCCCCTGTATTCGTGCTTATCTCCTATCAGGTGATTCAAACATTGGAAGGAAACTTCCTAACCCCAAAAATCGTGGGAGGCAATGTAAACCTCAATGCATTCATGACCTTTTTGGGATTATTGATCGGAGGTTCGATTTGGGGAGTAGCAGGGATGATTCTGGTGATTCCTACCATGGCTATCTTGAGGGAAATCTTCGAGCTTTCTGAATCCACACAACCCTTTGCCTTACTTTTGGGTGAAGAAAAAACCGAAACTAAACCGAGTACTTCTACTGATGAAATCGAGCATGACTAAAAAGTCACACACTGGAATGATTACAAGATTTGCGAGATTCCATGTGGCCTTTCATAATCAAATTATAATCACATGAAATCGAGCATGACGCAAGCGACACACAGAGGGAGGATTATAATCCATGCGAGATTCCATCTGACCAATGAAAAACAAATTATAAACAGATGAAATTTCCGAATAAGATCGTATTGCTGGCAGCTATCTTTTGGATAAGCTGCGATAGCTTGGATGATAAAAAAGGTCGATTCCTTCTGAAAGGAAATGAAAAAATGGAGGAAAATGACCCTAAAACCGCTATTGGATTCTATCAGGAGGCCATCAGCCTAGACTCTACGTATTCCGATGCTTATTTCAATAAAGGAATGGCGCACCTGAGATTGAATCAGCTAGAGGATGCCATCGGTGATTTTTCAAAAGCAATACAATTTAAACCTGACTATTACGAAGCGCTTTTTCAAAGGGGATTGGGCTATTTGGATAACGGCGAATTTTACAAAGCGAGAGAAGATGCAGAAAAATTGATCAAACTGGATGCGGAAAACTGGAAGTCATTTTTCCTTCAGGGTCTTACTTTGGAGAAATTGAAGGACTTCCCTGCTTCGTTGGTTGCCTTTCAATCAGCTTCTCGACTTGCTCCTGAAAATTCAGACTTGATGGTCAATCAAGCCACCATTCTTTATTATCAAAAAAAATACACGGAGTCTAAGTCCGTTTTGGATGAAGCAGAAAAACTCAACCCAACCGAACCTAATCTGCACAATCTCAGATCTATGATTCTTTTTGATGAAAGAGATTATGAAAATGCATTGAATTCCGTGGAAAAGGCAATCACATTGGATAACAGGCAGGCCTATTTTTACAATAACAAGGGCCTCTATTTGCTTTTTCTGAATAATAAAGAAGAAGGGCTTGATCTAATCAATCAAAGCATTCAGATGGATCCCAAAAACCCATTTGCATTAAGGAACAAGGGAATTTACTATGTCATGACTGGGGATAAAGTATCTGCACTTTCCTACCTGACAGACTTGGCAAAAAATTATCCAGAGATGGATTTGGTAGCTGAGTATCTTGAAAAAGCTCAGGCTTTGTAGTTTTTCTCGGTAATCACTTCTTTGATTTTCTTCAGAAGCTCGGCAGCATCGATGGGTTTGGCTACAAAGCCTTCAAATCCACAGGCATCGATTTTCTCCATGATTTCAAGTTTGGCCGCAGCGGTAAGCGCAATGACGGGAATGTCGGAAAACTTCTTGATCTCCGTAGTCGCTTCAAATCCATCCATCTCTGGCATCTGTATATCCATTAGGATACAGTCGTAAGAATTGTTTTTGACAGCTTCGACTGCTTCAAGTCCATTGAGGACCCGGTCGTAAGTGAAGCCCCATTTTTTGATAATTTTTCCCAAAACAAGGGAATTGACATCATTGTCCTCGGCCATTAGCAGATGAAGAGTATCGAATGAAATCGACTTGCTTTTCACTTCCTGAATCACCGCCAACTCCTGTTCTGCCACTTCAAATTCAAGTTCAAAGAAGAACTTACTTCCCTTACCAACTTGGGATTCCAAGGCGATGTTTCCACCCATTAGTTTGAGTAGCTTTCGCGTGATGGAAAGTCCGAGACCGGTACCTCCGTATTTGGTACTGAAAGTTGGACGAACTTGGTCAAAATCATTAAAGATCTTTTCCTGATTTTCAGGAGCGATGCCAATCCCTGAATCTTTCACTTCAAAATAGATCTTCACTTTATTCCTTACCTGACCCAATAGTTCGACTTTGACATCTACATTGCCTTCTTGGGTAAATTTCAAGGCGTTGGTGATCAGGTTATTTAGTATCTGAGAAAGTCTTGTTTTGTCTCCTTTGACAGCCAAATCCAAGCCATTGGAAAGGTGCAATGACAGTTTGTTTTTCGAATCTGCCGCATGGAAGGATAGACCTTTGATGATCTGCTCCAACAGTCCCTTCAGGTTAAGAGGATTGTGCTCAATGGTCAATTTACCAGCCTCAATTTTCTGGAAATCAAGTAGGTCGTTGATCATGATGATCAAATTATCGACCGCAAAATTGATGGTATTCAAGGCTGACTTTTGGGAGTCAGTCGGATTTTCATGGAAAAGCGAGTATACAGATCCGGAGATGGCATTGAGTGGCGTTCTCAATTCATGGCTGATCATAGAAAGGAAATCAGATTTGATTTGAGTAGCCTTTTCGGCAGCCTTTCTAGCTTCATCCAGTTTGGTTTCAAATTCTTTCTGCTTCGTAATGTCTGTCAAATAGCCATACCAAACCATGTCTCCATTTTCCATTGCCTGTGGACGAGCGGCTCCAAGCACCCAACGGTAAGGCTGTTCTTGATCACCGGATTTCACCCTAAACTGACATTGCCACGGCTCCATCTTTTTAGCAGATGCCACTGATGACATGATTACTGTAGGAAGATCCTGAGGGTGAACTTTAGAAATAGCAGAGGAAATGTCGGTAAACTGATGTATTTCTTCTTGAGAAATACCCAACACTGAATTGATTCCTTTGGAAAGGAATGAAAAATTCATTTGTCCTTCAGCATTCAGCACAAGCTGGTAAAGTCCTCCTGGAACCTGCTCGGTAAGGTTCATCAAGAAGTCACTGCTTTGCTCTAAGGTTTTTTCAAGGCTTACTTTTTCACTGATGTTTCGGAACGAAACAATGGCCTGATCACCCGAAGCTAGTTGCAACTTCTTCAGAGCAACCTCGATGGTCAGGGGATTTTCAGATTCTTCAAAGCATCGGACAGAAAATTTGGATTGATTTTTTCCGTCTTCAATTTTGCCTCTCCATTCGGACCAGCTATTATCCTCCTCAGAAAAAATATTCAATGAATTCAGGTGTTTATTGACAGATGAATCATCGAGATCAAATAAACTTTTGGCCACTTGATTGATGCTCACTATCTCACCCCCCCAGCCTAAAATCATCATAGCCTCGGGGCATTCATCCCAGTATTTTCCTAGGACGGAAGCTTGTTCTAGCAGGTCACTTTTTTCTTTTTGATCCCAAATTACCCCCCAAACAGAAGAAGGCGATGTTTTTGGCTGAAAAATAGAATAGCTGAAGTCAAATCCAACCAAAGGAGAAAATTTACCTTCCAAGAATTGATTTTCATCCTTAGCGAAATCAAAATTTGCCAAAAAAGAAATCATCCTTTCGCAAAGGACATCTTTCTCTTTTACAGAAACTTGAAATTTCTCCAAAAGATCCGCCTCCGATAATCCCCAATTCAACTCTCTTGAGTCACTGGAGTACTTAAAACTTAATGACCTGGATAAGGAAGGGACTTTGTTAATCAGGCTGGTGAGCAACGCCTCATCTTCCTGTCCGGATTTCCTTGTAGAAATATCCCGTGCAATTACAAAGAAAGATTCCTGCGTAAACTGGATTGCACATTCCAAGAGTTTATAGGAACTGTTCCTTGCTTTAAATCGGAAAGAATGAAAGATGGGTTCCAGAGATTTGGAGTGAATCTTCCATACATTTTGTAAATGTTCCAAGTCTTCTGCATGAACAAAAGAACAAAGATTGGTATTGAGCAATTCAACCGGTTCATAGCCTAAAACAGGCAAAACCATAGAATTGAGGTAGGTCAAATGGTCATGCTTTCCAATGGCTATGACATCAAGTTTGGAGGTAAAAAACTGATACGCCTCTTTTTTACTTGGCAGTCCAAAAGATTTGATTTCCTTTCCTTTGTAGAACAAAAAATAATTGGATCCACTGTCCTGAGGTAGCTCCAGCCTAAATGAATATTCTTTTTGCCCGTGGGACAATACCAATTCCTCCTTGAAAATGTAGGCATTGATGTCCAATCCCAGACCTACCAAGTTGCGATCGGTTAAAGTGTCTCCAATTTTTTCATCAAAAGCTTCATTGGTATAAAAAATAGAATAGGGGTAGGTATCATCAGCCAAAAAAACCATTTCCGATGACTCGTAAATGATTTTTTTAAATGTGCTATTGATCCCTTTATCCTGCATTTTTCAGCCTTATGTAGTGCTTTCTTTAAAATAAAAGGTTTTTCACCCTCATTTGGAAGTAAACATACAGCAAATTGTATTTCATGGCAAGTTTTTGAAATTATAAATACATTTTTTTGTAAAAAAAAATCAAATACCAAACTCTACCTGAAATGTACCGAACCAAAAATTGGAGGTATTAACCAGATTCCATTCATTGTTTGCCCACCCATATCCTAGATTTCCCTGAAGTTTTATTCTGTGTCCATTGAGATATCTGGAAAATCCCAACGCCACTTCATCACCTTGGCTTTCGTATGGTATAATCTCATCTTCCGGTCTGACTTCAGCATATCTCAAAGCCAACTCAGATTTGGAAGAGATCATTTTGCTCAGCTGGATATTGTGCCCCTTTCCAATCCACACCACCCTAGTCGCTCCTGCCGAATTTCGAGTAATTGGATCTGGGGATCTTCTTTGAAAATATTCAGCCAAAACACCCCATCCTCGGTATTTGAACATAGCATCTGCGATCAGTACCTTCTGATCTCGTTTTGCATATAGATCAGAACCCAACTGTCCTCTTGCCCTCATTGCATTTTGATTTGAATTTAGGGTAAGGGCGAGAGATAACTTTGGTTTAGGTTCAAACTCCAAGTCACCCTCCGAATAGTCTCCCCCATTCTTGAACTTTCCAAATGGCAAAAATTCAATTCGTCCTGTATAGCTGAGCCCATTGTCTCCCGGGGATGGATTTCTACCCTCTCCCGTGCTGACAGCACCCTTCAGTTGGTATTTAGCCTTTCCTTTGGTAGGAAGAGTATAATATGCAAAAAAGCCAAAATCACGATCTAAGGTAAAAACACCATTGGCGATAGAGCGGTCAACAAACTGAAGGTTACCAGAACTCACGACCCTTTCACGGTTTCCGGGCAATTTGGACTGCCCAAAACCCACATAAAAATTAGGATTAAAGTAATAATAGATAATTGCATCCCGTATGGGTTGAGCAAAACTACCCCCATCCAGATCCATGTCTGATTTTGAAAAACCTAACTGGATATAATACTGGATTCTGGGATTCAGTACGTAGCCATCGAGTCTTAATCGCATCCTTCTTACTCTGAAATCAGTCTGCTCAATGGATAAATCCTCTCCACTCTCAGTTCTCAATCCAAATCGATTTTGCATTCTAAACCGGAGATTGAGTTTAAACAATGAATCTTTTGAAATACTAATCCCATTTTGGACTTCCAACAAAGCCCTCTCATCAGATTCATTTTGGGCTTTTGCAGGGGTACCCACAAGGGATAAAAGGATCGAAACCGATAAGATCCGTAGGAAATTTTTCATGGGATATAATGTAAAAAAGCCGTAACGATTATTCGCTACGGCTTTTAGTTTTTTTCAATTAGATCAGGCTTTTGCTTTGATAAGATTTAAAGCACTTCCTGCTTTGAACCACTCAATTTGGCCTTCATTGTAGGTATGATTAGCTAAGATAGCTTGAGTACTACCGTCTTTATGATTGAGAATGATCTGAAGAGGCTTGCCTGGTGCAAAATCAGTCAGGCCTACAATGTCTATAGCATCATCTTCCTGAATCAACTCATAGTCAGCCGGATTGGCAAAAGTCAATGCCAACATACCCTGTTTTTTCAAGTTAGTCTCGTGAATTCTGGCAAATGACTTAACCAAAATAGCGCGAACTCCTAAGAATCTTGGTTCCATCGCAGCATGCTCTCTGGAAGATCCTTCACCATAGTTTTCATCACCCACTACGATAGACCCGATTCCTGCTGCTTTATATTGTCTTTGTGTTGCAGGCACTTCTCCATATTCTCCATTCAATTGATTTTTGACCTTATTGGTCGCATCATTAAATGCATTCACAGCACCAATAAGCATGTTATTGGAGATATTATCTAAGTGACCTCTGTATTTCAACCAAGGACCTGCCATGGAAATATGGTCTGTCGTACACTTACCTTTAGCTTTGATCAATAGCTTGAGCCCCTTAAGGTCAGTTCCTTCCCACGCAGGGAAAGAATCAAGAAGCTGAAGTCTATCAGATGTCGGGCTCACCAAAACCTGAACGGAAGAACCATCCTCTGCCGGTGCTTGGTAACCTGCGTCCTCTACTGCAAAACCTTTTGCAGGAAGCTCAAGCCCTCTAGGTTCATCCAGTTTTACTTGCTGACCTTCTGAATTGGTAAGCGTATCTGTCAATGGATTGAAAGTCAAATCACCTGCAATAGCCAATGCTGTCACAATTTCCGGAGAAGCCACAAATGCGTGGGTATTTGGGTTACCGTCTGCACGCTTAGCAAAGTTTCTGTTGAAAGATGTGATGATGGAGTTTTTCTCTTGCTTTTCAGCTCCATGACGAGCCCACTGACCAATACAAGGTCCACAGGCATTGGCTAAAACCACACCACCCATTTTACCGAAGGTATCCAAAAAGCCGTCGCGCTCCACTGTGAAACGAACCTGCTCCGAACCTGGAGTAATGGTATATTCTGATTTTGCATTAAGCTTCTTATCTACAGCCTGCTGAGCCAAAGAAGCTGCTCTAGAGATATCTTCATAAGAAGAGTTGGTACAAGAACCAATCAAGCCTACATCCAACTTAGCTGGCCAGCCGTTTTCTTTCACAGCAGCGGCAAACTTAGAGATTGGCCAAGCCAAATCTGGAGTGAAAGGACCATTTACGTGTGGCTCCAGCTCAGAAAGGTTAATCTCGATCACTTGATCAAAGTACTGCTCTGGGTTAGCGTAAACTTCATCATCCCCAGTCAAATGCGCCGCGATAGCGTCTGCCATGGCTGCGATGTCAGCGCGACCTGTTCCCTGAAGGTAGGCGGCAGATTTTTCATCATACCCAAAAATAGAAGTGGTAGCACCAATTTCAGCGCCCATGTTACAGATTGTGCCTTTTCCGGTAGCTGAAAGCGAACGGGCACCTTCTCCAAAATATTCCACAATAGCACCAGTACCGCCTTTTACTGTCAAGATACCTGCTACTTTCAAGATCACATCTTTTGCAGAAGTCCAACCGGACATTTTACCTGTCAATTTCACACCAATCAGCTTGGGAAATTTAAGTTCCCAAGGTAGTCCCGCCATTACGTCGCATGCATCTGCACCACCTACACCGATTGCGATCATGCCAAGTCCACCGGCATTTGGGGTGTGAGAATCAGTACCAATCATCATTCCACCAGGGAACGCATAATTCTCCAGCACTACTTGATGGATGATACCTGCACCTGGCTTCCAAAATCCAATGCCATACTTATTGGATACCGAAGCCAAAAAGTCATAAACTTCTTTATTCTTATCCTTCGCCTTATTCAAGTCTTTTTCAGCCCCGATCTCTGCTTGAATCAAGTGATCGCAGTGTACGGTAGAAGGAACAGCCACTTTATCTCTTCCAGCCTGCATAAATTGAAGCAAAGCCATCTGAGCCGTTGCATCCTGCATGGCTACTCGATCAGGCTGAAAATCTACGTAAGACTTGCCTCTCGCATAAGACTGACTAGCAGGGCCTTCGGTAAGGTGGGCATAAAGAATTTTTTCTGTCAAAGTAAGCGGCTTACCTACAGCTTTTCTTGCAGCTGCGATACGCTCCGGAAACCGGGCATACACTTCTTTGATCATTTCGATATCAAAAGCCATCGTTTTGGATATTTAGGTGGATAAAAGGTTCAATTTTTCGCTCGCGAATATAGGAAAAAGAGACTGAAAAGGGAACGCTCAATTCATTCTTAAGGTTCTACCATCATTTTTTAAAAGCGCTAAATCCATTTGAAAAAATCAATACATCCACCAGATAGCTAAAGTCAGGAAAACAAACCCTGAAAGAAACAGCATGGCGCAGTAAGGCAACAACTTGCGCACGGGCACACCGGTAATAGAAAGTAAAGGCAAGGCCCAAAATGGCTGGAGGAGATTGCTAATCTGATCGCCATATGCAAATATCATGGTCAGTTTGGCAAAATTCAAACCCCAATTGGCTGCTGTCTCCATAATCACAGGACCTTGAATAGCCCATTGCCCGCCGCCCGATGGAACCAATAAATTCACAAATGCAGTAGAGAAAAACGTGATCAAAGGAAAAAACTCTTTGCTCGTTTGAGATTGGATTAATTGAGAAAGCTCATACAAGGCACCAGAAGAACTCAATAAACCCAAGATCCCCGCATAAAAGGGAAACTGGATCAATATATCGGAGGAAGTTTTTAATCCTTGCCCAACTGCAAGGCTAAATCTTTCCCATGACTTATAGGCTATCAACACCAACGAGAATAGAAGGAAATTAACCCAATTCAATGTAATCATGCCCAAACTAGCTTCTTCTGCGAAAATCAGTCCTACCATCATCACCAGAATCATGAATAGACCTACCCCTCTTGCTAAAGAACCTTCCTTTCCAGATTCAATAGGCCTTAGCGGATTGGAGGCCACAGAATCACTAGTTGTCAATGAAGTTTTGGAAAGTACATAGGCTGTAATCAGAAAAACTGAAATCAAGCCTGACGTAATCCATACATTGAAGGACGAGAATAGTGTTTCGGATACAGGAATGATCCCAATGGTATCCACCAGAAAATGACCTTTACCCGCTACAGTAAGTGGTGCAGAAGCTGATAGTCCTCCATGCCAAACTGCCATTCCCAAATAACCCGTTGATGCTAAAATTGCTGAATTGGATTTAAAGCCTTTTGAAATCAAGGATTCATGGACAAACCTGGCCAAGATCGCTCCTACAATCAATCCAAATCCCCAATTAAGAAACCTGCGAATGAGGTAATAACCGCAGTCAACAAGGTCGCGGCGGTTAAGTTTTTTGGAATCCCGGCGATCACTTTTAGGACCCTGTTAATCGGAGCAAAAACTGCAAGAGCATATCCAAAAACCAGAATCATGATCATTTGCAGTGTAAATCCAAGTAGACTAAAAAAACCTTCCTGCCAATAAGCCAAAAGCCTTACCACTTTTGATAAAGAGGAATCTGATTCGGTTTGGTCCATCAGGATATACCCTGTGGTAAAAGTCATAAGTGTGAGCAGAAGCACCAATCCCACCGGACTCAAAAAGGACTTAAAAATGTTTTTGGTGGTGTTGTTTTCCAATACTTTTATAGTTGAGTTTTTTGAATTAGTATAGAGAATTATTTGAAATGAGGCCTTAGAAGCCCAAGTGATAATTTTAAGATAATGGAATTTTTGTTTAACCCATATGCCCTTACGCTACTGGTATCCAGTACCATGGTATTGGGACTTTCTTTTTACATAGGATTTAAGCTTGAAGACTCTGTCAGGTGGATAGCATTTACGATGATATCGTTCTCACTGTGGGGTTTTTTCTATGGAGTCGAACTTACCCAAACCTCAATTGACAGCATGCTATTTCTTACCAAACTCCAATATATTGGTTTGGTGATGGCTCCTGCATGTTGGGTCATGTTTTCTTTGAAATATACAGGATATGACAATTCTTCATCCAAATGGGTATATCCTTCACTTTTCATTTTCCCAATCCTCATTTATTCAATTGTTCTCACCAATTCTTTTCACCACCTCCACTATAAATCAAACTGGCTAATCACTTCAGGCCCATTTCCAATGCTTGGAATTGAAAAAGGGCCTATGTATATGGTTCAGGTCATTTATTCTTACTTTTTTTATTTTTGGGGCACCTATATTCTTTGGAGGCGATTTCAATTTGCCAATAAACACTATAAACTTCAGACTAGACTTCTAATACTTGGAGGTTTTTTTCCGTTGATCATAAACGTCTTTTATCAAACCTCCTGGTTCAAACCTTACGAAGGTTTAGACATGACCCCTTACGCTTTCATTTTCACCTATTTTCTATTAGGAATAGCGATATTGAGATTCAACCTTCTGAACCTAAAGCCATTTGCCAGGGATAAAATATTGGAAGTGATGTCCAGGGGTGTATTGGTTTTTGACCATCGAGATAAAGTGGTGGACTTTAATCTGGCGGTTAAAAAGTTTTGTCTCCATCCCGAAAAAATAAAAATGGGACAACATGCTGAGGTCATTTTTACAGACAGACCTGAGATTCTCACACTTCTTAAATCTTCCGAACAAAAAATCATTGAAAGTAGAATTAATGGTGCCAATGGAGAGGCAATAATCAAGATCGAAGCTATACCCATCTTGGAAGGAGGACCTTTCTTATCCGGGATATTACTTCTTTTTGATGACATTACCGCCGAAATCAAAATCAACGAACGACTACAAAATCAAGCCACGGAACTTCAGCAGTTAAATAACCTGAAAGACTAATTTTTCAGCATTATTTCACATGATCTGAAGGGACCTGTTTTTGGGGTGAAGGAGCTGATACATCTGACACAAACAGGACTTATCTCGAAAGATGAATTTTATAATATGCTTCCAGAAGTATCCAGAAATATGGAACAAGTCTCCATTTTGTTGGAAAATCTACTCGCCTGGACAAGTTCTCAGCTAAAAGGAGAATACCTTCAGCCTCAAAAAATTGACCTTAATCGTATTGTCACTGGCCAAAAAAGTCTTTTGGAAAGAATAGCTTCCGAAAAGTCAGTCCACATCGAAATGCATGGATTTGAAAACACTTGGGTAAAAGCTGATAAAAATATGATGGAATTGATTTTTAGAAATTTGATTTCAAACGCTATTAAATTTTCTAGATCAAACTCAAAGATTGAAATCACTTGTAAAGAAATCGGGCAAGACTATCAAATCTGTGTGCGGGATTTTGGGGCAGGCATTTCTCCTGAAAATCTCACTAAAATCCGAGAAGGGATTTCCTTTACCACCAGGGGACAAAATAACGAAACCGGCACTGGCTTGGGAATGCTACTGGTAAAAGAGTATTTGGCTAAAAATAATGGCAGCATCCGAATTGAATCCAACTTGGGAGAAGGATCCCAATTCTATATCAAATTGCCAATTTGGTATGCCGATTAGTTTTCAGAAAGAGAATTCAGGAATTGCAAAGTATCTACATGATCAGCGTAATCCCACGGGCATGGCAGCTGTGCTTGGCCAAAAGGAATAAGACCAGCTATCGATCCAACTTGATTCCCGACTATACACTGAACCTTTTCTTTAATTAATTCAAGTCTTTGATCCAAGTCTTTTTCATCTTGGTATTTTTCATAATAAAGGACAGCAATCGGAGAAACCAACTCTTGGCTTTCCTTCAATAGGAGAAAACCATTATCCAAATGAGGCTCCCCATTGACCAAATAAATGGACTTATTGTAGTCATAATTATTGAGGTACTTATGATGGGAATGAATCCAGTCCTTCTTATCCAAAACTCCCAAAAGTCTAACCAAGGAGACTTCCGATTTCACAAAAACCTTGGATACATTTCTGCAACCTAGGCCGAAATATTGAAAAATATCCCTTCCTAAATTTTCCAAATCTTGGTCTGTCTCCTCACCAGTAAGTATCGCTACAGAAGTTCTGTTGGACCGAATGATATGAGGATATTTTCCAAAATAGTAATGGAAATACCTAGCAGAATTATCACTTCCAGTTGCTATGTAAGCGTCTTTGCTTTTTAGCATATCTTCTATTTTGATAAGTAAAGCGAAGCTTGGTTCGATTGCGATCAATTGACCAATGAGCCATGTGACCAAGACCGAATCCGAAGAGCTAAGCTTAACGGAAGCAATGTGACCTGAAATCAAGACACAAAGAAGATCATGAAATCCAACCGCAGGTATATTTCCCGCCATCAAAATGCCGATGTTTTTAGGATTCGACGGCTCAATGATTTGATACTTGGAAAGCCAATCGGTCAGATTTTTTTCTTCCAAAAGGAGCTGAATACCTTCCAGCGCATTACTGACTGAACTAGGAATAAACCATGCATTTTGATTCTCTACCCGTCTAAAAAGTGAATATTTCTCCTCTTCATCAATTGAAGCTAATTGTAACCCTAGCTGAATAAAGGCTTGAATTCGGGACTGAAAGCTTGGATATGGACTCATTTGACAAAGGTATCCAAAAGGCGACTAGCTTGGAATAAATTTAAATTAATTAGTGTGACAACTTTTTTATTGCCTTAAAGTTGATGAGGTTGTACTTTTGACAATCAAAATTGAAGAACTATGGCTATAATGATTACAGACGAATGCATCAATTGCGGTGCATGCGAACCTGAATGCCCAAATACAGCAATTTATGAAGGTGGTGTCGAGTGGACTTGGGGAGGCGGAACCAATCTGAAAGAGGTAACTCTAGAAGATGGCACTGTCGTAAGCGGCACAGAAAAGCAGACTCCCGTTTCTGATGAATTTTATTATATCGTGACGGCAAAATGCACAGAGTGCAATGGCTTCCATGAGGAACCACAGTGTGCTGCTGTATGTCCGGTTGACTGTTGCGTGGATGATCCTGATCACCGGGAGACAGAACAAGAACTGCTTGCAAAGAAAGCTTTTATGCATGGCGAATAAGATAAAAAAGAGTGGCTTAGGCCACTCTTTTTTATTTTGATGTCTAGAATTTCAATTCATTTACTCCCCAAAAGCTTGTTTAACGACTTCATTTTTATTTCTGATTTTTAACTTTTTATACCCAGATTTCAACTAGTCTTTAAAAAAAAGTCCAAACCTCTTTTGAAAACTAGCCGCCTTTTGTTTTATCTTAGACGCCTAAAGTGTAGATAACCAACCCCAAATTAAAGCACTGTGGAAGATCACCGAGGATACGACAGAGACGAAATTTTCTCAAAAAAAGTAAAAGCAGGTAAACGAACTTATTTTTTTGATATCAAGTCTACAAGAGGAAATGATTATTACCTCACCATCACTGAAAGCAAGCGAAGGGTAAACGGAGACAATTTCAGCTACGAAAAGCATAAAATTTTCCTTTATAAGGAGGACTTCTTCAAATTTGTCAATGCACTGAATGAAGCAGTTGACCATGTGAAAAATGACTTAATGCCGGATTTTGATTTTGAGCAATTTGAAAATGAAGATTCGGAAAATGAAATGAATGATGAATTAAGATGGGAATAATCACTTCCCAACTTGATAACCTGAAAAACATCTAAGAATGTATATTTGAGGAGGCTTTGGCCTCCTTTTGTTTTATCCTGCCTATGCAAAGGTTTTTTGTCTACGCTATTCTGTCCGTATTGATCTTCTTGATCATTGGATGGTATTTTTCTAACATCACTATTTACATGATCATATCCCTGATCTTGGCTGCACTTCTTAGACCACTGACAAATCGAATCAATGATTTTCACTTAATAGGACAGCACATCCCAAGATGGTTAGCCATTTTAGTATCCTACTCGGCGATTATATCCTTGATTTTTTTGTTGAGTCTGGTATTTTTCCCCCTTGTCAATCAGCAGATTTTGATTTTAAGTGAGTTGGATCTTGATGGGATTTATTTCCAAATCCAAGCGCCGATCGAAAAGCTTGAGCGTTTTTTGGTTCGATATCAACTATTGGAAAATAAGGAGGGCTTTTTATTGGATGAAATCAAACAGTCCATTTTGGCCTTGATCAAAAAATTTGACATTGGAGGATTTATAACAGGATTTATTTCTTTGACCAGCAGTATCCTTATAGGAACCCTAGCCGTAGCGTTTATTACATTTTTCTTACTCTTAGAAAATGGTCTTTTACGAAGAAATCTACTCAACCTCATCCCCAATGCGTATTTTGAATTATCCGTAGCGACTTTTACAAAAGTCGAAAAATTACTATCCAATTACCTCTTTGGCTTGTTAATCCAGGTTTTGGCAATTTTTTCATTGGCAGGTTTTGGACTTTCTTTAGCGGGTGTCGAATACGCCTTAACTATTGCCCTTTTCGCAGCAATAGCCAACCTTATCCCTTATGCCGGACCAATCTTGGGGACGCTATTCGGTATAGTGGTGGGGATTTCCACCGGAAATTTCTCCTCTGATGCAGAGTACACCTATTTTCTCATCAAAATTGCTTCGGTTTTCGCAATTGTTCAGATCACAGACAATGTAGCTTTGCAGCCCATGATTTTCTCGAAATCTGTAAAAGCCCATCCCCTTGAGATATTTGTTATTATCTTTGCCGGTGCAAAAATCGCCGGGATTGTAGGGATGATTTTCGCCATCCCTGTTTATACCATTTTCAGAGTGACGGTAATGGAGTTTTACAAGGGATACAAATCCTATCGCATATTCAAAATTAAAGCAACAAATTAATGGCATTACAATGTGGCATCGTGGGACTTCCAAATGTGGGTAAGTCAACGTTGTTTAATGCGCTTTCGAGCGCAAAGGCTGAAGCAGCTAACTTTCCTTTTTGTACCATCGAGCCAAACGTAGGAGTGGTTTCTGTCCCCGACAAAAGGCTTCAAATTTTGGAGGGACTTGTCAATCCCCAGCGTGTGGTACCCACAATTATAGAATTTGTTGATATCGCAGGATTAGTGAAAGGAGCTTCCAAAGGAGAAGGATTGGGTAATAAATTTCTGGCAAATATCCGGGAAGTAGATGCAATCATCCATGTAATCCGATGCTTTGAAGACAGCAATATTGTACACGTAGCAGGAGGTGTTGATCCTATTTTCGATAAAGAAGTAATTGACACCGAACTTCAACTTAAGGATTTAGAATCAGTAGAAAAGAAAATCCAGCGTATTGAAAAAATCGCAAAATCAGGTGATGCCAAAGCTAAAAGAGAACTTGAAATACTAATCCAATTCAAGGATGGGCTTACAGCAGGCCTTAATGCCCGAGCGATCGAAGTGGATAAAGAAGAACTTGAAGCTGTAAGAGACCTACATCTTTTGACGATCAAGCCTGTGTTATATGTGGCCAATGTGGATGAAGGCAGCATTTTGACAGGCAACAAGTTTGTCGATCAACTCAGAGAAAAAGTAAAAGAAGAAAATGCCGATGTCATTGTACTCTGCGCTGCTATCGAATCTCAGATCGCTGAATTTGATGATGCAGATGAAAAAGCAATGTTTCTGTCAGAATATGGTCTTGAAGAAAGCGGTTTAAACAAACTAATTTCAGGAGCTTATTCACTTCTTAATTTGATCACCTATTTTACAGCCGGGGTACAGGAAGTAAGAGCTTGGACTATTCGAAAAGGATGGAAAGCGCCACAGGCCGCCGGGGTGATTCATACAGATTTTGAAAGAGGCTTCATCAAGGCAGAAGTAATTAAACTGGGAGATTACCAGCAGTTTAAAACCGAGGCAGGTTGCCGTGAAAACGGAAAAATTTCCATCGAAGGCAAAGAATATACCGTTCAGGACGGCGATATCATGCATTTTCGCTTCAATGTTTGACATTTCTTGGAAAATAATTGTAGTTTTACGACGCTTATCCACCCAAACAAAAAAAGTATTTTACATTACCAATTTGTCTCATATTATTTTTAATCACCGTGAGAGTTAGACTAATATTTTCCCTAAAAAACAAAGGCTCCTATCTGCCTTTTCATCATCAGTACATCCTTGCGCAATTCCTGAAAGGTTTGATTGTCAAAGGCGGTCGAGAAGAATTCTTCAATTACAACTACTTCAATTTCTCTGGCCTTAAAGGGCAGACTAAAGTAAGTAGAAGCGGCTTGCATTACTATTCAAGCTTGGTGACTCTTGTGCTTTCGTCACAAAGCGAAGAATTTATGGATTACTTGCTCGAGCAGGTTTTTGCCACACCAAAAATCGAACTCGGTAACCTTATCCTATCTCCAGAATACACCGAACTGGAAGTTGAACCAACTTTGGAAACTTCTAACAAGTTTGTATGTATTTCTCCTTTGGTACTAATTACTCCGGCATTCAATGAGGAAGCCGGAAAAAGATTTATCAATCCTGACAGCGACGAATTCTCTGATCTTTTATATGAGTCTACCTTGACTCGAATGGAAAGATCAGGATGGTATACTGCAGAGCAAATGGAATCTTTCTACAAATTCCAGGTTGTGCCCGATATGGTTTATGTAAATAAACTCAAGGAACAACAAAAGAAATTTGCCCGCATCTATGCGGTGTATGATATGGATGTGAAATATGAAGTGAGAGGTTACACCCTACCATTCACTCTGTATGCAGCTCCGGAAGTACAGGATTTCGTATTCAAATGTGGATTGGGTGCATTTACGCACAAAGGCTTTGGAATGCTTGACTTAGCTAATCACCCAGCAGGTAACAGAACGACCACTTACAAATTCAAAAGAGAAGGCTTTGTTCCTTACAAGCCTACAGAAAGAGTAAGACAAAACGTCGCTCCAACCTCTGACGAAATAGATCCAACAGAAGAGTTTTAAAAAAATCCCCAAATGGGGATTTTTTTTTGCTACAACCTTCTTCGATTTGGCTGGATAAAAGCATAACCTACCAGCTGGTCGTATCGGGAACCAAGCCCTCGGTAATAAACCAAAACTTCATATTGATTTTCAGTCTGAAAATGACTTCCCTCAAAGGAGTCTGATTCAAAGGTACCAAGGGAAACTTCTTCCCCGTATTGGTAATCGTACCAACCCTGCTTGAGTAACAGGGAAGTTGTATATAGCTTAGTTTTGGGGTCATATACCATTTTGGATTCAGGGATTTTTCCCCATCCGGTAAGAGAGCCCAGCATTCTGATGGATTGGCCAGGATCTGCTTTTAGAAAAAAAGTAGTATACAAGTATTCTGATTCCACTTCTGGATTTCCTCCTGGGCGATCATTGGTAAGAACAAGGTATTGACCATTCAAATCCAAATATTGAGAATATGCTCCTCCCGGTCTGGGATTATCCAATAGAGCTTCTGCCAAAATGATAGTTTCTTCAACTTTTACCGAACCCACATTTACACCAGTCGCTCTGATAAACCTTAAGTCGATAAACCTAAATTCATTTCCAGCTTTAAAAGTACTTTCACCTTCAAAAGGCTCAAATCGCATAATTTTGGAGCTTTGATTCAAAAAAGTTGGTTTAGATAAGAACTTAGCGTTGTCCCATCGCTGATTTTGTCGGATCACCACTTTGAATTGGGTGGTGGGATCTACTGCATCCAGATTGGAATAATTGATTACTGTATTGATCTGTTGGAGTTCTCGCCTGTCCTCCGTTTGATTTGGAGGAACAATACTGGCTCCCACCACTGCTGACTCTTCATAGACCATAAATCTCCGAGTCAGTACTACCTCATTTTCATTTCGGTTTTTATATACTTTTAGAATATAATTTCCGGATTTAGTCACGCGAGGTAGGGAAAAAGAATAATGGATGTAGGGAATCCTCGTGTTGACTGAGTAGGAATAATCTTGGACATTATACTCATTGAAAGCAACAGAAAAATCATTGTCTCTCAAGGCTGACTTTTTCCAATCAGCATCACAATGAATCAGCTTAGCGGTATACAACTCCGGATCATAGGCCAAGTCATCAAATACCAAAACCAACTGCCTCGCATCGGATAAGGAAACCACCGGCGCATCCAATTGACTGTCTACTCCTGGTCCTTGTGGGAAAAGTCTTGCAGACTGAATATGATCAACAAAAATCCTGTCTTCTAAAACCTGAGCTTTGCTTATACCCGGTCCAAGAATTAATGCAAAAACAATCCCAATCCACTTCATACATTTTTCAGATTTTCGAACACTAATTTATTTCAGCAGCTCCTGCAAGATAGAAATCTGATCCACCAAATTCTCCCATTTAGCATTGGCCTCATAAAGATTGGTTTGCACACTTTGGTAGCTTTCCTGAAGTTTTTGGGCCTTCCCTTCATCCAAA
Organism: Algoriphagus sp.; assembly: GCA_018336015.1. Taxonomy (GTDB): domain Bacteria; phylum Bacteroidota; class Bacteroidia; order Cytophagales; family Cyclobacteriaceae; genus Algoriphagus; species Algoriphagus aquatilis. The sequence goes on along the minus strand of JAGXQZ010000060.1, from coordinate 52,791 downwards.
TACAGGTCGGGATCCGCCATTTTTTGTTCAACTTCAAGTTTCAAGAGATCCAGAGTTTCAATCTCTTTTTCAATCTTACCCAATTGTTCTTCAAGCTTTCTCAGATCTCTCTTTGCCTGCTGAATTTCGGGCGTATTTCTCGGAGTTTCGATTGGTTTTTTTTCCACTTTCGAAAGCACCTGAATTTGAGGCTTTATTTCCACTTGCTGACTACGCCAGAATTCATATTCCTCATACGTGCCAGGATATTCTTTGATCTCATGATTTTCGATGTACCAAATCTTATTAGCCACCCCTTTGATAAAATGTCGATCGTGAGACACGGTAATAAAAGTACCTTCATATTGCTGCAGGGCCTGAATCAAGATATTCACCGACTGAAAGTCCAAGTGGTTGGTAGGTTCGTCAAGGAGCAAAAAGTTAGCTTCTGAAATCAGGGTTTTCGCTAAAGCCACACGGGATTTCTCACCCCCAGAAAGAACTTTGATCTTTTTGTAAACCTCCTCATTGGAAAAGAGAAAGCATCCCAAAACCCCACGAAGCTCCATTTCTGTCTTTCCACTTCCCGCTTGAGACATTTCCTGAATGATCTCATTGTCCAAAGTCAACGCTTCCAACTGATGCTGCGCAAAGAAGGATTTGATTACGTTATGACCTTCGCTACGGCTTCCCTGAATTTGCTCCGTTCCGGCAATGATCCGAAGCAAAGTCGATTTACCTTTTCCGTTAGCCCCAATGAGTGCTATTTTATCTCCACGCTCGATTCGTGCAGTGGTATTTTTCAGGATCACCAGATCACCATAGGCCTTGGACACATGATCCAAAACGACCACATCTCTACCTGATTTCTGGGAAAACTTGAATTTAAAATTGACAAAAGCCTCATCATTCACCACTTCATGTACCCGTTCCATACGATCCAATGCTTTGATTCTGGACTGAACCTGATTGGATTTGGTCGCTTTAGCCCGGAACCGCTCAATGAATCGCTCGGTCTGCTTGATCATCTGCTGCTGATTCTCGTAGGCATTTTGCTGCAGCTCGATGCGGAGCTTTTTCTCTTCTTTATAAAAAGAGTAATTCCCCGGATAGGAGGTTAGTGTTTGATTGGCCACTTCGACCGTTGTACTGATGCAGTTATCGAGAAAAGTCTGATCGTGAGAAACCACCACTACCGCACCTTCATAGTTTTTCAGGTAATTTTCTACCCACTGAATGGAAGGCAAATCCAGGTGGTTGGTAGGTTCGTCCAGCATCAGCAAGGATGGCTTTTCCAAAAGAAGCTTGGCCAACATCACGCGCATTCGCCAACCTCCGGAAAATTGACGAAGTGGCTTTTGGAGATCGGCAGTCTGAAAACCGATCCCTTCCAAAACCTCTTCTGCTTTGGCTTTGATCGTATAGCCTTCATTGGATTCAAATCGATCCTGTAAATAAGCCAGTCGATTGATTACTTCCTCCGAATAGTCTGTCTCCATCTGCTTGAGCACCTTGTCGATTTCGTCTTGAAGTGCCAAAGTTTCCTTAAATGCCGCCAAGGCTACATTCAGAATACTCTCGTCAGACTGATAGGAAAGAAGATCTTGGTTCAAAAAACCAATCGTACAATCCTTCGCTTTTTGTACTTCACCGGTAGTAGCTTGATAATCTCCATGGATGATTTTGAGCAAAGTGGACTTGCCGGTACCATTTTGACCAACGAGACCAATTTTGTCTTTTGGCTTGATATGAAGGTTGGCATTTTCGTAAAGGGCTCGTCCGCCGATGAAATAGGAAAGGTTGCTAATCGATAACATGGCGCAAAAATAACCATTGCCCCGCTTATCCACTTGATCTGGCAAAACATTATAGGAAGTATTAGCTTATTTTTACAAAAACACCCAACCTCATGAATTCCATCAAACTACTAGTACTTTCTCTAGCCTTGGGATTTCTCACGCTGAACGCAAGCTGCCAAGGCAAGCTCTCCCCTGTTTCCACCTCATCTGGAAGTAATAAAAAAGACATCAGAACTGCCAAAGCTGATGTAAAGCTAGATCAAATCAAACTCCCAGCAGGTTTTAAAATAAGCGTTTGGGCAGCGGATGTGACCAATGCACGATCCATGGCAATTTCAGAAAACGGGATTGTATTCGTGGGAAATCGTCAGGAGAAAAATGTCTATGCCCTTGTCGATGAAAACGCCGATGGCAAAGCGGATTACAAATTTATCCTTGCCGAAGGCCTTCGCATGCCAAATGGAGTAGCCTACAAAAACGGTGACCTTTATGTTGCCGAGGTTAATCGAATCCTACGGTTCAAAGACATCAAAAACAACCTGACCACTCCAAAATATGAAGTAGTCTATGATGGCTACCCGACTGACGGTCATCATGGCTGGAAATTTATTGCATTCGGACCTGATGGAATGCTTTACGTTCCGGTCGGTGCTCCTTGCAACATCTGCGAAAAGGAAAACCCCATCTACGCCAGCATCACCCGCTTGGACGTGAGCAAACCCGGAGCAAAACCTGAAGTCTATGCCCATGGGGTTAGAAATACAGTCGGTTTTGCTTGGCATCCGCAATCCAAAGAGCTTTGGTTTACGGATAATGGACGGGATATGATGGGCGATGATGTCCCTGACTGTGAGCTAAACAGAGCAACTGCCAAAGGTCAACACTTCGGCTATCCCTATTGGCATGCCGGTACGGTAAAAGATCCTGAATTTGGAAGCAAAGGAAAAGAGGCCTCTGCCTATGTGGCTCCTGCGGCAAAAATGGGAGCGCATACGGCTCCACTTGGAATGCGCTTTTATCAGGGAGGCATGTTCCCTGCCAATTTTAAAAACAATGCCATCATCGCTAAACACGGAAGTTGGAATCGAAGCAAAAAGTCCGGCTATGAAGTTGTTTTGGCAAAAATCGATGCAAGCGGAAAAGTTACCGGACAGGAAGTATTTGCTTCAGGATGGCTCAATCCGGCTACCCAGGATGTCTGGGGCCGACCCGTGGACGTGCAAGAATTGCCGGACGGAAGTCTGCTTATCTCCGACGATATGGCCAACTGTATCTATCGGGTGACTTATTCCAAGTAAATAAAAAAGGGGCCTTCGGCCTCTTTTTTTGATTTAAACAGTAAGAAATTTAGGGCATTAAGATGAGGGAAGTATGAAATCGAAACCTAAACCAAACTATTCCCTGAGAAAAAAATCCTTAATTTCTTCATTTCCTTAATGGTTCAAAATGATCAGCACCAAAAAGTAATTAAGATTAAGAACATCTAAAGATTAAGCATTTTCAAAATCTCAGTGCCCTTGATAGAACCTTTATTCTATTAATTTTTTGAATATCCATCTGTGCATCTGTGGCAAATTAAGCTCAAAAAAAATCCCCGATAAAATCGAGGAATTTCATTACTAACTAAACTGATCATCTTAGCCATTCAGGCTTGGTTGTGTCTACCTCAGCCTGTAGCTGATTGAGCAAATTGTAAAGCCCAAAGTAGGTTCTGTTGATATACAAGCCATGTCTTGATCCCCTAGCCTGTCTGGATTTTTTAAACATTTTGTCATTGGAAATTCGGTCACCCAGCAAGAAGATCTGCTCAAAGTAACTGTCATCTGCAAAGTCGAACCGCTCCACATGGAAAGGTTTTCCCAACAGCGAAATCATTTCCTTGAATACGCCTTTGAAATACAATTTTTCCTCCTCGGTATCTTTATCCGAAATGAAGTCCAACGAATAAAACACCTGATTGAGCTCCTCTTCTTTCATAACCAATTCCTTTTTGATCAAGGCAAAATACCCTTGGTAAAAATCCTCCGGAATAACCTTCACACAACCGAAGTCGATGATTCCCAAAGTTCCATCTTGCTCGATAATGAAGTTTCCCGGATGCGGATCCGCGTGTACCTGCTTCAGATGATGTACCTGGTGATGGTAAAAGTCCCACAGCGCCTGACCAACCTGGTTTTTTAACGTTTGGCTCGGATTGGTTTCCATCCACTCCTTGATGTGCTTGCCGGAAATCCAGTCCATCGTAATGATTCGCTCAGAACTCCACTCATCGTAGTATTTGGGAAACTTAAGATTGGGAATATGAGTGCAGGCATTTGAGATTTCCCGCGAACGCTCAACTTCTAAGTGGTAATCTGTTTCTTCTACAAGCCTTTCTTCTACCTCCTCCATGTAATGGTCAAGTTCCTTTTCGTTCATATTCAAAATTCGGAGAGCGAAAGGCTTTACCAATTTGAGGTCAGAACTTACAGAGTCTGCAACACCCGGGTACTGAATTTTTACTGCGAAAGTTTGACCGTCTTTAGTGGCTTGATGGACTTGTCCAATCGAGGCAGCATTGACAGCTGATCTGGTAAAGGTATCGAAAAGCTGTTCAGGTGTCTTTCCAAAGTACTTTTGGAAGGTCTTGACCACAAGCGGATAAGACAAAGGCGGTGCAGAATATTGCGCCATCGTAAACTTGTCCTGATAAGCTCTAGGAAGTAGATTTTTATCCATGGACATCATTTGAGCTACCTTCAAGGCAGAACCCTTAAGTTCGCTCAAAGAGTTGTAGATGTCCGAAGCGTTGTTTTGGTGCAACTCCTCTTTGTCAAGGGATGGATTGACCATCTTTTTTGCGTAATGCTTGACGTAATTTCCTCCTACTTTAGCTCCTGTGGATATGAATTTGGCCGCCCGCTGCACTTTGGAAACCGGAATGGCTTCCTGCTCTTTTACTTTGCCAGACATGAATTATTTATTTTGGTAGAGGAACTTGGCGAAATCCAAGAAGGTATCTAATGCACTTTTTCCCATCAGGTCAAAAGCGAGATTTACTGATTTTTCAATCGCAGCATCTGTTTTTTCAAACCTTGGACTGCGGTCATCCAGCCAGTATCTAAAGACAAAGGCTACCTGAAGCCAAAGTGCCTCGTCGTATTTCTCCGTGATAAAAGGCCTAGTTGCGATTTCCTGGGTCTCTTTCCCTTCTAATACGATCTCATTGGCAAAGTCTTTAAACTTCTCCTTAAACTCCTTCGTGTCGACGGGAAGAGATTTGAATGATTTAGTTTTGTCTGAATACAAACTCAACAGGTAGGAACGATTTTTCTTTAATTCTTCAATCCAGGTAAACAAGAAGCTAAGAAATTTCTCTCTTGCACTGTATTCTTTGAATACTTCCTGAGATTCGATTGATTCTAATGTAAAGTCATAGATCGACACCCAAATGGCCGACTTGATTGCTTCGAAGGAGGTGAAATAGGTATAGAATTCCTCCTCTTTCATTTTCAACTCTTTTGCAAACTTGAATACGGAATTGGGCTGAGTCCCATGTTCTAAGACATGATTTACAAAACCTTCCAAAATCAGCTTGCGGTAGTCTTTTTTGCTTGTCTTTTTGACAGTAGGTGTTTCCATCGGAATGAGATAATACACTGGAATAACATCCAAGAACCCCTTCAGGTTTTGTGAAACACAAAAAAAGCCGGAATTCTTTTCCGGCTTCGACTATGAATTTGATCAGTAATTCAGGCCTTCACTTTTTCGATCACCAAATTATGGTTGGTATAGATACAGACATCTGCAGCAATGTGGAGGCTTTCTCTCACCATTTCCTCCGCTGTCAGGTTAGGAGCAAACTTCTTCATGGCTCTGGCAGCTGACTGGGCAAACATGCTACCGGATCCGATCGTGGCAATTTCCATATCCGGTTCGATGACGTCTCCGGTACCGGAAATAATCAGAATATCATCCTTGTCCGCTACAATCATCATCGCCTCCAATCGGCTCAGCATACGGTCCATACGCCATTCTTTGGCAAGTTCTACTGCTGCACGCTTCATGTTGTTTCCGAAGGCGCCTAGCTTCTCTTCAAATTTTTCCAGTAAGGTAAATGCATCGGCTGTCGAACCGGCAAATCCAGTCACGATCTTCCCACCTTGCAGCACTCTGATTTTCTTGACCGTACTTTTAGCGACTGTATTTCCCAAAGTCGCCTGACCATCTGCTCCGATGACGACTTCTCCATTGTGGCGGATGGCAACTACAGTGGTTGATTTGATTTTTTCCATTTGTGGTTTGTTATTGGTTATTAGGTTTTAGTTATCGGGTAATCCTTTAGAAGCCTAGGAAGTTCCTATCCAATGATAGATAGTCAGGACTAGTCACTAATTTTCAATAACTGATCTTCTACCATTCTCAAGAACCATACAAAAGCAAAAAGTCCTGTTCCGATAGCTATCAGAACAGGACTTTTTGGCAGGTATTCTTAGATCAGGATTCTGACCGGATCTTCCAGAAGACCTTTTAGAGTCTGAAGGAAAGCCGAACCGACCGCTCCATCCACAACTCTGTGGTCACAGCTGAGCGTCACTTTCATGACATTTCCAATCTTCATCTGACCGTCTTTTACGATCACTGTCTCCTTGATACCACCTACTGCCAAGATGCAAGCATCAGGCGGGTTGATGATGGCAGTGAATTCCTCAATACCAAACATTCCCAAATTGGAGATGGTAAAGGTATTTCCTTCCCAATCTTTTGGCTGTAGCTCTTTGTTCTTGGCTTTACCACCCAGCGTTTTCGCCTGATTGGATATCTGAGAAAGTGAAAGTTGGTCAGCAAAGCGGATCACCGGAACCAAAAGTCCCTCCTCCACTGCTACTGCCATCCCGATATGGATGTGGTCGTTGTAACGAATTTTGTCACCCAACCAGCTTGAATTTACTTTGGGATGCTGGCGCAAAGCAACTGCTGCAGCTTTGATCACCATATCATTGAAGGAGATCTTCACTGATGAAAACTCATTCATGCTCTTTCTCGCTTCGATCGCCTTATCCATGTTGATTTCCATGGTGAGGTAGAAGTGCGGAGCGCCAAACTTACTTTCTGCCAATCGCTTGGCAATGGTTTTACGCATTTGTGAAACCTTCTCCTCACGGAAGCTTTCCTGACCCAATGCTGGACTAGACACTGCTGGTGCTGGAGCAGAAGCTGCTTTTGGAGCGGCAGGAACAAATGTTTCAATGTCTTTCTTCACGATTCTTCCTCCCTCGCCTGAACCTTGCACCTGGCGGATGTCAACCCCCTTCTCAGCGGCAATCTTTTTGGCCAAAGGAGAAGCTTTAAGTCGATCGTTTGCAGAAGAATTTGATGTCTCAATCACTGGGGCAGCTACTACAGGAGCTGGGCTAGCTTGAGTAGCCTTTACTTCTATGGCTGGTGTTGGAGTTGATTCAGCTGGTGTAGCAGATTTTGAACCACCGGATTGCTGGGCTTTGAGAAGCGTCTGGTAATCGGCACCTTTTTCACCGATCACCGCGATCACGCCATCTACAGCCACACTGTTTCCAGCTTCTACACCTATATACAATAAGACTCCGTCTTCATAAGACTCCAATTCCATGGTAGCCTTGTCAGTTTCGACTTCAGCGATAATCTCACCTGATTTCACCACATCGCCTACTTTTTTGAGCCAAGTAGCAATAGTTCCCTCTTGCATGGTATCACTCATTTTTGGCATCGTGATCACCGTCGCATTAATGGATGAGGTATCGATCTTCTCGGCAGGAGCAGCAGCAGGCTTCACTTCTACAGCTGTTGGAGCAGCTGGTGCTTCAGCAGCTTTTGCTGGAGCTGGAGTAGAGCCATTCAACAAATGCTGAAAGTCCTCTCCCTTTTCTCCGATTATCGCAATGATGCCATTGACAGGCACGGAATCTTTCTCTTGAACTCCAATGTATAAAAGAACACCTTCTTCGTAGGATTCGAGCTCCATGGTAGCTTTGTCAGTTTCCACCTCGGCAAGGATATCCCCTGGCTTCACAGTGTCACCTACTTTTTTCAACCATGACGCAATCACACCCTCTTCCATGGTGTCACTCATTTTTGGCATTCTTATAATTTCGGCCATAGGTAATTTAGAGCTTGTCGTTTTTTAAAGAGCCCAAAAATAGTTTTTAAAAACGCTTTATTCAAATTTATATCCTGTATTTTCCGACCTCTTTAGGGTCTCTTATCACCATGCCATTACTTCCTAACAGCTCCTACAAAAGACCAAAATGGCTTTTTAATGGACATTTAGAAACCATTTACCCTGCTCTTTTTAGACAGGTAACTTTCAAAAACCCCCATAGAGAGCGCATTGAAACACCCGATGGCGACTTTTTGGATTTGGATTGGTATAAAGGAAACCATTCTCGATTGGTCATCATTAGTCATGGTCTAGAAGGCAACAGTTCAAGACCTTACATGCTGGGTATGGCGCAAAAATTCTTCTCCGAAGGGTTTGATGTTCTCACTTGGAACTACCGGGGTTGCAGCGAAGAGCTCAATCAAAAAGCAATATTCTACCACAGTGGCGCCACCTATGATTTGATGTCGGTGTTCACACATACCCAAAAAAATTACCGGGAAGTTTACTTGGTTGGATTTAGCCTGGGCGGAAATCTCACTTTGAAATTTCTGGGTGAAGTAAAAAACAGCTTTCCTAAAATAAAAAAAGCCGCTGCCATCTCTGTTCCATTGGACCTGGGAGGTTCTTGTGACAAAATCTCCACCGGGCAGAATCTGATGTACTCCAAGCGATTTCTAAAAACACTCAAAGAAAAAGTCTCACGGAAAGCAGCTCTTTTTCCGGATGAATTGCCCTTGGAAAAACTTCAAAAAGTAAAATCTCTTCGTGACTTTGATGATATGATTACAGGGCCTTTGCATGGTTTTGCCGATGCAAAAGAATACTATCAGGTCAATTCTTCACTGCAGTTTCTTGACAGGATTGAAGTCCCCACTTTAATTCTGAATGCCCAGAATGATCCTTTTCTCAGCCAAACCTGCTATCCTTTTTCTCTTGCAAAAAAACTGGATCTTGTATTTTTTGAATTCCCAAAGCATGGAGGACATGTTGGCTTTGCATCCAATTCGGCAGAAAAAACCTATTACTCTGAAGCTCGGGCAGTTGAATTTATTAACCATGATCTCTAACTTCCCACCGAATATTTAAAAATCAAGCACATGTGCGGTCGCTATTCACTGAATAAAAGTAAAATCGAACTTGAGGAACGCTTTCAGGCAGAGATGCTTGCTGACTTCAAACCTAGATTTAATATCGCACCCACACAGCTTGTTCCTGTGATCACCTCAGATAGTCCTAAAGGCTTTTCTTTTTTCTATTGGGGAATCACTCCTGATTTTGGACAAAATAAACCCGTAGCTCAAAAACTCATCAATGCACGGGCAGAATCCGTCAATGAAAAAATATCATTCAAAGGTTCTTTTCAGCGAAGACGATGCCTGATACCTGCAGATGGCTTTTTTGAATGGAAAAAACTCGGGAAAAAGACCAAAATACCCTACCGGTTTACCTTAAGAGAAGAAGAGATTTTCTCCTTTGCGGGGATCTGGGAAGAATATGAAACCGTCTCTGGCGAATCACAACACACTTTTTTGATCCTTACTACTACTCCAAATGAACTAGTAGAGGAAGTTCATGACCGCATGCCAGTAATTTTAAAAAGAGATCAGGAGAAAAAATGGCTGGATAAATACACTTCGGAAGAAGATCTCTCTAAAATGCTCACTACTTATCCAGCAGAACTGATGCAGAGCTATACCGTATCTCCTTTGGTCAATTCGGTGCTAAATGACTCTCCAAGCATATTGAGGAGAACCTCCCCCATGGATCAGTTTGGCAATTACACCTTGTTTGGATAAACAACTCCAAATCCTATGGAATTTTGTAGGAGTCTGTGACACAACCGATATTTACAGCTTTTCCAAATGTATTAGACCCAAATAAACATGTATAATTCAAGAATTCTTGGTGCAGGGCACTACGTGCCGGAGAGAATCGTCACCAATGAGGACCTCTCCAAAATGATGAATACCTCCAATGAATGGATCGTCGAACGTACCGGCATTCAAGAAAGAAGATGGTATACCCCTGGAGTGGACACTGTCACCAACATGTCAGCCAAAGCCAGCCGATTGGCAATGGAACGGTCAAAAACTGCTCCTGAAGAAATAGATTTTATCATTTTCGCTACCATCACCTCAGACTACTTTTTGCCTGGCAATGGGGTTTTGCTCCAAAGAGAACTTGGTTTGAAATCGATTGGTGCATTGGATATTCGAAATGCATGTTCGGGTTTTATTTATGCACTTTCAGTCGCTGATCAATTCATCAAGACGGGGATGTATAAAAAAATCCTCGTGGTCGGTGCTGAGATTCAGTCTTCTGCCTTGGACAAGAGCGACGAGGGAAGATCCAGCGCGGTCATCTTTGCAGATGGAGCCGGTGCTGTGATTTTGGGCAGAGCAGAAAATGACCATCCTGGAATCCTGAGTACTCACCTCCATTCAGAAGGAGCTCATGCTGAAGAACTTTATTGCATCGCACCAAGCTCCAGCGGAAAAGTCAGAATTTCTCAAGAAATGATCGAGCGGGGTGACTTTTTCCTAAAAATGAACGGAAACGCAGTGTTTAAGCATGCTGTAGTTCGATTTATGGAAGTAATTCAGGAGGCCTTGAGCCACAATGGAGTAAGCAAGGAAGAAATTGACCTACTCGTACCGCACCAAGCCAATCTTAGAATCAGTCAGTACATCCAACAGAAGCTTCAACTTCCGGATGAAAAAGTATTTAACAACATCATGTACCTAGGCAACACGACTGCGGGAACAATCCCAATCGCACTATCCCAAGCTTGGGAACAAGGAAGATTGAAAGATGGTGATTTGGTTTGTTTGGCTGCCTTTGGGTCTGGTTTTGCTTGGGCATCTGCATTGTTAAGATGGTAAAATGAAAGAAAATCAGGAGGATTTGGATCTTGATCTTTGGCTGGATAGGTCAGTCATGGAAAGGCAAAATCAGCTTAAGAACCAATTCCTCCACCTCCTGGAGACGGTAGGAAATTCCATATCAAACGAAGAGCTTACTGCATTTTTTAAAGCCTCCAGGGGAAAAAAAGTCACCAAAGGAAATGACCTACTCGGCTATCCTTATCAAGTACTTGACCTGATAAGGGATTTTGACAAAGCGGCCGGCTGCAATATTCGACTTCTCAATTGGTTTGGCCATGGATTTTTTATCCTGATTTTTCTGGGCAAAAGGACTGAAATCCCCTCGAATGAACTACTTAACTGTGATTTTCAACTGGGCCAGGTGGACGATCCTTGGGATTTTGGAGCTTTGATTTTGGATAAAATAACTACTGCTTCACCAATCCGGACAGAGATCAGAGCGGCTGACTTCCAGCTCTGGATCAAAGAGGTTCCAATTTTTGGAGAGCTAAAATCCACTGTCCGACTCCTTGTAAGTGAAATAAAAAAAATCATCAGTCTTGAATTAAAACATAGTTCCTAAGTTCGGATTTAAATTAATTTTAAACAGTAAAAGAATTCACACGTACCTATGTCATAACTATCTCTATGTACGTTAACCAAGGGCAAGCCCCCCACCCTAGCCGAAAAACTCTACTTATGAAATATTTGCTGCTCGCGGTATTTTCCTTTGTTCATTTTTACTCCTTTTCACAGTCGCCAAAAGTCTCGGTGATTTATAGTCCCGATTCAAGTATCATGGGCACTGGCGTCTTGGATAGAAATATTCAAACAGGTCTATGGAAATTTTATAATCGAAAGTCCAACATATTAATCACAGAGGGCACCTTCAAAAACGGAAAGAGAGATGGTACATGGTCAACTTTTTATCCTAATGGAAAATTAAAGGAAATGGCTGCCTACCGAGATGGAAAGCTTTTTGGACCTGCCCGATTCTATGATGAGGCAGGATCTCTCAAGCGAGAGATGATTTTTCAAGACAGCGTCTTAGTAGGAAAATACATCGAGTATTTTGGTACCACTAACGCCCCAGCTTATGTGGATCCCAAAAGTGTAAAGGTAGAAGGCCAATATGACAAGGGCCTAAAAACAGGCCAATGGGTCACGTTTTTTGAATTTGGAGAAATTGCAATTCGGGAGTTTTACAGTGAGGGATTACGTGAAGGTCCTTACTTGGAATATGATCCCGAGGGAAATGTGATTGTAGAAGCCATGGCTTCCAAAGGTCAGTTTGAAGGGAATTTCAAACGGTATTCATTCCCAAATGTGGTATTGGAATCGGGAAATTACCGAAATGGAAAAAAGATTGGGGAATGGAAAAGTTATTTCCCAGGAACAAAAACACTCGAATCTGAGGAGTATTACGATGAATCCGGAAAAAAAACAGGAGAATGGAAATACTACTATCAAACGGGTAGAATTGCCAGAATTGAGCGATACGCAAACGACATCGCCATAGGAATTTGGGAGGAATATTTTCCTAATAAGGCAATTTCCAAAAAGAAGCAATACGAATTGGGAGTACCTGTAGGCGAGTACGTGGAATACCACAGTTCAGGTCAGATTTCTGTGCAGGGACAATACATCAGCGGATCTAAAAGCGGTATTTGGAAAAACTTCTATCCCGATGGTCAACTGTATTCCATAGGAGAATACAGAAACGACCTGAAAACCGGGCTGTGGAAATTTTTTAATAAAATCGGGATACTCATTGCTGAGGGAGAATATACCCTTGGCTTAGAAAATGGTCAATGGTTTTATTATTACGATGGAGGTCAATTGAAATCAGTCGGATCCTACAACCTAGGATTTGAAAATGGCATCTGGGGGCTTTTTTATGACAACAAACAGTTGACCCAGGAAGAATTTTGGGATAATGGCAGGCTACTAAATGTAGGGGAATATTACGCCTTGGATGGAAAAAAGATCTTGGACAAAGGAACTCTCAAAAACGGGGAAGGAACCCGAATTACCTACTATGTCAATGGATTGAAAGAGTCTGAGGGCAGCTATAAATCAGGCAAAGCAGATGGTACTTGGATTTATTATCATGAAACCGGCAAAAAAGCTTCTGAAGGTGCCATGAAAGAAGGTAAAAAACAGGGACCTTGGCGGTTTTATAATTCTTCAGGAAGACTGGAAGACCTTGTTAATTTCAAAGATGACGAAGTCGTAGAAGAGCAGTCGAAAACGATTCAGTTTTTCCCTTAAAACAATCCCTCTCTAAGTCCTGTTGGTCTAGAAAACACAAAACCATGTTTGGACTATTCAAAAAGAAATCTGAAAAAGAAAAGCTGCAGGAAGCCTACGCCAAGATGATGGCTGATGCACATAAGTTATCACACTCCAATAGAACAGCCGCTGACAAGCTAATGGCAGAGGCTGAGGAGATCGCAAAAAAAATCGACAAGCTCGTTTGAAATAAAAAGTCATTCCAAAACATGGAATGACTTTTTATATACAAATATTTGAATTTCAATTTCAAATCATTAGATTCAGTCCCTTTTTATATCGTTCGGATTCATGGTATAAACTGTGAAAGTTTATTTTAAGGGTGATTGAGGATTCGAACAACAAAATCAGATTTTTTGTAAAGCCTGGATGTGATGCCCCAGGCTTTTTTAATTTCTTGAATAGTCATCTTGCAACCTCACAATATCTGATTCATCCGAAGGATGATTAGGATCCGTGTGAACCCAAATTTCCGCCACGATTCCCCAGCCAGAATTACCGATTAGCCGATGCCTTTCCCCTTTTGCCAGTTCCACTACCTTTCCGATCTCCAGAGAAACAGGTGCAGACTGATCATCTGTCAAACTCCTGGAAATTGACCCTGTACCTGCAATCAAAGTCCACAATTCAGATCTTCTAAAATGGTATTGCCAAGAGAGCCTCGCACCAGGGGATACCAAAAGAAATTTGGGACTAAGCTTCTGAGCAAACTGATCCTCAGTAAGTACCACTGAGGGAAAGAAGGTGTCTTTAAACTTTCGAATATCACCTTCCTCCAAAACAAAAAATCCACCCCACGGACGCTGTGGATCACTGGAGTGAATCCTAAAACCCGATTCAGCCAAAAAATTTTCAACTTGCTTAAATACTTCATTTTTCCCCATTTCAGGGCTAAGACTCAAAACAGACATGATGAATAAGTTATAGAAAGGCTAAAATTAACAATTTCAACCTTACAGGCGGCAAAGAAGAAATTGTAAATCTTTTTGAGAAATTTGGAAACAAATAGAAATAAAGTCGAACAAGTTTTTTGAAATTGGAGAACATTATTTAATTTTTTTCATAAAGTATTTTTTGAAACCTAAAATTTGCCTTACTTCAAGCCATACTTAATACTTATGAACCTAATCAATCCTCAGGAAGTAATCTCCAAAATGGAGGGAGTTGTAGAGATAAAAAGTTATATCAATAAAATAAAGATCATAAAGAATCTCTACCTGAAAGGTGCCAATACCGCAAGTGAAATATGCAATGAAGTGGGTATTTCACTTCCTACTGTCAATGCACTTTTGAGCGACTTGATGACCTCCGGAGAGGTGATCAAACAAGGACGAGCTGAGTCTCAGGGTGGAAGAAAACCGGATCTCTATCGATTAGCACCTGATGCATTTTACGTGCTATCCGTAGACCTATCCAAATTCACTATGTGCTTGGCTCTGTATAATTGCAATCATGAGCTGGCTTTTGGGAAGGAAAACCACAAAGTGACTTTAAATAATGAGGAAGAAACGTTCAACCTTCTTTGTGCTCATATTGATCATTTCCTCAAATCCTCCGGTATCCCTAGCGAAAAAGTAATCGCCATTGGCTTTTCCATGCCTGGATTGGTCGATTCGATTGGTGGAGTCAACTACACTCACCTGAAGTTTGGCAAGAAAACCCTTCTAGAAAATCTAGAAGCTAGATTCAACAAGAAGATCTTCTTAGAAAATGATGCCAGAGCAATGACGCTGGCCGAATTCAAATTTGGCTCTGAACATACCTACAAAAATGTCCTGGGCATTTTCATTGGGTGGGGTATCGGGCTCGGGATTATCATCGATGGAAAAATCTATCAGGGCGCCTCAGGATTTGCAGGTGAATTTTCTCATTCACCAATTTTCGAGTCCAGAGATACTACATGTGCCTGTGGCAAAAAAGGTTGTTTGGAATCCGTAGCATCAGGAACAGCAATCGTTAAAATGGCAGAAGAAGCCATGAAAATGGACAGAGACAGCATTTTAGGAAGAATGGTGAGAGATCATCAGGGAGAAATCGAACCGGGAATAGTAGTCGAGGCTGCGCTCGCCGGAGATCAGCGAGCGATCACAATTCTCTCCGAAGCTGGGCTAGACCTTGGCCGGGGAATCTCCATCTTAATCCAGCTGCTGAATCCCGAATTGATCATTATCGGTGGTTCAGTAGCTGAGGCAAATCAATACCTCATCACTCCTATTCAGCAGGCTTTGAATATCTACAGTATGGCCAAATCACGAGAAAAAACTCAATTGGCCTTGTATCAACTTGGTAAAGATGTCGGTCTGATGGGAGGAGTAGCTGTAGTAAATGAAAAACTGTTTGATGATGTGATCAACAGATTGGGTTAAGAGATCAGATTGCGATGATGCGGGTATTTTTTCACACAAAGATTCTGGTAGCTTTTTTTTTCCTTTCATCTTCCGAAGGATTCTGTCAGCAATTCCAGAGCGTTTTTGAAAAAATACCCGCAAAAAAGTCTGGCATAGCCTTCAAAAATCAACTTAAAGAAGACCAGCAAAATAACATCCTCCGGTACGAATACTTTTACAATGGCGGTGGAGTTGCCGTAGGTGACCTGAATAATGACGGACTGGATGATATTTTTTTCACCGGCAATATGACCGGAAACAAGCTCTACAAAAACTTGGGTGGGCTTAAATTTGAAGACATCACCAAATCTGCCGGCATAGCAGGAAAAGATACCTGGACCACCGGAGTAAGCATGGCAGATGTCAATGGAGATGGCCTCTTGGACATTTACGTATGCTACTCAGGTAAAAAATCACCGGAATCCCGACGAAATGAGCTTTGGATCAATGCCGGAAATTTCAAATTCACGGAAAGAGCAACTGAGTTTGGAATCGATGATCCGTCCAATAGTACCCAAGGTTTGTTTTTCGACTTTGACCACGACGGTGACTTGGATCTTTATCTCCTTAATCACCACATCGAAGTGATTACCGAACTTGAATTTGATCGGGAAAAAAATCAAAGACACCCCTACGCAGGAGATAAACTCTACCGAAACGATCAGGGAAAATTTACTGACATCAGTGAATCCGCAGGAATTAAAGGCTCTGCATTAGGTTTTGGATTGGCAGTGATCGCGTCGGACATCAATCAGGATGGTTGGATGGATCTTTTGGTGACCAATGACTACATTGAGACCGACTACCTGTATATCAATCAAGGCAACGGGACCTTTGTAGATCAGACTTCCAGTTTACTTCCCCATATTTCCCATTTTTCCATGGGGGCAGATATCGCCGATGTCAACAATGACGGACTGCCCGACATTTTCACCTTGGACATGCTGCCCGAGGACAACGAACGGCAAAAACTCCTCTACGGCCCTGAAAACTACGAGCAGTACAACCTGATGCTGAAACAAGGATTTCATCATCAACTGATGCGAAATATGCTGCACCTCAATCGCGGGAAGGGTGTTTTTTCGGAAATCGGACAAGCAGCCGGTATCTCCAACACAGACTGGAGCTGGTCAGCACTTTTTTTTGACGCCAATAACAGCGGAAAAAAGGACCTCTTCATTTCCAATGGCTACTATCGAGACTACACCAATCGCGATTTTCTGAAGTACAAAGGAGATTACTATTTCAAGCAGGCCATAGCGAAAGAAAAAGCAGACACGCTTCATTTGGTGACTTCGATGAGTTCTACTCCAGTTCATAATTATTTTTATGAAAATCAAGGAGATATCACTTTTAAAAACCGCTCGTTGACGGCAGGATTTTCAGAAAAAAACTTTTCCAGCGGAGCAGCCTACAGTGACTTGGACAATGACGGAGATCTGGATTTGGTCATAAACCACCTGAATCAGGTTTCTGAAATCCTCGAAAACAAAAGCCAAAAGGGAAATTGGCTTCAAGTGGATGTAAGCTTTCCCGGAAAAAATCCTTTTGCCATCGGAACAAAACTTACTGCCTATACGGGTGGTGAACTTCAATTTCAGGAGCAACAGCCTGTCAGGGGATTCCAATCTTCGAGTTCTTACCGACTTCACTTCGGGCTAGGCAATGCCACGATGATCGATAGTTTAGTGGTCATTTGGCCGGATCAATCCATAGATAAACTGGTTGATTTGAAAGCGAATCAGCGGATCAAAGTTTCAGCGAAAGGCACTTCCAAAACTTCGACACTTACCTCAATTCAAACGCCTCTTTTAACAAAAGTCAACTCAAAACTCGATTTCAATCCCAGTCTATCGACAGTCAATGACTTTAAAAGACAGCCCCTGCTACTTACCATGCCAAGTCATTTGGGGCCCATCATGGCCTCCGCAGATCTGAATGGTGACGGTAATCCCGAACTATTCATTGGGGGGTCTAAAGGCAATCCGGCACGGATTTATACCAAAACACAGGATTCTTGGGAAGTCTACCGAGGGTTTAGATCTTCTGCGGACTTTACGGATGCAGTGGTACTTTTTGAGGACTTCAACCTAGATGGAAAAGTGGATCTTTTTGTGGGAAGCGGAGGATATCACGACTACCTCAGCACCGATGAAGCGCTAAGAGACAGGCTATATCTCAATGATGGCTCTGGCGTTTTGGTGCCTCAGGCTGCCTTTCCAAGGTATTTCATCAGCACTGGAACTGCAGTGACTTTGGACTTAAACCAAGATGGTTTTCCGGATTTGTTTGTGGGAGGAAAAATCATTCCGGGGCGCTATCCGGAGATTCCCGATTCAAAAATCCTGATCAACGATGGCAAAGGAAACTTCAGTGACCAAACATCCAACTTTCTCAAAAATCCGAAAATCGGCTTGCTGACTGGTGGAGTAAGCCAAGACCTGAACGGTGACGGTCGCAATGACCTCATCCTAGTCGGTGAATTCATGAAGCCAAAGGTATTTCTAAATACTTCCAAAGGGCTGGAAGAGACAGTTAGCTACTTTGATGATCAACTCTCAGGTTGGTGGAATAGCCTCAGTCAGGCTGACATGGATGGAGATGGGGACTTGGACTTGATTGTGGGCAACTTTGGCTTCAACACTCAATTGAAGGCATCGAAGGAATTTCCGCTCAGACTCTACGCGGCAGATTTTGACCAAAACGGAAGCATTGATCCGATCTTTGAAAGTCAGATCGGCGATGGCCTGTTTCCTTTTGCCAGCCGAGATGAACTTCTGGATCAAATGGTAAGCATGCGGAGCAAATTCACCGATTACGCTTCGTATTCCAAAGCTAAACTGACCGATTTATTCACTCCAACTGAGTTGGAATCAGCTCAAAAGCTGGAAATCAATACGCTTCAGTCCTTTTACTTTGAGAATACTGGTAACGGATTCAAAGCCCACGCCTTACCAAGTGAAGCACAGTATTTCCCCATCTATTCCATCCATGTGACTGACCTCAATCAGGACGGAGTCCAGGATCTGATTCTGGGGGGCAATCAAAGCCAAGCCAGAATCCGGATTGGTAAAATTGACGCGGGACTGGGTCTGGTTCTATTGGGAAAAGGAAAAGGGGAATTTTCGCCTTTGAGTCCGATCGATTCGGGAATTATCCTCCAAAAAGACATCAAATCCATTGTGGAAATCCAATCTGCCGGTGAAAGATTGTTTATTTTCGGAATCAACCAGCACCTACCCGAAATCTACCGACTGAAATGATGCGAAGGCTTTTCCTATCTTGCGTTTTACTGATTTTGACTGGTTCTGTTTTTGGTCAAAAGAACCCTACTAATTGGCCAAAAATCTACGCTGAGGAGCTTTTTCACATTACGGAAGTAATGGTGACCGATGTGGCAAGTCCCCCCGTAGCTGCGAGAATCTATGCGTATACCAATCTCGCCGCATACCTCGCTATTTCAAAATCGACCAATCCATTTAAGCGCCCTGACTTACTTCCTGCTACCCGCTTTTCTGGATTGAGCCTACCCACTCCTTCCCTAAATTCTTTAGAATTTACAGCAATACATGCCATGTTTTTGGTGGGTGAAAAAATCATGCCTTCCGGGTTTGTATTAAAAAAAGCTCAGGAAAACTGGATCAAGAGAGGGCTGAAGGAAAAGTACATATCCAAGAAATCACTGGAAGCTCACCTGCAGTATGCTCAAACAGTGGCTGCAAAAGTGCTTGACCTTGCAAAAACTGATGGCTACATCCAACTGACCGCCCTGACCCGCTATACACCGAAAGAAGGGGAAGGAAACTGGTATCCCACTCCGCCTGCCTACATGGCAGCGGTAGAGCCTGAATGGAAAACCATGAAGACCTTTTTCCTGACCGACTTGGAAAAATTCAAACCAAGGGAAATGGCCCCATTTGACCTTACCGAGGGAAGCCCTTTCCAAATCCAACTTCAGGAAGTCTACCAAATCGGCAAATCTTTGAACGAGGAACAAAAGCTGATCGCCAACTTCTGGGACTGCAATCCATTCAAAGTGGAATTTGCCGGGCACATGTCGATTGGGGTAAAAAAGATATCTCCCGGGGGACATTGGATAGGAATCACGGGAATCGCCGCCGAAAAGGCTAAGCTCAGTTTTGCTGAAACTGCCTATATCCATGCCTTGGTAGGCATGAGCCTTCACGACGCTTTTGTATCCTGCTGGAAAGCCAAGTATGAAACCAACCGAATCCGCCCGGAAACAGTCATCAACCAAAAGGTGGACAACTCCTGGAAACCCTTACTGCAAACCCCACCTTTTCCCGAATACACCTCAGGTCACTCGGTCATCAGCAGTGCCTCAGCAGAGATATTGACCGCTTATTTCGGGGATAATTTTTCCTTTTTGGACACCTCTGAAGTTTACTTTGGCTTGCCTGAAAGACAGTTTTCTTCCTTCTATCAGGCCGCAGACGAGGCCTCTATCTCGAGACTTTATGGAGGAATTCACTTTCGGGATGCAATCGAAAACGGAATTGCCCAAGGAAAAAAAATCGGAAGACATATCTTGGACAAAATCACCATAGCCCAATAATCCCCATGATTCTTCAGACCCTCCTCTTGCTTCTAGGATTTTTTCAGTTGCCTCCAGTGGATGAGGGGAAATCCGATAAGCCGAATATCATCTTGATTTTTGCCGATGACCTGGCATATGGAGACCTCGGAGTATATGGAGCCAAGGGTTGGACGACTCCCAAC
The DNA here is from genome assembly GCA_018336015.1 of Algoriphagus sp. GTDB lineage: Bacteria > Bacteroidota > Bacteroidia > Cytophagales > Cyclobacteriaceae > Algoriphagus > Algoriphagus aquatilis. The sequence goes on along the minus strand of JAGXQZ010000060.1, from coordinate 32,612 downwards.
CTCGATCAGTTGGCGGCTGACGGAGCCAAGTTTGAGCAATTTTATGTGCCTCATGCTGTCTGTAGTGCTTCTAGGGCAGCTTTGCTGACGGGAGCCTATGCCAATCGAATCGGGATTCATGGAGCACTCGACCACAGCGCCAAGCATGGATTGAATCCAAAGGAGACCACCATCGCCGAAATGCTCAAATCTCAAGGGTATGCCACAGGCATGGTCGGAAAATGGCACTTGGGCCACCACCCGGAGTTTTTACCCACCCGGCAGGGATTTGACAGTTTCTTTGGCCTTCCCTACTCCAATGACATGTGGCCGAACCATCCCGAAACCAAAAATTATTACCCTCCCCTGCCCCTGATTCAAGGAGAAAAAACACTTGCTTTTCTTGAGGATCAAAGCGAGCTGACTACTTGGTATACTCAAAAATCGCTGGAGTTTATCGATAAAAATCAGGATCGGCCTTTTTTCCTATACCTCGCTCACAGCATGCCTCATGTACCGCTTTTTGTTTCGGAGAAGTTTAAAGGGAAATCTTCCCAAGGACTTTACGGAGATGTGATGATGGAGATCGATTGGTCAGTGGGGCAAATCCGAAAAAAGCTGAAGGAACTTGGATTGGAAGAAAATACGCTGATCATTTTCACCTCCGACAATGGTCCTTGGCTTTCCTACGGAGGTCATGCAGGACTCCAGGGTGGGCTCAAGGAAGGTAAAGGTACTTCTTGGGAAGGAGGCATTCGAGTCCCAGCATTGATGGCTTGGCCGGGAAAAATCCCATCAGGCACCACGCTTAAGCAACCGGCCATGACGATCAACATCCTTCCTACTTTGGCAGAAATCACCGGTGCTACTTTGCCTCCCTTGAAAATCGATGGGAATTCGATGTGGAACCTGCTTCAGGGAAAAGAAGTCAAACCAACCCCCTATTTCGCCTATTACAACCAAAACGAACTGCAGGCGGTCATTTATGACAAATGGAAACTGGTTTTTCCTCATGTTTACCGCACGATTCCGGCAGGATCAGAACTCCGAAACGATGGATTACCTGTGAAATACGCTCATATCCGACTGGAAAAGGAACAACTTTTTGACTTATCCCATGACCCAGGAGAAACCACAGACATTCACAGCAACTTCCCTGAAATCGTAAAGATGCTTCATCAATTTGCCGAAAAAGCAAGGTCAGATATGGGCGATCAACTCACCCAAAGACAGGGAACAGGCAATCGAGAGCCCGGAAGAATTTCAGAAAAATAAGGCCACGATCAGTCTTTGCCACGAACGATCAGAAACCAGTTATTTTCCAAGGCTAGGTATCCAAAATCATAGCAATAGTGATACACATTCCCTTTTTGGTTTTGGAAGATGTGAGTAAAATATCGAAAATTAAATCCTTCTAGATTTAGCTTATCTCGGGTAGTTTTGGCCATTTTTTCTCCTTCGGGAAGGAGTTCAGACAGGATGTTCCTATTGCGCTTGAGCGCATGATTCACATTTCGGATAAAATTGGTGGTGACGGCATTCTGCTGATTATTGAAGGTATTTCGGCAGGCATCATCACAAAATTTCTTGTCGGGGCGACCTTGAATCGGTTTGCCACAGTGTTGACAAAATCGTTTTTCAGTTTGCATATCAAAAAAAAGTTTCTCTGAATTTAGGGAAGTTAGTTTGAAAAAATAAGATCCTGATTCCTATTTCTTTCTGGCTACCAATCGAATCACTGCCGATTTTCCCAAATGATAATTTCCTTCTTGTAAATCCACTTCGGCTTCTTCGAGAAGTTGGATATCAAATCCATCAAAATCCCCCTCCAATTCCTGCTTGGAGAAAAGCATGGCCGGATCTTTAGGCCCTCCAGCTTGTTCATTTACAGAATTGAAAGCTGCATGCTTCTTTGAAAATCCTACCAAGATTACGATTCCTCCTGGTTTGAGAAAGGTTATCAGTTTTTGGTGAAATGTCTTTCGCAAAGGGTTGGGAAAATGGGCAAATACCAAGACCAACGCATCAAAGCCTTCTTTTTCGGCCTCAAACTCCTGAAGTGTAGCCACTTCATAGGTGATCGATACACCTCTGGCATCGGCTAGTTTAAGCGCCTTGGTTTTTCCTGCTTCGCTTAGGTCAAAAGCTACTACCCCCCAGCCTAAAGACGCCGCAAAAACAGCATTTCGCCCTTCTCCTTCTGCAGGAAAAAGCGCTTTTCCGATCGGAATTTTGCGAATCTCGGTTTCAAAAAACCGATTGGGTTCGGTGCCATAAGCATAATCACGCTCTTGATATCGGGTATTCCAAAACTCTTTCATGAGCAACATCCATTATGAATCTGCAAAAGTAAATCAAGATCTAGCGATCGGTTTGGGACATTTATCACTTGAAGATGATGCGTAATCCTTTGCTTGTGTACTGCTGATGAAGTAATCAAATTCAAAAGTGAATCGAACATTAAATAAATATCCTTAGTACAAGCTCGCTACTTTTTTTGATTTTTGATCTGTGAAAAAACTTTGCGCACTTCTTATCCTATTCTTTTTCCCAAGCCTGTTACTGGCTCAAAATCCCAATGACTTGGGTGGATGGTACATGTATTTCGGCAATTTCCGTTGGAAAGACTCTCCTTGGGCCATTCATGGAGAAATGCAATTGAGGAATTTCAACACCACCTCTGATCTGGATCAACTGCTCATCCGAAGCGGGATTCAATACAATTCTAAATCCGGTCAGACTAGTTTTTTGGCAGGATATGCAAGTATTACCAATGGAACTGCCGGTGATTCAGATGCAACGCTGCATGAAAATCGACTGTATCAAGAAGCTATTCTTCGTCAAAAAGCTGGAAAAATTGGTTTGATGCATCGCTATCGCTACGAACAGCGTTGGATCGAAAACCAGGATTTTAGAACAAGATTCCGATATGCATTATTTCTAAACGTGCCCCTCAATTCCAAAGAGCTCTCAGAAAAAGGTTCGATTTACTTCCAGATTTATGACGAAATTTTCATCAATGGCGAAAGACTAACTCCCGCGATGCAGTTTTTTGACCGAAACAGGATATATGCAGGACTTGGATTTAGACTTCAAAAAGGTTTCGCTATTCAACTCGGTTTCATGGAGCAAACCACCAATTCGCTTTCTAAAGGCCAACTTCAAGTAGGAATCCACCATCAGCTCCTCAGTAAATAATCCTAGTCATCGCTCATTAAAATCCAGCATTAGACTGGATTTTTTTTTGCCCTATCTCTAAATTAGAAAGGTATTCCTCTGAATTTTAAACTATTGAACAAACAAAATTCTTAAACCAAAGGTTAGCCCTATTAAAATCCAAGGTCAAAGTAGATTATCATTTTACGACTCAACCACTACCTTATGAAAGCTCCTTCTATTTTCCTTTTCTTTCTACTTGTATTGACTGCTTCCTGTTTTTCATCTAAGGATTATGTCACAGACTACGATTACAACTACACGGGTTCCTTCAAAAAGTATAAGACCTTCGCTTTTGTAGAATCCCCTGAATTAGACACAACTGTAATTTCACCAGTGCTCACGGCTACCATTGGTGCGAGGTTGGGTTCTCAAGGATTTCGTGAGCAAGAATCCAAACCAGACTTGTTGGTCAGCTACAAGATTTTCACAGATTCAATCCGGTACAGAGGATATGTTCAGCCTGAGTTTGATTATTGGATGAATCGGACAGGATACACCTTTAGAAACGATGAAGGAGAGATAGAGCGCGAACAAGAGAAGGATGAGACTTACAATCAAGTAAGATACTCGCAAAACAAAGGTATGCTGGTTATCTATGTGATCGACAGCAAAAAAGGCAATACCATTTGGCAGGGTTACACTGCGGCAGACTTTGATCTCGCCTCTCCAAATTTCTCGGCAGACATTACTAGAGCAGCATACAGAGTAATGAATGAATTTAAGATAGTGAATAAGTTTACGGAATAACTGGGACAATCCATAGCCATCAGCACATCAAAAAAGCACCTCTCATAGTGGAGAGGTGCTTTTTTGTCTTATTGACCATGTATCTTATCAATAGTTTGACTTCCAATAACGGACGATTCTCATAAATTGCCCAAAGCAAAATTCATCAACACTGCTTGAAAATAAAGGGTGAAGTTAGCCTGTGCCTGATCAGACTGCGCACTGACAAGTGTCTGATTGGCTGCCGACAAGTCCAGAAAATCAGAAAGTCCCAATCGAAAGCGCTCACTGACAGCTTGCTGGGCTTCTTTTGCAGCAACGAGCCTAATCGAGGCGTTGCTGACTTTTTTCAAGGCCACCTGATAGTTTTGGTAAGCCAGCCTGACATCTTGATACACTTTCCGATCGAAAGCTTCTTTGCGAAGCACTTGATTTTGGTATGCCATTTTTCCCCTTGCCACATCCAATCTAGATTGGAAACCATTGAAAATCGGGATCCCCAAGGAAAGACCTATCGTATTTTGTGGATAAATCTCAAACAACTGTGTGCTCACGCTCCGATTGTCCAGCGAAGTATAAAACGTACCATAGTTGTAAAATGCATTCACACGAGGCAGCAGCATGGCTTTGATCGCCTGCACATCCTTTTTGAAGGAGGAGGTCAGCAAAGATTGTTGCTGCAAATCGGGCCGCTTACTCAGTGCCAGCTGAACGAGCTGATCCATATCTTGATCGCTCAACTCTCCCATCAGCTCCTCAGGTGATACATTTTCTAAAACGGGAATGGTATTTACTTCCATCTGAAGGTATTCCACCAACAGCCATCGGTCGTTTTCGAGGGTCAGTTCGGCATCGAGCAGGATGGATTCCAATCGTGCCACTTCCGCCTGCTGATTATACAGGTCAGAGATCGTACGTAGTCCTGCCTCCACAAATCCCTCGATCTGAATCAAGATTTGCTTTTGATTCAACACATTTTCGTGAGCAATTTTCAAGAGTTCCTGATCGAGCAAAACCTGCATGTATCTTCTCGACACGTCAAAAACCACTTGTTGCCTGGCCCTTTCAAGTCCTTTTTCTCCTGCCTTTTGAGCGAGTATGGACGATTGGGTATCCAATATTCTCCTTCCGGCATTGAACACCGGCATACTCACCGAAAGTCCGGGAGAAAGAATCTCATTGGATTCCTTGGTCACGACAATTTCCCCTTCGATCTGCTGGAACTGCTGACCCGTCTGACGCAAAAAGGATGAATTGATGTTGGCTGAGGGCAAATGATTTGACCAAGCCGTGAGGGTTTCTTTTTTGAGAATTTCCTGATTGTTTTCAAGGATCCGGTATTCCAGATTTTTGGCCAATGCCATGGATACAGCCTCTTGAAATGTCAACTTAAGGGTATCCTGAGCCTTTGTCAAAAACACAAAACCCACCAAAATCAAGAAGGTGATCCAAACCTTAGTATGTAATTGCTTCATCTCTTGTTATTCTTCCGTCTATCAATTGTATTAATCGGGTTCCGTAATCTGCATTTTCTCTGGCATGCGTGGCCTGAATGATGGTTGTGCCCTCGGCATTCAGTTCCTGAAACACCTGCATAATTTCCTTCGCCTGAGCCGTGTGGAGATTTCCCGTAGGTTCATCGGCAAGGAGAATTCTTGGCTTACCTGCAATGGCGCGGGCAATACCCACGAGTTGCTGCTGACCTCCGGAAAGCTGGGCTGGAAAAAGGTCCTTTTTTGCTACCATGTTAAACTTGTCCAAAAGTTCCGCAATCAGACTTTTACGATCAGTCGTGGACACATTTCGATACAGCAGAGGCGTTTCGATATTTTCATAGACGGTCAGCTCATCGATGAGATGGTAAGCCTGAAAGATGTATCCAAATTCGCTTTTGTGGAGATTAGACCTTTCTTTGGCTTTCATCGCGAGGATATCTTTTCCCAAAAAGGAATAAGTCCCTTCGTAATCCTCATCCAAAAGGCCCAGAATATTGAGCAAAGTAGATTTGCCAGCTCCTGAGGGCCCCATGAGTGTCACAAACTCCCCTTCTTTGATGGTGAGGTTGATTCCTTTGAGGAGAAACACCCGCTGAAATCGGGATTCGATGTATTTGTCCAGTTCGTTGAGTTGAATCATGTCAATAAGATTAGCAAAACAAATTCGAGATTCATGCCAACAAAAAAGCCCCTGAATCGCTTCAGAGGCTATTTTTTCAAATTTGAAGATTAGATTTCTCGAACATTTTTGTTCGCCAGCGAACAAAACAGCAGGCAGTAATCAGTCACAGTGAGCAGTTGTAAGTTTGCAGAAGAAGTTTTCAGGCCACATGCATCATGATTAGAAATTTGCGCTTTTCTAACCAGATGCAGTAAGGAAGAAAACATCGGTCATCCTGCATCTGACATCCTACCTCCCTCAAAACTTCCGGTACTTTCCACCTAGGAACTTATTCGCTTTCTTTTCGGCAAACTTGGCCTTTTTGCTGTCCCAGTGCAGTGTTTCATTTGGGAATCGACCTGCAATCACACCCAGCAAAATCGTCTCCGTGAGTCGGGCTGAATACTCAAATGGTGCAGAGCATTCTCCTTTGCCCAAGCAAGCGTCCACAAACTGGTGGTAGTGCTTTTTGCTTTCTCCCGCATAGTCTTTCACAGGAGCGCCAAGGTTAAACGGAGCCACATCAAACTCCTTGTACTTGCCATCTACGATCAGTTTTGGTAGTTGCTGGAAATGCGGAAGCAGTAATCGCCCTTTTTCTCCCAAGAACATCGCTCCTTGATCAGGTAGGCTTTCGCCATTGGGTAGTTTGAGATCTTCGTGATCTGCTGGAGCTCCCGGTCCATCATACCATACCCACTTGAGTGTTTCAGTGGTGTAAGGAGTTTGCGGGAATTCGTAGGTGACAATGTTGTTTTCAGGAAAGCCAAAACCTGTAGGCTTTCGACACTGATTCACGATAGTGCGAGGCACATCGAGCTGAAGGGCATTATATGGCGTATCAAAAATATGAACACCCATATCTCCCAAGGTCCCACAACCGTAATCTAGCAACTTTCTCCAATTACCCGGATGATACACCCCTTCCTTGTAAGGACGTTCGGCGGCAGTACCCAGCCACAAGTTCCAGTTTAGATTAGCAGGCACAGCATCACTTCCTTTGGGCTCCTGACCGTCGTATCCCCAGTTTTTAGGAGACCATGCGCGAACTGTATGTACCTTTCCGATAATGCCTGACTGGATCAAAAGGGTAGCCAATTTGTAATCGTAGAAGGAATGAACCTGGATACCCATCTGCGTCACCAGCTTTTTGTCTTCGGCCATCTTCTTCATGGCGCGTGCTTCGGTCACATGGTGCGTGAGGGGTTTTTGGCAGTAGACCGCTTTGTTCATTTCCATAGCCATCAAGGATGCCGGGGCATGGGTGTGGTCTGGAGTAGAAACCACCACAGCGTCGATTTGATCTTCCATTTCTTTCAGCAATTCCCGGTAATCCGCATAGGTCTTTGCTTTGGGAAAAAGGGCAGTGGCATTGCTCATCGCATTGCTGTCTACATCACACAAAGCCACTACTTCCACCTCGGGATGAGATGCGATTGCAGCTAGGTCGGCCATTCCCATTCCTCCTAAACCAATATGGGCGGTTCTGAGCTTGCCTGCGGCCTGTGCCTTGGCTAGCAAAGAAGGAGCTAAAGCCAATCCTGCAATGCCTAATGCGGACTTTTTCAAAAAGTCTCTTCGGTCTACGACCTGATAATTCTTACTCATATTCTTGCTAGTTTAGGGTTGAGGGTTAGTTAATTCTTTGATTCGGATATTCTTAAATCGGACCACATCGCCATGGCCTAAAAAGCCGATATGACCAGAACTTCTCTGCAATCCAGGATGGTCTTTTTTATCCAAGGTGCCATTTTTACTTGCTTCAAGATAGTCACCTTCGAGGATGGTAGTACCGTTCAGAATGATCTTGATTTTTGGATGCTCAACAATTACTTCCTGCTGATTCCATTCACCGGTTGGCTTCAAATAGCCTCGCTTTGCGGGAATGACTCCATAAACCGAGCCGTGGTATTGGTAGGTTTCCAGTTTGGCATATTTCTCATGCTCACTGTCGAGAATCTGAAGTTCTTTGCCTACATAGGCAGCGTCTCCTTCCAGAGGTGCATGAATTCCCAAGCCATTATTTGCACCTGGTGTGAGCTGAAACTCAAAACGGAGGATAAAATTACCGTATTCCTTTTCGGTGTAGAGATTACCTCCTCCTCCACCTTTGGGTTCGATGACGATCATACCGTCTTTGGCTTGGTAGGAATCTTTATTTCCCACCCAACCATCTAGGTTTTTACCATTGAAAAGGGGGGTAAAACCCTTTTCTGCTTTTTGGGCCTTTGCTGTCAAGCCAAGCGAAAAGATAAAAAGTAGAACTACAAGTGTTCGGAAAACTTTGAATTGCATCTTATTCTGGGTTTAGATACTAGAGATATACAAATCTATCGGAGAAATCGACTTTTCATGGGATTTTATTTCAAAATCCTAGATGGTTATATCATTGGAGATTTCAGGGCTAAAGTAAACTTGATTAGGCTTATCAGTTGATCATTCTGAGCCCTTTTAATCACACTTTTTTTACGCTTGCAACCTGTATGCGCAGCCAAAAAGTTTTTGGCCTCTTGAAGGTGGAGAGAGAAAAACTCTCCTCTATCGGCAAGAAATAAAAAAACGCAAATCATTTCTAGCTATTTTTGCCGATATCGGCAAGAAAAAAAACAAATGAATTATTTATCAGTCGCATCCTTTGCCCAGAAATGGGCAATTCCAGAGAGAACAGTTCGGAATTACTGTGCTCTTGGAAAGATTAAAGGCGCATTTCTGACCGGCAAAACATGGAACATTCCCGAAGAAGCCACACTACCACTAAAGAAAAATAAGTCTGTTTCCTCAGAAAGAAATCCCTTGCTTCATCAGCTCAAAGAACAAAAAAAGATGAGGCTCAAAGGAGGAATTTATAATCGAACACAAATAGAACTGACCTATAATTCCAACCGGATAGAAGGAAGTAAACTAAGCCAAGATCAGACACGATTGATTTTTGAAACCAATACCATCGGAGAATACAATGGAATAATCAATGTCGATGACATCATCGAAACGACCAATCACTTCAGATGCATCGATTTTATCATAGAAAAAGCAACTGCCAAACTTTCTGAAAAACTGATCAATGAGATTCATTACCTGCTCAAATCAGGAACATCCGACAGTAGAAAAGACTGGTTTAATGTGGGTGAATACAAAAAACTACCTAATGAGGTGGGAGGAAATGAAACAACCCTACCCCATGCGGTGCAAGATCAAATGAAGGCCTTGCTGTTTAGCTACCACAGCAAGGAACAAAAAACCTTGGAAGACATTTTGGATTTCCATCATCGATTTGAGTTCATACATCCTTTTCAAGATGGAAACGGTCGTGTGGGAAGGCTAATTATGTTTAAGGAATGCCTCGCAAATGACATCATCCCCTTTATCATCGGAGACGATATCAAATTCTTCTACTACAGAGGCTTACAGGAATGGGGCAAAGTCAACGAATACTTGATGGATACTTGCCTTTCGGCTCAGGATAATTACAAAAATATCCTTAAGTACTTCCAAATACCCTTTTGAATTGACCTCCTACTTTTTCAGTCCCCAACTTCCTAACTCCCTTCCTTCTGTCTCCCATATTCGATCTTCATGCTTTTATTCATCCTTTAGTACTTTGGCTGGATTGGCATTGGCTGCCTGATAAGAATGAAGCCCTACGATCAGCAAGCAAAGCAAGAGCACGCCAAGCCCTGCCATACCAAACAATACATAAGGCATGTCCATTCGATAGGTAAAACCTTGAAGCCAATCTTTTAGAAAATAATAAGCCGGATAGATCGCAAGAGCAAAGGAGACAACCACCAAAATGACATATTCTTTGGAAATCAATCCCAAAATCTGAAAGACCGAAGCCCCAAGTACTTTGCGAATGCTGATTTCTTTGGTTCGCTGCGCAATGGTGTAGGACGAAAGCCCAAAAAGCCCCATCGCAGAGATCAAAATAGCCAAAAAGGTGGCTGCCGTGAGGACATTTCGAATTTTTAGATCCTCTTGATAAAACTCCGCAATTGCCTCATCCAAAAAGTGAAACTCTTCACTTTCGTAGGGATATACTTCCTTATACCTGCTTTCCAAAGCCAGCTTGGCTTGTGCAAGGTTTTGGCCAGCTTGTAGCTTGACAGAGATAGTCTGGAAAAACTTGGGGTTGTAAGTCAACAGAAGCGGACGGATTTCCTCCCGAAGACTTCGTGAATGAAAGTTGCCAATGACACCTACGATTTTTCGTTCTTCACCTCCAAATCGGATCGTCTGATTAAGTGCAGCAGATGCATCCGAATAGCCGGCTTCCTTGAGAAAATTCTCATTGACCAAAATCTCATCTTCCCGGTTTGCCGACTTTTTCCCTGCCAATAGCGGAATGCCATTCACTGCTACAAAGGCCGAATCCGCATTCATCACTTGGGTGAAAATCTGCCTCTCTGTAGTATCCACTGGAATCCAGGCATCAGAAGTCCAGAGGCTGTTGGAGGATACCAAACTTCCACTGAGACTCGCCCCTGAAACTCCCGACTCCTGATTCATCAACTGCTGCACTCTAAGCATCTGATCCGGATCGGACATAAAGGGGAGCTTGGCATACATCACCGCCTCCTTTTCAAAGCCCAAAGGTTGACTTGACACGTACCTCAACTGTGCCTGAAGCACAAGTACCAAAATGATGAAAGCAATGGAAGCCGAAAACTGTAAAATGGTAAGGTTTTTTCTCAAAAAGACACCTAAGGAAAAGCCTGTGGATACTACTCGCTCTCCTTTGATCGCCCTGGCTGGCTGGTAGGAAGACAGAATCAAGGCTGGGTAAATCCCTGATAAAAGTGTCAGAATCAATGGAAAAACTATATAAAACGCCAAATTGGACACCTGTAGGTACTCGACCACAAAACCTGTAGACAGATAGCTGCTAAACAGATTCCTGATCAACTCTGCCAAGGCCAATCCGATCAACCCCGCGGATATAACCATCAAATAAGTCTCTACCAAAAACTGGTAAATCAGCTCCCATCTTCTTCCTCCGAGCGTCTTGCGGATACCCACCTCTTTGCTACGGCCGATGGCCATGGCAGTTTCCAGATTGACAAAGTTGAGCGTAGCCAACACCAGAATAATCAGTCCGATGTAGACCAACCCGTTTAGAAAAACTTTGGATACAGAAGTACCTGTATAGGTCTCTCCAAAGTGCATTTCTGCCAAAGGTTCAGCCAAAAAGGTAGTGGATGCCTGATCATCCTTTTCAAAATTTTTATCAACAATGGCCGCAAGTGAGGCTTCGAGCTGATTTTTATCCGAACCCTCTTCCAGCTTCACAAAAAGCTGGGAACTGGAGTTGACATTGCCCCAATGGTGTAGCCCGTACCATTCCTTCTGCTCCTCGGTCTGTATGGTGGCAAAGGAGATAAAGTCCTTGAAAATGAAATCTGAGTTTTCGGTGTAATCCTCCACCACTCCGGTGACTTGCGCACGAATCGTATCGGCATCGATCCAGACCAACTCTTTGCCCAACGCATCCAAAGGTTGAACACCCGGAAAATACTTTTCCAAATTATTTTGGGTAATCACCGCAGAAAGTGGCTTTTCCAGCGCTGTGGCAGGATTGCCGGCAAGCCATTTTCTGGGAAAAATCTGAAAGAATCCAGGGTCTGCAAAGGTGACTTCATTTGACCTTCCCAAGACCCGGTTCCCCTCAGGGACTAAGGTCAATACCTCCCACAATGTATAAATTCGCCCCTTCGCCTCAATAAATGAAATCTCCGAATCGATTACTTCTCCCAAAGGCCCATTAGTCCCCGGAGTGGGATAGCTTTCTCCCATATCCCATTCGGTCAGAGTATTGATCCGAAAGATCCGCTCACGATCCGGGTGGAATCGGTCAAAGCTGTAGGCATGAAAGATGACATTGAAAATGAAAAAAACGATCGAAATGCCCAAGGACAAGCCAAGTATATGGATCGAAGTCCGGAGCTTATTTCGAAGCAGATTTCGAAGGGCGATTTTGAAATAGTTTTTTAGCATGGTCTGGGTTGACAGATTTTAAAATTGGAAGATTGGAAGTTGGTGTTCGGTCATTATTAGTTATTAGTAGTTGAAATCCAAAACTTGCAGGTTACAGACGGGTCCAAAATCCTAAATTTCTTGATTCTTTTTTCTTGGCTCTTGCTTCTTAAGTCTCAGGTATTGATGATCCCTTCATGATCAAATCATTCGCTTTTCAGGCTTTTTACCGGATTGGCAATGGCTGCTTTGATGGATTGAAAGCTTACTGTAAACAAGGCCAAAAGCAAAGCGAGACCTCCCGCTATTCCTACGATCCACCATTCAAAGTCTATCCGATAGGCATAGTCTTCCAGCCATTGGTTGACGGCAAACCATGAAATCGGAACAGCCAGGAGAATTGCCCAAAAGACCGGTTTAACGAAGTCTTTGGAAAGTAGCATCACCACTTTAGCGACTGATGCTCCCAATACTTTTCGAATTCCTATTTCCTTGACCCGCTGCTCGGTGGCGAATGAGGCCAAACCGAACAAGCCCAAGCAGGAAATCAAAATGGAAAGTATGGTCAGCAAGCCAACGATGTAATTCACCGTACGGTCTGCCCGATACAGTTCCTCAAAATGGGAATTCAGAAAACTATATTCGAACTCTCTTTCCGGAAAATGCTGATTCCAAACAGTTTCGATAGCCGCAATTGCCTTCTCAGCTTGTGAACCATTGATTTTGACAGAAATCTCGGCATAGCCCCAGTTTTCTTCACGAACCAGAAAAAGCGTCTCGATTTTGTGATGGAGCGAATTGAAGTTGAAGTCTCTGACTACTCCGACGATCTGACCCAAAGAATCGGTCCAACCAAAGCCAAATGGCTTTCCGATTAACGATTCCAAAGTTGCATTTTGGCCTTCCGCAGCGAGTAATTCTTTGGCTAAGGATTCATTGAGGATAAAGCCTTTACCGCTTTCGGCCTTGTTTTCGGGGGTAAAGTTTTTCCCAGCCACTAATTCCATTTCGTACAAGCTTACAAAGTTAGGATCTACGAGTAAGTGGGAAGTCGACAGCTCACGGGTATCTGCTTTTCCTTCAAAAATCATAGAGGTCTGATGCAGGTTATTCCCCAGCCTCTGACCTGAAGCAGATACACCTTGAATCGAAGAATTGCTTAGCAGTTGCTGCTTGAATGGTTCATACTTTTCAAGTGGCTGATTGCCAAAAGGAATCGTCACAATTTGGTCATAGGCAAAACCCAGGTCTTTCTCCTGCATGTAGCTCAATTGCCTGCTCGCAAAAATGGTGGAGATGATCAAAAAAATCGCAGCTGAAAACTGCACGACAACAAGCGTAGTCCTGAATCCTGAATTTTTCCCAATCTTCAGATCTGCTCCTTTTAATATTCCCGCAGGTCTGAAACCGGATAAGTACAAGGCTGGATAAAGACCAGACAAGATCCCGATCAAAACCGCCCCGGAAAGGATATAAACCAAAGTCATCGGCTCGGAGATAATGGGAAAATCCAACGTTAACTGACTGAATTGATTGAGTGAAGGAAGGAAAAACCCGACTAATACCAAGGCAAAAAACATCGCTATCAAACTGATAAACACCGATTCACCGATGAACTGAAAATACAGATTGGATCTTGAGGCGCCGGACACTTTTCTCACCCCGATTTCCATGGCACGATTGATGGATTTAGCCGTGGATAGATTCACAAAATTCAGAGCAGCAATCACCATGACCAGAATCGCGATGAAAAAAAAGATACTGGTGTAGGCGTTGTCGAATTTTTGAAAATTGAGGTAATCATGAGTGATGTCTGCCGAACCTGAATGAACCTCATGCAAAGGCTGAAGAAACAACTCGTAGCCTTCCGCTTGTTTTTCATCCATGTGTGAAAGGAGATAATCCGGAAACTTCTTCTCCAACTCTTCACTATTCACATCGTCAACCAATTCCAGGTAAGTCGTCAACCAATTGCCTCCCCAGTTTTCAATCGCCTCAGGTCCAACATAGCTATTGAACGACCTGAGTGCTTCAAACTGTAAATGGGAGTTTTCCGGAAAGTCTTCCATCACCCCAGTCACAGTGTAGGAAATGGTGTCTTGATCTGCCAGCGTAAGTAGCTCTCCGAGAGCTGGGTTATTCCCGAAGATTTTCTCTGCACTTTCCTGAGTCAAAACTATACTGAAGGGATCCTTGAGTGCAGTTTCCGGGTTTCCTTCGATAAGTTTAAAATCAAAAAGTTGGAAAAAGGAAGAGTCCGCCCAAACGGTTTTTGAAAGAATGGTCTCTTTATTTTCATCTTTAACCTTGAGTTCACCCGCCAAACTAAGTCGCGTAAAATTCTTGATCTCGGGAAATTCCTCCAAAAGCGTTGGCCCCATGGGATACATGGACAGCGCTACCTTTTGGGGAGCAACCATCCCCTCCCAGTTCTGAACTTCATTTAGACGGTAGATATTTTTAGAATGAAATCCATCAAAATCCCTTTCGAAATTCACAAAAAGCAAAATCAAAATGCAGACAGCCATACCGATGGATAGGCCTGAAATATTCACGAAAGAATAGAGCTTATTTCTAAGCAGGTTCCTCAAAGCGATTTTGAAGTAGTTTTTGAGCATGTCAGATAATTATCAGTAGGTTCAGTAAATTCGCTGAACGGGATAGTTCCACTTTTGTGCCAATACAAAAAGCCTCCAACTGGATCAAAAAAGGCTTTTTAAGAATTTCAGCAGACGCAACACGAACAATTTTGTCCGCTTGCGGTCGAGAACAGTTTCCGCAGAAGATTAGCTTCCGCACTTCCGGTTGATTAACCCTCGGCATACATGATCGAAATAAAAAAAACCGGCACTTGAGGTGCCGGCTGGTAATCAACTTGACTAAACTAGATTTTCATTTACTTTTTGATCACGCTGGAAGAACCACTGCTTGCTATGCTTTTATCGGTTGGATTTCCTCGGTAATACACATTCCCCGAACCAGATGAGCCTACAGTCAGGCTTTGCTCTACCGTAATGGAAGTTTCGCCAGAACCGGATTTTCCGATTTTCACAGATTGAGCCACCAGGTCCATTCCTTCAAAATCTCCCGAACCAGACTGCCCAATAGTCAGCTCCTCTACCCGACCTCCTCCAACACGGATTTCACCCGAACCACTCATTCCAACAGCCAATCGCTCGGCTTTGATTTGTTGGGTTTCGATCACCCCCGAACCAGAAGAACCAAGAGCAAACTCCCTCGCTCCAAAATCAGACATCAGTTTGACATTTCCAGATCCGGATACGCCCACAGATTCAAGTTCTCTGACTGTAATGAATACACTGAGATCTACATTACGGTAGTTGCCCTTTTCGAGCTTGATTTCAAGTTTCCCACCACGGACTTCAGTGATCACTTTTGACAAATCCAAAGAGGAAGACTCCAATTTGATCTCGTCTTTGCTGCCTTTGGTGATGATCACATCCCAACTGCCGCCTGTCTCCACTTTGGAGAAGGAGCCTGGCGTGCGGGTTTCGGATTTTTGAGCTTGAGCGGTTACTACAACTGCCATAAAGAGCAGGAGAGTCAAGAGGATTAGTGTTCTTTTCATAATTAGTTGAATTTAGGTTAGTATTGATTTTTCACGAATGGTGCCAGTTGGAAAATAGTATCTGAATACGCTAAATTGATATTTGTCCAAAGTCGCCTGTCCGAAAAACCTAAAAATTGGTCGCATGCGAACAAACATCTAATAGCTTACCTAGCAAACATCAATCAGAAGATGATCTAGAGAAATAATTGGTTGCATTGAGTTCAAAAAAAAGTCTCCCAAAAATCAGAGAGACGTTTCAATTACAGATTTTGAAATTTTGCCAAATCGTGCAGCCAAATTCCCGACCGATGAGAAATACAATTTGATTTCTCAAACTCGTAAAGCGCCTGATTCAATCGCATCGAATATTGCCGAAGGCTCCACAGGTCAGTCAGCTAAGGAATTCTGAAAATTCATTGGTTATTCGTTAAGGTCTCTCTCCGAAGTGGTCAACTGCTTACAAAAAGCCAAAAGAAGAACGTATCTGTCAGATACTGAATTTTCCAACTTTTATTCCCAAGTATATACATTAATGAATAGCATGGGAGCATTTCGGGCAACTTTAAAAACAAAAGCTGAAACCGGAAAAAGAAGTGGGAATTCAGAAGAAAAATGACTTCCTAGCCTCCATACTCCCTATCCTCAAACATTAAACTGCTCCCGGATATTCTCTGTCACGACTTTACCATCAAAGAGGTTGATGATGCGGTGCGCATAGTTGGCATCATGGGCAGAGTGGGTCACCATTACGATGGTGGTGCCTTCGTTATTCAATTCCTCCAAAAGACGCATTACTTCCTCTCCGTTGGTGGAGTCGAGGTTACCGGTAGGTTCGTCGGCGAGGATCACGGAAGGTTTGGCAACGATCGCTCTGGCAATCGCCACACGCTGCTGTTGACCACCTGAGAGTTGCTGAGGAAAGTGGTTTCGACGGTGCATAATGTTCATTCGTGTCAGTACCTCTTCCACTCGCTTTTTGCGCTCATCCGCTGGAGTCTTCAGGTAAAGCAGTGGCAGTTCTACATTTTCGAAAACGGTGAGTTCATCAATGAGATTAAAACTCTGAAAGACAAAGCCAATGTTTCCTTTTCGTAACGTGGACCGCTGACGCTCAGAATAGCCGGCGACCTCATGGTCTAAAAAATAATATTGACCACTATCGGGATTGTCCAACAAGCCGATGATATTGAGTAAAGTTGATTTGCCGCAGCCAGAAGGGCCCATGATGGCGACAAATTCACCCTTTTTGATCTCGACCTGAATCCCGTCAAGAGCGGTAGTTTCGACTTCCTCCGTGGTATATAGCTTGCGGAGATTGACTGTTTTGATGATGTTGAGCATGTATTAATAGTGTTAAAGATTTATTTGAAAGACCGAAGACGGGAGACCGAAGACCGAAGTATCCGGACTCCATAGATTTGTTTTGAACTTGAAGACGGGAGACCGAAATATCCAGACTCCATCGATTTGTTTTGAGCTTGAAGACGGAAGACCGAAGTATCCGGACTCCATCAATTTGTTTTGAGCTTGAAGACGGGAGATCGAAGCGTTTTGAAAACAGAGTCATTTAATATTATTCTTAAACCCAATGGTCATATTCATCAGATCAAAACAATCCCTATAGTTCTTTTCAAATTCATCAGTCGAGATATATTTTCTTCTCTTTGCTTTATGCAAACAGGTGACCACCTCTGCTATGGATCTAATTGAATAACCTAGAAAGCGATGCTGCTCAGGATTAGTCTGAGAAATGGAGCCTTCAGCAATATTTAGAGCAATAGAATCTGCTGCTCGATTAATTTGGCTGGTAAGATTGTACAGTTCCTCTTTAGGAATTTTTTTAGAAAGCTCATGGATTTCCTCTGCCAAATCCATGGCTTTTTGCCATATTAAAAGTTTTTCAAATTTAAAGTTCATCGGTTTATTATTTTGATTATCAGAACTTAACATTAAAATTACTCACAAAAGTCAAGTATATAAATGAACCTATTTTTCATTACTTCCAGAATGCCTTTATCCTTCTCCAGCCTCACCTGCTCTGTCGTTTTTCCTACTTCGGTCTTCGATCTCCCCACTTCGGTCTTCCGTCTTCGGTCTCCCCACTTCCGTCTTCGGTCTTCCTTCTTCCGACTCCCCTACTTCACCTCCAGCACTTCATTCGCTCCATAATTCTCGTAGCCACTGATGATGACTTTTTCACCTTCGACCAGGCCTTCCAAGACTTCATAGAACTCAGGATTTTTTCTTCCGAAGCGAATGGTTCGTTTCTCGGCATTACCGGCAGCATTGAATACATAGACCCAATTGCCTCCGGTGTCTTTGAAGAATCCACCTGCAGGCAAGAGCAAGCTCTGCTCACTTTGGCCGAGTTCGAGCCGGATGCGTACACTCTGACCTCTTCGAATTCCTTCTGGAGCAGTGCCTGTAAATACCATGTCGACTTCGAAGCGACCATTGGTGATGGTGGGATAGATTTTGGAAATCTCCAGCTCGTATTCCTGTCCACTGAGGGTAAACTTTCCCCTCAATCCCTGAGCAATCCGAGGTAGGTAAAGCTCATCGATCGCTACACGTACCTTAAACTCATCCAAAATATCTACCTGACCATAGCGCTGTCCAGGGTTGATGGCCTGACCAATCTCCAGTTGCTGAGGCGTAGCCAGCTGACCGGCAATCGGTGAGGTGATGACCAGATTATCCAAGATATTGCCCACTCCGGTGAGGGAAGCATTCATTCGGTTTTCAGAAAGTCGGAGTTGCTTGAGTTGGATGGAACGAGCGATGGAGTCGTTTTTATACGAAGCGTAGGTGAGTTTTCGTCGCTTTACATTGTACTCGTATTGCTCTTTGATCTCTTCAAATTCACGGTCTGAGACGAGTTTTTTGCCGTGAAGCTCTTTAAATCGCCTGTATTGGGGTTCGAGCAGGCTAATCTGGTAATCAATCTCTGCCAGCTGTCCTTGTTGATTGAGGTCGTTTTGATCCAAAAGGAGGCGGGTTTGCCGGAGGTTGTTGATCTGCTCATAGAGCATGGTCTCCCGCTGCATCACATCAAGCTGTAGGTTGGAATTATTAAGGATCAGAATGGTATCTCCTTTTTTGACCAAGGCTCCGGATTCTCGGATTACTTGATTGACCACGCCACCTTCGATGGCATCCAGATACACGGTACGGGCAGGTTCGATCTGTCCTGAGACCAAAATGTAATCTGTAAACTCACCCATAATGACCGTGCCGATGGTCAATCGATCCTTTTCCACCTTCATCGTGGAGCGATGGTCTGCAAAGACGATTTGGTAAATTATCCCCCCCATCAAAACAGGGCCCAAAACTAGAGCGACAATCTTTCGGGGTGTCCAGGTTTTCTTTTCTATTTTCTTATCCATGTCTTGATCCGCCGTTTGGCAGTATCACCTGTATGCCAAAGGATGTGCCATGGAAAAAAGGGCCTAAAAAGCACTGAGAATGGTTTTGGAAAAAGAGCTGGTTTCGCTTCTCGAACAATTTCGTCCGCCAGCGCACAAAAGTGCACCAGTTTCGATTTTTTACTAGTACCTTTTTATAAAATTAAAGAGACTTAAAAACGGCCATTTTCGCCCGAATTCGAACCTTTTCGAGAAATAATTTTCAAAAATGCACTTCGGCAAACTTTTGGAATCACAATAGACGACCTACTATTCTGGCATTTTAAATTTTCTACCGAATGAACGAGCAACGAATTGGAAAAATCCTCATCGTCGATGACAACGAGGACCTGCTAAAAGCAGCCAAGATTTTTCTGAAAAGGCACTTCGCCCAAGTGGATACGGAAACCAATCCTGACCTACTTCCTATCCTCACCCACAACGAAAGCTACGATGTCATTCTGCTCGACATGAACTTCACTAAAGATGTAAGCTCGGGTCAAGAGGGTTTTTATTGGTTGGATCGAATATTGGAACTCGATCCCTCGGCAGTAGTTGTCTTGATCACCGCATATGGAGATGTGAATCTGGCAGTAAAAGCCATCAAAGAAGGAGCTACTGACTTTGTCCTTAAACCCTGGGAAAATGAGCGCCTTCTTGCTACCCTAAATTCCGCCCTTCAACTCCGACAGAAAAAGCTCGAAGTCAACTTGCTGAAAGACCAAAAACAAACCCTTCAGCAGGACATTGACAACAAGTTTAAAGACATCATCGGTCAAAGTCCGGCCATGCAAAAAGTCTTTGAAACCATCGAGCGGGTAGCCGCGACCGATGCCAATGTGTTGATTTTAGGAGAAAATGGAACGGGAAAAGAACTCGTCGCCCGGGCAATTCACCGACATTCCAAGCGCCGGAGAGAGGCCTTTGTAGGAGTAGATTTGGGAGCGATTACCACGACTCTATTCGAATCAGAGCTTTTTGGGCACAAAAAAGGAGCTTTCACCGACGCCAAGGAAGACCGGGCTGGCCGATTTGAACAAGCTCACAAGGGGACTCTCTTCCTTGACGAAATCGGCAACTTGCCCATCAACATGCAGTCGAAGCTTTTGGCGGCCCTTCAAAATCGCCAAGTAACCCGCGTAGGGACCAATAGGTCAACCGATGTGGATATCCGGCTGATCTCTGCTACCAACATGCCTGTCTACAACATGGTCTATGACAATTCCTTCCGGCAGGATCTCCTTTACCGAATCAACACGATCGAAATCACACTGCCTCCTCTCCGGGAAAGAGTGGAAGACATCCCGCTTTTGGCAGATCACTTTATCAGCTACTATTCTAAAAAATACAACAAAGACATCCGCAAAGCTTCTGAGCCTCTGATCAAGCGGATGACTAAATACCATTGGCCCGGAAACATCCGTGAGCTTCAGCACAGCATCGAGCGGGCGGTAATCATGAGTAATCATAACGTCCTCCAACCTGAAGACTTGTTTTTGCAAAAAATGGGACAGGCAGAAAAATCAGAGGAAAATGTGAGCCTAGACCACCTGAACATCGAAGATGTGGAACGAATCCTCATCCGCAAGGCCCTGCAAAAGCATAACGGACACATCACGAGAGCTGCCGAAGAATTGGGACTGACTCGCTCCTCCCTCTACCGAAGACTGGAGAAATATGGTTTATAGGAGATTTTCGGTAGGCATTACCCTGCGAATCTTGGGGATTATCGTCTGCATCTTTGCAGGGATTTGGCTGTATTTGACCAAAGGAATGCTCCTAGCGCCTATAATCCTTGGCCTCGGCGTGTTAGCTCTTGCAGGGGAAATGATCTTTTATGTCAACTCCATCAATCACAAACTGGCCCGCTTTCTGGATTCGATCCGATTTACTGATTTTTCTTCCTCTTTCACCTCCGACAGCAAAATGGGAGGTTCATTCCGAGAAGTCAATCAGGCTTTCAACGAAGTTATGGAGGTCTTCAAGAAAACACGAGCCGAAAAGGAAGAGCAGATGCTTTTTCTCCAAGTCATCATCCAGCACATCAATACTGGAATCGTCTCTTTTAATACAGATGGAAAAATCGGGGTCATCAACAATGCCGCCAAGCACCTGCTCCAAATCCCCCAATTCAGAAGCATCCATGATCTGGCAAAACTTTCTGAAAAGCTTCTCTTGGAAATCCTCGAAATCAAACCCGGGCAGCGGATATCCTTCAAGGTCAATCCAACCCTCCACCTCATCATCCAATCTACCTCCCTGAAAATGGGTGGCAAAAGCTGGACACTCCTCTCCTTTCAAAACATCAACCCCGAGCTCCAATCCAACGAACTGGAAGCCTGGCAAAACCTCACCAAGGTCCTTCGCCATGAAATCATGAACTCCATCACCCCAATCTCCAGCTTGGTGGAATCGCTCCGAACCATTTTGGATGAAGACAGCTACGTACAGCAAGAAGGGACTTTGATCAAAAAGGAAGGTTATCTGGACATTCAAGAAGGACTAGATACGATTGCAAACCGAAGCAAGGGACTGGTCAACTTTGTGAATGCCTACCGGGATTACACGAATATCCCTGCACCCAAAAAAGAATTGATCTCGGTGGAAGCTCTTCTAGAAAACGTTTGCCAACTGATGAAAGAGGATCTTAAATCCAAAAATATCGAGCTGCAAAAAGACATTCGTACACCCCAACTCGAAATCGCCTGCGATCCTGATCAGATCACGATGATTCTCATCAATCTGATCAAAAACGCCATCGAATCCTTACAGAATCAGGCAGACCGACAGATCCACATCCGAGCCATCGGTCAAGGTGACCTAGGCAGCCTCATCCAAATCGAGGACAATGGTCCGGGGATAGTACCGGAAGCTTTGGAACGGATTTTTGTACCCTTCTACACCACCAAAAAGACCGGTTCGGGAATCGGATTGGCGATTTCTCGGCAAATCATGAACCTCCACCGAGGCAGCCTGACCGTGGATTCAGAACCCGACAAACGAACGGTATTTAGTTTGAATTTTAGGTAAACGATTTTTTAGATTAATAAAACTCAATGGGATGCGCGCACGTGTTTGGAAAAGTAAGTTACACAGCATGAAAAAAAGACTTCTCGTACTTCTAGTCACCCTCCTATCCTCCCCCTCCTTCGCCCAAATCTCCGAAAAAGCACAGGTCAGCCTTTATGGAAACCTAGGTTTTCCCATGGGTGAGTTTCGCCAAGCTATCCAAAACTCAATTGGTGGAAATGGAGTGGGTTTGGGTACCAGTATCTTGTTCAATCCCAAAAAAGAAGCAGCTTATTCACCCGTATTACTCGGAATTGAAGTCAACTACCTCCACCTCGGCACGGAGAAAACCCCTGAAAGCACCTTTCTCCCCCAACTCAAAACTTCCTACAACTACATCACACTCGGGCCTGTGGTACGTGCACTCCTTTCCCAGCGGGAAGAAGGAATCGTGCCTTTTGTGGATGGTTTTGTGGGCATGAAGTTGCTGAATACCAAAACGAGAATTGACAACACGATCATTGATACGCTCCTTGATCAAGAATACTTGGAAAGCCTACTTTCCACCAATTATGAAGGATTGGGGTATGGAATGGGTATCGGTTTTTTTACCCGAAAACTCGACAAAGGAGGAATAAACGTGGGAAACAGCTTCTACCTGAAGCTGAATTATGCCTATGGCGATCGGCTAACCTATGTCAGGAAAGGAAGTATCGCAGTCGATTCGGAAGGGTTTATCACTTACAAAAACGGCAAGACCCAAACCGGAATGATCACCCTTCAGGCAGGGATCATGCTGTATTGAAGCTCCAAAATCAGCTTAATTCTTCTTCTACTTGACGTATATTCCTTTGATTTTGGGCTGGAAGACCGATGACCGAAGTTGGATAAAACTTGGAGTTAACTTGATAGTTTGAATATTAAAAAGATACTTTCAGGGTTCCTCAAATTTTCATTCCAAAAATTTCTCTAAACAGTAAAAAAGCCCGAATCTGTTGAGATTCGGGCTTTTGCTTTACTATCTATTAAACTTGATCGTACTCACATTGAACGTATTCCAGATGGAAACTTCCTTGTCTGGCACGAAGACTAAGAAGACATCTTTTATTCCTTCTTTCGGACTAAGGGTGACAGGTACAGGGAAGAATTGTCCCTCCCAGTTGGCCGGACGGTCTGCTTTGGAAAGAATTTTCGTCTCCCCGATCACCATTCCATCTGAGCTTCCGGTTCTGATTTCGAGTTTGCCGGAGGTATTTCCAGGAGAAAGGGCAAGTTCTAACAGTCTAATTCCAGTCAAATCCAGCTGATCAAATCGTATCCAAGATCGAGCGGCGGTAAACTTCACCCACTGCGAATTTGGACCATTGGCTTTGGCCACGCCCTCAAATCCATTGGCAGAAACAGCAGGCACCAAGCTATTTCTCAGGATCATTCTAAGTTGAGTTTTCAGCGGTTCAATCCCCGAAGCACCTTTGTCCTCATAGTTGGCTTGGATCAAATAGTAGCCCTCCGGATTTTCGGTTTGGTCAATCGGGAAAGTACCTGCGAGCGGAATTGTTCGCTGGACTGCATTAGGATTGGCCAAAGCGAGAATGTAATCCACCATGGATTCCACTTGGCTAGGAGCTATATGCGAATGACCCGGCATCACCCGCTCGCCCCATACACCGCCCCCGCCTTGGGTGATTTTAGTGATCAGGTAGGATTTGGCATCAGGCTGATTGAGGTACTTTTGGGAGACGGCGGTGTAGGTTGGCCCGACCGATGCCTTTTCCACGGCATGGCATGCCTTACAACCCGCCTGAGTGATGTAGTTTTCTCCGGGCAAAATGGGCTTATCCTCCTGATGTCCTGCCTGAATCAGATCAAATCCACCGGAGAGGTAATCGATGGACAACCCGATCTTAGACTCCTGTGGAGTACCATCCTCTCGGTCTGTCACATTCAGAGCATAGGTGATTTGCTCTTTTCCAAAGTAAAAACTTCGGTTACCCTTCCAGTCCAATTGGACTTGAGGGGCTTCATTTCCGGCTTTGATTTCGAGGAAAGTTTCAGAAAATGCGCCCTGCTGATCGGTCACTTTGAGTTTGACTCGGTAGACGCCCGGCTTGTCAAAACTCATGACAGGATTAGCCTCTTTGGAGGTTTGACCATTGCCAAAATCCCATTCCATCACCACCTGATCACCTTCGTCTGCATCTTGGGTGCCTTCGGAAGAAAACTTCACCTGCAATGGAACAGCTCCGTTCAGCCGATCTGCTGAGGCAATCGCTTTGGGCTTTCTGTTGCCCGAGGCAAACTCGATGCGGTAGATGCCTGAATCATCATTTTGCGAACTCCAATACGTGCCATATTCCAAAATGTAAAGAGAGCCGTCCTTGGCAAACTGCATGTCGACAGGCTTGTCAAACACCGTCGAAGGCATGAATCGCTCCATGGTATCGTATTGAAAATCCTCGGTCAGCTTCACGGTATAGATCCAGTTTCTCATCCAATCGTAGAAAAAGGCCTTGCCATCGTAATAGCCCGGGAATCGCACCTCAGACTTTTCATAATCTGCACGATAGTAGATCGGGCCTGCCATGGCATTTCTACCTCCCGTACCAAGCATCGGAAACTCCACTGACTCATCATAAGGATACCAAATCAAAGCAGGCGTAGCAGGAGGAAGTTGTTCGATTCCTGTGGAATTAGGCGAGGTGTTTTTTGGTGCTTTCGGATCAAATTCAAAAAGGCCTTCCTGCTTTTCGAAGTCATATTTCCAATAGGGCTTATTATTCCCCACAAAATAGGGCCAGCCGAAAAATCCGGGCTTGGTCGCCAAATTAAACTCATCATGTCCTTTTGGACCTCTTTTCAGGCTGTCTTTGGAAGCGTCCGGACCCACTTCACCCCAAAACAGATTGCCATTGCGCTGATCGATCCCGATTCGAAATGGGTTTCTATTTCCCTTGACATAGATCTCAGGGCGGGTATTGGGTGTGCCGGGAGGAAAAAGATTGCCCTCGGGAATGGTGTAAGTACCATCGGGCTGTGGGGTAATTCGCAGGATGGAACCTCTCAGGTCATTGCTGTTGCCGGAGGTCTTTTGTGCATCCACATTACCGGGCCTTCCTGCACGCTCGTCGATGGGATTGTAATTATCCGACTCAAAAGGGGTCGTATCATCGCCTAAACTAATAAATAGATTGCCCTTGGAATCAAACTCAAGCGAACCTCCCGAGTGGCAGCATCCACGAAATACGGGCACTTCGAGCATGATCTTCTCCGAACCTTTATCAAGTAAACCATCGGTCAGGGTAAATCTCGAAAGCCGGTTGATTGAATCCGGACCTGCAGGTGCATAGTAGAGGTAAATCCATTGGTTTTCGTTGAACTTGGGGTCTTTGGCTAGGCCGAGTAATCCGTCCTCATTTTGAGCATAGACGTCAAGAAAACCGACTTCTTCAACATTTCCAGTCTCAGCTAGGAATCTTCTCACTTTTCCACCCCGCTCGATGAAGAGCACGTCAAAATTATCCAAGACCTCCAGCTCCATGGGTTCATTTAGCTTTTCAACCAGGGTGACTTTGGTAAATCGGCTTTCCTCAGGCTGGATGGTGGCAAAAGGATCGATGTCTTTTTCCTTGCAACTGAAGATTGCTAAGATGATAAGACTCAGGAAACTTATTCTTGAATTCATAAAATGGGTTTAGGCAATTTGGGTTTCAAAAGATATTAAAATCAGACTAGTATCAAATTCAGATTTACATGAGTTTGTTTTTAACTGGTGAATTGAAAGAAGCCAATTGATCAAATTCCAGCCTTTGAGTTTTTATTTAAGAAGGGATTAATCCAAAAATTCACCTTCCTCGTAATTCTGAAGGTGAGTTTTAAAGGAATTTAAGATTTTAGCCTGAACAGAAGGTCGAGTACACTAGTTTAAACCGATACGATAACCGAATTACAGCACTATTCTACATCTGAATTTACCTACATGATCAAATCCATAAATCATTCGTTTACTATGTTGAGTCTGTTTGTTGGCCTGTTAATGGCCTGTTCATCTGGTCCTGCCGAAAAATCAGGAACAACTGAAAACCTCCCAGAAGAGCCAAAGCAGGAAGTATTTTCTGCCAAAACTGAGTTGGCCACTTTTGCCGGAGGCTGTTTCTGGTGTGTGGAAGCACCTTTTGAAGGCTTGGACGGAGTAATTTCCGTAGTCTCAGGTTATTCAGGCGGTAAAGAGAAAAATCCCAACTATTCAGAAGTTTCCTCAGGGAAAACCGGTCACCGAGAGGCTGTCCAAATCACTTATGATCCAGAAGTCATCAGCTATGCTGAATTGGTCGATATTTTCTGGCAAACCTTTGATCCTACCGATGTAGGAGGTTCATTCTTTGACCGAGGTACGCAGTATGAATCTGCGATCTTTTTTCACAATGACCTGCAGCGAAAAGTGGCCGAGGAAAGCAAATCCAGACTGGATAAATCGGGAAAATTCGCAAAGCCAATTGCTACTCCGGTGATCAAGTACAGCAACTTTTATCCTGCTGAAGAGTACCACCAAGACTATTACAAAAAGTCTCCGGATGAATACAATGCTTATAAAATCGGAAGTGGTCGGCAAGAATGCATCAAAACCAACTGGCCAGACATCAATGAAGGCACCTACCCTGCCAAATCCAAAGCAGAACTAAAAAAATCACTCACTCCACTGCAATACGAAGTGACCATGGAAGATGCTACTGAATATGCCTACAACAACGAATACAATGGCAACAAGGAATCCGGCATTTATGTCTGTATTGTGTCCGGTGCTCCGCTCTTTAGTTCCAAAGACAAATACGAATCCGGATCGGGATGGCCAAGCTTTGTAAAGCCTATAGATGCACGAGCACTCGAAAAGCCAATCGACCGAACACTCGGAATGACCCGTGTGGAAGTCCGAAGTAAATATGGTAAAAGCCATGTAGGACATGTGTTTTATGATGGTCCTGAACCTACCCGATTGAGGTATTGCATGAATTCGGCCGCGATGAAATTCATCCCAAAAACAAAAATGAAAGAAGCCGGCTATGGGGATTACCTCTGGTTGGTAGATTAAAACTGAACCATGCATTGGAAAATCTACTACGAGCTCAAAATGCTACCTAATCAGTCGTTTTATTTCAGTTTTCTCCCAATAATTATCGGAATCCAAAGTGACTGACTTTCCTAAATTTTGAATTCTTGTTTCAAATTCCAACGCACAATCCAGGTTAAAAAATCAAGCCCTTGATTTAAAAAATCAGGGGCTATTTTTTTTTGCTTTTACCATCAATATCCTTTAGGCTGCATTAATCCGAAAATTACAATTCATATATTTTTTTAAACTTTTCATTACAAAAAAGTACTTATAAGCCTAATTAAATCCTGTTCATCTACAATTTACCGTTGATTTTTAGTACTATTAATCGGAATTCGGCAAATCAATAGAATTGTAGTGGATCAAGCACCCAAATACCAACTGCAGTCGATTCGGACGAATTTCCAATTTACTTTTGACCCATGTCGAAAGCGTCTTAATTAGATATCTGGTATGCCTTTTCAAAAACCTAGCGAAGAGAATTTCCAACTCCTAAGATCTGCACTTAATCAGCTTCAAGAGGCTGTACTTTTCTTGGATTCTGAACTTAAAATTATTGGTAAAAACAAAGCAGCAGAATCCCTGCTTTCCGAAAAAAACATCTCTGACGGGAATCTCATTTTTGATGTGTTTCCGAATCTGCAAACCGAATCCCTTAGCACTTTTGTTTCAGATCCTTCCACCACTTCACTTGAACTTAAAGGCCATTGGAAATACCGATTTGAGAAATTCCCTCAGGGAATGATTGCCTATATCAGCTATACTTTTTCCCCTGATCAAGAACAACCCGGATGCTATGCCACCTTGTTCGAAAAGATGCCTGAAGGGGTAGTTTATCAAGATTCTACCGGCAAAATCACCGAATGCAACCAAGCAGCTGAAATCATGCTTGGGCTAACCAGGGACCAAATGCAGGGAAAAACCTCCGTCGATCCCGAATGGCATGCGATCCACTTGGATGGTTCTGATTTTCCCGGCGATTCCCATCCTGCCATGGTATCATTGAGGACCGGAAAACCAGTTCAAAATGAAGTGATGGGAGTCTTTAATCCAAAAAAGAAAAAATATACTTGGATTTCGATCAATTCAGTTCCGGAATTCAAACCTGGAGAGAAGGAACCCTTTCAGGTCTTTACGACTTTTCTCGACATCACGCACCAGGTAGAAGCAGAGCAAAAGCTTAAATCCCAGTCAGAGCTTTTGGAGCTTTTAGTACAGACATCCTCCTCTTATATCAATATTTCGGAAGAGGATCTTCACAAAACCATCCAGGCCTCTTTACAGAAATTGGGTGAGTTTGTAGAAGCAGACCGGATGTATGTTTTTGACTATGACTGGGCACAAAATACCTGTAGCAATACCTTCGAATGGTGTGCAACAGGTATTGAATCGCAACTTGAATTTCTCCAGGAAACCTCATTGGAAGGATTGGAAGACTGGACCAAGCAACACCTCCAAGGGGAGATCATGTATGTGGAAGATGTAAATGCATTGGAGGAATCTACCACGCTCCGGCAAATTCTTGAAGCTCAGGGAATCAAGAGCCTACTGGCCATGCCGATCATGGACCAAAGCGAGTGCATTGGTTTTATTGGATTGGACTCAGTCCAAAAACACCACTCTTATTCCGAAAATGAATTCAATCTCCTTAAAATT
Organism: Algoriphagus sp.; assembly: GCA_018336015.1. Lineage (GTDB taxonomy): Bacteria > Bacteroidota > Bacteroidia > Cytophagales > Cyclobacteriaceae > Algoriphagus > Algoriphagus aquatilis. Next base: position 3,814 of record JAGXQZ010000060.1, on the reverse strand, counting down.
TTCACTTCCATCTTAGGAAATGTTCACAATAGAATCCGAAAAGAGCGGGATCTTAAAGAGCGGATCAAAGAATTCAATACGGTCTATGAAATCACCCAATTGCTGATTTCCGGAGATCTAAAGGAGGAGCAAGTGCTTCAACGGGCAGTAGAAATCATTCCTGCTGGTTTTTTCCAACCCGAGGAAACCCATGCCCGGATCAGTTACAAAAATTCAGAATTCATCTCCCCATCATTTAAAAGAAGCACCAATCTTATCAAAGAAAACATCTTGGTGAATAACCTCGAGGTGGGTGTTTTAGAAGTCTTTATCCCCAACAATAAATTTTTCCTGATCGAGGAATACACCTTGGTGCAAGCGCTTACCAGTGTATTGGGCCAACACTTTGAATCCAGAAGTAACTTAGCTGAGTCAAGGAAGAAAGAACGGCAGCTACAAAATCTGCTCAACTTCCAAACCAGCTATGTTCTCCGAACAGACCTTTATGGTCGTCATACCTATTGGAATGAAAAATTTGCAGAAGAATTCGGTTGGCTTTACGGAGACAACGGGCTTGACCACGGCAATGCTTTGCAATCCATCTGTGAGTACCATCATGATAAAACTAGAGCTGTGGTCCAGGAGTGCATGCTACACCCTGGTGAAATTTTTCCTGTAGAGCTAGATAAACCCAGTAAAGAGGGAGGAATAATTACTACACTTTGGGAATTTGTCGCACTTTTTGACGAAAACGGAATACCCAATGAAATCCAGTGCATGGGGATTAATATCTCCGATAGAAAGCGGGCAGAAGACCAATTGATTGAAAGTGAAAACCGCCTTCGAAGTCTCCTTGAATCTCAAACCAATTATGTCATCCGTACAGATCTCCAAGGGCGACATACGTTTTGGAATAAAAAGTTTGAAGAAGACTTTGGATACATCTATCCAACCAAAGGCCTTGCTGAGTCTGATTCTCTGACTTCGATCTGTGAATATGATCAAGATAAAGCCCGGGAAGCAGTAGGGATATGCATCACTCACCCAGGCAAAATCGTCCAAGTAGAGCTAGACAAGCCAACTCGCTCGGGTAAGATCATGACCACCCTGTGGGATTTTGTTTGTTTGACAGATTCTGCGGGAGTACCCTTTGAAATGCAGTGCGTGGGTATAGATATCACCGATCGAAAGGAAACGGAACAAAAGCTAAGAGACAGTGAAGAAAAATACCGTGTGCTCTTTGAAGAATCTCCTGACGGATACCTGATCATCAAGGATGGAAAGTTCATCGATTGCAATAAAGCAGTAGTAAGCTTGTTAGGCCGTCCCAAAGAAGAAGTGGTAGGGCTCACACCGGCAGAAATCTCACCTGAAAATCAGCCCAACGGAAGAAAATCTACAGCGTATGCAGCAGAAATGCTCGAAATGACTGAGAACGAAGGCCATGCACATTTTGAGTGGGTTCATATCCAAAAAAATGGAACTGAGTTTTTGGCAGAGATCACCCTTTCCAAAATCCTTTTCAATGGAGAAGAAGTCATTTTCACTTCCTGGAAAAACATTACCGAAAAAAGAGCTACCGAACAAGCACTCATTTATAGCGAAAACCGCTTCCGCCAAATTGCAGAGCATACCGGTGCGGTCATTTGGGAAGTAGATGAAATGGGACTCTATACCTACATCAGCCCTGTATCCAAGCGCGTCTACGGGTATGAACCGGAAGAGTTGGTAGGCAATAAGTACTTTTGGGTCCTTTTCCCTGAAAATGAAAGAGAAGAGTATAAGTCCATAGGTATCCAACACCTCAAAGATGGCAACGATCTATTCGATTGGGAAAATACCATTGAGCGAAAAGACGGACAGATCATTTGGGTAAGTAGTTTTGGCGCCGCAATCAGAGATACAGAAGGAAAAGTAATCGGGTTCCGGGGTGCAGATTACGACGTCACTGCCAGAAAGACTGCCGAGCAAGAACTTCGAAAATTCAGAATCATCTCAGACAAAGCTTCCTACGGTACAGTCATTACCGAGTACGGCACACGGAAAATCACCTATTGCAATGAGGCATTTGCAAAAATGCATGGGTATGAAGTAGATGAAATGATCGGGATGGAGATATTTAGTCTTCATACCCCGGAGCAACTTGAAGAATACCAAGAGCAGATCTATCCCGAATACCTTAATAATAAAGAATATACCCTTAAGGAATTTGGCCGAAAGCGGAAAGACGGCAGTACTTTTCCCGGATTGGTCACCGCGAAGCTTTTCTTTGACGAGGACGGCAAGCCGATCTTCAATGCGGCGACTGTCATCGACATCACACACGAAAAAATAGTTGAGGAACAAATCCGAGAGCAAAATATCCGATTCAAAGCCATCATCGATGCCATTCCGGATTTGCTTTATATCATGGATTTTGATGGCAATTACCTGGAATATTTCAGTTCTAAAAAAGAAAATCAAATCGGAGATTTTGAATATCTGGTTGGTAAAAATCTTAAAGATGTCTTCGAGCCCAAGGAGGCAGATTTTCATTTAAATAAAATTAGAAAATCTCTGACTGAACAGAAAATTGAAACCTATGAAGCCTTTGGAATTTATGGATATGAAGAAAGACATTTTGAATCGAGGATCGTTCCCATGTCCGACACTAAAGTCCTGCGATTTGTCAGAGAAATCACGGAGCGAAAAAAGAACGAAAGGGAAATCAAAAAACTGACTCTTGCCATCGAGCAAAGTCCTGTAGCCATCATCATTACCGATCTGACCGGTAAGCTCGAGTACATGAGCCCAGCCTTCCTTACCATGACAGGCTACAGCCACGAGGAATTATACATGCAGCCCATTGGAATGATCAAATCAGGCCTGACCGAGCGGGAGGTATACAATCACCTTTGGAAAACCATTACCTCTGGCAAAAACTTTCAGACCGAATGGAGAAACCGAAGAAAGTCGGGTGAGATTTTCTGGGAAAACATTTCCATTACACCCATTCTCGATGAAAATGGCAATATCAAAAACTACCTGGCTGTCAAGCAGGATATCACTGAGCGAAAGCATTACGAGGAGGAAATCATCCAACTCAATCAAAATCTCGAGTTGCGAATTCAAGAGCGAACCAAAGAACTGGAAAATTCAAACCTCGAACTTGAACTAGCCAGAAACGAAGCCGACACGGCCAACCAGGCAAAAAGTGAGTTTCTTTCCAGAATGAGCCATGAACTCAGAACTCCCATGAATTCTATTCTTGGCTTTGCACAGTTATTGGAATTTACAGAACTCACTGAAAATCAGCACAAAAATCTGGAATACATCCTCAAGAGCGGAAATCACCTCCTTCAGTTGATCAATGAAGTCTTAGACATTGCCAAAATCGAGGCAGGAAAGGTCTCCGTTTCCCTAGAACCAATCGAGTTGACCGGAGTGATTCAGGAAATCGCTGATTCGGTCATGCCTTTTGCAGGAGAAAAATCAGTACAGGTTCACCTCCCGGTCGATAAGCGGAAAATTTTCGTCTTGGCAGACTTACAGCGATTGAAACAAATCCTGATCAACTTGCTCAACAACGCCATCAAATACAATCGAAAAGGTGGTTCAGTTTGGATTTCAGCTGAGACCAGTTTTGACCTGGATGGAAAAAAATCAATCAGGATCTTAGTCGTAGACAACGGCATAGGCATATCAGAAGAAAATATACCCAAGTTGTTCAAACCCTTTGAACGAATTGGGGGTGATCAATTTGCTACCGAGGGAACAGGACTGGGACTTTCCGTGGTGGAAAAACTCGCCCAGCTTATGCGAGGCAAGGTAGGCGTAGAAAGTAAAATCGACGAAG